>ACOK01000085.1 GCA_000174895.1 Ruminococcus flavefaciens FD-1
GGCCGATTCCCTTGTGTCCGTCCTTTACTTCAAGGTGAATGTTGTTACTGTTGTGTATCCGTCAGGAGCTGCTGTTTCCTCTAATGAGTACTTGCCGTCTCTCAGGCCGTTGAATACTGCGTTGTTGCCGTCGAACTCAACATAATCCTTCTTGGTCTCGCCCTCTGTTGTCTTAGCAACGGCATCTTCGCCCTTGACCTTGACTCCGTCGAATGACTGACCGTCTTCTGCATAAAGCTTGAACTTTGCGATGTTGCCTTCTGCAAGAGGCTCGCCGCCAAGTGTGCCCTTATCGAACTCTACTGTTGACATATCATCCTTTACGATGATGCCTGTGCCGTTCTCGTTTACTTCGTAATGACCTGTGGTATCTGCTGTTACCAGTGCTACCTGTCCGTCTGTTACTGTGAACTGGAACTTGCTTACTACTAAGAATCCGTCAGGTGCTGTTGTTTCTTCGAGTGTGTATGTACCGTTCTTCAGGCCCTTCAGCTCTGCGCTGTTGCTTGTGAACTCTACAGACTTGCCCTCTGAAACCTTCTTGCTGTTCTCACCGTCGTTTACTACTACACCTGCCAGTGTTCCGTCTTCGTCATCTGCTGTAAGCACGAATGTTGCCTTGCCTGATGCCTCCGGAACGTTTCCGCCTGTGATAGTCTTCTTGTCGATGGTGATGGTGTTCTTCTGCTTGTCTTCTACTACGAGATGTCCGTCTTCGTCAACGTATGCATTTCCGTTTGTTACTGCGCTTATGCTGTCCTTGACTACTTCGCCGTTCTCGATAGTGAATGTGAATGTTGATACTGTTTCGTATCCCTCAGGTGCGGCTGTCTCAGCCAGTGAGTATGTGCCGTCCTTGAGTCCCTTGAAGTCTGCGCTGTTGCCGTCGAAATCATATGCTGTGATTCCGCCTTCAAGTGCAGCTCCGCCGTTTACGCTTACTCCGTCGAGAGTCTTGCCCTCGTCGAGAACTGTAAGTGTGAACTTAGCCTTGCCGTCAGCAGCAGGGATCTCCTTTGCACCAAGTGCCTTCTTATCGATAACGATATCTGAGATATCATCTGTGATAATGATAGATTCGCCGTTCTCTGACTTCTCTACCTTCTGGTCACCTGTTGTTTCAGCCTTGACTGCTGTTACCTTGCCGTCCTTGTCAACTGTGAACTCGAACTCAGATACTACTGTGTATCCGTCGGGAGCTACTGTTTCCTTGAGGACGTATGTGCCTTCCTCAAGACCTGTGATAGGTGTGGATGAACCTGTGAACTCTACTGACTTGTCATTCTCAGTGAGCTTCTTTGCGTTCTCGCCCTCGCCTACTGTTACGCCCTTGAGGTTCTTGTCTGAATCCTTTGCTCTCAGCTCGAATGTTGCTTCTGCTGATGGATTCTCTTCTGCATTTCCGCCTGAAGCTATCTTCTTATCAATTGTGATAGTTGACTTCTTCTTAGCGTCCTTTACGATAACCTTGCCATCCTTGATCTCAACTTCGCCTGTTGTTACAGCCTTCACTGTTCCGTCTACAAGCTTGCCGTCCTTGATCTCGAATGTGAATGATGATCTTACGACCTCACCCTCAGGTGCGATCTCGATCTTGTCGTAGCCCTTTGGTGCTACAGTTTCTTCAAGTGTGTATGTGCCATCCTTGAGGCCTCTGAATATTGCATCATTGCTCTGGAATGTCACTGTGGAGAGTCCTGTTTCGGCGTTTGCTTCTGCTGTTACAGCTGCTCCGTCGATAGTTACTCCGCTGAAGTCTGCTCCTGTAAGTGTGAATGTTGCCTTGTTGTCAGCAGCAAGCTTCTCACCTGCGCCAAGAGCTTCCTTTGAGATCTCGACCTTTGACTGCTTATCGAGCACGATAATTGTCTTGCCGTCGTCTGCAAGCTTTGTCTCGCCTGTTGTTTCAGTTGAAACGCTGCCCTTCTTTACAACGCCGTTCTCGACCTCAAATGTGAACTTTGTTACTGTTGTGTAGCCGTCGGGAGCTGCTGTTTCCTCTAATGAGTACTTGCCGTCCTTCAGACCTGTCATCTTTGTTGAGAGACCTTCGATCTCGATGGACTTCTGTCCCTCTGCGCCTGTTACAGCTGTTTCACCTTCACCGAATACCACGCCTTCAAGTGTTGCGTTTTCATCCAGTGCTGTAAGAGTGAACTTCGCTGTGCCTGATGTTATCTCTTCTACCTTCTTGTCGTCTGTGCTGAGGCCCTTCTTGTCAAGGGTGATAACTGAGATATCATCGGTGATTGTGATAGTTCCATCAGCAGCGGTAACTGTGTTACCTGTTGTTGTGGATTTGTCGAGTGTCACCTTGCCATCCTTGTCAACTGTGAACTCGAATTCAGATACTACTGTGTATCCGTCGGGAGCAACTGTTTCCTTGAGTGAGTACTTGCCTGCTTTAAGACCAACGATCTTGTCAGCGTTGCCTGTGAACTCAAGGCTTGTGTCGCCCTTCTTGCCCTCAACTACGTCTGTATCTGTAGAGATCTTGACGTTTTCGAGAGTCTTGCCTGCATCCTTTGCAGTGAGAACGAATGTAGCCTTGCCTGCGCTTGCGGGAACATCCTGTGCACCAGCTACCTTCTTATTAATAGAGATAACGTCTTCCTTCTCATCCTCTACTACAAGCTTGCCGTCCTTAACGGATGCCTTACCTGTTGTAAGAGCTGTGATGCTGTTTTCATCAACAACACCGTTTTCAATTGTGAATGTGAAGGTTGAAGTTACTGTTCCGTCTTCAGCCTCAGCTTCGATCTTCTTGAAACCTGTAGGAGCAACTGTCTCTTCGAGAGTGTAGCTGCCGTCCCTGAGGCCCTTGAATTCCTTGCTGTTGCCTGTGATCTCGAGATATGTCTTACCGGTTGTTTCGTCAATGCTGAGAGCAGCAGTCTTGCCGTCAACGGTTACATTCTCGAATGACTGTCCATCATTAGCGAAGAGCTTGTAAGTAACTTCTCCTGCTGTCTTAGGAATAGCACTTGTACCGCCCATCTCTCTCTTCTCGATAACGATATCCGAAGGAGCGTCATCGATAGTGATAGAACCGTCATCATTCTTTTTAACTGTGCCTGTTGTTGTAGACTTGCCCACCTCAGTAACCTTACCGTTATCAACTGTGAAGTTGAATTCGGAAACTACCTGATAGCCGTCAGGAGCAACAGTCTCTTTTAATGTATAGTTGCCGTCCTTGAGACCTACGAGATCGAAGTCATTGCCTTCGATTGTGATCTTCTTGGGAGCTGTCTCATCATCAACTGTTACCATTGCATTTCCTGTAACAGTAACGCCTGTGAGATCCTTGCCGTCAGCTGATGTAAGCTCAAACTTAGCATTGTCAACGGGAGTACCGCCTGCTGCTGTCTTGTTGATCTTCACATCTGACTGCTTGTCTGTGATCTGGAGTGAGCCGTCTTCGAGGAGAACAACATCACCTGTAGTCTCTGCGCCGAGAGGCTGAACTGTACCGTTCTTTACTTCAAATGTGAACTTGGAAACTGTTGTGTATCCGTCAGGAGCAACTTTTTCTTCAAGCTCGTACTTACCGTCTGCAAGACCTGTGAGATCAGCAGTATTGTCTGAGAATTCAACAAACTTCTTGCCGTCTTCAGTCTTGACTGTAAGCTTTGTGCCTTCGTTGGAGATCTTTGAAAGATCCTGGCCATCAAGTGCGAAAAGTCTGAATGTTGCGTTATCAGCAGGAGCAGCCTTGCCCTCACCGGCAGCAACGACCTTGTTGATCTTGATGGACTTGACCTTTGCGTTGTTGATCTCGATAGAATTAGCGCCTGTGATGAAGCCGCCGACTGTGTTGTCGTTTGCTTCGTATGTTTCGCCGAGTTCTGTATTATCTCTCTTGGTGATAGCACCGTTTTCGATAGTGAACTTAACGTCTGATGTAACTACTTCGTAGAGCTGCTCGCCGATCTTTACAGTACCGTCTGCATCGCCCTGCTCATGGAGTGTGTACTCGCCGTTAACGAGACCCATGACAGCCACATCTGTATCACCTGAAACCCACTCAAGACCGATAGTCTTGTCGCCGTTCTTCACTTCTGTGAATTCAGCGCCTGTGCTGAGGCCCTTGATCCCTGCCCAGTCGATTGTCTCGTCTTCGCTTGTGAGTCGGAGAGTTGCACCGGACAGAGGAGCCTTTCCGTCAGTAATGTCGAACTTGCCGATAGTGATATTGGCAGTTGTTGTTACTGTGGTTGTGGTTTCTGTAGTGGTTGTTTCAGTTGTTGTAGTTGTAGTAGCTTCTGTTGTAGTAGTAGCTTCTGTTGTAGTTGTTGTCGGGCCGTCGGGCTTACTGTTTGTGATGCCAATAGTAACATCCTGACCGCCTACGAGACCGTTATTTGTATACTCTGTTTCGTATCCTGTAACGGGCTCTTCTACAATGTAGTAGAACCATGTGTAGCCCGAATCATTGAGCTTAGGCATATTCTCCCACTTGTACTGCCAGTTGTTGGAAGCATCAAGTGTAGCTGATTCCACCTTTTCGACCTTGAGAGGATCAACGCTGTCAAGAGGTTCGCCGTCGATCTTAACGACCTTGCCGTCAACGATAGTCAGATAGTTACCGTTATTGTAAGTGAATTCCCAAGGATTACCGGGTTTAGACTGAGGAACGCCTAACCAGTAAGTGTTCTGGTAAGTATCGCCGCTCAAAGTCGGAACAACAGATATACTGCCGTCATCTTCGACCTTGAACAACTCCTCATTTGTCACTTCCCTACTCCACATATTCATGCTAACTGAACCTATAGTTCCGTCATCAAATGCATAAATATTGTAGAAATTCATGCCTGCAGGGAAACTGTTTCCAACAGGATCGCCTGCTCTGTCCTTTGATGTATAAGTCGATAAGAAACGTCCTGACTGTGTTCCCATAGGGATATTAGTTCCTTTTGCGATCTTATTATCAAAGAGCTTTAAGTTGTTGTAGAGTTCAAGGAGTCTTTCCTTGTTTCTCTCTGATGCTGTAGCAGCGTCAGTTTCATATCTCGCAGCTTCATCAGCGGCTTCCGCTTCGAGAGTTGCCGGATCTTTGCCGGCTTCAAGAGCACGATAAAGTGTTACTTTTACTTTATCAGAACCGTGTGTGTCGTTTCCGTCGCCCCATGACTTTGCAGCAGTGATGTCACCTGTCTTGGTATCAGTTAAAGGCTGCATGAAGTATGCCATATGAGTTTCACCTGAAACCTCAACATCCTCAGCAATGAAAGTACCGTTGGTACCCTTAACATCCAGATATACATCAGGAGCCAGAATAGATAGGGTAGCTGTGCCGACTTCTATTTTCAGCGGATCAGATGAATCTGTCTTCTGATCATGCTCAGGTGCATTTGCAAAGTTGACCAGAACATTAGTACCATTTACAACAGTACCTTCGCCGTTCTTGATATTCAGCTCAGTAGAATTCTTGATCTCATCAAGTGACTTGTCAACGGAATCAACACCGAGATAATGGATATGTTCGGAGATCTTAGAGAAATTATAAGCAGATCCCTCATATCCGTCAAGATCGATATTGATCACAAGCGACTGGTTGCCGTTTATCTTGGTTCCTTTAACCTTTTCCGGTTGTCCGTTCTTGTTAGTAAAAGTAGTATCATACTCTTCAAGATTAAGACCCGTGATGTAGATAGGAACTTCTCCGTCTTCTACTCCGTCAGAGCGCTGTACGATCTGATCAGGGGTAAGATTGATAATATTCTCCCCCTCCGGATTAAGTCGGATGATTATTGCCTTCTGATTTGAGCCAACATCCACGTGTTCAATCACAGCATTGTCAGGCTTTGCAGCATACTTATCTGATAAGTTAGCATAGTACGTTTCAAGTGCTTCAAAATCAATGAAGTCCTTCGACCAATGCGCAAAGTAGTGTGGAACATTAACATTGGCTACATCAATAGTATGAGATACCGTTCCATCGTCAGGGAACGCATATCCCTTGGGTTTGACCGTCGGGTAGGAGAGCTTTGACTCCTTTGCCGAATCACCGTAAATAGTATACGTCGGCGGAAGAACGATATCAGGGATCTGGTTCATAATGTAATCACCGTTTCCCGCAGGATCCCAGCTTGTTCCAGCCACGCTGACAAGTCTGCCGATATACTGGTTTGGTGAAGCATTGGCGCCAATGATGTTAGGAGCCGCAACGTTACCATTAGTATGCATACCAACAGTCGCCGTGTCAAAAGCGAAGATATGGAAATCGCCTGCAACGCCAAGTGGTCCGCCACGATACCATATCGAGTTCTCGTACGATTCATCTAATATTGGCAGTCCGTCATCGGGATTGGTCGCAGCCGCTGTACTAACGCCAATCGACGAGGGAATACCATAGGTGATCGCCAAGAGTGCTGAGGTTACGCCGCTTAAAAGGCGCTTCCCCATAGTTTTTTTCATGGTCATTCCATCCTTTCATAATATATTTTAAAATCCCATCCCCCAAAAGCTAAAAATGTACGCAGCTTTTTCAGCATAGAATTTTACACATTAATTATACCACACTTATATACAAATTGCAATAATTCAGTAATGTACAAAGATTAGAAAAATCAAAAAAAATTTTGTGTATCATGCCATATGCTTTATGAAAGTTATTCAACTTTTTACTGTTTATTGTGCAATGTGATATATTTTCCGCCCGATATTTTTTCATACTTAAGATTTTTTATTACAGCTTAGCGACTTAATTATATGTTTGACCTTATACCAATTGTAATATATCACATATTTTTCACATATCTACCATGTTTTTTCGTCATTCTGCACTTTTAGCAGAAAAAACGCAGATGAAAATTTTCTCAAAAAAACCTATTTACTTTTTCAGCGAAACATGGTATCATATTGGTGTTGTATTATATCCCAAAAGGAATAGTAACAAGGAGGAAAAACAAATGAAATTCAAACTCGAAACCAAAAGCGTGGTACTGCTCGGCTTACTGACAGCCATAGTGGTATTATTCTCATTCACCCCCATCGGTTCTATCCCGATAGGACCTCTGGTAATCACGCTCAACGTCATCCCCGTAGCAATCGCTGCAATTGCCCTCGGCCCCATAGGCGGTGCGATCATGGGAGCTATCTTCGGCATATTCAGCTTCTTACAGTGCTTCGGTATCGGAATCCCCAGCGGAATGGGAGCTATTCTCGCTGAGATCAACGTTCCGCTCGCTTTCATCCAGCGTTTTGTTCCCCGTGCACTTGACGGCTTCCTTGCAGGCCTCATCTTCAACGGCGTCGCAAAGGCAACAGATGTACGTCTCTCATGTTTCGTTACAGGCTTCTGTACAGCACTCATGAACACTGCATTCTTCATGCTTGCTCTGGTATTCCTCTTCGGCAATACCGAGTACGTTCAGGGACTTATGAAAGGCAAGAGCGTTATCCCGTTCATCGTAAGCTTCGTCGGCGTAAATGCTGTATGCGAAATGATCGTATGTACGATAATCACAGGCGCTGTCGGATTTGCACTTTATAAGGCAAAACTCATCAAGCCCATCACAGCAGAAAAAGCATCTGCAAAGTAAAAATAATACAACAGGCCCTTCCCGGCAGCGGGGAGGGCTTTTTCATGTATTGCAGATCCCTACGGAAGTCTGTCTCACCTCCGATAAGCAAAGGAGGACAAAAGGCATATCAAGGTGTAAAAAACGCAGAAAAATTTCCCCTGTTTGACTTAAATATAAAAAAACTCGGTGTTTCTTGATAAAAATTTGTTACCGCAATTTTTGGGCATATTCAATAATATTGCGGGCCGATTAATGTGCACTTGCACAAAATATTCGGCTTAAATTACTAAAAAAACGCCATTTTGCAAAGTTGTAATATTTAAGTATTTGTTAACAAAAGGGATAATTATGCATTATCTCCCAATTTATTTGATGTGTGAAAAACTTTCTATATCAAACTGCAAAAAATTCAAAACCGCTCTTTTTCTATTGACTTTTTAATGCTTTTAATGTTAATATAAATATACGGTATGCAATATTTTGAGTTTAGTATACAAAAAGCTATTGCATTATTATATATAGATATTTAAAAATAAAAGGAGCATCAGAATTAATGTACAACAGAGCGTTCTTATTCAACGGCATAGGTTCAAAGCCCGAAAAGCTTGTAGAAAAACTCCCCCCCGAACTCAGAAGTAAATACGATTTTTACCGCCGTGAAGCTTTCTCACGTCTTGGTCTCCCAATGGATATGAACGAGCTGTCACGCCATCAGGCTCAGGCTGCTGAATGGCTGCTCCCTTTCATCTGCGACAGAGTCGTTTTTGAATATTACATAGAACAGGGCATAACTCCCGATATCGGCATGGGCTACAGCTCAGGAATAGTTATCGCAAGCGCCTGCCTCGGTTCGATCCGCCATGAGGACACACAGCGCATCATCATGGCTCACTGCTCAATGCTCCAAAAGGTCGAGGAAAGCGGCGAAAAGCTGGATATGGGCGTTATCATCGGCTTCTCCTACGACGAGCTGAAGGAACTCTTCAAGGATAAGTTCAGCCCCGATGAACTCATCATCGGCAGCGGAAACTCCAGCTTCCACGTTATGGTCTGCGGCAAGTCCGAGGCTGTTGCAAGAGCTGTTGACTACTGCACGGAAGAAGGCGCTATCAAGGCCTTCGTAATGAAGACAGGCACTGCATTCCACTACCCCGTAATGAAGGATCTTGACACCGAAAGCATCGAGGTCTGCAAGTCCCTCGAATACAAGGATCCTGTTTGTCCGCTCATGTCAGTATTCGACATCGCTCCTCTCGAAACAGCTGAACAGGTTCGCAGAGAAAATATTATTAATGTATACACTCCCATGCGCTGGGATCTGGCTCTCAAGAAGCTGGAGGAGCTCGGCGTAAAGGAATTCATAGATACCAGCGCAAACGGCGCTATCAAGAAGTTCTCAAGAGTAAGCAGAAAATGCAAGATCTACACCCTCGAGGACATTCTCAGCGGCAATTACAAACCGCATACCCACTCTGCTAAGAAGACAAAGCCTGATAATGCGGCTTTGACATATACTAATTCACAAAATTCAAATGGAGGCTACTACTATGAGAGAAATTACAGATGAGATCAGACAGGAAATAAAGGACATGATCTTCGATTACTACGCTGAAGAATGCGAAGTTGACAAGTCTGAGATCACAATGGAGTCCAACCCTACAGAAGACCTTGGCAGCGATTCACTTATGTTCGTTGAGCTTATCGAAATGACAGCTGACAAGTACGACCTCGACATCAAGCTCCAGAGCATCGGCAAGTATATGCTCAAGACTCCTATGGACACTATGGCAGATGTTGTTGATATGTTCTGCAAGATCTATCAGTACGGCAACGATGTTGTTGATCAGTGAGGTAGCAAACGGTGAATTCTAATTTATCAGAGCTTCATGCTGTGGATAATATCGCCGTACTCACAATTGACAACGGTCCTAAGAATCTGCTCTCAGAACCTGAATTCATAGACCGCAGAGAGCTCCTTAGCTGGCTGGACGAAAATCCACAGACAGGAGCTCTTGTCATTGTAGGAAAGGGAAGACATTTCTCCCACGGCGCTGACGTTTCACGCTTCGGCACTACCGAGAGCTCAGCCCTCTCGGAAAAGCTGGAAAGTGCCCGTGAGCTCCTCAGAACTATCGAGGATCTCCCCATTGTAACAGCAGCAGCTGTCAACGGCGGATGCTTCGGCGGCGGACTTGAAGTCGCTCTCAGCTGCCAGTTCCGCATAGCTTCACCAAAGGCTCTCCTCGGCCTCACTGAAATAATGCACGGCGTTGTTCCCGGTATGGGCGGTATGGAGCGTCTCTACAGGCTCCTCGGCAAGGAAAAGGCTCTTCAGATGATACTCCAGGGCGAGATGATAAACGCTCAGGATGCCCTCGCTATGGGGCTTGTCACAAAGGTCACAGAGCAGAAGGACGCTTTCGAGGAGACCATGAGCTTCGTTAAAGAGCTTATCTCAGGCAAGTCAATGGCACAGATAAACGGTATCGTCAATACCATCAACCGTGCCGCTCACGGCGTGGAAGACCCTTCAAAGGGATGCTTCGAGGCTGCACTTGCGGAGGCAGGAAAACAATGAACAAAAGTACATTCCGCCTGACAGTGCGCGGCTATGAGCTTGACTCATTCGGTCACGTCAACAACGCTGTATACCTCCAGTACGCAGAAACAGCTGTCTGGAACTTCTTCAGGAACAGTCAGCTGCTCGATATGCTCTTTGAAAGAGGACTTTTCCCCGTTATACTGGAAAGCACCCAGCGCTACATCCACGAACTGAAAATATTCGACGAGGTAAGGATAGAATCGGAATTCCGCACCTCAGGCGGTATTATTAACTATAAACACAAGATATTCAACGAGGGAACAGGAAAGATATCATGCAAGGTCACCGGCAAACTTGCTTTTGTTGACCATGACCGTGTGATATGCAGTGTCCCCGATGAATTGATGGAATATCTGGAGAGTGACAACGATGATAATAAAAACTGACGAATTCGTAACAGAAGTAAGCGGTATCGCTTCACTCAGTGAACTCAAAGACGCCGAGCTGGGCACACCTTGTATGCTTATCGTACAGGGCAGCGACAGTCTCTCCGCCGATAGTTCAGACAAGGCTCTGGACGACTTCTTCCTGAATGCTCCTTATATCACAGCTCTTGCTGCCGATTCTCCGTCCAGAGATGCAGCATCACGCTTCGATATGGTCATCCCCGCAGGTGATACAAGCGAGTACACAGCGCAGCTTTTCAAGGATAAAACAAAGTGGCAGGCTGACCAGATAAACGCCTGCTTCATCGCAGCAAGAAAGGGCAGCCAGGCTGATATCCTCGACTGCGAATCAAGAGCATTCTACCGCCTTATGGCAGCAAAGAACGGAGGCAGCGACAATGAGTGATACTATCAATATCGAGCTGACCGAGGAAAACGGCGTTCTCAGCTTCGTTATGAACGCACCGAGCAACAACATCATGTCCGCAGCTTTTCTTGAAAAATTCGAGGCCGTTATGGATCAGGTCGCTGAGAGAGCGGCTAAGGGCGGTATAAAGGGCATGATAATCAGAGGAGGCGGACGTCACTTCAGCGTCGGTGCTGATGTGGACGCTCTTTCAGACCGCTCACAGAAGGAAAGCTACAGCGACGAGGACGGTATCCTCCCTGCTTCTCATGTGAGACAGAAGGCCCGCTTTACTTTTCTCCGTGATCTCCCTTTCCCCGTTATCAGTGTAATCACAGGCTTCTGTATCGGCTCAGGCAGCGAGATCGCCGTAAACAGCCACTACAGAATAATCGAGAAGAACGCAAGAGTCGGTCAGCCTGAGTCAACTTTCGGCATCCTCCCTGCACTGGGCGGTGTCGCAAGAAATATCGAGATATGCGGCATGAAAAACGCATACGAACTGGTAATGACAGGCGAGATGATACCTGCTGAAAAGGCTTACGAGATCGGCTACGCCGATATCTTCGCCGACAAGAAACAGGGAGTTCCCGAGGCACTCAGCCTTATTGAGTATATTTCCGAGAATTACGAAACTTTCTCCCCTGCACGTTTCAGGGAGTACATTGCTGCTTACAAGCAGAGCAGGGAGGCATAAGGTATGAATATCGGCATTATCGGCTACGGAAAAATGGGAAAGGAGATATTCTCACTTTTCTTCGACAAGCTTCCCGACGCAAATTTCAGGATATACGACATAGCACCATCAGAAAAGAATACTGCTGATGTGCTCAAAACTCTCGGCAAGAGCCTGAAAAGGAAAAAGATCACCGAGGAACAGTATGAATCCAAGAAGGATTCCTTCCTCTTTACTGACAGCATTTCGGATTTGAAGGACTGCGATATAGTCATCGAGGCTATATTCGAGGATGTAAAGGTCAAGCAGGACACATTCCGTCAGCTTGCAGAGACAGTTTCCGAAAACTGCCTGCTCCTGACAAATACTTCCACTTTGAAAATCTCGGACGTTTTCGAGGGTATTTCCCACAGAGAACGCTGCTTCGGCCTTCATTTCTTCTACCCTGTGAAGCTTTCCGGCTACGTTGAGCTGAACATCCTCCCCGATTCCGCACCCGAAGCTGTTGCAAAGGCAAAGGCTCTCGTTGAAGCAGGCGGAAAAAGACCTGTAGTCCTTGAAGGCTGCTACCACATCTACCTCAATCAGCTCCTTTCATGTATGGTGGGACACGCTATCATCATGAAGGATATGGCAGGTGTTTCCGTCAGGGAAATGAACAAGGCGCTCTCTCCCCTCTTCTCACTTGCTCCCCCCTTCGATATCCTCGACAGCGTGGGAGTAGGACTTATGGGCAAGAGCCCCGAAAACTTCAATATTCCAAGATGCAGACAGCTTCAGGACAAGTGCTATGAAGTATTGCAGAAATGGACTGCGGAAGGATGTCCTCAGGGACCTCTTGCTTTCCTGGATCATATGGCTGAAAAAGAGACCGATACAGGAAACAGCTGCGAAAATGCAGAGATCGATATGATGGCTTACCTCCTCAATGAGACAGTGAATACTCTTGAGGACTACAGCGGAGACAAGGAAGTGCTGTTTGAGGCAGTGTGCGATACACTGGGTCTTGCAGAAAAGGCCTCTTACTACTACAATGAATTCGGCGCAGATGCACTCTTCTCCGCACTGGATAAATATAAGGAAGCAACAGGCTTCTCTTCTTACGACCACAAGGATAGGACCGTATGGGACGGTTATCTCGGATAAGTCCCCTGAAAGAAAGGATAAATATGAATAAAGTAGTTATTACAGGTATGGGTGCAGTTACTGCCATCGGCCTCAACACAGAAGATTTCTGGAACGCTCTTATCAACGGCGAGGGCGGTATCGACAAGATCACACGTATCCCCGTTGAAAACCACGACACTACAGTTGCCGCTCAGGTAAGCGACGACTTCGAGGCTCTCGCTTCAAAGTACTGGAAAAAGCGTCAGCTCAGCGCTACTACAAAGAGCTCAAGAATGGGTCTTATTGCAGCAGGTGAAGCTGTAGAAAACAGCGGCGCTGACATGAGCGCTCTCAACGGCTCAAGAATCGCCGTTATCTTCGGTATCGCAGATAACTCCTACGACGACGCCGAGCAGGATATCAAGCCAAACATCATACTCAAGCGTATGCCAAGTGAAGTTCCTGCTATGCTGGCTATGAAGTACGGCATCACAGGCGCTACATTCAACGTAAGCACTGCCTGTGCTTCATCCGCTTATGCAGCTGCTCTCGGAAAGCAGTTCATACAGTCAGGTATGTACGATATGGTCATCGTAGGCGGTATGTCAAACGTTGTTTCACACATCATCCTGAGCGGATTCAATCAGCTTCTTGCTATGTCTGTAAATCCCGATCCCGCAACAGCTTCACGTCCTTTCACAAAGAACCGTGACGGCTTCATCATGGGCGAAGGAAGCGGCGTTATGATCCTCGAATCAGAGGAACACGCCAAGGCAAGAGGCGCAAAGATCCACTGTGAACTTGCAGGCGCAAGCATGACCTGTGAAGCACACAACCTTACCGCTCCGAAGACTGACGGTGAAGGCATGGCTGAGACTATCACTCTCGCACTCAGGGATGCAGGCATCTCACCTGATGAAGTTGACTATATCAACGCTCACGGTACTTCCACAGGCCTCAACGATCTCTATGAGACAATGGCTGTAAAGAAGGTATTCGGTGAAAGAGCTTACGATATCCCCATGTCATCCATCAAGGCAGCTATCGGTCATACCCTTGCAGCCGGCGGTGCTCTTGAAGGTATTGCCTGCGTAAAGGCAATAGAGACAGGCACACTTCCTCCGACTATCCACTACGATGAGCCGGATCCGGAGCTTGACCTGAACTACATCCCGAACAAGGCTATAAAGAAGGATATAAACGTTGCTGTATCGAATTCATTCGGTTTCGGCGGCAACAACGCTACCCTCGTATTCAGAAAGTACGAAGGCTGAAAGAAAGGATAAATTATGCCGATAGCACAGATGAAAACCAACTATAAGCTGGACGCAAATGCAAAGACAAAGTTCCTCGATGAGGCAGCAAGAGAGCTTTCAGATATCCTGAAGAAGCCCCTCCCTGCTATCATGGTAATGCTGGACGACTGCTCCATGTACATGAACTGCTCTGATGATACAGTATTCTTTGCCGAGTTCAGATACATCCTTCCGCAGGAATACGCTGACAACAAGGCGGCTTTTCTGAAGGAACTGGCTGACCGTATGCTGGCGCTTATACAGAAGCACACCCATGTTGACCCTTACCGTATATATATGCAGTTCACGGAGATGACCCGTGAGGGCGCATGGAAATATACAGGCTGACAAGAATGAAAGGAACTGATTAACATGAAATGGGCAATTAGAGATCTATTAAATCCGGTAGTAACAAGATCAATGCTCTACGGCAGCGATCCATTTGATATCGAGTACATCCTCAAGCAGGTCGATCAGATCAAGGCTATGAGCGGAAAAAAGATCCAGGCTGTATGGCTGGATAACTGGCACGCAAAGATCGACCACTACTCAGCTCTCCGTGATAAGGCTGAGGCAAACGGTCACAGAATTTCCGCAAGAGCATATGCAAAAATGGTAACAGAGTGCCACTATGCCTGCTTTATGATCAATATCGATGATGTTGACACAAAGAGAGAGATCTATCACGGTCTTACAGAAAGCTACAAGCGCTATGTAAGCCTCTGCGACAACAAGATCGAGTACATTGAGATCGATACAGAATACGGCAAGCTCCCTGCTTATATCCACTATCCCGATGACGGAAGCAAGGAAAGCTACCCCGTAGCTATCACATACTCAGGCATCGGAAGCTGCAAGGAAGAGCTTGAAATGCTCTCACAGCCACTCAATGAGAGAGGCGTAGCAGTTATCACTCCCGATATGCCCGGCGCAGGCGCTGCTATCATCGATAACAACGTAAAGTGCGGCGGTCCTCAGATAGAAGCTGCATTTGAAGCTATATACAAATTCATCGACAGCAGAAACGACCTTGACAGCGACCGTATCGCTAACTTCGGCCTCTGCATGGGCGGCGGCTATGCTTTCCGTGCAACTGTAAAGAATCCTAAGGTAAAGTGCTGCGTAAGCCTTTTCCCTCTCCTTATGCACTTCGCAGATCAGGGCTCTATCCCGATCTGGATGAAGAAGGGCAAGTGGAGCAGCTATCAATACGCTGAGGATTACCTTGAGGGTATGAAGATACTTGAAGAAGGCACTCATGCTGCTGACTTCCTTATGGTGCACAGCGATGACGACAACTGGATGAGCCCTGAGGCTTCCGAGAGACTCTACGAGAAGGCTACAGGCTACAAGGAGAGAATGCAGGTAACTGAAAAGCCTGCTTATGCTTCAGAAGAGACTATCATGCACGCTATGCCGGTTGGTGAGCAGTACCACTGGGTAAAACACGAAGCAGCAGACTTTATTGCTGAGAGACTGACAGGAGAGAAAAAATGAGCAAGAACTTTTTTGATTACTACAGCAAATACGCTCAGGAGACACCTGACAAGGTCCTCCTCCGTATCGATGACAATACACTGACATACAGCGAATTCATGGAAAAGACAGCTCTTTTCGGTTCCGCACTGAAAAAGCTGGGCATCGGCGAAAACGACAAGGTTGGTCTTGTAATGCCTAACAGCATCGAGTGGTTCATCGCTTTCTGGTCAGCTGTAAGAATAGGCGCTCAGCCTGTTCCTATGGATCCGCAGAGCGGCTCACTGGAGCTTTCAAGACTTATCCCTGCTACAACAGTAAAGGTCATATTCGCATTTGAGAAGTACAAGGCAAACAGTATCCTCGGTGCTGTAAGCGCACTTGTACCCGAGAAGATCTCTCTCACCAAGGTCATCTGCTTTGCTGACGAGAATGCTCTTCCAAAGGATGACTGCTACATCACAGCTGACAAGTTCGTGGCTGAGTACGGCGAGAAGGAATGCGAGATATTCCAGCCTGAGTACCTCCACACAATGTCACTTGCCTGCACATCAGGAAGCACAGGCACTCCTAAGATCCTTTCAGTTCCTTCAGGCGGATTCCTTTCCACTCAGAAGGACATGGGCGACTACCTTGAATTCACATCAGACGATGTAATGATGCTCGGTATGACACTCTACCACCAGGGCGGTTTCGGTATGGGTCAGCAGATGGCTCTCAAGGGCGGTACTATGATGTATCAGCCTCAGTTCAACCCGGTAGAGTTCCTTGAGACAGTTCAGAAGTACAAGGTAAACGTTATCCAGCTCACATCCACACTTGCTAAGGTGCTCCTTTCAACACCTGATTTCGACAAGTATGACCTTTCAAGCGTTCGTGCCTGCTACTTTGCAGGTGAGGTGCTCCCCAAGGAGATCGCTGATATCTTCGTTGAGAAGCTCGGCATCAGAGTTATCAACGTTATCGGTTCTTCCGAGACCTGTACAATGGTAGTATGGGATTCTGCAAGAGATGCAGGTACAGACCCCAGCGACTTCCGCAAGCTCAGCTTCACAGATGTAAGAGTTATCGACGCTCAGCACAACGATGTTGCCGAGGGCGAGATCGGTGAACTCTGCGTATACACAGACGGCGTTATCACTGACTATTTCGGCAACCCTGAGCTTTCAGCCGAGAAGATCCTCACAGACGATCAGGGCCGCAGATGGTTCTGCACAGGCGACCTTGTAAACAAGCTGCCAAACGGTATCGTTCGTTTCGCAGGCAGAAGCAAGCGTATCATCAAGCGTGGCGGCAATCTGGTACACGCTGAGGAAGTTGAGGCTTGTCTCCTTACACATCCTAAGATCGCAGCAGCTGCTGTAACAGATGAACCCCATCCCGTTATCGGCCAGCAGATCGTTGCATACATCCAGCCAAAGGGCGACGAGAAGGTCACCAGAGGCGAACTTGCACGTTACTTCGACGGCAAGCTTTCAGCATACAAGGTACCCGATAAGGTAGTTCTCGTTGAAGAGATACCAAAGGATATCGGTAAGATACAGTTCAAATACCTCAGAAAGAAGGAGTATAAATAATGAATAATCTCGATTGGAACGAATTCACACAGGTCATCTCCGATTACGTAGGCGTTGACGCTTCAGAGATCACAAAGGATACAGACGTTTACGACGATCTTTATCTTGATTCACTGGGACTTTTCGGTCTCGGTTCACACATCACAGAGACATACAAGCTCGGTCTTCCCCTTTCACAGGTAGCTTCTATCAGCAGAGTAGGCGAATTCTTCGACCTTCTCAACGAAAAGGGCACACCTTCAGAGGACTGATATGGTACTTTTCTTTCTCCCCCACGCAGGAGGCTCGGCAAAGAGCTACAGCTCATTCAAGCGCTTCCTGCCAAAGGAGCTTACAGTAGTCCCTATGGAGCTCTCAGGGCGCTTCACACGCTCCTCTGATCCTCTCCTTGATACGATAGAGGACTGCGTATCCGACCTCATAGAGAAGCATTCTGAGCATCTCAGAGAGGATTACGTTATCTTCGGCCACAGCATGGGTACTGTTCTCGCTACAGAAATGGTACGTCAAGCTAAGGCAAAGGGACTGGCTATGCCGAAGCATATCTTCCTCTCAGGCAAGAATCCTCCCGATGAAGACGTTCACTGCTTCGAGGATGTGGATAATGCTTCCGACGAGGATATCGTAGCTTTCTTCAACAAGAACAGCCTTGCATCCGCACCTGTTATCCCCGATGAGGAGCTGGTAAAACAGCTGAACAAGGTGCTTTGTACAGATGTACGAATGGCTGAGAGATACAAGGCAACTCCCGATGATATCGACTTCGGATGCGATATCACAGTGCTGTACGGAACGGAAGATCCGCTTATGCAGACAGTTGATATGAACTCATGGAGCAGATTCACTTCGGGCAGATGTGAGGTCATCCCATTCAGCGGCGATCATTTCTACTTCGGCGCACACAAAGAGGAGATCTGCAAAATAATCCTTGACAAAATATAAAAGCGCAGCCCCGAAGCATTTCAAAGTGCTTCGGGGCATTTTATTTTATCCGTATATATTTATTTGAAATAAGCGGTATCAAAATCCTCACCGTTGTTCAGCTTATCAAATAATTCCAGCAAGCCTTTCTGCTGATGAGTCTCCATCCAAACACCGACCTCATGTTTCGCATTCAGATAGCGGAAACGCCTGTCATCTGCTGTTCCTGCATAGAATTCGGAACCTGTATCCATCTCTTCAAGAGGGAGTGCGTTTTTTCCGTTATCAGTCTGTTCAATCCATGCATCCAGCCCATATTGCTCACGATAATCATTCTGCGTGGCAAGTCCCTCATCAAACCATGTGGGAAGACTTTTCAGGACATCCATATTCAGGCGGGTATGCAGCTCCGCATGAGTGAATTCATGTGCTATTATATCGATATTAATGTATTCATCCGAAACAGAAATGTAATTCTTCTTTGAATTGGAAGTTCTGGTATCTTTTTCTCCGCCAAGCTTTGCAAGCAGTTTATCATCATCGCAAAAAATAATGATCGTAGTATCGGTACACTGCAATTCTCCGAAAAATGCTCTGTCCCGTTCCAATGCATCTTCCGTGAGCCTGATCGCTTCTTTGATATTACCGGAATAGTTCTTGTTGACATAAATATTATCTGCTGCTTTTTCAAAGGAAATGCGGTACGGAACTGACATCCGATAGCCTAAAGGCGTAAACTGAAAAAACCAGACAGCTGCCAGTAACAACAGAAGTATCAAAAAAATACAACAGCATATTATGATTTTCTTCTTTGATTTCACTTTCATGTTCATTTCTCCCATTAATTATATCTTTGCATTTTTGAATACGCTCATCATCTCGTTGGTAAGGCTGAGATCGCTGGGCTGTAACTCCACATCCTCACGCTTTACCCATTCAGCATATTTAAGCTCATGTGCGTCCATATGTATCTCGCCGTCGCCGTCAGCCTCGCAGTAAAATCCCACAAGGATGTCCTGAGCCATTCCCCAGGGCTGAGACTTATAGTAGCGGATATTCTTTACCTTTACGCCCGTTTCCTCCATTACCTCACGCTCAACGGTCTGCTCAAGAGTTTCGCCAATCTCGGTAAAGCCTGCCACAAGTGCGTTGTGAGCATAGCCCTTGCGGTAACGTGTAATGAGTATGCTGTCCCCTTTTGTAACGCCCACAATGACAGCAGGGTTGATACGTGGGTATATGACATTTCCGCAGCCGGGACATTTCATGGCACGTTCAGTTTCATGGAAAGCAAGTCCGCCTCCGCACTTTCCGCAGAATCGGTTGTCACTGTACCATTTCCACAGATGATAGGCTGTGAATGCGGCTAAGAGTTCCTTTCCACGGCATATGTCACGGAGTTCCCTCAGTGTGCGGTAAGCGAATCCGTCAGCGCTGTATCCTGTATCATCAGCCGCCATGAAATAGCGTCTGTCGTCCAATGAAAAGAGATAGACTGCCTTTGACGGGTCAGCGCCATTTCCTGTGGTAAAACTGAGAACTCCCTCAGAAACTGCTGTGAGAAGCTTTCCGTCGCTGTCGAAATGGATCAGACAGTCCGAATCGGTAAGAGTATATTTCCTGTAGCTGTTGTCAAGTCTGCTTGGGTAAATATCCTGTATCATAATTTCTCCTTTATATGCAACAAGGACTGCCATAACTGTGGTATTCGTATAGCAGTTTATACGTATTATTGAGGTAGACATTTTGAAGAAGATTCTTCTCGAATCTGTTTCCCAAGACTATTAATTTTTCCCCTGATAGGGCGCTCCCAGAAATACTTCTGGTTTTCACATTTTTCGTGGAGTGCCCTATCAGGGGAAAAATTCTATTAAAAGTCTTTGGAAAGGGGTTCGGGGAAGAACCTTTCCTCANAAAGGTTTTCCCCGATAAATACATATAAAGCTACTGTAAGAGTACCACAGTTAGGCGGCACCATTTATTTATCGATTATTTCCGTCATTTCTGCGGCGTCCATCAGTTCGTCTTTCTCAGGGTCGGGAAGACTTTTTTTCTTCGACTTCCTATTCGGTTCTTTCCGCTTCTTTTCAAGCTGAGGGATAACTATCTCCCTGTAGACATAATCGCATATTGCTGCGAATGGGATAGCAAGAAGGATTCCCAGGATGCCGAACATCTTGCCGCCGATAACGATGGCAAGCAGTATGAGAAGTCCCGAAACACCGAATGTATTTCCGAACAGTTTAGGCTTAATGACATAGCCGTCAAGGGTCTGGAGAACGAGTGTGAAGATGAGGAATATAACAGCGTGCCACGGCTTTACCATAAGCAGGATGAATACTCCTATAACTCCGCCAACGAGAGGACCGAATGTAGGCACCAGATTTGTAACGCCCACGACCACCGATACAAGTCCCACATACTGCATACCGAACAAAGCCATGAATACAGCGTTGGTAGCGCCTACAATCAGACCGTCGATAAGGTCAAAGATGATGTATCTGTTGAGGATGTCGTTGCAGCGTGTAAGGAATGTAAGGGATGAATCGTATACATCCTTTTTCATAGCGGCGTTCATGAACCGCTTTGCACCTGTTTTAAGCCTGTCCTTTGCGGCAAGGAGATAAACGGAGATGATAAATGCCACCAGCCAGTTTACCACGCCCTTACCTGCGGATGTGGAAGCGCTGATTATCTTTGAGGAGTTGTCCGAAATATAGTCAACGATGGTATTGATGATATCCTCTGATGAATTGAGAAGATTCTGAACTCCCGATGCATTCGGTGATTCCGAGAAGGAAAGTCCGAAATCGTTGAGCAATTTCAGTAGTGACGAAGCGTATGATCCCAGATTTGAAACGAAATTAGTTATACTTTCAAGAAGCTGTGGGATAAGGGTGATGATTATCATCATCAGGAACAGCAGAACCGTAGTGACTGCAAGGCCTACTGAAAACGACCATTTTGTCGTATCTTTCTTGAAAAATTTTATTTTGCTGAATATTTTCTTCTCATATAGCTTTGCAAGGGGGTTCATCAGATAGGCAATAGCCGCACCGCCGATAACCGTTGAGAAATATCCTATAAACGTACCGATACCGCCTAAAACTGTGTCGAGGTTTGACAGGATGAAAAAAAGCGTGACCGTTATGCAGCCTGCCACAGCATTGGCAAACCACCTTTTGCTCATAAGATCTTTAAAATGTTTCATTATGCACCTTTTTTAAAATTTATTTTACATATTTATTATACTCTTACTGTTATCCCTTGTCAAGTCAATTATAGTGATATTCCTGTGAAAACAAGCTGACGGCAGCTTGACCCCGATCACGATTCGGCGCAAGCGCCTTGCTTTGTACGTTTCGCTTAATCTGCTTTCGCTCGCTGGCACTTCTTTTTTATTATTAATGCAATATTTACAAGGACGGCAGCTTGACCCCGATCACGATTCGGCACAAGTGCCTTGCTTTGTACGTTTCGCTTAATCTGCTTTCGCTCGCCGGTACTTTTTTTATTATTAATGCAACATTTGTAGGGGCTGCCTTTGGCAGTCCTTGCAATAACACAGAATGTCAGGAGGGCCGCCGAAGGCAGCCCCTACAATACGGCTATTTTGCGTGAATAATTTCGTAGGGGCGCACAGTGTGCGCCCTCATATTGTGAATTATCTAAAATAAATCTGTGGGCGAGCGGAACTCGCTCATGCATAAAACAACGAAGATAGCTGATTTGTATGGGTGCTTCCGAGCCACCTTAACTTAATTGATCTCAAAAACGACTTTCTCTACAGACTGAGGACGGCCATTGACCGTCCCTGAATTTTTATCCGTTATTTACTGCCGGTGATGTTCTTTTCTGCAATGCTGTGCTGTTATATCGTGCCTTGCTTACGACTATAGTGAGAAGCGCCATGACAACTGCAAATGCGGCTTCTATGAGCATATACTGCATTAACTTAGTGCTGTCGAAAGCCTCTGTGCCGTTCAGTATCATATTAGCTTTGATGTACCAGAAGGCAGGCATGAAACGTGCCGCTGACAGTACGCCTGCTCCGAGAAGCTCCTGCTCAACAAACACTCCGCACATGAAGCTCATACCGAGGCTGACAGCCTGATTTATGAAGTTTACTATATCCATGTTGCTCACAAATGCCGACAGGAATACTGTTATCGAGCCTGCCACCATTGCATAGATAAAGCTGTTGAGCACTGCAAGCCACGCTCTGCCTTTGTATACGCCGCCGTAGAGTATCATTCCTGCTATGACAAATATGAGCCATACTCCGATAACGAATACTGCACTGCCGAGGAGCACCTGCTTTGTGTAGGAGGATGAATCAAGGCTTGAACAGTTTGTACGGAAGCGTATCTCCTTCCTGTTCATTGCCATGAGCACGGGGCAGAGTGTACCGATAACTGCCGCAATAAGAACATATGCCATGTAGCGGTAATATTCTGCGAAATCACGGGGATAGTCTGCATTTCCCTCGTCTGTGAAGCTGATAACTTTCACATCAGCCTCCGCTGAAAGAGCCTCTTTCGCTTTCTCAGATGCGCTCAGAGCGTCCTCGCCGCCTGCAATATAAGCTGAGACAGACGAGAAGTAGCTGTTTATGTCCTGTTCGAGAAGCATAGAATTGTAGCTCTCATGCATATGCCTTGAATCGATTATGCCTTCAGTTTCACCTTTTGCAAGGCGGTCGGCAAAGCCCTTGTTGATGCTTATGACACGGTCAACTGACATATAGAAAAGCGAATCCATTACAACTTCCTCGTCGTTTTTCAGTTCCTTGATGGTATACTTTTCAGCGAGGTAATCCGCAAACTCACGGCTTTCGGGAGTATCATCCTCATCGAATATGCATATACCGATGTGCGATTTGCTCTCCTTGACGAACATTTCCTTAGTTGAGCCCGAACCGGATGAATTCAGCGACATAGGGATCACTATACCGAGGAATATTCCCACATAGAGCATTGCATATCTTAGCCTCTTTTTCAGCACCTTCATGAAAACCTTAAAGATCTGCATATTTCTTCCTCCTTGAAATGATAATGCCTGCGGCTGTGCAGACAGCGGTTATGATAAGCATTGTTGTTATCCTTGAAATGAAGCGTGAGTAATCGCTGTACATATTCAGGCTGAACAGCGAATCAGCTACTACAGTTGCAGGATTTATCTTGTTGAGCCACGGGATGTGCTCTGCGATTATGCCTTTCATCTGTCCCATCATAAGGCCGCTGAGGAAGCATGAGAACATCGATACTGCCATGACTATACCAATTTTAGCCTCAAAGCTGAAACGGTTCACAGCTCCGAAGAAGAAGCCGAACGAAACTCCGAGTATTCCTCCCAGTATCGCCGCAACATACACCAGAGGCAGTCTGTCGCCGAAGTCTATTTTCAGCACGAAATGTGTGAACGTTACACAGAGTATCATACAAGCCGACTGCATTATATAGCTTCCTGCAAGGTCAGCAAGCAGTGAGACAGATTTAGGTGTAGGGGAACAATTCTTTCTTGCTCCGAGAGCAGAGAGATTTGCCTGATTATGAACTGTGACGTGAAGTCCTATTACAGAGCCGTACATAGCCACCATTGCAATGAGGTTGTAGAAATACTGCACGTATATGTCCGGATCGCCGTGTGTCATTGGTATATCCCTGCAAGCTGATACATCCTCAGAGAGCTTGTCCACAACTGCCTGTATCTTTGACGGATCTTTTTCAGCTGTATCCTTTATTACCTTCTCGTTGACGCTGTACTGCTCAACGAAAGTTTTCAGTATCACCTGTTCCATTTTCTGTTCGGTAACCGAGAGCGAAAGCTTGTCGCCGACATAGATTATACCGCTGATCTTGCCCTCTTTCAGAAGCTTCATGGCATTTTCCTCATCGGTATACTCAACATCTAAAAGCGGCTCGTCGGCTTCTTCAAGTGAATCGATGACCTGATGAAATACAGGATCAGATCCGGTTTCAACTACTGCTGTCGGAACAGACCTGAACAGCACATCATTCTCGTAAACATTGCCGAACGCTACTTTGAAAAGTGTTCCGAGCAGGATCGGAAAAAGCATGAGCCAGAAAAGAAAGCTCTTTACCCTGAACCCCGAAAGCAGCATATATTTAAGATCATGGAAAAACATATTAATCCTCCTTGTCTCTGAGAGCCTTGCCTGTTATCTCAAGGAAAACATCATTAAGTGTGGGAAGCTCGCTGTATACTCTGCCGAAAGCCATATCATGCTTCTGGAGCACATCGAGGATGCGGATGAGATTATGCTTGCCACCCGAACAGTACACTGTCAGCTTTTCGCCGTCGTGGTCTGCCTGATAGACGTGAGGGAGAGCCGATATCTCCCTGATGATATCCTCGGATATCTCGATTATTTCTATATTGACAGTCTCGGTATTGCGTATCATGCGCTTCAGCTCGTCCTTAGTGCCTTCAGCTATTTTTCGTCCTTTATCCATGATAGCTATGCGGGTACATATCTGCTCTACCTCCTCCATGTAGTGAGAGGTGTATATGATAGTTGCACCCTGCTTGTTGAGCTTCTGTATGCCTTCGAGGATGTTGTTTCTGCTCTGCGGGTCAACGGCTACCGTAGGCTCGTCAAGGATTATCAGCTTAGGCTTGTGAGCGATACCGCAGGCTATATTCAGTCGGCGGAGAAGGCCTCCCGAAAGCTTTTTCGGATAGAACTTTCTGAAATCCTCCAGTCCCACGAATTTTATAGCGTCCTCAACGCATTTCCTGCGCTCCTCCTTGCCGGTTATGTAAAGGCCGCAGAAATAGTCGATATTCTCGCTGACGGTAAGTTCATCGTATACCGCAACATTCTGCATGATAACGCCTATCTCTTTTTTTATGTCATAGGCTGTGGGAGTCATCTCCCTGCCGAAAACTTCAATATCTCCCTTGTCAAATGCAAGAAGCGAAAGCAGACAGTTTATGGTAGTGGTCTTGCCTGAGCCGTTAGGTCCGAGAAGACCGAATATCTCGCCCTCTTTTATATCAAGGCTGAAATGGTCGAGAGCAATGAGCTCGCCGTATCTTTTTACAAGGTTATTTATCTTTACAACTGTGTTTGCCATATTGTTGTACCTCCTTTGGTTTATGTATCCATTATACACCATGAAATAAAAATGCGGTAGTGTCCGCAGTCAGTATTTTCATATGACATTTGTCATGAATGTCATCCCTGTTCCTGCACTTGAAAGAATCGGTGTCATGTGATATAATGTAATTATTCATATCATTCAGGAGGTATAAAGCATGAGCAGACTTATAGACAAAAGCGTGATACTCCTTCTCTGCCTGCTGGCACTGGGACTTTCCGGGAATATCGCCGCTCCCGTTGCGGCTCTGCTTATCGCTACAGCAGGCTCTTCGCTGGTACAGCTGTTCTCCGGCACTAAAAAAGCAGCGGCTGTCATCCTCATCTGCACAGCAATGTGCGGCTTCATCCCATCTGTATTCTGCACCGTTCCCCTTATGCTCTACGATGCGCTTTATGAGAAAAAATGGTGGGCTGTTCTCCCTGCTTCCCTTGTACTCACTTCTTCAGCAAGCCTGACTCCTTATCAGTACATGATAACTGCCGCAGGGATACTCATTGCTGTTATAATATACCGCAGGATATCGGGCTTCGAGCAGAATCTTCAGAAAGTAACGGAACTCCGTGACAAGGTGAAGGAGCAGAACGTTCTGCTCTCAGAGCGAAACAAACGCCTTACCGAGGCTCAGGATAACGAGATACGAATGGCTACTCTCAGTGAGCGAAACCGTATTGCAAGAGAGATTCACGATAACGTGGGACATATGCTGACACGCTCTCTGCTTCAGGCAGGTGCGCTTATGATAGTCAACAAGGACGAGAATATGAAAGAGCCCCTGTCAAGCCTTAAAGATACCCTCGACAGCGCTATGACAAGCATCCGTGAAAGCGTACACGGCCTTCATGACGAATCCGTTGACCTGAAAAAGATACTGGAGGACTGCCTCAGCAGTGCGAATAAAAAATTCCGGACAGACCTTGATTATGACGTAAACGATGATATCCCCGGAAAGCTGAAATTCTGCTTCGCAGGTATAGTCAAGGAAGCCGTATCAAATGCGCTGAAACATTCTGACGGCGACAGGCTTCATGTGATACTCCGTGAACATCCCGCATTCTATCAGCTCCTTATCGAGGATAACGGCAGCTGCGGAAAAATAAAAGAAAGCGGCATCGGCCTGAGAAATATGGAAGACCGTGCCGCTTCCGTAAACGGAAATATAAGCTTCACTCCCTCGGATAAGGGATTCCGCATTTTTATGTCAGTGCCGAAAGATGACAGAAAGGAAAGATAAATATGAATATCGCAGTAATTGATGATGACAAGCTGGTGGCGCTTTCGCTGAAAACTATTCTTGAAAGCACAGGCAAGATAAACGTTGCGGCTATGGGGGCAAGCGGAAGTGATGCCATTGATATTTATAGGAACATCCGCCCCGATGTGATGCTGATGGATATACGCATGGAAGGCATGACGGGACTTGAAGCTGGGGAACAGATACTCCGTGACTTCCCCGACGCAAAGATACTGTATCTCACAACTTTCTCCGACGATGAATATATCGTAAAGGCGCTGAATATCGGCGCAAAGGGATACATTCTCAAACAGGATTTTGAAGGCATCGCCCCTGCCCTTGAAGCAGTAATGGGCGGACAAAGCGTTTTCGGAGATAAGATAGTGACAAAACTGCCTGAACTGATGAAGCCTAAGTCCGATTTCAACTACGCCTCATACGGCATCAGCGACAAGGAAAAGGAGATCCTCGAACTTGTGGCAGAGGGCAAAAGCAATAAGGAGATATCATCGGAACTTTTCCTCAGCGAAGGAACGGTCCGCAATTATATAAGCTCCCTGCTTGATAAACTCTCTCTCCGTGACCGTACCCAGTTAGCCGTGTTCTACTATACTGATATCAAAAATACCTGATAGCTTAACCTCGGTACTCTTACAGAAGTTTTTACACGAGTCTATTGAGGAAAACCCTTTTGAAAAAGGGTTCTTCCTCAAACTCCTTTCCTAAAACTTTCAGTATTAATTTTTGCCCATTATAGGGCGCACACCAGTAAAGTAAGGTTTTCCCCCGATAAATGCGTATAAAGCCTCTATATGAGTACTGAAGTTAAGCTATCAGGTATTTTTATATTTAAGCTCGAATTCACGGGCGGTTTCTTTGAGTGAGATGTCGATACGGCTGTCGCAGAAACGTTTGATTTCCCCGGGAATATCTTTGTAGAAAGCTTCGGCGATACCTCCTGCGATACAGGCCATTGTATCGGCATCGCCTCCGAGAGAGACTGCATTTCTGACGGCGCTTTCATAGTCGGTGGAATCGAGGAAGCAGACTATTGACGGCGGAACAGAATATTCACAGCTGCTGTCAAAGCTATACTCAGGACGAATCTGCTCAACTGTATGATCAAGGTCATAACGGAACTTATCGGAAATGAACTTGCGGATACTTTCCTTTGTTTCGCCATTCCTGGCAAGAAATACAGCACAGGCAACAGCCTGAGCGCCTCTGATACCCTCACGGTGAGCGTGGGTATAATAACAGCTTGCTTTAGCTTGCAGAATGACCTGATCAATATCATCGTAGGCGTAACCGATGGGAACTGCTCTCATCGCACCGCCGTTAGCGTAGCTATACTGCCGTCTGTAGGCCTTCTCCTTTGCCCAGTGTGTGAACATACTGCCGTAGCCTGCATGAGGATAGCGAGCGAAATACTGCTTGTACTGAGCAGCATATTCAAAACCTCTTTTACGGATGCCGAATCTGCCGATATTTTCTCCGTTATTCAAAATAGCCCTGCAAACAGCCGCAGTCATAACAGTGTCGTCGGTAAAATGACTTTCCCGTTTAAGGGGAAAGTCATAGTCCTTAGTACAGGCATTTTCGTATTCCGAGCCGATCACATCACCATAAAACGCACCAAACATAACTCACCTCAGAAATTTTTCCTTCAGAAAATAAGCGATACCGTCATAGTCGTTTGAGCCTATCACTATATCAGCCGCCGACTTTGCTTCATCAACGGCGTTTCCCATAGCCACACCGATACCGCACATTTTCAGCATACCGATATCCGCCAGATCATCTCCGAAAGCGATTATTTCGGAAGCGGAAATGTGAAGACTGTCACATAACTTTGCAATAGCTGTTTCCTTAGTTGCTTCCTTTTTCGTAAACTTGTACCAGTTGCCGTCAGTGAACCTGATGCTGTCGTATTCTTTCAACTCAACGCACAGCCGATATGCGATCTCATCATCAGCGATCTCCACGCATATCTTCAGCGACGGCTCCGGGAAATCCTCAGAAAAATCGCAGTAGACCGAGCCGTCCCATTGCTTATCCATAGCTTTTGGGTCGATTTTATAATTCCAGTAGTGAGAATCCAGTGTATCTACGGTAATTTCGCAGTCAGCTCCGCAGATCTCTCTTGCAGTACTGATAATGCGGTTCACTTCATTTGCTGAAAATTCTGCTTTATACACAAGCTCATTTTTATATGTGATCATAGCTCCGCCGCTGGATACGATAATCTCAGGGGCGAGCTCGGCAATATATTTCAGGCTGTTCTGCTGGCTTCTGGACGTAGAAACACCAATAAGCAAACCTATCTCACGGCACTTATCCAGAGTATCAAGAGTCAGCGTAGATATTGTCTTTTCTCTGTTGAGCAGTGTTCCATCAAGGTCAAACAGCAAAAGTTTACAATTTAAAAATGGATTCATAACTACTCCTTTCTGAATATAAAAATAAAAGCTACAAAAAAATAAAAGCTACAAACAAAAGTTTGTAGCTTTTTGGCTCCCCCTGCCCGGCTCGAACGGGCGACAACTCGGTTAACAGCCGAGTGCTCTACCGACTGAGCTAAGGAGGAATATAAGTGTCGGCACTGATTTAGTTTCCCGGGCCGTCGCCAGCCAAGTATCGTCAACGTGAATGAGCTTAACTTCCGTGTTCGGAATGGGAACGGGTGTGACCTCATTGCCATAAGCACCGACTATTTAAGTGACCCGTACCAGAATCGAACTGGTGTTACCGGCGTGAGAGGCCGGTGTCTTAACCGCTTGACCAACGGGCCATAAATGGTGCACCATCGGGGACTCGAACCCAGGACCCACTGATTAAGAGTCAGTTGCTCTACCAACTGAGCTAATGGTGCATTTCAAACTGCTTAACTATTATAGCATATTTCGATTCATTTGTCAAGCGGTTTTCCAATTTTTTTGAAAAACTTTTCATACTGAATAAAGCTGAATGCTAATGTTATCGAACTCACATGAATCAAAAAGGAAAAGCCCTCGACCGATTAGTACTCGCAAGCTGAACGTGTCACCACGCTTACACTTTGAGCCTATCAAACTCATAGTCTATGAGAGGTCTTACTCTTACGAAGGGATATCTTATCTTAAGGTCGGCTTCACGCTTAGATGCCTTCAGCGTTTATCCGTTCCGCACTTAGCTGCCCAGCTGTGCCATTGGCATGACAACTGGTGCACCAGCGGTGCGTCCATCCCGGTCCTCTCGTACTAGGGACAGCTCCTTTCAAATATCCTACGCCCACGACAGATAGGGACCGAACTGTCTCACGACGTTCTGAACCCAGCTCGCGTACCGCTTTAATTGGCGAACAGCCAAACCCTTGGGACCGAATTCAGCCCCAGGATGCGATGAGCCGACATCGAGGTGCCAAACCTCCCCGTCGATGTGGACTCTTGGGGGAGATCAGCCTGTTATCCCCAGGGTAGCTTTTATCCGTTGAGCGACGGCATTTCCACTCACATACCGCCGGATCACTAACTCCAACTTTCGTTACTGCTCGACCCGTCAGTCTCGCAGTTAGGCTCCCTTTTGCGTTTACACTCAAAAGCATGGTTTCCATCCATGCTGAGAGAACCTTTGAGCGCCTCCGTTACCTTTTAGGAGGCGACCGCCCCAGTCAAACTGCCCACCTAACAATGTCCCCTGACTCGATTCAGAGCCACAGGTTAGAATTCCAGCACCTCAAGAGTGGTATCCCAAGGTTGACTCCATCAAGGCTGACGCCCTGACTTCCCAGTCTCCCACCTATCCTGTACATGAAATACCGAAATTCAATATTAAGCTACAGTGAAGCTCCATGGGGTCTTTCCGTCTAGTCGCGGGTAACCGGCATCTTCACCGGTACTACAATTTCGCCGGGTAGGTTGTTGAGACAGTGCCCAAATCGTTACACCATTCGTGCGGGTCAGAACTTACCTGACAAGGAATTTCGCTACCTTAGGACCGTTATAGTTACGGCCGCCGTTTACCGGGGCTTCAATTCAGAGCTCTCACTCCTCCTCTTAACCTTCCGGCACCGGGCAGGTGTCACCCCATATACGTCATCTTTCGATTTAGCATAGAGCTGTGTTTTTGCTAAACAGTCGCTTGAGCCTATTCTCTGCGGCTCTTAAAGAGCACCCCTTCTCCCTAAGTTACGGGGTCAACTTGCCGAGTTCCTTAACAACCCTTCTCCCGTTGGCCTTAGAATCTTCTTCCTGTCTACCTGTGTCGGTTTGCGGTACGGGCTCCATCTTCTATACACACAGCTTTTCTCGCCTTCTTCCAAGTTTACTTCCCGCTCATTTGCAGTCCCTTACGACCGGGGCAACCAACGCCCGGCTAAACCCTTCAAAAGTGTCCCTGTGCTTAAATGGATGGAGGCTACGGAATTTCTACCGTATGTGCATCGGCTACGCCTTTCGGCCTTACCTTAGCTCCCGGCTTACCAGAAGCGGACGAACCTTCCTTCTGAAACCTTAGACTTTCGGCCATTATGATTCTCACATAATTCTCGCTACTCATTCCGGCATTCTCACTTGTATGAAGTCCACCGTCGCTTACGCTACGACTTCACCCCTCATACAACGCTCCCCTACCCCTGTACATTGCTGTACAAGCCCAAGCTTCGGTATAGATTTTAGCCCCGTTGAATTTTCGGCGCAGAGCCACTCGACCAGTGAGCTATTACGCACTCTTTTAATGAGTGGCTGCTTCTAAGCCAACATCCTGGTTGTCTATGCAGCTCCACATCCTTCTCCACTTAAATCTATTTTGGGACCTTAGCTGTGGGTCTGGGCTGTTTCCCTTTCGACCACGAGACTTATCTCACGTAGTCTGACTGCTGTGAAACAATTATCCGGCATTCTTAGTTTGATATGGTTCAGTAACCTCTCGGCCCCTAGCCAATTCAGTGCTTTACCTCCGGTAATCTATCACAACGCTAGCCCTAAAGCTATTTCGGGGAGAACCAGCTATATCCGGGTTCGATTGGAATTTCTCCGCTAGCCACACCTCATCCGCCACCTTTTCAACGGGGGTCGGTTCGGCCCTCCATGGAGCTTTACCTCCACTTCAGCCTGGACATGGCTAGGTCACCCGGTTTCGGGTCTATGACATACAACTTGACGCCCTATTCAGACTTGCTCTCGCTTCGGCTCCGGTCCTGAAGACCTTAACCTTGCTGCATATCATAACTCGCCGGACCATTCTACAAAAGGTACCCTATCACACGTTGATGTGCTCTAGGTGCTTGTAAGCACAGGGTTTCAGGTTCTCTTTCACTCCCCTCCCGGGGTTCTTTTCACCTTTCCTTCACAGTACTTATTCACTATCGGTCATTGGGTAGTATTTAGGCTTGGAGGGTGGTCCCCCCGTCTTCCCACCGGGTTTCACGTGTCCGGCGGTACTCTGGATCCTGCTCGCTGACTCTTCTTTTCACCTACGTGATTCTCACACTCTCTGATCGGTTTTCCCACACCGTTCGGTTAAAAATCGTCAATACTAAATGCAGTCCTAAACCCCGAAGGAATTGCTTCCCTCGGTTTGGCCTCTTTCCCGTTCGCTCGCCACTACTTAGGAAATCTCGGTTGATTTCTCTTCCTCGCCCTACTTAGATGTTTCAGTTCAGGCGGTTCCCCTCATATACCTATTTTATTCAGTATATGATGTACAAGGTTTACTTGTACGGATTGCTCCATTCGGAAATCTGCGGATCAATGTGTACTTACCACTCCCCGCAGCTTATCGCAGTTAATCACGTCCTTCGTCGGCTCCCAATGCCAAGGCATTCGCCCTGCGCTCTTTTTAGCTTTACCATTTTGCTTCATGTATCTGAGTTCTCTAAGAAATTGTTAATTTCTCAATACTTGTAGTTTTTTTACCCGATAAAATTTTTCTTTTATCGTTAACTCGTAGTATCCTCATTTGCATTACTTTTGCTTTATTCAGTTTTCAAGTTTCTTCTTTTTCTGTTCCTAAGAACAGATTTCAGCAGCAAATTTCTTTGTTGCTCAAATCTTTCCTTAGTGGTGGGCACAAATGGACTCGAACCATCGACCTCACGCTTATCAGGCGTGCGCTCTAACCACCTGAGCTATGCGCCCATTTTGGTGGAGATGAGGAGGATCGAACTCCTGACCCCCTGCGTGCAAGGCAGGTGCTCTCCCAGCTGAGCTACACCCCCACTATTTACTTTAGTTTTCAAGGTGCTCACAGCATCCTCAAAATTAAACAATGCTCAGACGACTCTTGCTGACCAGAGTTAAGCACTTCTGTGCTTGTACTCCTTAGAAAGGAGGTGATCCAGCCGCACCTTCCGATACGGCTACCTTGTTACGACTTCACCCCAGTCATCAATCCCACCTTCGGCGGCGTCCTCATTGCTGTTAGACTACCGACTTCGGGTGTTACCGACTCCCATGGTGTGACGGGCGGTGTGTACAAGGCCCGGGAACGTATTCACCGTGGCATGCTGATCCACGATTACTAGCAATTCCGACTTCATGCAGGCGAGTTGCAGCCTGCAATCTGAACTGGGACAATTTTTCGAGATTTGCTCCACATCGCTGTCTTGCTTCTCTTTGTTAATTGCCATTGTAGTACGTGTGTAGCCCAGGTCATAAGGGGCATGATGATTTGACGTCATCCCCACCTTCCTCCGTTTTGTCAACGGCAGTCCCTTTAGAGTGCTCTTGCGTAGCAACTAAAGGTAAGGGTTGCGCTCGTTGCGGGACTTAACCCAACATCTCACGACACGAGCTGACGACAACCATGCACCACCTGTCTATATGTCCCCGAAGGGATTTCACTTATCTCTAAGTTATGCATACGATGTCAAGACCTGGTAAGGTTCTTCGCGTTGCTTCGAATTAAACCACATACTCCACTGCTTGTGCGGGCCCCCGTCAATTCCTTTGAGTTTCAACCTTGCGGCCGTACTCCCCAGGTGGATTACTTATTGTGTTAACTGCGGCACGGAAGGGGTCAGTCCCCCCACACCTAGTAATCATCGTTTACAGCGTGGACTACCAGGGTATCTAATCCTGTTTGCTCCCCACGCTTTCGAGCCTCAGCGTCAGTAAAAGCCCAGTAAGCCGCCTTCGCCACCGGTGTTCCTCCTGATATCTACGCATTTCACCGCTACACCAGGAATTCCGCTTACCTCTACTTCACTCAAGAACTACAGTTTCAAATGCAGCCCATGGGTTGAGCCCATGTATTTCACATCTGACTTGCAATCCCGCCTACGCTCCCTTTACACCCAGTAATTCCGGACAACGCTCGCTCCCTACGTATTACCGCGGCTGCTGGCACGTAGTTAGCCGGAGCTTCCTCCTAAAGTACCGTCATTATCGTCCTTTAAGACAGGAGTTTACAATCCGAAAACCTTCTTCCTCCACGCGGCATCGCTGCATCAGGGTTTCCCCCATTGTGCAATATTCCCCACTGCTGCCTCCCGTAGGAGTCTGGGCCGTGTCTCAGTCCCAATGTGGCCGTTCAACCTCTCAGTCCGGCTACTGATCGTCGACTTGGTGAGCCGTTACCTCACCAACTATCTAATCAGACGCGAGCCCATCTTTGAGTGATAAATCTTTGATAATTAAAGGATGCCCTTCAATTATGTTATGAGGTATTACCATCCGTTTCCAGAAGCTATCCCTCTCTCAAAGGCAGGTTGCTCACGTGTTACTCACCCGTCCGCCACTAAGATAATCCAAGTAAACTCAAATTATCTCCGTTCGACTTGCATGTGTTAAGCGTGCCGCCAGCGTTCGTCCTGAGCCAGGATCAAACTCTTTATTATAGTTGTATAATTAAATCCGTAGATCTAAATATCTAATCCTGTTCAATAACGCTTGCGTTATTACTGCGTTTTAAAGTCTTTACTTGACCTTCTGATTTTTTCTCATCAGAATCTCAAGGGTCGTTATACTTTCTTTGCATTGTTTAATTTTCAAGATGCTGTTGCTCACTTTTGCTGATGAGCTTTTTTATTATACCACAGATCCTTTATTTTGTCAACCCCTTTTCAGAAGTTTTTTCAAAATTTTCTTCTCTGTGGCCTGTCTCTCTGAGACAGCTTTAATATTATATCACTTTCAAAGTCTTTTGTCAAGCTTTTTCTTTAAGTTTTTTCAAAAAACTTTTTCAAGTGGTCGCCGCTCTTTAAAGCAGCTTTAATATTATATCACTTTCACTCGTTCTTGTCAAGTGCTTTTTCAAAATTTCTTTTGAAAAGTTTTTCGTGATCTTACTGCCTTCCCACCAAGCCATTCCGTGCTGCGCCAGCAGGCTTACCGGTTCTGCTCTCGTCCGACAGCTTTATTATTATAGCACCTTTTTCCGCCTTTGTCAACTAAAAGAATCCTTGTTATATTCGTGGGTTTTTATGGATAATTGCCAACTGATCCTCCACCTTTTTTTCACTAATTACTGCCGATTATTAATTTTTCCTAAATTTTTATGTTTTTCTCTCCATAACCTATTGAAAATAACATTTAGTTATGCTATAATATATATGTAGTATATTAATGTTGAAAGGATGATCCGCTTGACTGCCAAAGAAGAGTTTATTCAGATCTATAATGAAAACATAAAACGTGGGGGTGCCGACAAGCTCCTCGACTTTCTTCTTAAAAGTGATTTCTTTACTGCTCCCAGCAGTACCCGTTTTCACGGCTCTTACGAAGGCGGACTCGTTCAGCATAGTCTGAATGTATACCATTGTCTCAAGGACTATCTCTCACGCCCCCGCACAAAAGAGCTCTATGGCATGAACTATTCCGAGGAGACAATAGCTATCGTTGCCCTTCTGCATGATATTTGCAAGGTCAACTTCTACACTACCGAACTCCGCAACAGGAAAAATGAGGAGACAGGACAGTGGGAAAAGGTGCCGTTTTATACTATAAATGACACTCTCCCCTACGGACATGGGGAAAAGTCGGTGTACATCCTGTCAGGCTATTTCTACGGTGAGGACCGCCTTACCCGGGAAGAGGCCTTCGCTATCCGCTACCATATGGGTTTTTCCTACGGCGGTACTGAGGAAAGAGGCACTATCGGCAAGGCTCTGGAAATGTACCCCCTTGCCCTCGCCCTCAATGTTGCAGATATGGAAGCTTCGTATTATCTTGAAGGAAGCAGTAAATAATATATTTGCATAAATAAAGGAGATGTTTAATATGAATTGGTACAACAACGCTGTCATTTATCACATTTACCCTCTCGGATTCTGCGGCGCACCAAAGTTCAATGACGAAAGCGAGAATGTCACCTACCGTCTCGACAAAGTTCTGGACTGGATACCGCATCTGAAGGAAATGAATGTTGACGCAGTTTACTTCGGCCCTGTTTTCGAGTCAGTTGAACACGGCTATGATACTGTGGATTACAAGAAGATCGACCGTCGTCTCGGCGATAACAACTCTTTCCGCTTCATCTGCGACAAGCTCCACGAAAACGGCATAAGAGTAATTCTCGACGGCGTTTTCAATCATGTCGGCAGAAAGTTCCCGCAGTTTGTTGATGTTCTCGAAAAAGGTCAGAGCTCAGGCTACTGCGACTGGTTCCAGAATCTCAACTTCGGCGGACAGAGCCCCTACGGCGATCCTTTCTGGTACGAAGGCTGGAACGGTCACTACAATCTCGTCAAGCTCAATCTCAGAAATGTCGGTGTCTGCGACCATATCATCGACGCTGTGAACTACTGGATAGAATCATTCGGCATCGACGGTATCCGCTTCGACGCTGCTGACTGTATCGACTTCGACTTCTTCAAGCGCCTGCGCAGCTTCTGCAAGGGCAAGAAGCCGGATTTCTGGCTCATGGGCGAGATAATCCACGGCGACTACAACCGCTGGGCTAACCCTGAAATGCTGGACAGCGTTACAAATTACGAATGCTACAAGGGACTCTGGTCCTCTCATAATGACAAGAACTACTTCGAGATAGACTATTCCATAAACCGCCAGTCAGGCGCAAACGGCGGAATCTACCGCAATATCGACCTGTACAACTTCGTCGATAACCACGATGTGAACCGTCTGGCAAGCACACTCAACAACGAAGCACATCTGCCTCTCGTCTATACGCTCATGTACGCAATGCCCGGTATTCCGTCCATTTACTACGGAAGCGAATACGGCATCTACGGCAGAAAGGAAAACAACTCCGACGACAACCTCCGCCCCTGCCTCCACTTGCAGGACATGGAGCGTGAGAACGTTTCGCTATATAATCATATAGTAAAGCTCGGTCGGATCTACCGTGCATATCCTGCACTCCGCACCGGCTCTTACGAGAGAATAGCCATCACAAATCAGCAGCTTCTCTTTAAGAAAGTACTGGGCGACCAGACGGTATATGTGGCTCTCAATCTGGCTGACTACGAATACGACTTCAACTTCGGCACTCACCTCGACAACCTTGTGGACGTTCTGTCATCCTCTCCTGTTAATGTGGAGAACGGCAATGTCAACATCAGGATGCAGCCATATTCGGCAATGATAATAGTGTCCGACGATATCGTAAACGACCAGACAGAAGACGAACCTGCTGTAGTCTACACCGATACAGAACTTGTTGTTGGCGCAAAGTACCGTCACTTCAAGGGCGGCGAATACGAACTCATGGCAGTTGCCCGTCACAGCGAGACCATGGAAGAACTCGTTATCTACAAGTCTCTCGAAACCGGCGAGGTATGGGCAAGACCCAAGTCAATGTTCGTCGGAAAAGCAGGCGAACTCCGCCGATTCACACTTATCGGTTAAGCCATTCCTTTCTGAGGGGAATATCCTTTCTGCGGAAAGGGTGTTCCCCCTTTTTTATTGATACGATCATGTAACAGGCGGACAGCCAATGCCCGTAGTTACAACTAAAACTGCCCCTGACAGTAATCTCGGTACTTATATAGAAGCTTTATACGCATTTATCG
>ACOK01000084.1 GCA_000174895.1 Ruminococcus flavefaciens FD-1
CTATATGAGTATCACGATTAGGGCGGTCCGTTTTTACTGTGCAGATGCAGAAAGAATATCTTTGACGATAAGATTTTAATGTTTGTCATTAAATATTTATCGTGTATTTTGTACAAGCAGAACGTATCCGTACATAGCTGTTTATATGCAAACATACAATAATTAACGATAAACATTAAAAATCCGTTGACAAACGTTAAATCCTGTGGTATTATAGACTCAACGAAAGGGAACAGCATTCCCGAACGAAATAAAAGAAATATCTTTTGGAGGAGATACCATGAAAAACATCAACATCAAAAAAATCAATGACCTCGGAACTATCGGAAAGATCGTCTCGATAATAATCAAAGTAATCACAATAATCGCAATGGTCATATCGATTATCTTAGGCGTTACAGCCGCACTCGCCCCCGATGATTACATAAGCACAAAGGGAAAGATCGAATTCAATACAGTTACCGATTGTTCATCTCCGTTCATATCAAGAAGCAATGAGGAAGACGATGAATTAAGTTTCAAGATCAAAGCATTCGGTATTGAAGTGGAACCCGAGCGTATCCTTAATGAATCCGAGATCTTAGGTATAAAGATCAAATCAGAATCTCAGGATACTCAGGACAGCAGCAACCCCGACATCGTGACCACTGAATCGTTAACAACTATCGAAGGCAATACAGGAAAACTTGTAAAGGTTTTTATGATTGGAGTTTCGGTACTTATCTTCATTTTCAGCCTGCTTCTTCTCATCTCCATCTCGTTTGCAAAGAAACTCTTCGTATCTCTTGAAAAGTGCGATACACCGTTCAGCGAAGAAGTAGTCAACAATCTGACGAGATTTGCATATTCACTTGTTCCGTGGGGGATTTTCAGCTTTGGCACTAACGGTGCAGGCGGCGGCATCGGCGTCGTAATGGTCATCGTTGTTGTAGCTATCCTGACATCCGTATTCAAATACGGCGCAGAGCTTCAGAGAGAATCAGACGAAACACTTTAAGGAGGTACTCTGATATGAAACGTACTAATTACACAACTGACGAATTCAGAAAGAACTGCAAAAGCTATTCTATGGCCTGTCTTGCCGGCGCTGTAATACTGGTACTGATAGCCGTATGCGGTCTGTTTACTTCCATCTACTGTCTGATGCAGGACAGAGGGCAATATAGCTGATATTATCGGCGGTCTGGAGGTACTTACAGTCGCTCTCGGATTCAACTTCGCTTCAAAGATATTCAGGAGCATGAGCATTGTGGGCTCGCCGTTTTCCTACGATATCGCTGACAAGATAATGGGACTTGCACAGATACTGGAGATAGGTTCAGCTGTATGCTTTGTCGCAGCAATGGTGATAAGAGTAACAGGCCACGGCGGCCTTATCGATTCGGCAGCCTGCGTAGAACCGGGAATATTCTTCCTGTTCACATGGGCGATAGCTTCATTATTCAGTGCACTTGCAAAAGCTTTCGACCACGGCGCAAAGCTCCAGCAGGAATCCGACGAGACACTTTAAGGCGGTGATGATATGTCGATTATTTTAAGACTTGACCGTGTAATGGCGGACAGAAAAATGAGCCTGAACGAACTAAGCGAAAAAGTGGGAGTCAGCAACGTCAACCTCTCAAAGCTGAAAACAGGCAAGGTGAGCGCCGTGAGATTCTCGACCCTCAACGCAATATGCAAAGCGCTGAAATGTCAGCCCGGAGACATCCTCGAATTCGTTGACGACGGAAACGACGACCTTGCCCAATAGCCGCTGAGCGAGCGGCGGCGCAATCACGATTCGGCTCTGAAGAGCCTAACTTCTTGCAAGGCGATGAGTTTCAGGTCGCTCGACGGCTTGCTATGACATAATGCTTCTTGTAAATTCTATTCATGTAATATTTGTAGGGGCCGCCTTTGGCGGTCCTTCAGCTTGTCAAAAAAGTCATATATTATCGTGAAAAAATAGGGCTGTCAGGTGATTCCCCACAGTGTGGGGAAATGTCACGCAGTGACAAAGGGGAAGGGCACGTGTTAAGTGCGCCAGCCCCTACCATTTGGCTATTCTTCGTGAATGCTTTTGTAGGGGACGGCGTCCTCGACGTCCCAAAATTAGTTTTTCGACAGCCTGAGGGGCCGCCTTTGGCGGTCCTTTACTTATATTTGGCATTCCACACAACGGGAGCCAGAGGGCGGGCTCCCCTACAAATCATTAAGAAGCGGTCGGAAATGTAGGGGCGCACAGTGTGCGCCCTCAGCCGGCCGAAAAGGAATATTTTCAAAAACCTCTTGACAATCCCGAAAAAAGGTGTTACAATTACATCAACGAATAACAAATGCGACGACGGAGACAAGTAACAGTGAATTTCGTTTTCAGAGAGTGCGGGGCAGGTGTGAGCCGCATATCAGAGTCACTGCGAATAACACTCCCGAGCAGCGACCCCAAAGGGTGCGGCGGCCAAGGCGGCTGTGTACGATGATACAGCGGTACCTGTGCTGTATTCAGCATCTTAGTAGGCAAGACGTGTTCCGCACGTTACAGCGGCTCAAAAGTGATCGCTTTTGCGGTAAGTCAGGTGGCACCACGGGTATTACGCTCCCGTCCTGTAGAAGGACGGGGGCTTTTTGTTTTCCCTCACCGCCGCTAAATATGATCTGAAAGGAAAGAATATTATGAAACATATCGACATCGCTGATATCATCAAGTCACAGGATTTCGTAGACAAGGAGGTCACCGTCTGCGGTTGGGTACGTACTTCACGTAACTCCAAGAGCGTTGCTTTCATCGAGCTCAACGACGGTACTTCTCTCAAGAACATACAGGTTGTAGTTGAAAAGGGCGACAGCGACTACAAGGAGCCAAGAGTAGGTATGTCACTCAAGGTAACAGGCAAGGCTGTTGCAGGCAGAAACAACACTGTCGAGATCAACGCTGTTCCCGAGAATATCACTATCCTCGGCGACGCTCCTACTGATTATCCCCTCCAGAAGAAGGGCCATACCCTTGAATTTCTCCGTACTATCCCCCACCTCAGAGGAAGAACTAATACTTTCAACGCTGTATGGCGTGTACGTTCCATCCTTGCTTCTGCTATACATGAATACTTCCAGAGCCACAACTATGTATACATCAACACTCCCCTTATAACAGGCAGTGACTGTGAGGGCGCAGGCGAAATGTTCCAGGTAACAACTATCGGCTACAGCAACGAGTACAAGAGCGAGGAAGATTATTATGCTAACGACTTCTTCGGCAAGAGAGCAGGACTTTCAGTTTCAGGTCAGCTCGAAGGCGAAATGGCTGCTATGGCTATGGGCAAGATCTACACATTCGGTCCTTCATTCCGTGCCGAGAACTCCAACACTCCTAAGCACCTTGCTGAATTCTGGCACATCGAGCCTGAGGTAGCTTTCATGGAACTTGACGACGTTATCGAGCTTGCTGAGGATATGCTGAAGTTCGTTATCGGCAAGCTGCTGAAGACCTGCCCCGACGAAATAGCATTCTTTGACGCTCACTTTGAAAAGGGTCTGAAGGCAAGACTTGAGGAACTCATCTCTCACGATTTCGGCAGAGTAACTTACACAGAAGCTATCGAGCTCCTCAAGAAGTCAGGTGAAGACTTCGTTTACCCTGTAGAGTGGGGCTGCGATCTCCAGACAGAGCATGAAAGATACCTCTCTGAGAAGGTATTCAAGAAGGCTGTATTCGTTACAGATTATCCAAAGGAGATCAAGTCGTTCTACATGAAGCAGAACCCCGACGGCAAGACTGTTGCAGCAGTTGACCTGCTTGTTCCCGGCGTAGGCGAGATCATCGGCGGCAGCGAGAGAGAATATGACCTTGAAAAGCTCCTTGCCGCTATGAAGGAGAGAAACATGAACCTCGACCTCTACAACGACTACATCGACCTGAGAAAGTTCGGAAGCGTACCTCACGGCGGATTCGGTCTCGGCTTCGAGAGACTTATCATGTACACCACAGGCATGGCTAACATCCGTGACGTTATCCTCTTCCCAAGAACAGTAGGCTCCATCCGCTAAGCGGGGACGCCCCCGCCGGCAATCACGATTCGGCGCAGGCGCCTTACCCTGTACGTTTAGCTTACTCTGCTTTCGCTCGTTGGCACTTTAATTACAAATGATTGACGGCTTGCTTTGTAGGGGCGCACAGTGTGCGCCCTCAGATACCGCAAGCTGACGGCAGGCGCTATCACGATTTGGCACAGGCGCCTTCCCCTGTACGTTTAGCTTACTCTGCTTTCGCTCGCTGGCACTTTAATTACAAATGATTGACGGCTTGCTTATGTAGTAGGGAACGCCGCCCTCGGCGTTCCACAGTCTGAGAAAAAGTCAAAAATTGGAACGGTGAGTGCGCCGTTCCATACAAATTAATATTTCTATTCAACAAAAAAATGAGATCCGTATATAATCAAAAAAACTCTTGACATTTATGCATTTCGGGTGTATAATGAATGCATAAAGAACAAAGGTGTTCCGTTCCTGTCAGGAGTTCGGAATGCCTTTTTTGTTTTCACGCAGGATCAGAAAATATGAGACTGATCTCTGCCGTTACAGCTCAGCTCAGATGGCATCAATGGCGCTGCCTCTGTTCTAAATATCAATAATATAGTAAAGGAAAGGAAAGTGATTAATATGTCAAGATCACTGTACATCCCCGAGGGCTACAAGTCCTCACTCACACTGAGAGAGACCCAGCACGCTATAAAGTATATCAAGGATATCTTCCAGCAGGCTCTTTCTTTCGCTCTCACTCTCGACCGTGTTTCCGCTCCTCTTATCGTTAAGTCGGGCAGCGGTATCAACGATGACCTCAACGGCGTTGAAAGAAAGGTAGATTTCGATATCAAGGAGATCGACGGAAATGCCGAGGTCGTTCAGTCTCTTGCCAAGTGGAAGAGAATGGCTCTTTACCGCTACGGCTACAAGGCAGGCGAGGGCATCTACACTGATATGAACGCTATCCGCCGTGATGACGATACAGACAACACCCACTCCATCTTCGTTGACCAGTGGGACTGGGAAAAGGTTATTTCTCCCGAGCAGAGAAACATCCAGTTCCTCAAGGAAACAGTAAAGAGCGTTGTCAAGGCTGTTGCTTTTACAAAGAGAAAGGTAAGCCTCCGCTACCCTCAGCTCGATGCTGAGATCTGCGATGAGCCTTACTTCATCACAACTCAGGAGCTTGAGGATATGTATCCCGACAAGACAGGCCATGAGCGTGAGCGCCTTATCACAAAGGAGCACAAAACTGTATTCCTTATGGGTATCGGCGGCAAGCTGAAAAGCGGCGAAAAGCACGACGGCAGAGCCCCCGACTACGATGACTGGGCACTCAACGGTGATATCCTCTTCTGGGATGAGGTTCTCAACGATTCACTGGAGGTTTCTTCAATGGGTATCAGAGTTGACTCCGAGTCACTGAAAAGACAGCTTGCAGAATGCGGCGCTGAGGACAGAATGCAGTACAAGTACCACCAGATGATAGCTGACGGAACACTTCCTCTTACCATCGGCGGCGGTATCGGTCAGTCAAGACTTTGTATGCTCCTCCTTGAAAAGGCTCACATCGGCGAAGTACAGTCCTCTGTATGGAGAGATGAAGTTATTGAGGAATGCGCAAAGAACGGCATTACACTTCTTTGATCCGTAATTAATGAGAATGTCAGGGCGCACAGAGACCGCCCGTGGATATCAATATAATACCGACAAAAAAGTAGGGACGCCCATTGGACGTCCCTTCTGCTTTTTGATCTCTGATTTCTGATTTCTGCTCTCTGATCTCTGACAACTGATCACGCATCATCAGATAGCCTCTTTGATGGCTGTCTTTGCCTTTGAGACTATAGTTCTGTCATTTTCGTATGAAAGGATGTTAGCAGCGTAGGATATATCCACCCATCTTATCTCTGCGATCTCATCCTCCTGCGGCACGAAATCGACATTTTTCGCCTTTGCCAGGAAATACACCACGACCTTGATGGTATCTTTCTTTGGCGAATAGGTAACAGTCTCCCTGAAAGTGGGGTCGATTATTACATCAATGGAGGTCTCCTCCATTATTTCACGGCGTGCGGTCTCGACTTCCGTTTCGCCTTTTTCAACATGGCCTTTCGGAAAAGACCAATGGCCGCTGTTGATATGTTTAATTAGAAGTATTTCTGTATTGCCGTGAAATTTGCGGTACACTATGGCACCGCATGATTTCTCGTGAAGCATATTCATTCCTTTCCTGCCCCGAAAAATCGGGCATGATGAAGCTGTTAGCAACAGCTTTTTATAGTAGTTCACAAATATTATATCATATTTTGGTCAATTTGTCTACACCCGTAACTTAAAAAATTTTGTTAATTTTCCGAAGATACTGTAACAGGCTGTCGTAATCGGCTTGTCTTAATGAATAATTTCTCACGTTCCGCCAATAATAATGTCGGGAGATGATAATTATGAAAAAGAACAAAAAGCATATTCCCGTTCCCGATCCTGAAAAAAGCGAGCTGGAATACACTCTTCCTTCCGCTTCCATGAGCGATATGACAGGTCTTATCCCTGCCCATGCCGACGGCGAAGGCGAGAGAGATTCCTTTAGCGATGTGATACCATACATCCCTCGCTCTCAGGCTGAAAGAACCATGGAATAACGCACATCTTTAGAGGATGAGCCGAAGCAGAAAGGCGCAGATTCCAGGTAATTAGTTTTTTTTGTTCACTATTTGTCCATAATTATCATTATTTGCGCCTTTTTCGCTTCCCTTATATGTGAGATTCGTACAGACCGCTTTCCACAAATTTGACGTATCGGCCAAATTTTCTGATTACCTCTTTATTTTTTAATTAAACCATGATATAATGTTTACGGTTAAATCCACTTTAATTATTAAGGGTGATGAATATGAAAAATGGAGTAAAAATGCTCGATATCGCCAACAAGCTCGGTGTCAGCGTTGTTACTGTTTCCAATGCTCTCGCAGGCCGTGACGGCGTTTCAGAACAGATGAGGGCAAAGATCTGCGAGACCGCAGAAAAAATGGGATACAAACCTTCCAATACCAAAAACGAAAGAAAGAAAGCTCTTATCCCGAAAATTGGTAAAAATGTGGGCATCCTCACCGCTGAACGCTTTGTCGGCGCAAGAGGAACCTTTTACTGGGAGCTCACTGCTAATATCTCCAACCGTCTCTCACAGCTCAATGTCTGCACTATCTATGAGTGCGTCAAGAGCGAAAACGAGAAGGAGGGCATACTCCCGAATATGGTGACCGACAGCAAGGTTGACGGCATCATCGTTATCGGTCAGGTGCGCAGAAGCTTCATCGATAAACTCAGCAAGATACAGATACCGCTTATCTTCGTCGATTTCTACGACAACAGATATAACATAGATTCCATCAACTCCGACAGCTACAACGGAGGCTACATAATCACCGATTATCTGGTGGAAATGGGTCATAAGAAGATAGGCTTCTTCGGCACTCTCAACGCCACAAGCAGTATCAACGACCGCTATCTGGGCTATCTGAAATGTATCATGGAGAATCAGCTGGAATTCCGTGAGGAATGGGTCATCGGCGACCGTGACGACAGAGGCATCCTCTACTCGAAGATAAACTTCCCCGATGATATGCCTACCGCTTTTGTCTGCAACTGCGATGAGACCGCTTTCCGTGTTATCTCCGCTCTCAAGTCCAAGGGCATACGTGTCCCCGAGGATATCTCCGTAGTGGGCTACGATAACTACACAGTTTCAAGCATCTGCATCCCCACTATTACAACAGTTGAGGTCGACCTCGACAAGATGGCTGAGGTATCTGTGGATGTAATGGCAAAGAAGCTGATAGACCCCACTTTCACCGAAGGCAGAAGAATAATCAGCGGTAAACTTATCGTGAAAAACAGCGTTCTCGACATAAGAAATGACACTCATGAGGCTGAATGATATGGACATAACTACTCTGGCAAAAAATTTCCGTGGTCACCTCAGAACTGTGAACCAGCACCGCAAAATGGTGCTGAAGCACTGCATAAAGGCAGGCATACCGATAAGAGGCCTGCTCCACGACCTTTCCAAATACTCCCCTACCGAGTTCATACCCGGTGTGCTATATTTTCAGGGCAACAGAAGCCCCAACGAAAAAGAGCGTGAGATAAGCGGATATTCCAAGGCGTGGATGCACCACAAGGGCAGGAACCGCCATCACTTTGAATACTGGACAGACTACAGCACCGTCACAAAAAAGATGGAGGCTGTACCAATGCCAGATATCTTCATATTCGAGATGTTCTGTGACCGTGTGGCCGCTTCAAAGATATACAACAAGGAAAAGTATACCAACGATATGCCGCTGGATTACTTTCTCAGAGCCCGTCCAAAAAGGCTTATCGCTGACGATACCGCAAGGAAGCTGGAATTTCTGCTGACTATGCTGAGGGACAGAGGCGAGGATTACACCTTCCGCTACATACGCAGACAGGTCAGAAAGAAAAAGCACTGCAAATTGTAATCCTTTATTCATTGACACTTCTTCATCTTTATGATATACTTTTTCATATCGGAACAAATTACCTATGGAGGAACATATAATGAAATTCAACAAATACACTGCTCTTGCTCTTGTTGCAGTAATGAGCGCTTCTGTAGCTGCCGGCTGCGGCGAAAAGAAAAAAACAAACGATTCTTCAGCAACATCCCAGACATCTGAGATAATCAATGATGACGAAGCACATATCGGCGAAAACAAGATCGAAGCAGACCTTTCCGAGACTGTTTCCGCCAACGATACAGTGTTCACTCTCAACTCTGTTATCTCCCCCGAAAACATGGAGGATGAGGGATGCATCTACGTTTACTTCGATGTAAACATCAAGAACAATTCAGACACAGCTTATGATCTCAGCACCCTCAATAACTTCTACATAGTTACCGAGGACGGAACTGAGTTATTCTCAGATATCCGCACACAGCTTTTCGCTATGTCAAGATTCAAGGAGAACACATATTTCAGCGATCCTTTCCAGATCCCTGCAAACGGTGAATTCAAGGGCATCGTCGGCGGTTTCATGCTGGACAAGAATGTCAAGAACTTCACTGTAGGATTCTACCCGACAAAGGATTCACCGAGAGATAAGGGCGACGTTATGCTTATCGATATTACTTCCGATAAGATACAGGCTCCCGATGCTTCTATCTTAAAAGAATCCTGATAAATCATAAGAATCCGGCCTGCCTTTGTGCAGGCTTTTTCTTTTGTGTGCGGACTCCCATGAGGATATACAGCATGGCTGTGTATGCCGCCCCTCCCGATACCGCAGACGCAAGAAGTACTGCTATATCCGATGCACCGTTTCTGCGCATGAATGATGCCGCAAGGTATGCCATTCCGCCGCATACCGCTCCCGAATACAGCACCTTTGCAAACGGCGGCAGACTGAGCTTTATTTCCGTCGCTCTCAGGTAAGTGATAAGCGATACCAGCAGTATTGCTCCGTAGCACAGCGATGTGGATAATGCCGCTCCTTCTGCTCCCATTACCGGGATGAGTAGAAGATTCCCTGCCAGTTTCAGCGCTGTGCCCATGAGCATTATCTTCAGCGGAAGCGAGGGCTTCCCTACCGCCTGAAGCATACTGAAAAACGGATAGGATACGCAAAGACAAACCATGCCGGGCATGAGAAGTCTCAGAGGCTGTACACATATCATCACTTCGTCGCTCTGCATGGGATAGAGTATATCCAGCACCTCACGAGAAAGAACTCCCATTCCCACCGACGCAGGTACCGCTATGACCGCCGACACTATAAGTGCCTGTACCGTGCTGTTTCTCAGAGCGGTCCTGTCGCCGCTCTCGTATGCAGATGTGACACAGGTGAGCGCACCCTTGCCAAGCATATTCGTCACCGAGGGAACAAGATTGAACACCGTCAGCGCTATCCCCGAGAATGAGCCGTACACGAAATGAGGGATGTCCTCAGCGCTTATGCCGCTGATACCTGCTGTTCCGGGGCGCAGACAGCCTATCACCGTCCACATATCTATAAGCGCCGTCAGATTCGTCACAACTGCGCTTATCCCCGTAGGAAGCGCTGTACGTGTCAGCTCCTTTGCTGTGCTGACGCTCCATGATGACGAGGTACGGCGCTCACGTGAAAACAGTGCCATTACCGCAAAAAACAGCCATGCTCCCACTGACGAAAGGGTAACGCCAAGTATCCCTGCTGCCGCTGCACCTGCACGGATGTCAGATATATCGGGGAAAAATCTTTGAAGCATATCGGGATGTGCTGTAACGTATCCGCAGAGCCACAGTCCCGCCGCAACTTTGACCGCACCCTCTATGACCTGCGAAATCGCTGTGGGATACATATTGCTCATGCCCTCGCAGTAACCTCGCTCCACTGCTGTGATACAGCCGAAAAATACCGTGGGCGCTATCATTATTATGGCCGCCTGTGCGTCTGTATTCCCCACTGAAAGTATGCTGAACGGCCGTGCAAGAGTTGCGATAACTGCGCTGCCGCAAAGTCCTGCCAGCGAGAATAATATCAGCGCTGTACGCCTTATGCTCTGCACCTGTGAGCTGTCCCCGGATGCCGCAGCTTTTGCCGTCATTCTCGCTACCGCCGCTGTAAGTCCCGTCACGGTCAGCGAATACACAGGCATGAATATGCTGTAGGCACAGCTGAAATAACTCATGCCCACGCCGCCGAGTATATTCGTCAGCGGTATCTTGAAAAATGCTCCCAGCAGCTTTGCCGCTGCCGCTGACAGCATGAGTATTATCGACCCTTTTATGAAATTCTGCTTTCTCAGATGTATCATCCCTCACAAAAAAATTCTTCTTCAACAAAAATATATGTTGCAGAAAATGAAAATATGTGGTATAATGTAAAGTGGATTATGTGCTTTTGCACGAAGAAAACTGTAAGAAAGGTAGTTTTTATCATGGAATATAAATTTTCTGATAAGGTAAGCAAGCTTCACGCTTCTGCTATCCGTGAGATACTCAAATTCACATCCGACCCCGAGGTTATCTCCTTTGCCGCAGGCAACCCTGCGCCTGAAGCTTTCCCTAAGGAAGAGATAGCTGCTATATCTGCCGAGCTGCTCAGGGATGACCCCATCCTCGCTCTCCAGTACAGCATTACCGAGGGCTACACTCCCCTCCGTGACTTCCTCAAGGGATGGATGACTGAAAAGGGCTGTTTCCATAAGGAATTCGATGACCTCATCATCACCTCAGGCGGTCAGCAGGCTAACGAGCTTTCATGCAAGGTCCTCCTCAACGAAGGCGATACCCTTCTCGTTGAGAATCCAAGCTTTATCGGTTCACTCAACGCTTTCCGCTCCTACAATGTCAACCTTAAAGGCATAGATATGGAAGATGACGGAATCGACCTGAACAAGCTGGAAAATGCTCTCAAGACCGAGCCGAATGTAAAGCTCCTCTACGTTATCCCCAACTTCCAGAATCCTACAGGCAGAACTATGTCTCTGGAAAAGAGAAAGGCTGTATACGAGCTTGCAAAGAAGTATGACTTCATCATCCTTGAGGATGACCCATACGGTGAGCTGAGATTCGCAGGCGAGAATATCCCTACCATCAAGAGCATGGACACCGAGGGCAGAGTAATCTACTCCTCCACATTCTCAAAGATAATCTCATCAGGCTTCAGAACAGGCTTCGTTTCCGCTCCTGCTCCTATCATCCAGAAGATAGTAGTATGCAAGCAGGTTTCCGACGTTCACTCAAACATCTGGGCTCAGGTCGTTTCTCACCGCTTCATGAGCACTGTTGACCGTGAAGCTCATTTCAAGAAGCTTCGTGATATCTACAGGAAAAAGTGTGACCTCATGTGCTCTTACATCGATGACGGCTTCTCAAAGAAGATCAGCTACATCAGACCCGAAGGCGGTCTCTTTATCTGGTGCACTCTCCCCGATAACTGCGATATGAACGCATTCTGCACCAAGGCTGTAAAGGATTACAAGGTAGCTTTAGTCCCCGGCAATGCTTTCAGTATCACTGACGGCGAAGTGAGCCACTCATTCCGCCTCAACTACTCCACACCCTAAAACGAAGGATATCGAAAAGGGCATGGAGATACTTGCACGTATGACACGTGAAATGCTTGATTGATAATTGATTCAGCCATCAGCTGACAAAACATAAAAACATTTGAAAGGAATTTTTAAACTATGCCAAACAGAAATACCGACAGATATAATGTCACTCAGAAATACCTTATGACAAGAGCGCAGGCTATCAATTTCCCTGCTGATTTCTTTGATGCTCACTTCAAGAAGGATCAGGTTTTCGGTGTTGTTATCGATATCCCTATGTCTTCTGAAGTTCTTACAACTATGGTATGTTTCATCAACGGCGCTGCTAACATCTACTTCAACAACGGCGGCGAGTACACAGGCGCTTCCATGAAGTACAGAAACCTTGTACAGGCTACTCATACCCTCGTTGCTAATGCAGGCGATATTCTCAAGAAGTGCGAGAAGACAAAGAAGTTCGACCTCCCTACAGGCAGATCAAACAACATCTTCCTCCTCACAAAGGGCGGTATCTACAAGACTGTTATCCAGACAGGCTACATCCCTGAGGATCAGCCTGAGCTCCGTACATTCTATGTTCTCTATCAGCGTGTTCTCAGCGAGATCAGAAACTGCCAGCTCAAGGACGATGCTGAAAACAGAAAAGCTGCCAAGTAAGGAGAACTCACACGATGGATGATAAAAAACTCATATTCAGCGCTATCCAGCCTACAGGTACTTTCACCCTCGGCAACTATATAGGTGCTGTACGCAACTGGGCTCCATTGCAGGAGGACTACAACTGTATCTACTGTATTGCAGATATGCACGCTATCACAGTAAAACAGGAACCTGCAAAGCTCCGCCAGAACAGCATGGCTGCTTACGCCCTGCTCATGGCCTGCGGTCTGGATCCCGAAAAGTCAATACTCTTTATCCAGAGCCATGTTCCTACTCATGCCCTCCTCAACTGGGTGCTTTGCTGCAATACCCAGTTCGGCGAGCTGTCACGTATGACTCAGTTCAAGGATAAGAGCCAGAAGCACCCCGAGGATATCAATGCAGGATTGTTTACCTATCCTTCACTTATGGCTGCGGATATTCTCGCTTATAATGCGGATTTCGTTCCGGTCGGCGTTGATCAGAAACAGCATCTGGAGCTTGCAAGAACTATCGCTCAGCGCTTCAACCAGCGCTACGGCGACTTCTTCACTCTGCCTGAGCCTTACATCATCGACGTAGGCGCAAAGGTAATGTCGCTCCAGGATCCGACAAAGAAGATGTCAAAATCCGACGAGAACCCCAACTCATGCATCCTCATTCTTGACGATAAGGATACCATCATCCGCAAGTTCAAGAGAGCTGTTACCGACAGCGAGGCTGAAGTATGCTACCGTGAGGGCAAGGACGGCATCAACAATCTTATGGCTATCTATTCATGCGTTACAGGCAAGGATTTCGAGGCTATCGAAAAGGAATTCGCAGGCAAGGGCTACGGCGATTTCAAGCTTGCTGTAGGCGAGGCTGTTGCAGATCACCTTGAACCTGTACGCACTAAGTTCGATCAGCTCATCGCTGACAAGGCTTACCTCAAACAGTGCTACACAGATGGCGCTGCAAAGGCATTCAAGTACTCTCAGCGCATAGTTTCAAAGGTTTACCACAAGGTCGGATTTGTGGACAGATAAGTCAAAACGTACAAAGCACTCCCTATTTTTGAACATTCTTGGACTTTATTCACAAAAATGCTGAAATGGGTTGCAATTTGATGAAAATTAATGTATTATAATAAGGTGTGTTAAAGCGGTAATACATCGCTTTGACAGCCTGTCTTTTTAAGGAGAGTGTTCCTGAATGGTCGAATATCAGCAGAAAAACCGTTACAATATCGACGACCTCCTCGACATTATGAGACTTCTCAGAAGCGAGGGCGGCTGTCCATGGGACAGAGAACAGACTCATGAATCCATTAAAAGCGACTTCATTGAAGAGACCTGTGAAGTCATCGAGGCCATCGACCTTAAAGATACTGCCCTTCTCCGTGAAGAGCTGGGCGATGTGCTGCTTCAGGTGGTCTTCCATTGCAGGATCGAGGAAGAAGCCGAAAACTTCCGCTTCGACGACGTCTGTGATGAGGTATGCAAAAAGCTTATTGTCCGCCATCCTCACGTTTTCGGTGAAGTCAAGGCGGATACCACAGATCAGGTTCTGAAAAACTGGGACGCTATCAAAATGGAGACAAAGGGTCAGGAAACCTACACTGATACGCTCAGAAGCGTCGCAAAGTCCCTCCCTGCTCTTATGAGAGCGCAGAAGGTGGGTAAACGTGCTATGCGTGCAGGTATGGATTTCCGCTGTGCAGAGGATGCTGTGGCTTGTATCTCAAATGAGAAAGCTGAGCTTGACGCTGCCATTATAAGCGGCAATAAAGCCGATATCGAAGAGGAACTGGGCGATCTGCTGTTCTCATGCGTGAACGCCGCAAGACACCTCGGTATCGACGCTGAACAGGCTCTGAAGGATTCTACGGAAAAGTTTATCAACCGCTTCTCCATTACAGAAGAACTGGTCAGAAAAGACGATATCGATATGAAATCTCTCCCCATCGAAGAACTTGACGTTTATTGGGACAAGGCAAAAAACATTATAAACAAATCGGAGGAAAATAAAAATGACTAAAACAGAGCTTATCAATTCTATCGCAGATAAGGCTAATTGCACTAAGAAGGACGCTGCTTCCGCTCTCGAGGCTACTCTCGCTGCTATCCAGGAAGCTCTCGAGAATGGCGATAAGGTTTCTATCACAGGCTTCGGTACTTTCGAGGTTCGTGAGAGAGGCGAGAAGACTTGCATCAATCCTAAGACTAAGGCTAAGATGGTTTGTCCTCCTTGCAAGGCTCCTGCTTTCAAGGCTGGCAGAGGTCTCAAGGAAGCTGTTAATAAGTAATTTATATCAAATAAGGGGGCAGCTTCCGGCTGTCCCCGTTTTATGTTAGTGAGGTGAATTTATGCGTCTGGATAAATATCTCAAAGTCACTCGTCTCATCAAGCGCAGAACTGTCGCAAACGAGGCCTGCGACGCTGAAAAGATCGTAGTCAACGGCCGCCCTCAGCGTGCTTCATACGACGTTAAAGTCGGCGATATCATCGAGATCAATATGGGCACCCGCCCCCTTAAAGTCAAGGTCCTCAACGTGACCGAACACGCTACCAAAGAAAACGCCGCCGATAACTATACCGTCATTGAATAATATAACTGCCCACCTTAACCGTGGTGCTTATATAGCAACTTTATATGTATTTATCGGGGAAAAACCTTTCTGAGGAAAGGTTCTTTCCCCGAACCCCTTTTCCAAAGACTTTTAATAGAATTTTGCCCCATAGAGGGCGCTCCACGTAAGATGTGAAAACCAGTAGTATTACTGGGAGCGCCCTCTATGGGGCAAAATTAATACTGAAAGTTTTAGGAAGGGAGTTTGAGGGAGAACCCTTTTTCAAAAGGGTTTCCCTCAATAGACACGCATAAAGTTGCTGTAAGAGTACCACAGTTAACTGTGTCCGTTAGTTATTATGCGGTTCAGAGGATATTGCCCTTTATAGTGAGTGTACTGATACCGGGCTGGACTGACCATTCACCTGTTGCCGGATCCTGAATGAACTGAGCGGCAGGGACGGTTATCTGTCCGCTGAGACTGCTGAACACGCCCGAAGTTTCGCTGTATCTGTAATTAGTGCCCTCGTACCATGCAGTGCCGTTGTATTCGGCAGTAAGCGAGCCGATGGCAGGGGAGAACGAGTCGCTGAATATCACGTCATCTGCGGGTGTAACGGCATTGCCGCCGAAATTCTGTATCACAAAGGTGTATGTCACTTCACCGTTTGCTTCAACTGTTGAGGGGCTTAGTGCCTTTGTGATCGCAAGGTCGATGGCGTTGTCTGCCGTTATCTGCTCCGAAGCGGTAATTGTTCCGAAGCCTGTTCCGCTTATTGATGCGGTATTTGTTATAGATGCCCCTGCGCCTAAGGGAGCGAATGCGTTTGTCCGTGCGGAGTAAACAATAAGGGCATTTCCGCCTGCCGGGACGGTTATTCCTGTGATAGTCAGCGGTGATAAATCTGCTACAGTGGGAGGAGTCTGCTGAATGCCGTTGATATAGTATCCCACAGAGCCCTCATTGTAGGTCAGCGGAACAGCATAATCTTCTTCCTCACCGAATGGATAAGCTCCCAGATCGTCGGTCACAGTTATATTGCTGACAGGGGATGATCCCGAGTTGACGATGCTGATGATATAGACGATATCGCTGTCGGCTGAATAGGTGGATGTTACAGCGTATTTGTCAGCTGAAAGCACCTCCAGTATCTCGCCTGCCGTGATATTGGAGTTTGTGACTGTGCCATTATATGAGAGGGTAGCCTGATTATAAAAAGTTGCCATGCTTCATACCTCCGTAAAGCGGTCTCCCGCAGTTGATTTGCCTTGTATGAAGGACATTTCCGCCCTTCATACAATATATTATGTTCACGGCGGAAGAAGTGTGAAATTATTTTTGGTCGAAAATTGATAATCTTTTCACGTTCTCTTTGTGTATTGCGACAATAATTATATCTAAAAGATGAATAAAAATGTTGTTTATTGACATTGAACAGTAATTATGATATAATTAGCATATATAGTACGCCATAATTTCAAGACAATCAGAAAGGGGTGACAGAGGATGAACGGTAATTCGGAAAAATACCTGATACTTATCCATGAGTATCTGAAGGATATAATGTCACTTTCCTCTGACGAGGAGACAGCAAAAATCATTGAAAAATATTCTGCCCTTGCAGAAAATGATAATGCGGCGCTTTCCCTGATCATGAATGACTGTGCAGTTATGGCAAGGGAGATCGTGAATCTGCGCAATAATGTGTCATATGGCGGAAATGGCAAGAAGCTGTCGGCTCTTTCACTTGATGAACGTCTTGAACTGGAAGAGACCGAAAAGATAATAAATGAAAACCGCTTTGATTATTACTTCCAGCCCATTGTCAGTACCCGTGACGGTGAGATCTACTCCTATGAGGCACTCATGCGCCCCAAGAGCGATATGAAGCTGGGTCCCGCACACATTCTGAAATATGCGGAGCTGGTGGACAGGCTCAGCGATATAGAAAAGGGAACATTCCTCAATGTGCTGGGCATCATTGATGACCATAAGGAAGCTTTCTGCGGACGTCTGGTATTTATCAACAGTATCCCCGAAGCCAAGCTGAATGTGGAAGATTTCAGGGCGGTAAGCACTCTTCTGCTGAAACACGCTGATACTGCCGTTATCGAAATGACCGAGCAGTCGGAAGCGGATGACGAGAGCCTTGAAACTATCAAGGAAAGATGCCGTAATATGGGCATAAGGATAGCTGTCGATGATTACGGGTCGGGCTATTCCAATGTCAGCAATCTGCTGAGGTATATGCCGAACTACGTAAAGATAGACCGTTCGCTCCTGAGCGAGATACAGAACAGCCCCAAGAAGCGCCATTTCGTCAGGGAGATAATACAGTTCTGTCATGATAACGATATCCTCGCCCTTGCTGAGGGAATAGAAACTGCGGAGGAGCTTCATACAGTCATCCTTCTCGGCGCAGACCTGATACAGGGATATTTCACATCTAAGCCTTCCCCCGAGATAATAGATTCCATCCCGTATGATGTCAAGAATATGATAATCCGCTACCGTCAGGAACATGAGGACGGCCGTGACCAGCAGATGTACTGCGCTGATGACCACGAGAATATCATGCTGGAGCGCCTTGTGAAAGAGGAGATCAAGCGCATCGTTATAGGTTCAAAGGGCGGCGGAAATGTTACAGTTACAGGAACCCAGACCCTTGATACTCAGCTGCATATCGAGATAGAAAAGGAATTCAAAGGCAGTCTGACGTTGAATAATGCATGGCTCAGCAACGTGAAGAACCGTCCGTGTATCGACATAGGCGAGGGAAGCGATGTTGAACTGATATTGGCGGGCGAGAATATCCTCGATATGGGAGGAATACGTGTTCCCGAAAGTGCAAAACTCACTGTCAGGGGCGACGGCAAACTGACTATAAATCTGGATGCAAATGAATATTACGGCATCGGCAACGGTATCGGTCTGTTCCACGGTGACCTTTATTTCGAGCAGTCAGGCAGAATAACCATCAATGCCCAGGGACAGACAGGCGTTTGTATCGGTTCCGGCAGCGGCGGAAATATCTTCATCGAACAGGGACAGTACCGCTTCAATATACAGGGTGACGTGGGACTTGGAATCGGTTCGATGTATACCGACAGCAAACTGGTGATACACGACTGCGATATCGGTATGGAGCTTACCCTTGCAAGAGGTGCTGGTATCGGCTCTATCGGTGGAAACGCTGATATCACCTGCTATAAGACGTCCGTCAAGAATTTCCTCACTGGCCTTGAACTGGTGGGGATAGGAACTGTCGGCGGAGAAAAATGCAGTATGTTTATCCACGACGCAAGTGTGATAATCAATATCCGTGGAGAGAGATGTTCGGCTATCGCTGCTCTTGAGGGAAGCACAAACTTCCGCCTTGAACGTGCCGCACTGAGGATAATGGCGGGCGGCGAACAGTCGCTTGGTATAGGCGGCTTCACTGGCGATACTTCCATAGCCCAGGAAACAGGCGATACTCATATCAAGTTAGATACTCCCGTAAATGTCAGGGATTTTCTTGACTGCAAGCGTGTCACACCTATAATCGGCCGCTTCGTCTTTACTATTAACGGCGAGGACGTGTTTGAGAATACAGGTAATAATAATGACGGCCATTAACCGCTGTACTCATATAGCAGCTTTATACGTATTTATCGGGGAAAAACCTTTCTGAGGAAAGGTTCTTTCCCCGAACCCCTTTTCCAAAGACTTTTAATAGAATTTTGCCCCCATATAGGGCGCACCTGAAAAAATGATAAATTCAAACTTATCTGGTGTGCGCCCTATATGGGGGCAAAATTAATACTGAAAGTTTTAGGAAAGGAGTTTGAGGAATAACCCTTTTTCAAAAGGGTTTTCCTCAATAGACACGTGTAAAAACTTCTGTAAGAGTACCGTGGTTAACAGATGGAGCTCTTTTATTATTGATGTCAGATAGCAGCGAAGCCGGTTTTGAGGTCGTCGAGGATATCGTCGATATTTTCGAGTCCTACTGAAAGACGTACAAGGCCGCCGTTGATGCCTGCTGCAACAAGCTGCTCATCAGTAAGCTGACGGTGTGTAGCGCTTGCAGGATGAAGAACGCAGGTGCGGATATCAGCAACGTGTACTTCGTTTGAAGCAAGTTTGAGAGCGTCCATGAACTTTACAGCTGCGCTTCTGCCGCCCTTGATAACAAAGGAGATAACTCCGCTTGTGCCGTCAGGGAGGTACTTCTTAGCGAGTTCGTGGTACTTGTCGCTTTCAAGTCCGGGATAGTTTACGCTTTCTACCTTGTCGTTAGCTTCGAGGAACTTAGCAACTGTGAGAGCGTTCTCGCAGTACTGCTTCATACGGATAGGAAGTGTCTCAAGGCCGAGGTTGAGGTAGAATGCTGACTGTGCGGCAGGGTAGCAGCCGAAGTCTCTCATGAGCTGCATTCTTGCCTTTACGATGTAAGCAGCCTTGCCGTAAGCCTTTGTATAGATAGTGCCGTGGTAGCTTTCGTCAGGCTCTGTGAACTCAGGGAACTTGCCGTTTGTCCAGTCGAAGTTACCGCTGTCAACGATAACGCCGCCGCCCTGTACAGCGTGGCCGTCCATGTACTTTGTAGTGGAATGAACAACGATATCTGCGCCGAATTCAAAAGGTCTGCAAAGTACAGGAGTAGGGAATGTATTGTCGATGATGAGCGGAACACCGTTCTTGTGAGCGATCTTTGCGAACTTCTCAATGTCGAAGATGCTGAGTGCAGGGTTAGCGAGAGTCTCACCGAAAACAGCCTTTGTGTTGGGCTTGAATGCCTTCTGTATCTCTTCCTCGGAAGCATCAGCGTCGACGAAAATGCACTCGATGCCCAGCTTCTTCAGTGTGAAAGCGAAAAGGTTGATAGTGCCGCCGTAGATAGTAGCAGTTGAGATAAAGCTGTCGCCTGCCTGGAGAATATTGAGGAGAGAGAGGAGAGAAGCAGCCTGACCGCTTGATGTACACATAGCGCCGATACCGCCTTCGAGAGCGTTGATCTTCTCCTCAACAGCCATAACTGTGGGGTTCTCGAAACGTGAGTAGATAAGGCTCTTGGTAGGATCGTCGAATACAGCAGCAACGTCGTCTGTTGAATCATATACATAAGTTGTGCTCTGTACTATAGGTACAACTCTTGGTTCTGTGTTCTTGGGAGTGTAGCCTGCGTGCAGGCATTTTGTTTCTATTTTCATGATAATACCTCCTGATGATTTCGGTTTAAACGTTTGTTATACGTTAATTATACAGCATAATATTTGACGAATCAATAACAAATAATTTATCACCGGATATAGTATAAAACTATAACTGATTATAGATATAGGCTTTATAGGTGAATATATATCGTGTGTAATCCACGGATAATATCCGCCTCTGCTGTGTTAACGTTAACATTTGATTATACAGAATGTGAAATTTTCTGTTATTCTATTGTATTTTCAGAATCTTTGTGTTATAATTATATTGTTCGTCAGCAGACAGCTATTATCTGCCGGACGGAACATAACATACAGGCTGACTTGAAAGTTAGCCATAACTACATGATAAAGAGGAGGGATCGCCCATGGTAGGCTTTGAAAACCACATCGGCAAGATCAATATATCCGACAATTTTCTGACCGAGCTCGTTACCCATGCTGTCACCGGCTGCTTCGGCGTCGCAGGCGTGTGCAGTGTATCAACTTTCCGTTCAGCAGTTTCTGCAATGACTTTAGGCAAGGCTTTCAGAAAAAACAAGGGCGTCCTCATACGTACAGATAAGGACGGCGGCCTCATAGTTGACCTGCATATCAAGGTGACTTATGGTACTAACATCACCGCCGCTGTGAACAGTATAACACATAAAGTAGGCTTTACTGTTGAAGAAGCCACAGGCATACATGTGAATAAAGTCAATGTCTATGTTGACGAAATGGATGCCTGATCAGGTAATACAGAATTGGAGGAACACACTGTGATAAACGGTTCTTTGCTCAGAAACGCAATTATCTCGGCTGCCATAACTATAAACAACAGAAAACGTGAGGTCGATGAACTCAATGTTTACCCTGTGCCCGACGGCGATACAGGTACAAATATGTCCATGACCATCGGAAATTCCGTCGCAGAGCTGAAAAGGCTCGATGACAAGGTTACCGTTTCAGAGGTCGCTTCTACAGCTGCTTCTGCTTTTCTGAGAGGCGCAAGAGGAAATTCAGGCGTTATTCTTTCGCTTATTTTCAGAGGATTTTCAAAGGGACTTGCAGGCTGTACCGAGGCAGGCTGCGAGGATTTCGCAAAGGCGCTCAAGCTTGGCGTTGAGGCTGCATACAAGGCTGTAATGAAGCCTGTTGAGGGTACTATCCTTACAGTAGTCAAGGCGGCTGCTGTCAAGGCAAGAGATATCTGTGCCGAGACAAATGACGAGATAGTTTTCTGGCAGGAAGTATGCGCAGAGGCTAAAAACGTCCTCGCTCAGACTACTGAGATGCTGCCGCAGCTGAAAAAAGCAGGCGTAGTTGACGCAGGCGGTATGGGTCTGGTAATTATTTTCGAGGCTATGACTGCCGTATTCGACGGCGGCGAGATAGCTGTTTCAGAGGAGCCTGTCTCCCGCAGCGAAGCCGATGCTGATTCATTCCGTACAGCTGTAAGCGAATACGATGATGATATTACTTATACCTACTGTACAGAGTTCATGCTGGAGAAGAACGAGGGCTGCCCCGATGTGTTCACTCTCCGTGCATATCTTGAAACTATCGGAGACTGTGTTGTTGTGGTTGACGATGAGAAGATAATAAAGGTCCATGTCCACACCGACAATCCCGGCAAGGCGCTTCAGAAGGCTCTGGAATTCGGCTACTTCATCAATGACCCGAAGCCGAAGATAGAGAATATGCGTATCCAGCACGAAAACAAGGTCAAGGACGCAAAGGCTGCCGAGGAGGGATTTACTCCCGCTGAGCCCGAAAAGGATTTCGGATTCGTTGCAGTTGCAGCAGGCCACGGACTTGAAGCTATGTTCACTGACTTAGGCGCAGATGTGGTTGTCAAGGGCGGACAGACTATGAATCCGTCAACCGACGATATCCTCCGTGCTATCATGAAAACTCCGGCACGTACAGTATTCGTGCTGCCGAATAATAAGAATATAATCATGGCCGCAGAACAGGCTGTGAAGCTTACCGACAGAAAGGTATGCGTTCTCCAGACAAGAACTGTTCCCCAGGGAATCGCCGCTATGCTGGCATTTGACGAGTCTCAGGGACTTAACGAGAACAGGATAAATATGACCAAGGCTTTCGAGAAAGTCTCCACAGGCCTTATCACATTTGCGGCAAGAAATTCCGAGTTTGAAGGCCATCAGATAAAGGAAGGCGAGATCCTCGCCCTCGACAACGGCAAGCTTTCATTTACCGAAAAGGATATCAACAAGGCTACAGTCAAGCTTGTGAAGAAGCTGACCAAGGGCGATGTCAGCTACGTTACACTTATATACGGCGCAGACGTTACCGAGGAAAATGCCGAAGCTCTCCAGCAGACCCTCCAGTCCAAGCTGGGCGATAAGATAGAGGTAATGCTCGTAAACGGCGGCCAGCCCGTCTACTACTACATCATTTCCGTAGAATAAGAACATAAAGCCACACTTAACTGTGGTACTCGTATAGCAACTTTATGCGTGTCTATTGAGGGAAACCCTTTTGAAAAAGGGTTCTCCCTCAAACTCCCTTCCTAAAACTTTCAGTATTAATTTTTCCCCTGATAGGGCGCTCCCAGAATACTTCTGGTTTTCACATTTTTCGTGGAGCGCCCTATCAGGGGAAAAATTCTATTAAAAGTCTTTGGAAAGGGGGTACGGGGGAAGAANNANTCATCATAAAATCTTCTTCTCTTTTTTGTATATAACACTTTTGATGATACTCATATTAACAACGAGACTCTTATTTTTTCATTTTCACACTACATATATTGTTGATCCGCTTATCGTTGTTTTCACAATATATCTCCGAAATAGAGCGTTTTCCTACAGTATTCCACCATATAGCTCCGATGATGGATTCTGTATTATAATCATCTTAATAGTATAAGTGATTGTGAGCGTCTATATGATTATTTTATTGTGAAAACTACCAGTTTATGCTACACTTATGTATTTCTGTAAGTCGATTATGTTTAGTCATAGTTGTAAATTCTCTTGTATAATCAAACCTGCTGATCTCATAAAATTATTAATTAGTACTATGAATAGATCTTGAGAAGCGTTTTTTCCAACTCTATCTATTATTCAAGATATATCTTCGTATTTCTTTATTATCTTACCATTTAGTTCTTCACAATTCAATATTTTAATGAATCACATGTTTAATTATATAAACTCTTTCAGCATATATCTCGATCCTAACAATTGATAATACAACCCTTTATCACAAATGACATATCTATTCCATTCTCTAATCGTGATCAATACTTATCTAGACCTTTATTTGAACTGTCTCTATTATATATTGAATCATTAAACTTTTTATCTCATTACTCTAGCGTACAATTATAACACACAGTATATATGAATGCACATTCTTGACTGATTTCTGGATTCTTTTCCTAAATAAAATCTATTTGTACATTAATTTGACTATAAATTTCAAAATTGATTAGATCTGAAGAAATTTACCATCTATATTCTGAATATTACTTTATTATTAAATTCGCTA
>ACOK01000083.1 GCA_000174895.1 Ruminococcus flavefaciens FD-1
CTGAATTGTACCTGCTGATTGCTTAGCCAGCTTACAATTGACACCCCTTTATAGACTACTGCTTTCGGTGTATGCTCTCCTTTGTGAGCTTCACTATATTCCAAAACGATCTCATAGTTTTTCATCCATTTTTCCTGTAGCTTTTTCTGTCTGGAACTACTATCAGCATAGAACGGATAACCAATATCATCCAGTTTCTGCATTTGTTCTTGTGTAAGTTTTCCGCTTTTGTATGCCCTGCGCTGATCACTTACCCAATAATACAGATCATATCCATTCCTGTCAATTGTACTTTTTGGAACAGAAGTCATATTGTGTTCTGTCAAATATGATTTTAAATCCTGATATCTTTCTTCCCATGAATCAACTGCTTCAAATGATATCCCCAGCTGTTGAAAATGAATGATATGCTTTTTAGCAAGTTTCCCGATTTTGTATTTGTATTTGCAATTCGAAAACCAGATGCCAAGATTATATCCGTCACTGCATACAACATTATTTGTTATTGCTCCTATTCCATTTCCAGAAATGAAATCCTCAAGATGCTGAAAGCCTGTTGTATATGAATCATCGGCTTTTTTCTTTGCTGCATTATCCCATACCATACCAATATCAGATAATTGCTTACTATGTTCTTCCGGCATTGCACCTGCTCTGTATTGGCTTTTCTGCTGACGTATCCATTTTCCAAGCTGAAAATCTCCTACACAGTAATCCTTTGGTATATCAAGATTACCATATTCTTTATAATAAGCCTTTGCAAGATCATATCGCTCGTTCCACTGCTGCTCATACAAAGTTGCTCCATAGCGGAAACCTATTTCTTCAAGCTTTGTAAGCTGTTCAGAGGTAAGCTGCTTCTTACGCTTTCCTTCCGCAATAAGCTTCTGCTCATTTAGCCACTTACCCAACCATACACCGTTAGATATATAGCCGTGAGGCATATTAAGATCACCGTGTTCTTCGTAATAATCTTTTGCAAGCTGATACTTCTCTTCCCAGGGATCTGTTTTTTCAAGCACGAAGCCTATGCTTCTGAGTTTTTCTATACGTTCATCGGAAAGCTTCCCGCTTGCATATATATCACGTTGATCACGTATCCAGCTTCCGAGGTTGATTCCGTCTTCTGTCTTAAAACTACACTTCATTTCAAAAGTGCCGTATTTATCGTCACGAATACGCTTGTAAAGATACAGATAATACATTGTATCAAAATGAAGCTTAGTTGTGGCAGCAATATTTTCAGTAAAGCTCGCAGTCCACACTTTATCATTTATAAACGGTATACAACAAACATATTTTGAAATGCTGTCGGAACTATTGATATCGCAGATATTTTTCATAATCGGATTGCATACATCGAAATACTCCCTTATCTTTCCCATTAGTCTCTTGTATATCTGATTCTCATCTACGAGAGGAAAGTAAACATTAACTCTATTATCCCCTTCCAAGATGCGTTTTCTTCCGATAACTTGCTTGATTACCGAAATAGTCGTCTCGGGAACGACTATATTCCGAAGTTTCTCATCCTTGATATTTATGCCGTTGTAAATAACACTGGTGGCAATAAGCACTTTGAAATCGAACTTTTCATTTTTTAGCATACTGCTATAGATATCCTTTACCGCTGCACTTTTCTTATTATCGGAGTTTATAAAGACTGCTGTATTTTTACCGATAAGATTGTTAAGTTGCTCTGCGAGTTCATATCCGTCATTCTTGGAATTTACCAGTATCAGCCATTTATCATTATCGCTCCTGATGCGTTCAATCAGCGACTCATATCCGTTATATACGAATGGACTAATATACGAATAATCGGCTGGCAAATTAAGGAATGGAGCTTGTGCTGTGTTTATTATTATATTTTTAGTTACCAATGCTATATCATCCGGTTTCTTAGACATATCGTTAAACGTCAAAAATGTTGACTTCAACTGCTCGGTATAAAGTCTGCTTAAAAATCCGTTGTATTGAAGGAATAAGACAAGTTCCTCCATTGAAGCTGACATATATATCTTATTGGCTTTCGGAGCTATATTCTGCATGGGAAGAAGAGAGTTTATCACAAAATATATCTCTCTGTTAAAGGCACTATCATCCAGAAAATAATGTGCTTCATCAAAAACAAGATACTCCGCATTTTGTATGTATTTTAGAAAATTCGTGTCGCACAACATAAGTTTCTTTGACGCTGCCTGATATGATATCAGCATGAATCTTCTTCCAGGCCCAAAAGTGACCATGTTTTCATTTTCAAAATCCGGATACATAAAAACTTGATTCCACTTCTCTCCGACAATACTCATTCTCTGCTGAGATAAAAGGGATGATCTGTTTTCAAATATAACAACATTTCCACAGCCATTATAATTATTCAGAAGCTGCTCCTTTATGAATGTATTCTTTCCTTTTCCTGTACCAGCCGAGATAAAATAGTTAACACCACAATGGTCGAATGAGAACAATCTCAACTTATTTAAATCCAGAACTGAACCAACGTAATTCACATTTTTATTGCTGCTTTCGGGGAATAATGCAGCTTGATAACCGTGTACCCTTATGTCGTATTCCAGATATGTCTCGCCCTCCTGTACATCGAGCTGAGGATCTGTCTGAAGATTCTGTACAAACTGTTTAAGCCGACCCTCCAGAACAACATCTCCATTTTCATTCTTTACATAACAATTAAGATTATGCAGCCTTGAGTTGATAATGTCATAGATCATAATTATTTCCTCCTGTTTGTTTTTCAGAAATTAAACTCTTGTTCATTTCTGTTGACTACAGTATACCAAAAATAATTATGACTTCTGTAAAAACTGTTTTCACACAACAAAAAAACGAGATGCCGTTAGCTGACATCCCATTTTTGATATTGCTTATTCTTCTCTATCATCTATTTCAAATGTACCGTCCTTATTTCCGAAATATGCAGTGCCTGCAGGTGAATGAAGCAGAGGTATGATATTCGGGAAACGCTTTGCAAGACCGTGAGTGCTGTACAAACAGAAATTATCCGCATTATCCCAGTATTCATCATTTTCGTCATAACCGTAGAAAACCCAGCCGTTATATGTTCCTTTTTCAGACTCCTCACGGCACATATACGCTATTTCTCCGCCATCTGCTATATGATTCGTAACGATACATGCTTCAATACCGTCCCATACTTCAAGATATTCCTTATTCGCTTCATCAAGTAGATCAGCATTGATAAGCGGAACAGTGACTTCACATATCTCTCCGTTCTTGTCAATGCCCCAAAATACCTGATAAAAGCCGTCACCAAAACCTGTTGAATTTATAACCACTCTGTGACCTGTTTCGGGAATGCTCCATTCGATGAAATCTCCTCCGCCTCTCTGATACTGCGGTAATTTCTCATAGCTTTCATTAAAGATAGCGGCAAAATAATCATCATAATGATTCTTATCAGGATTCTCTTCATGCCATTTTTGCAGGAATTCCGAATACTCCTCCATAACAGAAACATCCATAAATCCCATTACTCCTGCATCTACGGGGAAACCTGTCATATCGCCGTCACTGCAGTGAAAAGCCGTAGTTTCATGGGTAGGCTCTGCAAGCTCATATTTTACAGCTTCTTCATTGCTCAGTTTTATTCTTGCGGCTGTTATCCTGACTGTATCAAGCTTAGTTGTTATGAATGCAAGTTCCACAGGATAAGAACCGGGGTTTACCGTTTTATTAAGCTCAGGGCTGTATTCGAGAGTTCCCATATATGCAAGGGCATCGCCTATTCTTATCCTGCCTGTCGGCAGATCAACTGTTCCGACAATAAGATGCTCTCTCGTTTCAGTCTTCGTAAATGTACGTTTCATAAGTTCTGCATCAAGTTCAAACTGACTGATAAACTTCGTGTTAGCCTCAAAAACTTTCTGTATATCCATATTTATACTCCTGTCTTTATAATTACGATTCAAAATTACATTGTATCGCCGCATTATACTTATTTCTGTAAAATGCAGCTCTGTCATAATCCCCTGCATCAAGGTAAAACTCCTCTGCATCCTTTAATTCATGAAGCAGGCGTCTTCCTTTTGAGGTGCTGAGTTTCTGCATATTTTCAAGGAACGATATGCTCTTTTCCAGCCACTCGATATAGCCTTTATTTCCCCCGGATTCCCTGCAATTCTCCGAAATGACTATACATATATCAGCTTTATCCTTATCAGGTGCTACTTCAAGGCATTTAAGTGCTGTTTCATGTACCTTATCATAATTATTTCTTATACGATAAAAAGACATCATCTCTTTAAGGCTTTCGTAATACTGATAATTATCCCCCTTGAAACTGCTGATATCTGTATCAAGTTTTTCCGTAAGCTCAGATGCTTTTTCTGCATCACCAATTTCTTCATACTCTTTTATGCATTTCAACCTTATGCTGACAGCTTCACTGAAACTATGTACCGCTTTTGTCTGCCTTTCATAAACTGCATTGAAATTTATCCCATGTTTATCACCTGTCAGTTCTGCAAGCTGCATTTGCATAAGTGCAGTTCTGTGATCATCAATGCCATAAAATTCAGTACTCAGTTGGATTGCTTTTCTGTAAAGCTCTGCCGAGTTTTCATATTCAGCTCTAAAATATAAATGTACTATTTTATGATCATCTGCTGTTTTGATCACAGAAAACATATCACAGTATTCCTTATATATTTTCTCCGTAACTGAATCAATATCCGCAAGAGCTGCGAAATAGAAAAGATAAAGCTCCCTGTTCTCCCCTTCCAATGTACGTGCATAATCATAGCAGTCCGCTGAAAGGGCATTTTCACAAAGACGCAATTCATCGTCAAGCATAGAAGTGATGGTTTTCTCAGCTTTCAGTTTAGCCTGCCCGTCGAACAAATATCTCGCTTTGAGAACATACACACTTGCAAGCTGAGCAGGCGTATCAATATGATTATTTGAATTCAATCTGCACTGCCAGTATTTTTCTGCTCTGTCGAGATATTTGCGTATATCAAGACTTTTGCCTGACTCAATACTGATACGAGCTATCTCAAGGCAATTGTAGTCATTCTTCTCGGATTCAAGCAATGCTATAGCCGCATTGTATCTTTTCAGACTTTTCATTAATCCGACGAGTTGAATAGTAAGATAAGGATCAAGCGGCTTTTTCGTCAGCTTGAATTTAGCATAAATCTTGCCTGCAAGCAGAAGTGCTCCTGCCGTATTACCATCAGCGATCATAGCCTCAAGCTGATCTGACTGCCGTTCCTGTTCTGTCTTTTCCAGCACCCTGTCTTTGTATATTATCATGACCTCTCTCCCTGCAAGTTCACGATATCTGAGTGCCTTAGTTTCGCTGTATATAGGCGAAGTGCAATCAGAATAAATATCATATAACTGCTCTGCTGCATACTTCTTTTCAATATCATCGGCAGCCTTTTTAAATGCTGCTTCAAAGAGTTCAGCCGTTATTTTCCACAGAGTTCTCTTATCATGTGCATTTGAAAGCATAGTGCTGTAAGTAATATTACGAGCCGCTTTAGCATACGCAATGCAAAACAGATAGTTTGGGTTGCTATTCATACAATTTCTGAAAGCCATATTCAATTCAGCAAGTGCTTCACTTGTATTATCGCTGTTACCATATCCCAGTTTCTTCACTGCATAATACACTGCAAAAACAGACGGAATTATTGGTGCATTCAAATTTCTATATATATTCTCGGAACGCATAATATGTTTATTTGCAGCACTGTTTCTTCTACCGATATACGAAAGTCCCATAACCATTTCAAGTTCTGCAAGTTCGTAACTATCTATCCTTATCTTTGCTGCGGCATTTTCGCATATTCCGAGAGTATAGTTTCTTGCTTCATTTGACATAATGGCAGTTTTAGAAAGCGCTGTTTTCAATGTCAATAACAGCTTTTCAGTTATATCACTCTTATTCTGCAAATGTAACAACGCTCTGTCAGCAATCAGCGGATGCAATGAAACAATGTCAAAGTCCGTATCATACTGAACCCAGCCTTTATAAACCAGATCATTCAGCGTCTGAGATCTGATAAAATCACACCACTTAAAAAGTATATTTTTCCTCAACGAGTTTATAATGATAAGTGCAATACCGTATAAACAGTCTTCTTCCTCGTCGCTGAACGAAAACATATCAAAAAGCACATCTATATGCTGTTCAATGCTATCAGCCTTTGGTATATAGTCCTTGACCTGCCGTAATTTGTCCCTTTCGATCTCTGACACTGCCGCTCCGGAAAGTTTTTCAAGCACTTTCTCAGGCTCAATCTCAGGATTTCTCAGAAGTTTAGCAATCAGTTCGACAGTCATAGCATGATTGCCTATAAAGAACAGTAACCGTCTGACAATGTCCCTTTGAGCGTCAGAAAACGGTCTTTTACAGTAATGATAAAACAGTTCATCAGCTTCACTAAGTCCGCCTATTTCAAGGCTGGATACCGGCATATCATTATGCTTAATTCGTGAAGTGATGATCATTTTGCATGGCAGATCAAGCCATTCATTCAGTGGTTCGTTACTGTCATAATTATCAATTACTATCAGCACCCGCTCATTGCATAACTCATGTAATACCGCCATTTTGTCTGCATCTGACGACAAATTTTTTATTGGCACATCTTCAATAATCTGACCTGCGTTACCTGCATATCTGAGAAAAATAACAGTATCAAACTTATGATTGTTTTGAGCAGCATAATTGATAGCTGTTGTACTTTTTCCGATGCCTCCCACACCTGTCAGAATGACTTTGCCATTATGTGAAAGAGCCTTATCTATACCCTGCATTTCCTTTTCTCGTCCAACAAAAAACGTTGAAGGTGATGCAAAGTCAGATTCAAGAAATGGTACTTTTATCTCCGATAAGCTATACAATTTCTGCAATGCATCTATGATCTCATCATCGCTGTCGAAACGATCTGAGGGTAAAGACGAAAGTGTTTTATGGAAAAAAGCTGTTAGCTCATTCAGGAAATCATCGCTGATTTTGTTGAGTAAACCGCAATCTGTGCTAAAACTCCATTTCGAATCAGATCGCTGATCAAGAGCATTCGGAACTCTTCTCATCACATAGCTGAAAAGTATGCATCCCAGCGAAAAGTGATCTGTCTTATCGGAAACACTATCATATCTGCATTTTTTTAGTTCTGGAGCAGCATATTTGGGTGAATAGGAAAGCTGTACATTTCCGGCAGCTAAACCATCTTTTTTCACCATGCTGTCAAAGTCAAAGAGCAGTACTTTTTCTGAACCGTCAGTATTTCTGACAGTAAAAATATTATCCGGTTTCAGATCAAGATAGATATATCCTGCACCATGATACTTCTTCAAGGCCGTTGCTGTCTGCATAAGTACTGCAAGAATTAGTCGGATATTGTTGTAATTTCTTGCACTCATTGTTTTGCCGTTATAGAAATCAAGTACGCTGTATATCGTACCGTTTGCATATGATATATCACGAAGTGCTGCAATATCATTCACATTTATTTCGCTGCTTCTGAGCTTAGACTGTAACTTCACACCTTCAAGGAACCGCTTCTGATACTTTGTTTTCCCTGCTTCATCATTAAAAATCAGCATTTTATCTTCACGGGTTGTTTTCACATCTGACGGATAGAATTCTTTGATCCTGACTGTATGCACTTCATTCATACTATCCCGATACCCAGCATTATAAACAAGGCAGCTTCCGCCTGAACTGTAAAACTCTGTAATGCTGTATTTTATACCGTCAAGCTCAATTATAGTTCCATTTTCAAGCGGTCTTCGTGCGTCCATAGTTATTCTCCTTTAACGAACGTAAAGCCATAATCAGAATAATCTTCATCTGTTATTATAAGTATATCCGCCGATAGTTTCAGCAATTCCGGAAAAAGCTCATCGTTATCAACGTCACAGTTTTCAATGATAATAAGTGTTGGATAACCACATATATCCTTTAGTTTCTGCATTTTATCACCGTTGCCCGATGCAAACTCCAACGCATCAAGCATTGATCTTATCCCGTTTTCAGCGTTCCCTTCTGAAATATGAACGTATTTGCCACCTCTGTTATATGCAAACCATAAAACCTCATTTTTCAAACTGCTGCTTATGAACTGAATATGACAGCCGCCTGTAAAGCCTTCTCTTATTTTATCGAAAAGGATGCCTTTCTTAATTTTTGAATCAGGAACTTTTCTGATGAGATAGTCCTCATTTTTATCAAGCTGAACACGTATTTCTTTGCATAACTCAGCGGCCTTTTCCCAGTCATTTATCGATCTTCTTACAGGCAATAATGTATGCAATAATTGTATCACCATGCGCCTGCATACAGGGTGAACTTTATTGCTGTACAAATCTTCAAAGCCATGCACTTTATCACGAAAAGTAAAGCTTTTTCCGAATACAGTATCTGTTATACAAGATGCTATGTATTCCCTTAACTGAGGCGTTAAGTATTCATTATTGTCAAGAAAAAGATAATGTAAAGTGCTTGTATTGTCAGGTTCAAAGATAATGCACTCAGGTGGGATACCTATATCTTCTCGTGTTATTTTTACAATGGCAGAATTAGCAGACATCAGCGAACTCAGTGCATGAAAGAACAATTTTATTTCTTTGATCTTATCAAGAGTTATGCCCTCATAATAAGAATACTCCGCAGAGCATATACCGTCTTTTAACGAAATATCGTGAAAGTCAGGAAGTTTATATGATAAATCTTCGTTTTCACGAAGCTGTGATATCAATTTGATCTTACTCAAAAATTTGTCCATATCACTCTTATAAAGTCTTTTTAAACCGTCAGGAATATTGTAAGGAACAGTCCTGTGATCGTGGTTTGTTATAAGATCAACAGGTGCAAATCTTATGCAGAATACAAGTTCATTAGTACTGCTGTTATTGGCTCTCAGATGTTTTTCGATACAATACGGCACATTCATGGAAGGAGATACTATCTCTTTCATTTTTACTCCTTTCCTCTCGAAAACAGAAGTTTTCAATCCTCCTCTGCTTCGCTCAATGCATCAATTATCTGTCGGAATCCATCAATACGATAATCACTGTTCCCTGCTGCGGTCTTCAGGAATATCCTATCATACGGATTCAATGGATACAGCGGCGCAAAACCGCATTCATTCAAAACATTGCTGCTCTCACTGTAAAAGCGCTCGAAGGTATTGAAGTCCTCCTTAACGTCCTCAAGAGTTATCTTTACATAAGTATTATAAAAAAGAAGTAATATAAGGCATTTTCTCATAAGATCAGCTGTAACATTTTCATTATCCGTCATAGCCATACTGAATTCCATTTTTCGCGGAAAATATCTGCGTACCAGTTCGGTTATTTCTTTGTCCTCAATCAATGTTTTATACTCTCCTGAGTATATGACCTTCAACAGAAAATCTGTTACCGTACCTGTACGTCCACTGAACTGCTTTTTAAAAAATGTATTCTCACGTTTGGCAAGTTCAATAGCCTCATCACGCAAAATAGTTATATATTCTCTTGCAGTCTGATAATACAGACTATTCTTCGGAATATTCAAAGCAAGATACTCAATAAGCTCCGATTCAGTTTCAATTTGTTCAAGCCTGTCTCTTACAAATATCGTATGGTCTGATAACTCAGGCTCAAAGTTCTGCTTATTGCGCTTTTCAGCCAAAGACTGCTTCAAACGCTTAGTTTCACCGTATGACTTCCTGTTTTTCAGACAATAGTAATAGATACACTCATCAGAATTTCTGAAATTAAATGGCTGGTCAAAATAGACCTTTCTGAAAAAATTAACCGTCTTTGCAAGATCCATATGCAGCGCAAAACACAAGAGAAACATCTTTTCACGTCCTTCTGAATTGCATTTAGGACGTCTTTTGCCTGTAAACCAATCATGCACTGTCGGTCTTGACAGTGATCCTCCTGCATCTTCAACTGCATTCAGAAGATACTTTGTTTTTTCAGAAACAGAATATATGTCACCTGTATATCCCGATGTGATCAATACATCTGTCAGTCCCTCATCAAAAGTGCGAAACTCCTCATTATTTTTAAGCTGCTGTGCAACTTCCTCTGCGTCAAATTCATCAAATAAATTGTCTATGGCAGATAGTGTATACTCCCCTGCGCCGTCACTTATATCATACTCAAATTTCTCATCAGGCGACATCATATCCCTCATTTCATTATAGTATGATATAATTATACACCTTTTCATATGATATTTCAAGGAATATGCATAATTTCATCTGCTTTGCTCTTAATAAATGCCGTATATCCCTGCCTTTTTATAATCTGAACTATTATATCATTCCTCTTAATTGTTTCTGTAAAAGTTGTTTTCATTCTTAATAATATACCTAAAGAAAACGTTATGAAAGTTGCCCCCCGAAATAATACAGCTTACCATGATACATCTGAATTTGATTTTCTGCTGCTTGACAAAACCGTAGGAAGCTGTTATAATAACACTATTATCGATATTCTTAAAAAAGGCACAAATACAAGGCAAAAAATGTAGCGAACATACCGGAAGGAAGACTACAATGGCAGAATCAAAACGATGTCTCATATGCAAAAAGCAAATTATAGATCACTATGGAATTTGCCCTGCGTGTATCGAATTCAATGAAAAAATGCGAAACCTGACACGAGATCTCAACGGTAAAACCGCTGTTGTCACAGGTGGACGCATAAACATTGGCTACGCTGTATGTATGCGTTTGCTCAGGCAAAATGCAAATGTGATCGCTGTCACCCGATATCCGAATGTAGCGCTGCAAAACTATATGAAAGAGCCTGACTATAATGAGTTTAAAGACAGACTTCATATCATAGGTTTTGACCTCACCTTTGTAAACAAAATGGATGCCCTGCTTGCCGAAATTGCAAACATCAGTGGCGGAAAAATCGACATTCTGATCAACAACGCAAGCACAGACCGGTCCGTTAAATCAAACGAATATTTATGCAGAGCTTGAAAGCAGGGACAACAAGCTCAAATCAGAGCAATCAGGATATCAGATCACCTGCATAAAAGACGACAAACAGTTTCTTGTGCTTGCAAGTATGTCGCCTGTTGAATACGGTGAAACATCTGTCGATAACTCATGGGTTCGCAAGCCTGCCGATATCTCGACAAGAGAAATGGTTGAAGTACAGCTCATAAATGTAACTGCACCGTTCATACTGACGACAAGAATCGCCGACACAATGATGCAGCACGATCCTGATGAAAAGAAGTTCATCATCAACGTAAGCTCAGTTGAAGGCAAATTTATGGATAAGCCGGCAAGACACTTGCATACAAACATGGCAAAAGCTTCTCTGAACATGATGACACTGACTCTTGCAAACCTCTACAAGACACAAAATATCTACATTTATGCATCGGATCCGGGCTGGGTATCAAACCAATTCCCACCTGAACACAGCTTTTCAAAATCATTCAAAGCCTACCTCTCTCTGGAAGACGGTGCAGCAAGAGTATTATATCCAATACAATCGAACATCGTAAAGAGTAAGATCAAAAATGCAGGTTCATTCTACAAGGATTATAAGATCATCAGTTACTGATAAGGCAGATGATGATCAATAAATATGCGGCGTTGACCGATTGGTAAAGGTCTGTGTCCCCAGGGACGCAAGGCTATTCCAACCAGCTTGCACATCTTGTTAAGATGCTGACTACATTGACCTGTAGTCTATCGCAAAGTCTGCCTTGACCGGTAGCCTGGTGGGTTCAATTCCCACACGCCGCACTGAACAAGGGGCATCTCCTGATAGGAGTATGCCCCTATTTTTCTCTGTCTGAACCGTTCGGCGGATGCGAAAAACTTGTAGATGAAATCTGTTCTCCCGATGTTGAGATAAGTCCGCAGACATACGACCTGAAAAAATTGAATACCTGACATAACAAGAAACCTCCGAGTGTTATGCTCGGAGGTGTTTTTTATGATCTTAGCTGATTTTTCTCGAAATTATCAAGTATCTGCTTATCGGAGAATGAGGCTATCCTGCCGTTTTTCCACTCGATAAACACCTTCTTGAAATCGTCGATATAGAGAATTGTTGCGGTTGAACCTATGGGAGTGCTGCTGTCAACTTTGTTGACCATTTTGATCTTTTCACCTATTGTTATAGTATCCATAATCATAACCTCCTACGTGTTTCATAACACAGGTCTTATTATACTACTGCCACACTCCGGGTGTCAAGATAATTATTGCGATAAACAAAACGGACAATTCAAATGCCGTCGAAAAATAGCCGGTCTTAAAACTCCATTTCCATAAACTCATTTATATCATGAGGATTGGTGTCGTCATAGAAAGTCACAAAACTGTCAGCACCGTGCTTGTCTGCTATCTCAATTATTTCTTCTTTTGTCTTTCCGCTGCCTTTGCTCTTTTTCTTATGTTTCCAAATAGGACTGCCCCATGAGATAGTTGTAGAAACTACATTCACGTATCTTAAACCGTCATCTTCCTTATAGACGTATGTTTCACAAGTTCGCTCTCCGACACCGCCGTGAAATACGGCAACGTATCCCTCCTCGATATAATCAGTGTCAATATTATAATACTTCTCGATTTCGGAAGTCGGTCTTTCGACATCTTCTTCCTCATCAAGTATTTCCCAATATGAAGACATTGCTTCGGGAATGTATTTATTCGGTATCACAGCATACGCAAAACCTGTACGATCACCGTCAAATCCGTCAACACCCAGATCAACATATTCATCATCAATGCTTAATTCGGCTTTGCGATAATCCTTCGCACGAATATTTACGCATTTGAAGAATTCACAGAACAGAACTGCGTTCTCAAAGTCAACTTTCTTATCGAATGTAAACGCGGGATTTCCCGAATCATTCTTCAAATCCTTTGACATATCGACAAATTCCTTCAATTCATCATCATTTCTGATGATATATTGTGTATCACAGTAAATATCGAACAACTCGGTATTTTCATAAATGCATCCGCTGACACTGTAGCAGAAATCCTTGTCCTGATACATATCATTTCTGTCGGGATAAGTCCAACTTTCATAGCAGTCGTTCATAAGCGTATCTTTTGGAACAGCCGCCATAAAACAGTATCCGCCCATTACATCGGGCTGAGGTTCGTCACGATTCGGAGTTTTGCTGTCCGTTGTCGTTACAAAATTCATGTACTTCTCATCCAGTACCAATGCCCCAAGCCGCATATTGTAGATACCGCTGCTTGTTATTTCATATTCGACCACATACGTATAATCTGCAACAGGATACTTTTCAACCATTTCATTGAAAGGTGTTGAAATACTATTATCGCACTTCTTGTCAAGTCCATATATCTCAAAAGCCGAATCAAGCTGCTCCGGGGTATTCACAATCAATTTATATGACTTATCTATCGATGAAATATAGCCGCAGTCGAAGCCTTGCAGGTATATATCGTCAGCAGTCAGAATCTTGACACCATCACTGTAACTGCTCAATTTTACATTTAATTCTTTTCCGTTGGCAGCATAATATTTTTCATCTTCACTTTTGGTTGTATCAGCGATAGTAGTTGTCGTTGAGATTTCGCTGTTTACGTTCGTATCCTCCGATTCAACAGCACAAGATGCAAGAATAAGTCCCAAAGTTCCAAGTATAATAACAAAACGTTTCATAGCTGTATCCCCCCCTTAAAATGGATTTATGTTATATATGTGTCATAAAATTAAGGATATGTCCGCTATGAAACGTATTTTTGTTATCCTGCACATATAGGCAATTGCTTTTTAGTGCATTATATCAATAGCATTAATAAGATCGTCCCAGCAGTTCAGATGCAGCTACGGAAAATCAACAGTTATCTTATCATTTCTCTCATGCAGTCTGCTCGGAATACTCCTGTCATCGTACAATACAGGATAAAGTCCTGAATCATGTGCTCCGATTATATCAGCCTTCATGTTGTTCCCACAGTACCATATATCCGATTTATCAAGTCCCGACTTTTGTAAGCACCAATTATCGAAGATTTCAATGCAGTCTTTTCCGATAATAATGTATTTGAAAGGAAATAGTACGATGATTGATGCACTTTACACCTACCGCCAGGGTGAAATCCACTCCGCCGAGTTCTCTGACGAGTTCAACAAACTCTGTATCCCCTTTGAGGATTCGCTGAGCGAGGAGCAGATTGATTTGTTCCACAAGCTCCTTGACTGCGTGAGTGAGACTGCTGCCGCTGAAATGAGAGCTGCCTACAAGGTCGGCTTCAAAGAATGTGCAACTATGATGCGGGAGATTCAGGACTAATAATAACATAGCATAAGGAAAGGGCTATGTCCTCCGTGACCGTGTACGGAAGGCATAGCCCTGATTTATTTTGCTCGGTTCATTTTGCACTTCAATTTCTTTCGTGGCTCAATTTTTTATTATCATTTCGGCGCTAAGTGGCTCAGTTTTATTTTATCATATATACCCGTAGGCATTGGTATGCTCAGAAACTGTTCCTCACAGATCAAATCATACATTATGGAGTATACCATAATTAATAGTCGCCCTAATCGCACAAATGATATGCAAAGCACGCCCTCCGTTCAATCAAAGGACGTGCTTTTGTTCTGTAAAAACGACATTATGACCGATAGACTGCCCTAAGAGCCTGTTCAGCATCTTCCAGCAGCCGCCTTTTCGGCATCTTTCCGCCCTGATTTAGTCTGTCCTCCTTGCAATACACCAAGTATTGCTGCGTCGGGCATCCGTCATCAGGACGAAAATCTGCTCGAAAATCCGACTACTTCCAGAGACTAAACAGTCTCTAAGATACAAATTTTGAAAATTAGAAAGGCTCTATCAGGAAACATCATAATATTTCTCTAATTCTGATCTGCATTCTATAAACAGCTTGCCGAGTACCGGGTCAAACTGCGTTCCAAGCCCCTCCTCAATAATCAAGAACGCTTTGTCATAGTTGAACGCTTCCTTGTAGCACCGTTTGCTGACAAGTGCATCGAACACGTCTGCAAGCGCCATGATCCTTGCTTCAACAGGGATTTCCTCGCCGTGCAGACCATCGGGATAGCCCTTTCCGTCGTAACGCTCATGGTGAAAATGCGCAATGTTGATTGCGATCCGCACAAACGCCTCATCGTCCACCTCGGCAAGCACTTTTGACAGCACCCTTGCACCATCGGCAGAGTGTTCTTTCATTTTGGCATACTCCTCATCGGTAAAACGCCCCGGCTTACGGAGAATCACATCATCTACCGCCACCTTTCCGAGATCGTGCATAGGCGCAGCTTTTGTGACATTTTTCAGGAATGCATCGTCAAGCCCGAGCTCTGGATGCTCCAGCAGCTTATGCGCAAATATATTTACTACTGCACTTGTGCGGTTGATGTGACCGCCTGTACTGTTGTCACGGCTTTCGACCACGCTCGCTATGCCGGTGATGATCGAATCCTGCACAGCCTGAATGTGTGCCGTCTGCCTTGCGACATCGGCTTCAAGCTGTGCGTTATAGCTGTTTATCAGCTCCAGATGCTTTTGCTGTTCGGTAATGTCCTCCAGCAGCATACCGTAGCCCGACAGCTTGCCCCGATTTGTTATCTCGGTCACTTTCTTTTCAAAGTATCTGCCGTTCAGCACACAAATATTATCCTCACTTATGAAAATATCATAAAGTACATCTGTTACCTTATCATGCTGTTTGAGCTTTTCAATGTCGGCGAACAAAGACCGTGCCGCTTGATTGGAATCCAAATAGCCGTACATTTTGTCAACGATGATATATGCGTCCTCCATCTGTGCGAATATCCAGTCATGTCCTTTGTCCGTAACGCCGAAAAAGCCGTCCGTTAGTATACTCACCACCACAGAGAGTATCGACAGTGCAGAAAACATCGGGACGATATCCACCGAGGGATTTAGCAAAAGCTGTATTATCAGTGAAACTGCTATAACAAACTGCGCACCCACAAGCCTTGCTATATTGAAACGCTCTGAGCGCAGCTTTGTGCGCAAAAGCCTTAGAGTGCCATAGATAAGACCGATAAACAAAATGAACAAGAGCGTACTGTACCGTATGAGATACAGCGTGGACTGCTCTATTCTTACGGTCATATAACCGTATTTAGCATTCTCGCTGAAAATAAAGTTTCCAAACAGTGACCGGCGCAGGGTGTTCTCCCAATAAATACCTGTTACCGCACACTCAAAAGCTGCCCAGAGATATATGATAGGCTTTGGGATATGTATATGCAGATAGGATAGCAGGAACATCATAAAGAAAAAGTAAAACAGCGCACTGCCGAGGTATTCCATTTTGAGTGCTGTCATCGCTTCACTGTCTGTCTCGGAGATGATGAAAAGCATATAGCCGCTGTTCATGATCATACAACCCACAGTTGCAAGCAGCAGCCGCACCGAGCTTTCGCTTTGTCTGCCCTGCCGAAGCAGAGCGACTATGCCGGCAAATGGTATCAATATGCCGATCAACTGAAATATTCCGAACATTCTGCGTCCTCACTTTCTGTAATAGATACTTTTTTGCAAATCAGTCCACTCCTAAAATCAACTTCCAAATCTTATTTATTCCGTCAGCGTCACGATAAATCTCGTCCCCTTCCCCGGTTCGCTCTGCACATCAATTTCACCGTCCGATAACTGCAATACCCGCAAAGCAAGCGCAAGTCCCAAGCCGTTCCCCTCAGTGGAGTGCGAGGTATCACCCTGATAGAATTTATCAAAAATATGCTTTTTCGTCTGTTCATCCATGCCGCAGCCGGTGTCCTCGACCTCGACAACGACCTTGTCATTGTCGGAATATTCTCTGATTGTGACCGTACCGCCACGCTCAGTAAATTTGAACGCATTGGACAGCAGATTGTTCCAAACAAGTGGAAGCAATTCCGCATCAGCGGTGATGAGTTTGCGCTCGTCTGCAATATCCGCTTCAAACTCAATGCCCTTTTCCTCCCACACTGTTTCAAACAGCAGTGCCGACTGCACAAGCTGATCACACAGATCAAACTCACTGACATTTGGCGTGATGCTCTGCTTTTCGAGCTTGTTCAGCTTCAGGATATTCGTGATAAGAGTGTTCAGGCGTTTGGCGGCATTTGTGATGGAGTCCACATATTCCTGACGTTTATCTTCTGATAAATCTGGCTTTTTCAGCATTTCTGCTGAGTTTTGGATCACGGCGATCGGCGTTTTGATCTCATGAGAAACATTGGAAAAGAAATCCACACGGAGCGTTTCGATGCTGCCAAGCTCCGCCGTCATTTTATTGAAATCTTCTATCATCTGGTCGAGATAATCAAATTTCTCACGCTCATTCACTGTTTCAACACGGGCAGAAAAATCCCCCTTTGCGATCTTCGCCGCTGCATCTGCCAACCGCAGCATAGGTATCTCGTAGGTCTTTCGCACCTGATGACGGGTATACAGCGTCAGACCGCCTGCCACCAGCGCCCAATAACATAAAATAACAATAATTTCTAAAATCTCGTTGAACCTTGCTTGTTGCATACCCAGAAGAATTCCGATATGCACACCTGAAAGCAGGAGCAAAGCAAGATAATACCCGAAAAAAATCGACTTTGGAAAGCGGCTGCTTCTCGCTGCCTTTGCGATATCCTGATGTTTCATTTCAATACCGCCTTGTAGCCGATACCCCGAATGGTCTTGATCTCAAGCCCCGTGCAGACCGATGTTTTGTCACGCAGCCTTGTGATATACACATCCACCGACCGCAGACTTGCATCGGAATCCATGCCCCAGAATTCGTCCATGAGCTGCGCTCTTGAGAAGGTCTTGTTCGGATAGGACAGCAGCTTGAACAGGATATTGAATTCCCGTGTGGAAAGAGGCAGTTCCTCGCCGTTCACCGTGCCTGTCATGGCATCGCCGTCCAGCGTCAGATCACCGACCGTCAGTTTTTTTGACTCTGCGATATTGGCTCGGCGCAGGAGCGCACGCACACGCATTTCCAGTTCAGCAAGCTCCACAGGCTTGACCATATAATCGTCAATGCCGAGACGGAAGCCTTTTTCCTTTGCCGAAAGATCGTCCCTTGCCGAGAGAAATAAAATGGGAATATTTGCATTCAGCCGGCGTACTGTTTCCGCAAATTCAAAGCCGTCGATCTTCGGCATCATGATATCCGAGATGATAAGATCATAGAGATTGGCGTACATTTCGTCGTAGGCTTCACTGACCGACAGACACCCCTTTGTCTCAAATCCGCTGTCATTGAGATAACCGCACACAAGGCGGTTCAGATCTTTGTCATCGTCTACCACTAAAATATGGATCATGTTTGTTCCTCCTGTTCGATCTTCGTCAATCACCGCTGAATCGAATGCGCAGACTGCCGATCTCATCCGCCTGACAGCTTGGCTGCGAATCTGCATCATCAGCTCTGTGCGGTATTGTCTTATACTGTTTGTTACATTATAGCATAATTCCTTACAGCTTTCAAGGCAGATCGGCGCATTTTAATATTACTGCAACAAAACTTAAACCGAACTGCAACAAAAGAGCTGTATAATTCAGACATAGAAAACAAAACCGATCAAACCTTATCGCGCAAGCGAAACCATGAGAGGAGAAAATGGATATGAGCGACAAGATCTATATTGTAACAGGTGCAGCAGGTTTTTTAGGCGGTACGGTATGCCGTCAGCTTTTAGAGCGTGGAGATAAGGTCAGGGCTTTCGTCCTGCCGAATGACCCGGCTGCGAAGTATATCCCCGACAGTGCAGAGGTGGTTTACGGCGACCTCTGCGACAGGGAAAGCCTTGAAAAGCTGTTTACCGTTCCCGAGGGTATGAAAAGCATTGTGCTGCATATCGCAAGCATCGTGACCGTTGACCCGGCTTACAGCCAGAAGGTCATTGATGTGAATGTGGGCGGAACGAAGAACATCATTGATATGTGTCTTGCGCATTCTGAATGTGAAAAGCTGGTCTATTGCAGCAGCACAGGTGCGATTCCAGAAGCGCCGAAGGGAAGCTGTATCAGAGAGGTGGGTTTCTTTGACGAGGACAAGGTCGAGGGCTGCTATTCCATGTCAAAGGCGATGGCGACACAGGCGGTGCTGGATGCTGTAAAAGAGCGTGGTTTGAATGCTTGTGTGGTTCATCCGAGCGGCATCATGGGTCCGGAAGATTTTGCAGTCGGCGAAACAACGGGGACACTCATCAAGATCATCGGCGGCGAAATGCCAATGGGCATCAGCGGAACGTTCAATCTCTGCGATGTGCGTGATCTTGCCGCAGGAATGATCGCTGCCGCCGACAAGGGCAGACAGGGCGAATGCTATATCTTAGGCAACGAAGCGATCAGCTTCAAGGAGTTTTGCAGACTCGTTTCCGAGGAGGCAGATTGCAAAGCGCCGAAGGCTTTCCTGCCGATACCGGCTGCAAATGTAATTGCAAGGCTCTCTGAAATGCGGGCAAAAAGAACAGGCGAAAAGCCGCTGATGACGACATTTTCCGTGTACAATCTCGCCCGAAACAACGAGTTTGATTCCACGAAGGCAAAGCGTGAGCTTGGCTATCGCACAAGATCATACAGAGAAACGATACACGATGAGATAGCCTGGCTCAAAGCAAGCGGAAAGATTGCATGAGGTGAAATATGAAAGTATGTGTGATAACAGGCGGCGGCAGCGGAATGGGACTTGAAGCCGCAAGAGCGATGCCGAATGACAGAGTATTTCTGCTCTCCGGCAGGACGCAGAGCAAGCTCGACCGGGCAGCAGAGCGATTGAAAGCGGAGGGCAAGCAGGCTTATGTCATGACCTGTGATACCTCCGACAGAAGGCAGGTACACGAGCTTGCAAGATATGCGGCATCGCTGGGCGAGGTTACGAATGTGATCCATGCCGCAGGGCTTTCGCCTTCAATGGCTGACCCTGAAAAGCTGCTGCGTGTCAATGCTCTCGGTACAGTCTATGTCAACAGGGAGTTTGCGAAGGTCATGACAAAGGGCGTGATCGTTGATATTTCCTCAAACTCAGCTTATCAGCTCCCGAAGATCATGATTCCCCGAAAGACATACTGCCTTGCCGAAAAACATGAACAAGCATTCCTTGACAAGCTGCTGCGGATGTGCCGCCTTGTTAAGGACAGCTATAAGAGTGCGGGGCTTGCCTATGCGCTGTCAAAGAATTTTGCAGTATGGTATGCTCAGAAGTCTGCTTTTGAATTGGGCAGCCGTGGGATCCGTGTATGCTCGATCAGTCCCGGACTGATCGCCACGGACATGGGTGAGCTTGAAAAGGGTGAAGGTGCATCAATGCTCAAATACACCGCCGAAAAACGAATGGGGACTCCCGAGGAACTTGGTTTTGCCATCGCTATGGCAGCAGATGAGCGTAATGGCTATCTTGCAGGCGTTGATATTCTCGTTGATGGCGGCAGTGTGAATGGGAAGAACGCATAAGGAAAGGGCAATGCGCTCCGTGATCGGAAGGCATTGCCCTTTTCGTGTAATTCTTTTTTATCGACGCTCTGCGTGCAGTGTCAGCCAGAGATCAGTTTTCGCTTCATCAGGCAAAGATCGAATACATCAAGTCTGTTATCGTTGTAAAAATTTGCAGCTTTCCAGTCGGCAAGTTTTGTATCCGGTACAGCGAGCAGCCACTTCTGGAGCAGAACCACATCGGCAATGTCAAACTTCCCGTCTGCATTCACATCGCCCATGCGTCTTTCGGACGGTTCGCTGCTTTCCGTAAAGAGCCATGACTGCATAGAAACACCCTGATTGGAATAGACAAAATAGAGGTCATGCGTACCGCCGATATTGCTGATCGGATCGCTGTAAACGGTTGTAAAACTGCTTGGAGAATCGAAGGCGATACTCGTCAGCAGGTCGCCTGTGGGCGCATCAAGATGCACATCAATACTGCCTTTTCCTTTCACAGATGCCGCAAATGATATCGGCTTTTCTACCAGCGGAGCATTGTTCGTAATTCCGGCATTTTCGGCTGCAAACAGCTCGATCGCGTCGTCTGCCTTGACATACTTCAACATGGCATGATCATCTGTATAGACCGCATCGCCGTCCGAAAATCCGTTCCAGATATTCCGCAGACCGTCTGCCCATTCACGGGTATTTGTCAGTTCAGCGGCAACAGCGATATTGTACTTTCCGTTGAGTGTAATGGAATCAACCTCCATTGTCACAGGGGTATCATTTGCCGCTGTGAAGCAGCCGACGATCTGAAAGCCCTTTGCGCTGTTCATATCGACCGAGACCTTATATTTTCCCTTGCCTGTAACTTCAACAGAGCTTTGGTTTTTGACACCGTTCTGTGCTGAGGCGTACATCGTGATCGTTGTGGGGGCATCCAGACTTGTGACAGTCAGATCATACTGGATGGTGTCAATATTCATCTGCAATAATTCGGCAGCAGCGGGCTGTGATGCGTTTTCGGATTCAGTAAACTGCACACCTCTGACTGCCGTCCATGATCCGGCCTGCTTTGCGCTGACAATCGGTGCATACGGGTCGGTCATATCATAGTCGATCTGTGCAGTACCCACAAGCTCAGCGGCGGAATGCGCCTCATACGGGCTGAATACGCCGTTTTGTGCCGCCCCCTTTTTCGTGCCGCCCTTGTCCTCGATGATGACATTTTCCTCGTCCACTTCGATCTCATCGACGCCCATACTGCGGTAACCGCCGGTAATGCCCATGCCGTGCTTGAGCATCAGCGTGTGATAGAACATATACCATTTGCCCTTGAACTTGTGCATATGCGTATGGTTGTTGGAGTAATCGAAACCGACCTCGCCGGGCTGACGGAAGCATTCGCCCATCATCTTCCAGCTTGTCGGATCAAGCGGCGTTTTTGTCGTCATATAGACCATGCCGCAGCCGCCCGGTGCAGGACAGTCGAAATCCCACTGTTCACTGTGATTATTCCAGTCGCTGCAATAGGTATACACATAAGTTCCGTTGATATAGTTCAGCTCACTTGCCTCAAAAGAATATGGTGCAGGTATCTGCTTGAACTCGCTGTCAAATGAGATCATATCCTCGCCCAGCCGGACGATGCGCACAGAACCCGGCATATAGTCTGTACCGCCCGATGCCTTGCCTGCGCCGAAGGAAAGCCAGCCGACACCGTTGTCATCAATAACGGCACCGGGATCAAAGGGATTGGGACAGTCGCTCAGACCGGGTGTATCACCGGTCACAAGGCAATGTCCCAGCGGATCTGTCCAGCCGGTCACAGGATCGGTGGATGTGATGACACCTGTGCCGACGCCGCTGTTTGAGAAATACAGATAGAAGTGCGTTTTGCCGTCCGCTTCCTCACGGGACACGATGGACGGCGCCCACGATGCCATGATCCACGGTGCGATCTCTCCGACATTGATCTCGCCGTGATAAGTCCAGTTGACCATATCCGCTGTGGAGAACACAAGCAGAGACTTTATCTTTTCATAAGTATTGTCCACATCGGGACCAGCGGCTTCAAACTGCTGATGGTCGTTCGTGCCATAGACATAGAGTCTTCCGTTGTATTCCACTGCTGTCGGGTCGGCACAGAAGAAATCAGGAGAAATGGGATTGTTAAAGCGCGTGTCCTTATAATTTTCCGTGCTGATCTGCTCGGCAGGGATCGTGATGCCGGTCTCCAGCGTTTTGACTGCATTTGTCATGCTGAAGCTTTCAGCAGATGCGGAGAGCGGTAAGGATGAAAGAAATACCGTGGCTGACATAATAAAAGTCACCGCCTTTGATGTGATCGTTTTTATCATAGCCTGACCTCCTTATCAGGATAGTGCGAGACCTCCGCAACCAATATGCGGAGGTTCTCTGATTTGTCCCTTGGCTTAGAATTGCCCTGTATATCAACTCTCTGAGTGTGCAGAAAGAGAGTATCAACCATAAATAAGTTTTCGCTTCATCAGGCAAAGATCGAATACATCAAGTCTTTTATCTTCGCACAGATCAGCCGCTTTCCAGTCAGCCAGCTTCGTATTCGGCACTGCAAGCAGCCACTTCTGGAGTAGTACCACATCAGCAATATCGAACTTTCCGTCTGCATTCACATCGCCTTGCAGAGTATCAGAAACAGCGTAGATCACCTGAACATTTGTGATCTTCATTGTGAGCGTGTCTGCGATCTCCTGTTCCTGCTTCTCGGAGTAGTCCCACCATTTCTGGACTTCCACCTTACCATCATAGATCACAGCTTCTACGGTCTCCTCATCATTGGTGAACGTGCCGTCAAAGGTCACAGTCGCCGTCTTGCCGCTGCCGAGGTCAATTGAGAAGGTCTTGCTTGACCAGAACTGTGTACCGTCCGCAGCCTCAGCATCCACGCACAGACCGCCGCCGACTCCGCCGTAGGAAGAACCTGCGCTGGAGGTGACATCTGCTGTCAGGATGATCTTTTTCAGATTTGCAGCATCAGTGATCGGAATCTCCACATTTCCGTTTTTATTGATCAGGCTGTCGATATCGGTGAAGGTCTCTGTCCGCTCGGTGATCTTGTCAGGGTCGTAAAGTGCAAGTCCTTCAAAATCAGATGCATCATCACTGACAACGATCATTGCAGCAGAGTAGGCAGGGAGTGTGACATTGACCGTATTGCCGGAAATATCGTCCACAATGTCGATCAGGCGAATATCGGTGGAATCGCCGTATACTGCATAGACCGCAGCCGCCTGATACTTCGAGCTGCTGTTTTTGAGCTGAATAGAAGCATTCTCCGCATCGGTCAGGCTCTTGTTTGTGAGCATCACAGTGACCTGACTGTCGTCCTTACCGCTGATTGCAGAATAGGAGGAAGCAAGAGACACATCATCTGTCACAGTCGGAACGAGCGTATCGCCGAAATGACCGCCGTTTCCGTCATAGTTGGTATACAGCTTCATGCCGGAGAAGATATAGTTGCTGCCGCCCCAGAGCGTTGCAAAATAAACATTTGCATCTGCATAGCAGCCGAGAGCTTCTGCCTGTGCGATCGCACCGCTGACCTCATCATCACCGCCGAAGTTGTATTCCGTAATGGCGAGCTTCGTGCCGGGATAATAGGTATCAATAGAATTCTGGATTGTCGGCAGGATCGGGATATTCACCTGACACCACTGTCCGATCCAGCTATTCTCCACAAAGCCCTTTTCATAGAGCGTGCGGACAGACTGCAATCTGTCCTCTGTGCCGTTTCTGCCGGATTCGGTGTAGTAGTGGATATCCAGCACATCGAGCAGCCGCACACCGGCTTCATCGCTTGCCTGCTTCATATCATCGAGATACTTGTCGATATACCAGTGATATTTCCCGTCGGAGTTGGCAGCGTTCCAGTCATCACCGTCAGCAAGATGATCGTATGCCGTGTAGCCGTAGAGCGCAGGTCCGAAGATCTCTGCTTTCGGGTCAATGGATTTGACCGCTCTGGCAAGCTCGATGGACTTTTCGGACAGCTCGGTCACTGTGACGGCGTTGGGGTGCATACGACTGTGTGTATGCTGCCAGAGTGCCGGCTCGTTATCAAGGCTATAGCCCTGAATACCGGTCGAACTGCCTGCATCACCGAGCGTATTGACGATGTAATTGACATACTCGTCCATGTATACGATTCCATCCGTCAAATCGGGAGTCATGGAGAAAGCACTGCCCTTTGTGAATTACACCGTATTCCAGCGGCTGGAGGGCGCTGTTTCCGCTTCCGATACACTGCCGTCCTTATCGGCTGCCACATAGCCTGCCATTTGCAGCGTCGTTAAACGGTAGGGAATATCGTGCTTTACTGCAATATCCGAGAACTCCTGCACGCAGGCTGCCGGTTCATTTGAGGAGGACATAAAGCTGTCCGAGCTGTGCTTCCAGTCCTCGCCTGCATTGGAAGCATTGGTCTCCCAGTTATAGGCAGTCAGTCGGTTGCCGCCCTGACGGACAGCACTGATGCGCACGTCATCAAGTACCGATGCATCATCGTATTTATTCATACCATAGATGTACGGGCTGATCGCCTTTTGTTCGCCGGACAGGTCTACTGTGATATTCATTGCATATTGATTGGAATCCGCTGCTGTGATCGTCTGCGGTACAATGGTCATCGGAAGTGCAAGTGCCGCAAGGAACGCAGCACAGCGTTTGAAATGTATCATTCAGATCACTCCTTTCAAGATGAGGAGGATGCTGTCTGTCTGTGCAGTGCGGCTACTCTGGCAGCAGCATCCCGTATCATTCCCTCTCACTTATCATTATACTAATTTCTCCGTCATTTTACAATACAATATTGTGACAGGTTCAGAGATATTTGTGAATGATGATCAGGCGCGTTATGCAAAATTGTCTTGCTTTCCTGTTCACAATATGGTATAATGAATGCAGAAGCATTCATTATACTTGATCCAAAAGCCCTTGCAGATGCGCAAATCATAGATTTGCTCCCTGCAATCGGGCAATTATACAATATACGCTTCGCTTATATTGTATAATGATAAAAAAGGCAATCAGGAGGTGGATACTGTATGAAGAAACGTTCGACCTTTGGCGTGATCACAGCAGAATGCTATCGGGCGCATACCGCAGAAATGATGAGCGGGATCCTCGCGCAGTGTACACTGGCAGACTGCAATGTGATCGTTCTTTCTGCAAAGAATAATTTTCAGGAGCCGGTTACAACGCATAATTATCATGAAGCTGATCTGTATGAGCTTGCACAGGAACCGGAGTTTGACGGCTTTCTCTATGACCGTAATTCGTTTGCGCATCAGGGGATACGCAAGCATATCGACGATCTGCTCAAACGCACCGGCAAGCCGGTCATGCTGCTGGATGCCAGTGAAGTGCCGTATTTTGAGAATACGGTGACCCACGATCCGGAAGCCTTTGAGCTGCTTGTCGAGCATTTGATACAGGTTCACGGCTATCGCAAGATCTACTGCCTGACCGGACAGAAGGCATTTACACAGTCCGCAGAACGGCTGGAGGCGTACTGCAATGTCATGCAGCGGCACGGCTTATATTATGACGAAAGCTATTATGCCTATGGTGATTTCTGGCGGGATTATCCCGTGGAATATGCGCAGCGTATCATCAGCGGAGTGCTCTCCAAGCCAGAGGCAGTTGTGTGTGCCAATGATGTCATGGCAGATGCACTGATCGCAGCACTCACAAAAGCCGGGATTCGTGTGCCGGAGGACATTGCTGTGACAGGCTTTGACGGGAATCTGGAGGATGCGCAGAGCGATGTCGCCCTGACGACCTGCAAAAAAAGCCATGCACAGCTCGGAGCAGATGCCGTCCGGCGGCTTTACAGTATCATCACGGGGCGGAGCTGCCGCAGAGTTCCGGCTGACCGCAGCCGTATACAGATCGGACGGAGCTGCGGCTGTATCCCCGTGCGGCATCGGACTGCAAGCAGCCGCAGAGAACAGCGTCTGCTTACCGACCATAAGGAATGGTTTTACCAGAGCGAGCTGATGTTTGAGATGATGCATACGGAAACGCTCCATGAGATCCTCTCTGTCGTGGCGAACCGTGCCTATCTGATCTGCCATTGGAATCAGCTTCGTATCTTTCTGACGGCAGACTATCTTCGGGCAGCACGGGATGACCGTTCTGTACCTTCCCGCAAGGACTGCTGTGAGGTGCTGTGGTGTGACCGTGCCGGAAGGAGCAGCGGTATCTCCGACCGTGCGGTGAAGCAGTCTGCGATCATTGCTGATCTGACACAGGAAGCGCAGCACCCGACTGCATACTATCTCTCGCCGCTTCACATGAACGAACAGCAATTCGGGCTCATGGCGCTGTCCTTCGGAAAGCTGCCTTGCTGTTATCAAGCGGAATACTGCACATTTCTGAACTGTCTTTGCCTTGCACTCGAACATCTGACACTGCCCGGAAAGAGAGATACCGCCCGTGAGAAAAGCATTGAAAATCCACAGCTTTTTGAAGCCCTTGTTCCGCTGAGTGAGGAAATGCAGCAGCACCCCGAAAAAGACTGGAGCATACAGGTGCTTTGCCAGCACACGCACATCAGCAGGAGTTATCTGCAAAGGATGTATAAGACCTATTTCGGCAAAAGCATTTTCGAGGAGCTGATCGACTTCCGGATGCAAAAGGCAAAGGCGCTGCTTCGGGATACAGAGCTGTCTATTTCGGAGGTCGCTGCCGCCTGCGGCTATGGCTCTTATTCCCATTTTGCCAATCAGTTCAAGGCTCAGGAGGACATCACGCCGTCAAGGTATCGGGAGAAATGCAGTGCTACATGAAAGGAACGATCTGCCAATCATCCACGGTCTGCTCATGCACCAATGCCCCGTTCTATTGGAATTCACTTAGGCATTGTGAAGCAAGCCACAACAGGCAGGATACCCTACTGAAAACGAATGACCACAAGCTCTCAATGGCGCTCTGTAAGCGTTTCTGAAAGCTTTTTCTTTTCAGCGGTTATGTTTTCTGATTGGCAAGTAGGACGGCACTGAGAGGCTTTTCCGTTCGCCGGAGAGCCTATCGTCATTCGAGGTCATTCCGCTTCTTTCTTTTCTGTTGATCTCGGCTCTGCTCATGGCGGAGATATTCCTCTACGATCAGGAGAGAGCTTCTTGAAAGCCTTGTGCTTGCGGATATTCAGAGACAGATCGACTTGGTGCTGAATGAGCCTGACATTCGTGAGAAGCTCCTCGCCTACAAGAAGGGCGATAAGACGGAGCGTGACAATGCGGCAAGGAAAAGGCTTCGGGTTATTGATAACCGCATCAAGGATCTTGACCGTCTGATCAGAAGCGTGTATGAGGACAAGATCGCTGGGCTTATCCCCGACAAGGTGTGTGCCGGACTCCTCGGTGAATATCAGGAGGAAAAGGATAACCTGACAGTAGAGTATAAGGAGCTTAGCAAGCGCACCGATGCGGAAGATCAGGACGAGCGTGATGTAGACGAATATATCCGCAGAATGAAGTCCTACGCAGGGGCAGAGACACTTACCCGTGAAATGGCTCTGACACTGATCGAGTATGTCAAGGTCGATGCACACCCCGGCAAGCACAAAGCACCGAGAACCATTGAGGTCTTTTACAAGCTCATAGACAAGCCGTTGACGAACAAACATAATGCCCTCGAATAACCGAGGGCATTTCAATAAAAGCAAAACCTTCTATAAATGGTGTTTACTTTCGTACTGCCATGTCAAAAATATGCACATCAGGCTTGCGGAAGATATATTCACTGGATGTCATTACAAACTCAAAGTTATGCTCGGAAAAAGCCTCTTGCAGCCGTCTTGAAAGCGCAGTTCCAGACCAACAAAGATTACTTACAATACCTGTGCGTATTCCCCTATCCTGCAACGCTTTCAGCATTCAGCCGTTCCAGGCAATGTTACAGCATTTGATACACCGTTCATTATTATCCATTCCGCCTCTTCGATCGGTACAGAAAGATTCATGTCAAAGTGTTCAAGTACATTACGAAGAAAGATATGCTCATGTATTTCTATCATTTCTCCACGCAACGTCTTTATCTCATCAAAAAGCGTCAGCAGATACTCGCTGAATTCTTCAAGGTTGATACTATGTGGATTCTCACGGATATACGGATAGATTGCTTTATTTCCGTTAAAAGGTTCAAAATCCGGCTCATACATCAGTGTATCACCGTAATCAAACAGTATCATTTTTTGCTTGTTCATCTACTCACCGCTTTCATTTAATCTACTTATTGCTTATATTCATTATAGCATTTTGGCACTTGAGAATAGCACAGATATTACAATTCGCACTGTAATTCTACGTTTCTCACAAGTATAAGTAATCAGTAGGCTAACAAATTCACACATATCATAATTATCTGCAATCACATTCCATGATTAAGAATAAAATTAAACAATATATTTGCTTCAAAACCGCTTTTCAGCGCATTTTGTTAACCGTGGTTAACAGAAAAATCATAAAAATGGCTCTATACAGCCAAACCGAAATCCCGTAAGGGTACGGTAAGGGTACAAAGCCTGTTTTTCATGTGATCAAGTCAAAAATAAAGAACCCCGAAACGGCCATGTTTCGGGGATTTTTCTGGTTGCGGCGGCTGGATTTGAACCAACGACCTTCGGGTTATGAGCTTCCTTTTCTATGTTTCACTGAGGATCACCAAGTGTCACGGAGTGCGTAAAATAGGCATTTCTCAGTAAAGGCTGACGAAGCCATGAGGAATAAAAATCGTTGCGGTTGATGTACGCGTTGATGTACAACCATACTTCATTACTTTAGTCTCCTTCGGGAGGCTTTTTTTATTATAATTTGTTTTCATTTTAAAATGCTGACTACAATATCATTATGAACTAACTACATTAATTCAATTCATAGTCTCCCTCGGTTAATATACTGAGTTTATTACTGAAATCAATATTTATCCATCCAAGCATAGCAAGGTTAATGATTGTATTGCACACTTCTTTCTGCTTTGAATCTTTCCACCTTTTCTTCCATTCCATTACATACTTATATACTTCTTCGTCTGATACATAATGATTATCTTTCATCAATTGATCAAAAGCATAAATAACAGTTGCGATCATTTCGACCTGTTCAGTGTTTTTTACTCTGCTGAATAAATCAACCGTCTTATTGACTGCATCAAGTTCTGTCTCGGAATACTCTGCTGAATGGAGCTTAAAACTATTATCAACCGTAACTTCTATCATATTACCAAAGTTTTTTTCGTATATCATGTTAGCGTTTGAAAGGGCAACTGTAGCTCTCTTTATATCATCAGAATATGGGCCGTAGCTTCCTTGGGTAAATACGAACCCAGTATCGACTCCCAAACGCGTCAGAATGTAACAGATCTTCTGAAAAATGACCCTTCCTACATGAAGAGAATACCTGTTAGTATTGAGTGATTTTATAACTTCAAGTATCAGATACCATGAATGACGAACAGACGCGTTCTTCATTCCCTCAACATCTGCATTGTATTCTTTGTAATTGTCACATAGATATGAAACCGAAACGTGTTCAGCTTTTGTTCCGAATGGTGCATATATTTCTATATCTATCGGCAATGTACTCAATTTGTTGTACATAATCGGACCCACAAGTTCCCAGGTAAGACCGCCATTGCCACATCCAAGAGGTGGAAAAGCTATTGATCTTATTCCAAGCTGCTCATAATTTCTTACAAACCAATCAAGTCCATCAACGATGTATGACAGCTTTGACGGAGATCTCCAGTTATCCTTGGTTGGAAAATTCAGAACTGATACTCCGGTAATATCCTGATATAGATATGGTGTTCCGGGTTTAACCTCTTTCAATTTACATTTATTTGAGTATTCATCGAACATCAACGGATAACGCTTTTTAAATTCAAGAGCTATACCTTTTCCCATAACGCCAACACAATTCACTGTATTTACAAGTGTTTGTGCCTTACTGTCGAACAAATTACCTATCAATATCTTCATTATTCCACCTCTTTTCCGAAAAACAGATCGCCGTTAACATAGATTCTTTTATCAAAGCCTAAAGCTATAATTTTTTCCTTATCTGCATCATTTTTTACAGCTGCAGCAATTACATATGAAGGCTCTATCTTTCCCGGAACAAGAACTTCTGCACATTTTGCAGATTTCTTCCTCCAGTATTCGAACTGATTGTCAGATTCCCATGAACGAGCAAATATCATGTTAAAATCCAACTTGTTCATTGCTTCCTCCGGCTCATAGAATCTGACATAACTACTTGAAGCATTTTGATCCGAAACAACTACATCTGGCAAATCAAGTATTCTGCAATCTACCTTTAGTACAATGACATCTTCGTCTTTACGTTTGTAAAGCATCGGATTTCTCGCATCAATGTATAAGTTTGCATATTGATGAAGCATAAGACCATTAGGGATCAACACCTGATCTCTTCTATCCTGTATTATGGACATAGCCACAGACCTGTGTGGTATTCTTTCTGCCAACTCATTAGACAGAATTCCATACTTGAGAACAGAAGCTAAATTAGAAATAGGCATTATATTATAAAATCCGTTTTTATTATGAAATTTTGAACGGAATATTTCTGATGGTTTCATAAAGCCTCCTATCTAATAAAGCATATAGTCATTATCATTTCTATTTAAGTCTTATATTCACTACTATCAAACGCAATCTTACAATAGTCATATAGATACTTTTGTTACAAGCTACATATACATTATTATACCACACTCTTTTATATAAATCAAGCATAACATCCTTGATTGAGGTTTGCCATGCTATAATTATTAAATAGACTATATTATGACAGATATTCGCTTATAAAACTCTGTTTATCGCTGCTATTTTGTCAAATAATATACAGATATTACAATAATGCCTCCGTCAGTCAAGGAGGCATTAAAGATATTTGTTTTTTCTAAAATCTTCTTGAATTATACACAAAAATATGCTATAATTATAAGGCAAAATGTTATTTATTACAGAAAGTGGTAGTATTATGGCTGAAAAAAATAATGCAAATATCGGATTTGAAAAGCAGATATGGGATGCCGCCTGCGTATTATGGGGACATATCCCTGCTGCTGAATACAGAAAAGTTATCGTAGGACTCATCTTCCTGCGCTATATATCAAGTGCATTTGAGAAGCGCTATAATGAGCTTGTTGCCGAGGGAGACGGCTTTGAGGACGAGAAGGATGCTTATCTCATGGATAACATCTTCTTTGTGCCGGAAGAAGCACGCTGGGATACCATCTCCGCTGCGGCTCATACCCCTGAGATAGGTACCGTTATTGATGACGCTATGCGCAGCTATTGAGACTGAAAACAAGAGTCTGAAGAACGTTCTCCCGAAGAACTACGCAAGTCCTGATCTTGATAAGCGTGTACTTGGTGAGGTCGTTGATCTGTTTACGAATATGGATATGACAGATACTGAGGATAGTAAAGATATCCTCGGTCGTACATACGAATACTGTATCGCTCAGTTCGCAGCGTATGAAGGCGTTAAGGGCGGCGAATTCTATACTCCGTCAAGCGTTGTACGTACCCTTGTCGAGATACTACAGCCATTTGAGGATTGTCGTGTATACGATCCCTGCTGTGGAAGTGGAGGTATGTTCGTACAGAGTGCAAAATTCATAGAAGCTCATCAGGGTAGCCGCAATCGTATTTCTGTATATGGTCAGGAGTCAAATGCTGATACGTGGAAAATGGCTAAGATGAATATGGCTATCCGTGGTATTGATGCAGATTTCGGTCCATATCAGGCTGACACGTTCTTCAACGACCTGCACAAAACACTCAAGGCTGACTTTATCCTTGCCAATCCGCCTTTCAACCTCTCCAACTGGGGACAGGACAAGTTGCAGGACGATATCCGCTGGAAGTACGGCGTTCCGCCTGCAGGAAATGCTAACTACGCATGGATCCAGCACATGATACATCACCTTGCACCTAACGGAAAGATCGGTCTGGTGCTTGCAAACGGTGCGCTGTCCACACAGTCAAGCGGTGAGGGCGAGATAAGAAAGCGTATCATCGAGGATGATCTTGTTGAAGGTATTGTAGCTATGCCTACACAGCTTTTCTACAGCGTGACTATTCCCGTGACGCTCTGGTTCATCAGTAAGAACAAGAATCAGAAGGGAAAGACTCTGTTTATTGACGCTCGTAAAATGGGATATATGGTTGATCGTAAGCACCGTGACTTCACTGATGATGACATAAAGAAGCTTGCTGATACGTTCAAGGCGTTTCAGGACGGCACATTAGAAGAAGTCAAGGGCTTCTGTGCTGTTGCTGATATTCAGACTATCTCTGCACAGGATTATATCCTTACACCCGGACGCTATGTCGGCATCGAGGAACAGGAAGACGACGGCGAGCCGTTTGATGAGAAGATGAAGCGCCTGACCTCTGAGCTTTCGGAGATGTTCGCAAAATCCCATGAACTTGAAAATGAAATCAGGGAGAAGCTGGGGGCAATTGGGTATGACATCTGAATGGAAAGAATATGAGCTTGGAAATATATGTAGCAGATTAAGTAGCGGAAAAGGAATAAAAGCTGCTATGATTTCTGATACTGCTGAATATGCTGTGTATGGTGGAAATGGTATTCGAGGCTATACATCGGATTATAACTTTGAAGGCGATTGTGCTATTATAGGACGACAGGGTGCTTACTGTGGAAATGTTCGATATTTTAGCGGTAAAGCTTATATGACGGAACACGCTGTAATCGCTTGTGCGAATAGTGAGCATAACACTCGGTATCTATCTTATGTATTAACAGCTATGGACTTAGGAAGGCTCTCGGGACAATCCGCTCAACCAGGTATTTCGGTTAAAACGCTTTCAATTCAAAAAGTTAAGATGCCATCATTGAATTTACAGCGTAAAATTGTTGCTGTTATCTCTTCTCTTGAAGAAAAGATAGAGCTGAATGCTGCGATAAATGAAAATTTAGAACAGCAGGCGCAGGCTCTGTTCAAGGATATGATATCTGACGTTCAGGAGCAGGTACCGTTCACTTCTGTAATTCAAGTGCTTGGAGGCGGTACTCCAAAAACAGGTAATCAAGAGTATTGGAACGGTGAAATACCATTCTTTACGCCTAAAGATGTTGGAAATCCGTATGTGCTGACAACAGAAAAGAGCATAACACCTTTAGGGTTGGATAATTGCAATAGCCGCTTATATCCTGTTAATACTGTATTTCTAACTGCTCGTGGTACTGTCGGTAAGGTTAGCCTTGCAGGTGTACCAATGGCTATGAATCAATCTTGCTATGCTCTTGCAGGAAAAGACGGATTACATCAAATCATAGTCTATCACTATGTCCTTGAAACAGTAAAGGCTTTAAAGCATAAAGCAAGCGGAGCTGTATTCGATGCTATCATAACTCGTGATTTTGATACAGAGAATGTCCCAGCTCTATCACCTGAACAGATAAAGAACTATATCGCATTTGCGGAGCCGATATATAACGAAATTCTTAATAGATCAGTAGAAAATCAACGCTTGGCTACTCTTCGTGACACACTTCTACCGAAGCTGATGAACGGCGAGATAGATGTATCAGCGGTTAAGATTTAAGCTGCTTGCAAGTGTAAATTTTCATTTATATTATAATTAAGGAGAATAATTCAATGAGTCAGAACAATGAAACAAACACTCAAATCACTGAGAATAATAATACAAACGCAGAAAGCGACGTCACAGTCACTGTAAATAATAAAGAGAAATTTAAAAATAAGCTTTGGTATAGCATTGATCTGGGACTATTTTTATCTGGAATACTTCTCCTTCTGCTTTATAAATTAGATACAAAGGAAGTTGAGATACGAGGATTTATAGGCCTTTCCATGATATTTGCTTCATATTATGCTCTTCCTTTTATTGATAAGGAGAAAAAAGAAAAGTATTCAATGATCTTTTCTTGGCATTTTGTAGTTTTTGTAGCTACATTTATAATCGCTTATATTTCTTTAAATATATATGTCAAAAATCCTAATGGTGCGATATGGTGGAAAGAAATACTAGCTGCTCTTGGAATTCTTTTTGTAGTATCCTATATATCTTATTTACTTATCAATTTCATAAGAGCATTTTATTTGCTCATAACTAAACTTATTTCATTTCTATTAAATTCAAATGTTGAAAGCAAATATAAAAATGCAAAAAAGATTATAGAAAAGATAACTGCCTTTATAGTAACATTAACTGCTATGGCTGCAAGTATAACAGCTTTAATTGCTTCGTTGAAAAACATAACATAATATGAACATATGGTTGTAGAGATGTTGGTACAACGAAAGGAGTACCAACATGATAAACGAACTCATCGCAACCATAGAGCAGGCAATGCTCAAAAAGATTGACAACGCAGGGCTTCAGGCCCTGCACAAAGTACTTACTAATGCTTTTAAAAACGTTATAATCACTGCAGTAACCAACGCCAAGGAAGAGACTAATAACGACGAAATCCTGTCAGAGTTTCTTTCTGCAAAGCGTATTGAGGGGTGTTCGGAGAAGTCGCTGAACTACTACAGCAAGACGATCACGGCAGCTCTTGACAGTATCGGCAAGGGTATCAAGCATATCACAACAGACGATCTGAGGGCTTATCTGACCGACTATCAGGCAGAAAAGAAGTCCAGCAAGGTCACTATGGATAATATCCGCCGTATCCTATCAAGCTTCTTCTCTTGGCTGGAGGACGAGGACTATATCATAAAAAGTCCCGTTCGTCGCATTCACAATGTCAAGACAAGCAAGACGATCAAGGAAACCTACACTGACGAAAACTTAGAACTGATGCGTGATAACTGCGTAGAATTGCGGGATTTAGCGATGATTGATATGCTCGCTTCTACTGGTATGCGTGTGGGTGAAATGGTATTGCTGAACCGCAGCGACATTGATTTCAACGAGCGTGAGTGTGTGGTGGTCGGCAAGGGCGATAAGGAGCGTATGGTGTACTTCGATGCCCGTACCAAGCTCCATTTGCAAAGCTATCTTGCTTCACGGACGGACAGCGATTCTGCCTTGTTTGTGTCGCTACGATCTCCCCATAAGCGGTTGACGATAGGTGCTATTGAGCTGCGGTTGCGTGAAATGGGGCGAAAGCTCGGCATCAGCAAGGTACACCCACACAAATTCAGGCGAACGCTTGCGACTATGGCTATCGACAAGGGTATGCCGATCGAACAACTACAAAGGTTGCTCGGTCATCAAAGAATAGATACTACACTACAATATGCGATGGTGAAGCAGAGTAATGTGAAACTGGCGCATAGGAAATATATTGGATAGGACGGTAAGCCTATGGAAAAAATTTTATTAGGGAGCATTGCTGATATTCAGACCGGACCGTTTGGAAGTCAGTTACATAAAGAGGATTATGTTCAGGACGGTACTCCTATTGTCACTGTGGAACATTTAGGAAATCGTGTGTTTACCGAGCAAAACTTGCCTATGGTTTCTGATGCTGATAAAGAGCGATTGAATAAATATGTATTAAGTGATGGCGATATTGTATTCAGTCGTGTCGGCTCGGTTGATAGATGCTCTTATGTAGACAGCAATCACTCAGGGTGGATGTTTTCAGGGCGTTGTTTGAGGGTACGCCCATATAATGCGATATACCCTTTATATCTTTATTATTTCTTTTGTATGGAGAGTACAAAGCGGTTTGTTAGAAATATAGCGGTTGGAGCTACAATGCCGTCCATAAACACAAAGCTTATGGGCGAAATAGAGGTTTCTGTACCAAGTATTGATACGCAGAAAAGAATTGCCGCTATTCTCTCCTCAATAGATGATAAAATAGAGCTTAATACTGCGATAAACCTGTTACTGTTTGTCAAGCCCTTTTAAAAATATTTTCATCATACTAGCTTTCAACACATGGGCATGACAATAAAGCCGAATAACAGTATCGTTTTTCGGCTTAAAAGGGAAAGATACAGCAGATCAACAATAGACTTCCATTACTCTTGCGTAATAGATGCGCAGGAACTTGTTGAAACCTGCAATTTTAGCCACACGTTTTGGTTTTCCCTCATTTTCTTTTTTTATTATAAAGTCATAGACAGCAGAATCATCTGTTGGCTTGGTAACTTTCAAAGCGTGCATGATCTCATAACCTATTTTGCGAAGCGATGCTGAGCCTCGTTTGGAGATATGACGGTTGGTTCCTACAAAAGATCCGGATTCATATGGTGGAGCATCAATTCCTGCAAAAGCCACCAGCGCACTGCCATTATGGAATCTCCTGACATCGCCAATCTCTGCTATCAGGCGTACAGAAAGCACTGTTCCCACGCCTTTCATCTCATTCACAACAGAGTATTCAGGTAAAGCACTTGCAATTTCCTGCATTTGTGATATAATGAGAGATAAGGTTAGTTCGGCATCTCTGACGGACTTGACTGCTTGCAGTACCAGCATTTTGGTCGATGGGGTACTGGATTTCAGAGTGGGGATATTGTTCTTTGAAAGCTGATATATCGCTATCGCTTGACTTTCATTGTAACGGTATCCCTTTTTCTTAGACCATTTTTCATAGCTTGCAAGAAACTGCTCTTCACTTAATTTCTTGATATGTAAGGGCGAATTGCGCGTATCC
>ACOK01000082.1 GCA_000174895.1 Ruminococcus flavefaciens FD-1
GATCCTTCTTCAAAATGTCTACCTCAATAATACATACAAAACTTCTTTATAAGTACAGCGGTTAAAACTTCGGGCTGTATTTATTTATCGCATTATTCCTCGTCGAAAGAATCGAGATCGATATCAGCAAGGAGAGTTTTCAGCTCAGCAAGCTCATCAGCTGTGAGAGTTACGCCCTTGCCCATTCTTGAATGATCGGGAGCCCATTCACGGATATCGTACTTAGGTTCATGCTCGTTCCAGCTGACCATATTGAGTTCCTTAGTCCATCCCTTTGCGTTTTCGGAGAGTACACCGATCTTTTCGGTGATTTCATATTTAAGCTCTGCCATTTTTATGATTTCCTTTCTCTTGTTGAATTTGAACGTTTGATCCGTTCAATTATTGATTATAACATAAAAATCAGGATTTGTCCATAGAGTAGCGGAATTTTTTTCTGCTGCGGTTCTGTCTCATATACAGCAGCTGAGGAATCCGAGAGCTTTGCTGTAAAGCTGTCTCGGACGCACTTTCTGAGCCGACAGAAGTTCTGCAAAAGCTACAGCATCTGTGATATCCTGAGAGAAATCGGCGATGTTTTCAGATTCACCTGTTCTGCTGTCGAAAGCTTCTATCCCATAGGTTGAGATCTCTTCACCGAAACGGACAGTATGTCCTGCCGTAACACGGTATGTAACTTTTCTTTCGCTGAATAATTCGAGGTAAATCGTCTTTTTCTGCAAATATTTCTTGTTTAACATTATTGTACTGAACATGGCTGTTCTCCTTTCTTTGATAATAAGATTATACCATAGAGAAAAGAGTATGTGAACGGGGGAGAAAACAGAAAAATTGCTATATTGTGACGATTAAAAGGGGATAACAGCATAAAGAAAAAGCTTCCCACATCAGATGTGAGAAGCTTTTGTATCAGTTTTTGATTATTCCGCAGAAACAGCAGATCAGCACCAGAATACCAAGTCCGATTCGATACCATCCAAAAGCCTTGAAATCGTGCTTTTTGATGTAATCCATAAGGAACTTGATAACGAATATAGAAACGATGAACGAAACTATCATACCTGTGAGGAGAACCGCAAATTCGCTTCCTGTGAAATGGAAACCGAATTTCAGCAGTTTCAGCAGGCTTGCACCGAACATTGTAGGAACTGCCAGGAAGAATGTGAATTCAGCTGCAACAGGTCTTGCGATGCCGATAAGGAGAGCACCGACAATAGTTGCACCAGAACGTGAAGTTCCCGGGAAAAGAGCGGCTATGAGCTGGAAAACACCGATAATGAAAGCGGCCTGATATGTAAGCTCTTCAATAGAGTTTACCTTTGGCTTTCTGGTTTTGTTCCAGTTCTCAACTACAATGAATGCGATACCGAAAACTATAAGTGCAACGGCTATTACATAAGGGGTACGCAGATGAGCGTCTATCCAGTCGTCGAATGCAAGGCCTACTACTGCGGCAGGGATGCAGGCAACCAGTACCTTGAACCACATGATAAAGATATCGGTCTTTACCATTTTTCCGAAAGGAGTCTTGTTCAGCGGATGAGCATTATCCTTTCTTCCGAATGGCCACAGCTTCTTCCAGAAAATGATGACAACAGCCATAATAGCGCCAAGCTGTATCACAACATCGAACATATCCTTGAAGTCCTGTGACTGATCCTGTTTGAGGAACTGTTCGACAAGGATGATGTGTCCTGTGGAGCTGATCGGGAGCCATTCAGTGATACCTTCGACTATACCGAGGATGATCGCTTTGATGATCTCTAACATATTCAATTGTATCCTTTCTTAAAAAATCGTACAGTGGTAATTATACCATACTTTTATTTGGCTGTCAATCGTCAATATCACTATTTCTGAGGATATGGAATCTTCTTTTTGAAATGGTCAGGATGCCGTCACTTTTCAGTTTGGTAATGACACGCTGAAGGGCGCTTCTGTTGACACAGAGATAGTCCGAAAGGGCTGTAGTTGTAAACGGGATCTGCGGAGTTTTTCCTGTAGGAGTTTTCTCCTCGATTATACTCAGACAGCTTATTAATTTATCCTCAATGGTACGCTGACTCAGAACTTCTATTCTTTCCGTCAGTGCGATGGCTTTTTCCGACATAAGCGATAGCAGATTTTCCACAACAGTTGTGTGACAGCGGCAGGCGTTCTCACAGCGCTTGGTTATCTCACTTCTTTTCAGAAACATGATCTCGCAATCGGTTTCAGCAACTATCTCGATATTATTTCTCGGGGATGCACTGAATGTGAAGAAAACACCGAAAATGCTCTGTTCGCTGAGAGATTCGATAATAGTTCTTACACCGTTTATATCGTATCTCTCCATGACTGCACGTCCGCTGAGGATTATTCCTACTTTATCGCTGTTTTCGGAAAAATCTATTATCCTGCTCCCTGACTTGTATTTCTTTATCTCGGGGGAAAAACATACCATCATTCTCTGGCAGTCAGCAGGGTCAACTCCTTTGAATAATATGTTATTCTCGGGTAACATAAAAATACCTCCGTTGTTGCATATGCAACAGATTTTTTTCTCCTTTTATGATACAATATATTCAGACAAAAGTCAAGCAAAATTTGTACAGGAGGTATTTGCAATGAAAGTCAATGTTATCGGTGAGCAGCTTTCTCAGGAGGAGATCGACGCTTATATCGAATACGGCAAAAAGAAGTACAGTGACAGAGTCATAAACGGAATGACTGTGAAAACAGATGGTGATTTTGTTGATCTTCAGTATGACTTTGAACCGGATGTTCCTTTTGACAGGATCAGAAGGATCACAGGCTACCTCGTTGGTACACTTGATCGCTTTAACAACGGCAAGCGTGCTGAGGAGCACGACAGAGTGAAGCATACGATCTGATCGCAGCTTTCCCGTAATTATTTGCGGGTTGGAATAAATCAACTAAACATGGAGGTATAACAACTATGAAAACTTATGTATGTCCTATCTGCGGATACGTTCATGAAGGAGAAGAACCACCGGAGAAATGTCCACAGTGCGGAGTTCCCGGCTCTAAGTTCATCGAAAAGGAAACAGGCGATAAGCTTGTATTTGCCTGCGAGCATGAACTTGGCGTTGCAAAGGCTGTAACAGATCCAGAGATCATCGAAGGACTTCGTTCAAACTTCACAGGTGAATGTTCTGAGGTAGGTATGTATCTTGCAATGGCAAGAGTTGCTTACAGAGAAGGTTATGCTGAGATCGGCGCTTATTGGGAGAAGGCTGCTTTTGAAGAAGCAGAGCACGCTGCTAAGTTTGCAGAGCTTCTCGGTGAGGTGCTTTCAGATTCCACTAAGGAGAACCTTGAAAAGAGAGTTGCCGCTGAGCACGGCGCTACAGAGGGCAAGCTGAAGCTGGCTAAGAGAGCTAAGGAACTCAATCTCGACGCTATCCACGATACTGTTCACGAGATGGCTAAGGACGAGGCTCGTCACGGTAAGGCTTTCGAGGGACTTCTCAAGAGATACTTCGGCTGATCAAACAGCGCTTCACAACAGTGATGTGATTATAAAAAATGGGGGATGACCTGAGAAAGGCCATCCCCTTATTTTTGTATATGAGCTTTACGGCAGAAATTCTTCTTCGACAGCAAGCTCACCTTTTGCTATTTTTTCTCTTAATTCAGATAGCATGACAGGCTTACTGAAAAGATAGCCCTGAACCTTATCACAGCCGATCTCTTTGAGAAATTCAAACTGCTCACGGGTCTCAACGCCTTCGGAAAGTGAGATCATATTGAGCTGCTTTGAGAGGCTTACGATAGTCCGGAGTATAGGTCTTGCCTTTTCATTGTAATCGAAACTGTTCAGGAACTTCATATCAATTTTCAGCACATCAAAAGCGTAGTCTTTCAGCACATTCAGAGATGAGTAGCCGCTTCCGAAATCATCCAGCCATACGCTGTATCCGATTTTTCTCAGATGAGCGATAGCATCGGGCAGAAAATCGAGCTGATCGATGAGTGCGCTTTCTGTTATCTCGATATCTATGAAGCTTTTGGGTACACCGTATTTTTCCAGTATTCTATTGAGATGATCGGCAATATGACAAAGCTCAAAATCAAGGCGTGAGAAATTAATGGATACCGGAGCGAAAGAAAGTCGGTTTGTTTTTGCTTCAACATAGTCCAGGCAGACCTGCTCTATCATATACTTATCCAGCTTATGTATCTGTCTGTATTCTTCAAGAGTTGTTATGAACTGAGAAGGGGACAGAAGTCCGTATTTCGGGTCATGCCATCTTGCAAGGGCTTCAAGTCCGCATATCTTCCCTGTAGTGGTTGATATGACGGGCTGATAGTATACCTGTATGTACTTGTTGGCTATGGCAAGATCGATATTATTTACGATATACTGCTTCTGCTGGAAGATATCTTCCAGAGATTTATCATAGATGCGGAATGTCTCGCCATAGTGCTTCTTTATGCTGTTGCAGGCAAATCGTGCTCTGTCACAGGCGATGCTTGTATCAATAGTGCGTTCATCGTATTTGTAAGCACCGCATTTAAGTTCAAGGTGGACTTCTCCCTGGAGATTTTTCAGTTCATTCGATATCTTATCTATTTTCAAGATGCAGTCACCGCCGTGAGTGAGGACTACAAAATGATCGTCAGAGAAGCGTGATACGATGGAGTCGCTGAAATATCTGTCGATTATGTGAGCTGTTTGCGAGAGAAGCTCATTCCCCTTATGGAAGCCGTATGTCTCATTGTAGGACTTGAAGTTTTCGATATCAATGAAAAGGAAAACCAGATCATCCTTATCCGCTTCCTTGTCACTGAAAAGCTTGTTTGCTTCGCTGCGGAAGTACACCATATTATGGATACCAGTAAGCTCATCAAGAACCGAAGTTTCTTTCAGATGGGAATTGATCTTCTCCAGATTCTCATCTTTTTCAGCCTGTATGAGCGTTCTGCTGTAATTGCTTATACAGAACATCATGGTAGAGAGCCACATGGTGAAAAGGTTGATGGAGGTGGCGGTGGTAACGCCTTTTTCAGCGGGAGTGCCGTCGATTACGGAATTGTATGCGATATTGACAGGTACCATCTGATCGATCTTATAGTAATATATCAGGTATGAAACGGTGAGTATGAGAAATCCTGTCCATGGCCGCCATACAAGGATACACAGAACGACTACTTCAAGCGTGATAAATGCCAGCATCTGTTCGCCTTTGGCATAATCATTAAGAGATATTTTAATACCGAAGTAAATGCCTACAAAGGCGAATACCCATTTAATTACCGTACCAAGTCGCTGATCATTGGTTTTCCCACGGATGTATCTCAATGCAAATATCAGCATTGCAACAGAAGAAGCGAGAAGAAGAAAGTAATAGAAATAGTATTTATTGAAATAATATTCCAAGTCTGAATAAAGATCATCTCTGATGATTATGTATGTCAGTCTGATTATCATCCATATCTCTATTACTATATATACAAGCGACATATAGATGCTTGCTGTCATATTTGATCTGAAAAAATAATTTTTGACATATTGGGACTGCTTTTCAAAACCAAGCCATCGTTTAAGATAATTTAACAAAACTATCACCCCATTTCTGACAAAATACATATAATTATGCACTTTTATTATAACATATTAGACGTAAATTGTCAATGATTGATGGACTATTTTGTGATAGTTGATGATGGACTATTTTGTGATAGTTGACTGCTCATTCTGCCTTAATCGGCGCTATCATAGTTGAGCCTTATCCATTCAGCAACAGCACTGATAAATACGGCATTAGATGGTATATCTATATCACTGTAGATCGTGTTTCCGAATATACGTGCAGACGCTTCATGATCGTGACGGCACCATCCTGTATTTATGGCATGACGGATAGCTCTTTCCACTGAAGAAGCCGTGGTCTCAAAATGGTCAGCTATTCTGGGATAGATATCCTTTGAGAATGATATATTGGGGAGGGTAATACAATGACAGTAGTATACAGCGTACACAAGGTATCTGTAGCCTTTGATGCTTGGGGATATACCAAGATCAAATAGAATTTTAACTATTTCTTTCTCAAGTTTATTGTCCATGTCGAACAGCTCCTTTCAGACAAATTATACCATATTACGAAGAATTTCGACATGGAAGATGTTGTCAGTAAATGGGCAATTTTGTCGATAAAAGTCAGAAATAGTCGGAAATGCAGAATAATCTTGCGGAGGCATCAGATTTTATCATTAAAAATACAAAAAATCATTGCATTCGGCATCAGAGCGTGATATAATAAACTCAAAGATATGTTTCCCGTAGTTTAATTAATTAAATAAAAATAATATTGCCTTTTCAAGGCAATGGTTAGGAGTAATATTATGAGGATGAAAAAAATATTCAGCTCCATGACTGCGGCCGCATTGATCATCAGTGCTGTGCCATCGCTGCCGTGTATCACCGCACATGGCAGAGATGCCGCAGCGGTCATCTCGGATGAAATAGGATTTGTAGGAAATCTTTTCTGCATTTCTGACAACGGCAGCGCAGACCATGCTGAATTGCAGTGGAGCACAACACTTTCCGCCAAAAGCTACACTCTCTATCGCTCAACGGACAAAAACAGCGGATATGAGCCTGTTTACAGCGGAAACGGAAATTCATGGCAGGATAATTCCATGGAGATGGGTAAGGATTATTTTTATCAGCTTGAAGTCACAACTGACAAGGGTACCGCTTATTCCGAGATAAGGGAGCTTACACCTTGTGAAGTGCCCGGCGGACTAAGTAAATATGACAATCAGCATGGCAGCAATCTTGTCTATGAGACCAATGGCACTAAGGTAGGCAATACCTACTACAGTTATTCGCTGAAAAGTCATCCCGGGCAGAATGACATTTATCTTGCCGAGACAACTTCCACCGATGGCATTCATTTCGGAAACGAGAGAAATGTAGCAGATTCTTCGCAGAATAAGGATCTCGCCAGCTGTAAAATAGAATCAGTGCATATTGAATATGCCGAGAAGACGGGACAGATAGTGGTCTGGGCGCATTGGGAAAAGCCCAGCGGCTACAGCGACGGCAAGGCTCTTGTAATTACTGGCACCCCCGGCGGAACCTTCAAGGTACATCATGTATACAATCCTCTGGATATACAGGTGCGTGATATGGCTGTATTCTTTGATGATGACGGAACAGGCTATCTTATTGCAGCTGCCAATAAATCAGGACAGGGTGCGAATGCTACAATTTACATATTCAAAATGAACAGCGACTACAGTGACGTAACTGAGGTAGTCAAGACTCTCCATGAAAATCAGTACCGTGAATTCCCGAATATGATAAAGAAGGACGGCTACTACTTCCTTTTCACATCACAGGCAGCAGGATGGTATCCCAGCAGCGGAGCATATACTGTTACAAAGGATCTGAAAGGCAAGTGGAGTGACCTTCGCAGTATCGGAAACACCTCAACTTTCTCGTCGCAGTCAGGCTGGATACTGAATCTGAAGGATAAGAATTATATGATGCACGCTTATCGCTGGCTGAAGGGAAGCGGTACAAGCGGAACTACACTTTGTCCGCTTTATTTTGATAACGGATTTGCTTTTTATGATTACTGCCCCACATTCAGATACAGCACAAAGACAGGCGATCTTTATCCGGTGCAGGAAGGTGAACTTCTGTCTCAGGACAGGCCTGCATCTGCTTCAATCTCATCAAAGAGCAACGAATCACCTGCTAAAGCGTTTGACGGTTCCTATCAGAGCGGATTCAAAGCTATAGACGATAATAAGAAATGGCCTTTCTACCTTCAGGTAGACCTGGAAAGAGTCTGCGACCTCGCCAATATCCAGACCTCATGGTTCATCTACAAAGGCTCTGAGGCTTATTATACCTATACTGTAGAAGGCAGTATCGACGGTCAGCACTGGGAGAAGCTCCTTGACCGCACAAATAAGAATGACGAGACTATTACCAAGACATACGGATTTACAAGTGATATGCTAAAAGGTAAGGCGAGATATGTCCGTCTCAATGTCCAGAATGCCACGCTACAGAATAATCCCAATAACAACTGGTACACTCCGAACGTATTTGAAGTAAAGGTTTTCGGTACTCCGATAAGTGAAGCATCTGCTCCTGAGCCGATAGTGAAGTATGATTTTGAGACATCATCAGGAGGCACAGTTAAGGATATAAGCGGAAACGGCAATGATATGAGATTGTCGGGTAATGCCTCTGTATCCGCAGACGGCGAAAGGGGCAATGTGCTTGTTCTTGACGGAAGCACTGATACATACGGAGCAATGCCTGACGGACTTCTTGACGGTGTTCGTGATTATACTGTCAGCATGGATATAAAGTCTCAGTCGGAAGGCGATTTCTTCACTTTTGCTCAGGGACAGGATAAGGAGAAGTATGCGTTCTTAAAAGTTGCAAAAGATCATTTCAGGTTCCAGACCACCACAGATACCTGGAGAGGCGAGAGCGGATTCAGGTACGACCTTGACGGTACAAGGTGGCATAACTATACTCTCGTTGTCAACGGTGCTGTAGGAAAGCTCTACGTGGACGGAGAACTGGTCAAAGAGACAAGTGATCTTACTACAGGACCTGCTGATATGGGAAGCAAGCAGAGCTGCCTCATCGGTAAGTCGTATTATCCGGAGGATATTATGTTCAGCGGCAGTATCGATGATCTGGCAATTTATAAAAATGCCCTGACAGAGTCTGAAGTGAAAGCTATGCTTGGCAAGGGAAAAGATGTTCCTGTATCTGTCAGAGGCGATGTCAATGGTGACAATGAATTCAATGCCTCCGATCTTGTGACTATGCAGAAATATCTCCTTGGAGCAGGTACACTCAAAACACCTGAGAACGGCGATCTTGATTCTGATAATACGTTGGATGTATTTGACCTTATCTCCATGAGAAAGCTGATACTCAGATAATTATACTATAAACAATGCCCCTGAGCGTTTCAAAGCGTTCAGGGGCATGATTATTACTTGGAGTTGTCTGTTCTTCTGTGTACTTCAGCAGTCAACTCGTCGAAATAGATCTGAGTATCGATATCATTGTAGACTTCGGTGTATTCTTTCCAGGTTTTCCCGAAATCGCTGCTCATTACCAGAAGCGGCAGATATTTGTGCTTTGCTTCGTCGATCTGCTTCATTATCTTTCCGTAATCGGTATCGGATGTGATAGCGTTATTGAATGACCACATAGGATACCACGGAGGATTCTCAGGAGCTTCATTCAGCAGTTCAACATATGTTTTTACGCCGTAAGCTTCGAGGCAGCGCTTCACCTCATCGGATAAGCCCTGGAAGAACTCGTCAGGCTGGCAGGAAGGACTGTAGGCGTTTATGCCGTCTTTGAGCATTCCCTGGTAATACGGCATATATTCATATCCGCATCTGTGCGAATATATATAGTCAGCGTCATTCCAGCGCTCTTTCTGCTTGTCTGTCTGATAGAAAACTCCGCCTTCACCGACCATATAGTCAATACCCTCAACTCCCCAGAATCTGAGATTATGTATCTCGGGTTCGAGAAGATCGTTAATGAATTTTACTGCTTCTTCCGGTGCAGTACAGCTTATAGAAATACCTGTACCCGTAGAATCATTGAAAGCTGTTCTGTCGTGATAGTGTTCTTCTATGCCTTCGTCAATGGTAACTCCTATCGGGATATAAGTACAGTCAGGCGGAAGTTCTCGGGTAGAATAATCGAAATTCCAGTGCTGATCCACCATGCCCAGAACCTTTCCGGAAGCGATTTTGCTGTAATACTGATCAGATGACATTACGAAGCATTCCTGATCGATAATACCTTTTACGTATTCATCATTAAGTTTGTTGAACCATCTCTTAGCAGTAGGGGAGAGGTTGTAGTCGTAAGCTTCAAGAGTTTCGGGATTGACCTTGCAGCAGCCGTCGTTGGGGAAGCCGTCAAGGAACATAGGCGGATTGTCGAGAGCGAAGAACCACGCATCATTAGCCTGTATCTCATATCCGATAAATGGCTCTCCGTCTGAATCTGTGGGATTTGCTTCAAGGAAATCTTCCAGCACATCGAAGTACTGATCGAGAGTTTTTATTTTAGGATATCCTGCCCATTCAAGGACTTTTACCTGCATCCAGAAAGCCTCTCCGTTATGAACAGGGTCAACATCTTTCATGTAAGTAGATGAGAATAGAGGAATATAGTAGATATGACCGTCATCTGCACGTACTCTGTCCCATTCGCTGTCTGTGCATAGGTTTCGGATATTCGGGTATTTGTCCCAGTAATTGTCGAGAGGGATGAAGCTGCCTTCTTTGATAAGCTTCTGGCAGTTTTCAGCATCGGGCGAAATGAAATCAGGATATTTGTCAGATATCATCATATCGCTGAATATTTTATTTATATCATCCTGATCTTCCAGCCATGTCTGTTTAATGTATGCACCTGTTTTTTCGGCAATAAGCTGCTGTATTTCGTTTTTATCTGATATAGCATTATTTCGTGCTGCGAAAAAACCGGTGAATTCTCTTATCTGTTTTTCGTCAGATTTTAACTCTTTTGCTGAACAGCCGACTGATGTCAGCATTAAAGCAGCAGTTGAGAGGATAGCAGCAGTTTTTTTGATTTTCATACTATTCCACCTTCTCTTTCTGATACTTGATCCTGAATGTTACTTTAAAACTGTCTTTATCTTTTATTTCTGCATCTACACTGCTGCCAAGGCAGTGTTTGAGACGGAGATATGGATTGATCCTGCTGCTTCTGTCAAATGAGTATTCATCGCTTATGCCGTTTTCTTCAAAAATAGCGTGAAACTTGAGAGTGTCAGAGGACTTGGGCGCTGTATCGCTGAGGAAGCTTATAAAAGCCTGATCGTCCCGTCTGTGCAGGTTGATGCTTACATTGCTGAATGTTCTGAAAATGTCGTCAGCAATAAGTAAGAGAGAATAGGCAGGTATCAGTATTTTTTCTGATCCAAAGATATTGCCGTTTATCTCTGCACCTTTGATATCAGCGAATTGTTCAAGCTGTTCTATCTCTGAACCGAGGGTGACGTATTCATCGCTGATATGTCTGTTGAAGTCAGGAAACTTATTGATAATGGTGAGTTCGGCATCAAGACGCATAGCTGTGGCATAGAGAGAGTCATAATCAGAGATCTTCTGCATCAGAGAATCACTGCTCATTTTGTATTCACTGCCTTTGAGTTTTAGCCTTTCTGACATCGAGCAGCATATGTCCAGTAAAGTTCCTATTTCGTCTTTACCGTTCCGCCCCTTTACAAGAGAGGGTGTACTGCCTGATTTATTGAAATCGTTTTCAGCAGTCCTGATCCTTCGTTTGATATTGTGACTCATCATATATCCTGTGGCAATGACCATGATTATAACAACAGCGAGGGTGATGAGAAGTATTTTATTTACAAGAACGAAGTTTCTGAATCCGTTTTTATTTGCCTTGGAATAATACTCTATATCAGCTGAATAGTAATTCCTGGTAATGCAGTCAAACTCAGGGGTTATCTCTATCTGATCGGCCTCTGAAACATCTTCGCTGCTGCTGTAAATGAGCGTACCTCCGCTCATAAGATAAAGATCGCCGTCAAATCCGAGATTTTCAAAATTCTTCACAAGAGCTTTCTTGTTTATCTCCATACACAGAAAGCTTTCGCCTGTATCAAGACTGACGTAATCCAGCTTTCTTACAAGCACGAGAGAAGCGGTATCAGGATCAATACAGAGTATTGTGGATTTATTGAGCTTTTTGAAGCATTTATACCAGTATTCATTTTTTGCTGAATCGAGTTTCTTCAGATTTCCTCCTGTAAGAACTGTAGGATTTTCGGTGTAAATGGTACATCCGTTGACAACGTTCGTATCAGCGATCCTCATGGCTGTATTCTGCTGAAGAGGATAGTAAGCCTCATAATACTCAGATGATGAAGCGTATTTTTTATTGAGGAAAGTGTAGATCGTTTCGTTTGAGTATATATTTTTTGCAATAGCTACAGCAGTGTCAACAGCCATATCCGTGATCTGTTCCGAGGCAGTGATGACGGTTCTTTCCATCTGAGTATATTTTTCTTTCTGAGCTGCGGAAATTGCTCTCAGCATAGCTGAAAAAACCATAGCAACTGCAAGCAGCAGCCAAAAGTCAAGGACTATGAATTTCAGAGAAACGGACATATCTGAAAACGGAGTTTTTCTGGTTTTTTCCTTTTTTTCTTTCAAACTATCACCTCCGTTATCTGTCAGGCATATTTAGCTGCTTTTTCAGTTCTGTCTTTTTCTCATACATATTAGCCTCAGCCTCAGCAACAAGGTCATCGTAAACATATTCACCTTTGGCATAAGCAAAGCCGTAGGAAAGAGCGCATTTGACGGTATCGCTTTCTCTGTTAAGAAGGTAAGGGCAGTCCCTATCGAGACGTGTAACAATATGATCGATATCACGGAAGCTGCAATCGAGCATTATCAGCACAAACTCATCTCCGCCTGTACGGAAGCAATAATCGTTCTTATCGATGAATTCCCTGATATAGTCAGCCGCTCTTTTGATTACATAATCGCCGCTCTCATGACCGTGGGTATCGTTCATGAGTTTGAGGTTGTTTACATCGAAGTAAATGATACAGATAGACTCGCTTTTGGTGAATTTTTCGATCATACTGTGATAGCAGCGCTTGTTGAGCATCTGAGTCATACCATCATGATTAGCGTCGTAGAGGGCTTGAGAGAGGTGTTCTGCACCGCTGTTCATATCGAAGAGGATTTTCTGAAGCGCCTTACTGAGCTGACCTATCTCATCGCTGCGGTCAGTATCAAAGATAACAGAAGTGTCTTTTCCCTCTGAAGCGCTGTCATCGCCGGAAAGGTAGACGGTAGAGTCGGTTATCTGCTTTATAGGACGGAATATCTTCTTATTAAGGTAAATAACGATAATAAATACTATTATCACACTCAGTAATACAAGTCCTGCGAAAACAGCAATAAGCACCGGCAGAAAACGATATTCAAACGGCTGATTGAGTTTAACTATTATATGTCCTGCAAGTCTGTCGTCAACAGTTCTGATCGGTCGGTAAATTGTAAGCTGTTTGCTTTCGATACGCTGTATCTCATTGCGTCCGTTGATCAGTTCGGCCTTGATGGATTCAGTATAATTATCGTAATCTACTCTTGAGCCGAGAGTCTGACCGCCCGTATCGTAAATATAGCTTCCTGCTGAATTGCTGAAAACAACAACGGAGATCCTTTCGATCACATTCTTGCTGCGGTTCTGATATGTATAAAGCTTGTTGTTGACCGAAACGAATTCGTCATTGATATTCCTGGTAGCGAAAACTTCTTTAGCAGTATCTGCGTTGATAGTAAGTTCTGAAAAATCAAGAGCGGAATCAGCAATAGACTGCTGATATTCGGAACCTACAGACAGAACACATATAAATGATACGATAAAGCTGATAATAACAAAGTGGGCGAGAACACAGCTGATAGTAAGACCGATCCTCTTTCTTATAGATTTAGACATTATAGACCCCCAAAAATGTTTATGTGTATAGAAAAATGCATATTAATTACATTATTATTTTACACTATTTTATCCAATTTGTCAATTTTTAGAGGGCTTAAATCGTAAACGTTCATAGAAAAATTACATTTGAGTAATATTTTGTACAGATATTAAGTTTTGTAATAATTTGAAGTGTGATAAAGAATAGTATAATAATAGGCTTATTGCACAAATATCGTTGCACAAACTTAGCAAATAAGACGAAAAAAAGTTTGCCTGAGAATATCATCGGGCAAACTCTTGACATTATCATGAAGGATTGATATAATATATCAGGCAATAAATATTTATATAGCTGTGTGTCACTGATATTATCAGTGTATAACATAGAATAAAATTGGGTTTGTATTCAGAAGCTGCATGGTTTTTCCTGTGCAGCTTTTGAATTTATATACAGAAATATTTTGAGCATAAGAAAAACCTCACGCATTGCGTGAGGTTTAATGGCGTGCCTGGAGGGATTCGAACCCCCGACCTACTGGTTCGTAGCCAGTCACTCTATCCAGCTGAGCTACAAGCACATCTCTTGACGACTTTAATATTATAGCATGAATACAAATGAAAGTCAATAGCTTTTTTTGAATTTGTATGAATGCATATAAAATTGCTGCAAGTTTGGACGAATATGCACATAACGTAAAAAGTGAAAAAAGTCCTTGACATTACAGTATTGGTATGGTATAATTATTTAGTCGTGAGACATTAGCTCAGTCGGTAGAGCATACGCCTTTTAAGCGTAGGGTCGAGGGTTCGAATCCCTCATGTCTCACCAATCTGCGGTTCAGTTTTCTGAGCCGCATTTTTGTTTATATCTGAGTTCATATTATAATAAGAAGCCCTCAGCCATTTTGTGATGACCGAGGGCGTTTCTGTTAAATGAGCTTTCTTTCGTCGCAGTATTCACATTCAAGCAGTGTCTCGTCGCCGCTTGAACGGAAACTCTTTGGGAGATAGTCTTCATGGTTGGTGATACAGTTAGGATTGCAGCATCTTACGCCTCCGTAGATCTTGCCGTGGAGTGTCTCAGACTGCTTTTTCTCGCTGAGTATAGTCATTATCAGAGCCATACGCACAAACATACCATACTTAGCCTGCTTGAAGTACATTGCTCTATTGTCGTCATCCACTTCAACAGTTATCTCGTCAACTCTCGGGAGCGGATGCATGATTATCATATCTTTCTTAGCACCGAGCATCTTCTTCTTGTCAAGTACATAGGTGTTCTTCTGAGCGAGGTATTCTTCTTCGCTGGCGAATCTCTCCTGCTGGATACGTGTCATGTACAGCACATCCAGCTTGCCGATGACTTCTTCTATAGTGTCAACTTCCTCATAGCTGCTGCCGCTTGCCTTGATTATATCCTTGATGTATGCAGGCATACGGAGCTGAGGAGTAGAGATAAAGATGAATTTATTGTTCTCGAACTGGCTGAGAGCCTTGCAGAGTGAATGAACAGTTCTTCCGTTGAGAAGGTCGCCGCACATACCTATAGTAAGTCCTGAAAGGGTCTTCTTTTCGATTTTTAAAGTAAGAAGGTCTGTAAGTGTCTGTGTGGGGTGGAGGTGTCCGCCGTCGCCTGCGTTGATAACAGAGCAGTCAGCTGTAAGCGAAGCTGCCTTCGCAGCGCCTGCAATCGGGTGTCTGATTACCAGAACATCAGCATAGTTGCTTACTATCTTGGTGGTATCTTTGATAGTCTCGCCCTTTGCTACTGAGGAATTTGCGGGGTTATCGAATCCGATTATCTGTCCTCCCAGTCTTATCATTGCTGTCTGGAACGACATCTGTGTACGTGTGGATGGCTCATAGAAAAGAGTAGCCATTATCTTTCCGTCACATACATGAGCATATTCCGCAGGGTTTGAATAGATCTTTTCTCCCAGCTCAACTACTTTTGTCCACCATGAAACGGGGTAATCGCTGAGATCGATCAGATGCTGATATTCTGAATACATATTTTTTTCCTCCATTAAAGAATTTTACTTCCGTTGATTATGAGCTCGAACTGTACACCAAGGAACTGAGCAGCTTTTTTGCAAAGCAGCATACGCTCCAGGAATATTTCAAAATATTCAAGTACAGACGATATTTCTGTATCTATCTGCAATTCCAGTATTATTGAAGATTTATCATCACTGAAAGAGACAGATGATTTTTCTACAGCATAGTTTACACGGTCGTGTATATCGAATGTAAGCAGATCGGTATTTCTTACACGGCTTCTTCTTACATCGCATTTATCGGCTATCATCATAGCTGCTGATATAGCGTCAAGAGGCTGACCCGTGCCTTCGTCGTGATTGCCTATAGCGGTGATTATAGAGCATATCTCAGAGGCAGGCATACTCAGATTGTCGAGAAGTCTGAAAGCCATTACAGCGCCGCTCTGAGCGTGATCGACACGGTTTATCACATTGCCGATATCATGCATAATAGATGCTATTTTAGCCAGCTCGATAGTTCTGCCGTCATATCCGAGAGTTTCGAGGATGAAACTTGAAACATGAGCAACTCTTTCAACGTGCGGAAAAGAATGTTCGGTATATCCCAGAGCCTCGAGAGCCTTGTCAGCTCTCCTGATATATTCCATAATATCAGGGTTCTGCTTTATGTACTGATAAGTAACGATACTTGCCATTTATTGTCATCACACCATTTCTGTTGTATATTTTCCATCATTTTCAAAGTAGACCTTGTACCATACAAGGAATATGAACACTGTCCAGATCTTTCTGCTGTTGTCAGCCTTGCCTGCACGGTGATCGTCAAGAAGCCTCAGCAGGGGAGCGGTATTGAAGAACTGCTTTGCGCTTTTGCCGGTGAAGTAGCCTTTTACTATATTATAGTATTTTTCCTCTTTGAGCCATACTCTTATAGGAACAGGGAAGCCCAGCTTCTTCTTTGCGGCAGTTTTTGCTGTCTGCTTTGGAGTATCTTTTTTGGCGGCCAGACGCATTGCATATTTAGTTATATACTTTGTCTCATCTGTGCCTTTATCATGTGTAACACGATATTTAGTTGGTATTTCCTCTGCAAGTGCCATAACTTCCTTATCCAGGAAAGGTACACGCAGTTCAAGGGAATTGGCCATACTCATCTTGTCAGCTTTAAGGAGGATATCACCTGCCATCCAGAGATGGAGATCCAGATACTGCATTTTCGTAACATCGTCCTTGCCCTTTACACGGTTGAAGAAAGGCTTGGTAATAGAAGTAGGATCGGGCGCTGTGGTTTTTATCTTCAGCAGTTCCTTGCGCTCGGCCGGCTTGAACATATAAGCGTTTCCGATGAATCTTTCCTCAACATCCTTGCCTTTGCGGACGAAGAAGTTTACGCCGCGCTTTGCAGGGAGTTTCTCGGCAATTTTTCCGATACCTCTTTTTATTGATCTTGGAAGCTTGTCGTATACAGTACCGTCAGGGTCGCTGTAAACGTTGTATCCGCCGAATATCTCGTCAGCGCCTTCACCGGAAAGAACGACTTTCAGCTTTTCAGAAGCGATATTGCAAACGAAATACAGAGCAACAGCAGATGGGTCTGCAAGGGGTTCATCCATGTGATACTGTATCATAGAGATGCTGTTCCAGTATTCCTCCGGAGAAATGACCTTGCTGGTATTCTCTTTGCCGATAGCCTTGGAGAAATTCTTTGCCCAGCCGATCTCATTGTATTTCTCATCCTTGCCGAAGCCTACAGTGAATGTTTTGTCAACATCTGCAACAGCTGCAACGTAGCTTGAATCAACTCCGCTCGAAAGGAATGAACCAACCTCAACATCCGCAATTTTGTGTGCTTCTACAGAGTTGTGGAATGTGTCGGAAATGCGGTCTACCCATTCATCCAGCTGAGGACCGTTATCAGCGCTGAAGTTTACATCCCAGTAACGCTTCATCTCGAATTTGCCGTCTGAATAAGTGAAGAAGTGGGCAGGGGGGAGCTTGTATACATTTTTAAAGAAAGTCTCGTAAGTAGGGGAGTACTGGAAGGTGAGATAGTTCTCCAGAACAGCTGTGTTCAGCTCTTTCTTGAAATCAGGATGTGCGAGAAAGCTTTTTATCTCCGAGCCGAACATGAATGTATTGCCCATGCGTGCGTAGTACATAGGTTTGATGCCAAAGAAATCACGGGCGCCGAAAAGTTCCTTCTTGTTCTTATCCCAGATAACGAATGAGAACATACCTCTCAGCTTATTGAGAAGATCCGGGCCGTATTCTTCGTAGCCATGGATAAGAACTTCCGTATCGGTATTTGTCCTGAATGTATGACCTGCCTCAACAAGGTCTTTGCGGATATCCATATAATTGTATATCTCGCCGTTAAAAACGATGACAAGTGAACTGTCCTCATTGTAAATAGGCTGGTCACCCGATGAACTGACATCAATGATACTGAGTCTGCGATGTCCGAGGACGATGTCTTCGTCCACATATTTTCCCTCAGCGTCAGGTCCTCTGTGTCTGATCCTGTCCATCATATCACCGATGATCTTATCGGCGTTATCAGCGTTATTGGTAAAACCAACTATTCCGCACATAAAAATCTTCCCTTCGATCAATAATTTTTCTGCCTGAATTATTATACTACATTTTAAAGGGATTTGCAACCAAAACAATAGTTAATATTATAAAAAAATGATATGAAGTTATATTTTTACTCTTTGTCATCTGATTTTACTTTAGAAAGGGGATTGCTTTCTATAGCGCTGCGGACATTTTCGTTGCTGAGATGTGTGTATATCTCTGTAGTAGCGACACTTGCATGGCCGAGCAGTTCCTTTAGAGTGAGCACATCGGCATCTCCGTACTGATACATAAGCGTAGCGGCAGTATGGCGGAGTTTATGAGTAGTAATGCCTTTGCCGTCAAGACCTGCGGCAGTAAGTGTATTTTCCACTATCTGTTGTACACGGCGCTTTGATATACGCTTGTTCTGATTGCTTATAAACAGCGCAAGTTCGGCTTTTGCTTTCTGATTATCCCGCCTTATGATAAGGTATTTGTTCAGAGCGTCAACACAGGCTTCGTTGAGATAGATCATTCGTTCTTTATTGCCTTTGCCCAGAACTCTCATTCGGTTTTCATAGAAGTCGATGTCGCTGATATTGATTCCCACAAGTTCACTCAGACGTATACCGCAGTTTAGAAACAGCGTAATTATACAGTAATCACGCTTGGAATCGGCATTATCCGAAGCCTGAAGCAGACGCATGCTCTCATTAAGCGAAAGAAACTTCGGGAGCGACTTTTTCGGTACAGGAACGTCAAGATCTTTGGTAGGATCTTTTTCGATTATATGTGCGGCTTTTTCCAGATACTTGAAAAAGCTTCTCAACGATGATATTTTGCGATAGCGGGCTTTGTCGTTATTGTGGCGTTCATCAGATACATAGAATATAAAATTGTAAATATCAGAGACAGTTATCTTGCGCAGATCATCTTCTGGAAAATCGGATATATCAATGTTTTCAGGGCTGTCATCGATATTGTGGCTGTTCATGTAGATGAATCTGAGAAAAAGCCTTATGTCCTCATAGTATCCCTGGATAGTACGCTCGGACAGAAGCTGTACAAGCTTTATATGTACCAGATATTCATTGAGGAATTCAGGGTTATCAGGAGTATTGTAATTATTCATATAAGACCGTCCTTTACAAGTGATTCAAGAATTTTGGATTCACGTTCGATCATGTGTTTATCGTAACCTGAGTGGCAGTGTGTGCGGTTGACTTCGATAGCGTGTTCAGGAGTGACGAATTCCAGCCTGAAACCTTCATCAGCTTCATATGCATCAAGATGCTGCTGACCGCAAGAGAAGTCTGCGTTGCATAGATAATAAAAGTTTTCTTGTTCAAAAACGGTTTCAGGAACATACAGACTTTTTTGTAAGCGCAAAGCAGAGCCATACTCAGTAATCGAATCCTCGTAGACAACGGCACCGATTTCTTCGTACAACTCACGTTTCAGAGTATCAGGATGTGTTTCATCATTTTCGATACCACCGCCCGGAAATTTATAATAATCGAACTTGCAGCTATAGACCATAGCTACATAGCCGTTTATGATGATAATGCCACGAACAGACGGACGTGTAAATCTTTTCCAGCTTTCGTCGTAATCTTTCTGATCCATTATAAATAGACATCTCATAGCTAACTCCTGTTTAAACATCTTCAAAGTTGCACCAAACTTTCATTAATCATGCATTAACACCTTTGCAATAGTCCTGTGATGCTCTAAAACGTTCTGTAACGCTTTACAAGCTGTTTAAACGTGTAGGGATAAAGACTATTGTTTGAATGCGATACAAGCCGTTTTAAATGCTTCTCCATTAAAGCGTTTCACCGTTCAGCGTGAGCGCACAAAGGCGCTTGCGCCGTGCGCTCTGCTGTCGGTGAACGCTACTTGATAATAGCCACAAAAAGGTCTCATTTCACTCTCGGTGTTCTGGTTTGGTGCATATGTTGATTACCGATTATTGGCGGAAAAGTGCAAAGTGTGACGGTTACCCATTCGGGATTTCGTTCCGGCGTTGCGCTATTGCCGGTTCGTTGCTCTCACCTTTGCTCTTACCGCTGATATATAGGCTTTCCGCTCTTGCTTGCCTTGTTAAGTCAAGAAAAGGAGCATTAGCGACAATGAAGGGTGAATTCTCTCCATGTTGGAAGAGTTGGAACACAACAGCTTTTAAAGTGTTTCAACGCTTTCAACGTGGTGAGAAGAGGGGAACGTGTTCCCCTGATTAAGCCACACACTAAAACTAAGATTGGAGAAGAAAAAGCTATGAAAACTGTAAGAACCCTTAATAAACTTGATGTCCGTGATCGTGTTGGGAATATCGCCGATCGTATACAGACGATTTGTCTGTTACTGGATAATGTCCAGTATCTGGATGATGTTTCCGACAGCGTTTCCGTTTACTCTGAGCATCCGAACGTTGCCGAGGATTTAATATCCCTGTGTGTCTCAGAACTGCTTTCAGCTGCGGACAAGCTTAATACACTTGCCGAGGATTGCCGAGAGTATGAATCTGAAAAGACTTCGGAAGTGTATGAGACAGAGTGAACTTGCCTTGATAATGGCATATATCTACAACAACCGAAAACGGCTCGAGGACAATGTCCGACAGCTACAAACGAATGTCAGATATAGGCGTATAGATTTGCCCGACTGTGTTGAACTGCTGTGTGCTCAACAGGAACTTGAAACTTTTCTGGAAGTTACAAACCAAATTCGGGCAATTTTGAATATAGGGCTTGAAAAATAGCCGATTACGTGGTATAATGAACTTCTACACAACTGTTGAAAAATGGTTACAAGTTGCACCAAACTTTCATTTGGTGCAACTTTGTGTGGAGAATATATATGGATATAGGAATAATTTAGTTATTGGAGATATCAGGATCTTTTTCGAGCGGATTTTCATCTTTGGTTTCAAGCGGGTTACGCTCTTCCTGGAGTTTGACATTTACATCAACGTCAGTACCGTTTCTGCTGAGTGTCAGCTTGATCGTATCTCCGGCTTTGAATTTGTTCTTGATGGCTGTAAGCTCGTCTATAGTAGTGATTGGTTCATTTTCAATTCCGATAATGATGTCACCTTCGAGAATGCCAGCCTGTTCAGCAGCACTTCCTTCTTCGACTGTTCTTACATAGACTCCCATCGGAATGTTCAGATAGCGTGAATAGGACTCATTTACATCAACTGTGGAAATACCGATCTGAGGTCTGCCCTTGACGTAGTTATAATTGATAAGGTCATCTATGATGACTTTTGCTTCCTTCATAGGAATTGCAAATCCGAGGCCTTCAACGCTGGCTGAGCCGTAATTTGAGGACATCTTTGCGGAATTGATTCCAATGACCTGTCCGCAGCTGTTAAGGAGCGGTCCGCCGGAGTTACCGTTGTTGATGGCGGCATCTGTCTGGATCAGAGTCATATTTTTTTCGTTTATACTGATCTGTCTGTTAAGTGCGGATACGATACCGCTTGTAACCGAACCGAACAAATCGAATCCAAGAGGATTTCCTACTGCGATAACAAGTTCGCCTACACGGAGTTCATCACTGTCTCCGAGAATTGCAGGAGTCAATCCCTTTTCGTTGACTTTTAATACGGCAATATCTGTTTCTTTGTCGTATGCGATTATTTTAGCTTCGTGTTCGGTCTCGTCACTGAAAAGAACGGATACCTCTATTGCAAGTCCTGCATTATATTCGCTTTCGTCGTAAATAACGTGAGCATTAGTTACGATATAGCCGTCATCTGTGATGATGAATCCTGTGCCTGTAGCCTTAGCCTGCTGAGTCTGAGGAGTCGTGTTCCATCCCCACATACTGAAAGAAGGCTGTGAGTATTCATACTCAAAAGTCGAAGAAACACCTACTACAGAAGGCATTATTTCCTCAACTATATCGGGAAGGGGCTTTGCATCTGAACGTGAAGCAAGCTGGATGAGGCTCGGAAGTTCTTCATTGCTGTCTGTTTCAGCCTGAAGGTTTTCAGCTTCCGATTCCGGTTCAGTTTTATCCTGAGTTTGGGTCTTGGATTCAGCCTTGCTTTTTGAGCTTTCACCTGTATATTCGGCAAGTTCCTTTTTTGTCTCGTTAAGGAATTTATAAGCCTGTACAGAACCGGCACCAACTCCTGTAAGAAGGAGAAGGCAAACAACTGCTTTCAGCACTCTGTGACTCCCCTGCTTTTTCTTATGAGCTGAACGGTCGGAGCTGTACTCATAGCTCTGATCAAATGAGCTGCTTTCATAGCTGTACTCATTGCCTTTTCTTACCCCCTGATCGTTCTGAGGGTATCCGCCGTAATTATCTGACTGACCGTTTCGGTCATTATAGTTTCCGTTGTTATATGGATCGTAATTATCTGACATATTATACCATCCTTTCTGTTATTAGCCGAAATTATCTTTTACTTTCAAATTATATTATAAACAATAATGTGATAATATTATGATAACATACAGAAAATATTTGGTAATAAAAAACTCCGGTGTACTTGTTGATACATCGGAGTTTTGGATTTAATTGAGGATTATCAGCTGAAATTATGGCTCTGCTTGAGCACCATATCCTTTACTTTCATAAGGGATGTGGTAGTGCTTCTTTCGTTTTCTGAAAGCTTCATGGTTATGAATTTGATAGTATCTTCATAATCGGGTATCATTATATGCTCAAGAGCATTAACACGTCTTCTGGTCTTTTCGATCTCGTCTGCCATAAGCTGGCAGGCTTTTTCTATTTCGGCAAGACGTATCATTTTAGGGAAGATCTTGCTCAGTGAATTTACAGCACCATCAAGATCAATTGATGTGAAAGCTGTTCCGTAAGAGTAGATATCGTTGGTGTTGTCGGTACGGTATTTCGGGTCGAATTCGGGAATATAAACGCTCATTACGTTCTTCTCCCCTACTTTCAGTTCGACTTCCTGTTTGGGCAGCATAAGCGCTGTTTCGAGGACTTCCCTCTGCATTACCGAGCCTGCAACAGCCATATATCTGTTTGCTTCCCTGATACCTTCTTCCACTTCTGCACGCAGCTGACGGTTTTCTTTTATAAGGCCCATGAACTGTCTCATAAGCTCATCACGCTTGTCTTTCAGCAGTTTATGGCCTCTTTTTGCTGAGACCAGCTTTTTCTTCAGCTTGCTCAGTTCCATTCTGGTAGGATTAACATTAAGTCTGGCCAATCAGCTCACCTCAATCCTGAGTATCGTAGTATTTTTCAAGATATTCTTCTCTGATACGTCTCAGCTCGCTCCTTGGAAGCAGTCTGAGAAGCTCCCAGCCAATGGAAAGGGTTTCTTCAATACTTCTGTTGTTGTCGAAGCCCTGTGAAACGTAGCGTCTTTCAAATTCGTCTGCAAATTTTGCGTAGAGCAGATCTATAGGTGTAAGAGCAGCCTCACCGAGAACGACCATGAGTTCCTTGGCATCTTTTCCTCTTGCGTAAGCTGAGAAAAGCTGGTTCATTGTGTCGGAGTGATCAGCACTGGTCTTGCCTTCGCCAATACCCTTATCCTTCAGACGTGAAAGTGACGGCAGAACGTCAACAGGCGGATTTATTCCCTTTCTGTAAAGCTCACGGGAAAGGATTATTTGTCCCTCTGTGATGTAGCCTGTAAGATCGGGGATAGGATGAGTCTTGTCGTCTTCGGGCATTGTAAGGATAGGTATCATGGTGATACTTCCTTCCTTGTCAGCCTGACGGCCTGCACGCTCATAGATCGTAGCAAGGTCGGTATACATATATCCCGGATAACCACGTCTTCCCGGAACTTCCTTACGTGCTGCGGAAACCTCACGGAGAGCGTCTGCATAGTTAGTGATATCGGTGAGTATGACAAGTACGTGCATACCCTTTTCAAATGCAAGATATTCAGCGGCAGTCAGTGCCATTTTAGGAGTTGCAAGACGCTCGATAGCTGAGTCGTTTGCGAGATTGATGAACAGGACTGTTCTGTCGAGAGCGCCTGTTTCACGGAAACTCTTTACGAAGAATTCCGACTCTTCAAAGGTGATACCCATTGCAGCGAATACAACGGCGAACTGCTCATCTTTGCCTCTAACCTTAGCCTGTCTTGCTATCTGAGCGGCGAATTGTGCATGAGGAAGTCCGCTGGCTGAGAAAATAGGAAGCTTCTGACCTCTTACAAGTGTGTTCAGGCCGTCGATGGCAGAAACGCCGGTCTGTATGAATTCCTGAGGATATTTTCTTGCAACAGGGTTCATAGGCAGACCGTTTACGTCCATACGCTTATCGGGGATTATCTCAGGGCCGTCATCGATAGGACGTCCCAGACCGTCGAAAACTCGTCCCAGCATATCCTCGGAAACTCCCAGTTCCATCTGGTGTCCCGAAAATACAACGCTGCTGTCCTGTAAGTTAATACCTGCGGCATTTTCAAAAAGCTGAACGAGAGCATTTGTTCCGTCTATCTCAAGAACACGGCATCTTCTCTTTTCGCCGTTTTTAAGTCTTATCTCGGCAAGTTCGCCGTAAGTTACGTTTTCTACATCTTTTACGAGAAGCAGAGGACCTGCTGCTTCTTCGATTGTTCTGTATTCTCTTGGCATCAGTCATCCTCCTTTTCAAGCAGATCATTGAGTTCTGATGATATCTCTACCGAAAGCTTGCTGAATTCGGAATCAGTATCATCTTCATGGACGTACTTGAAACGTCCTATCTTTTCACGTACAGGCAGCTCTGCAACTGCTTCCACGTCTGCACCTTTGGCAAGCACCTCTGCTGCTTCATCATTGAAGTTGAGGATGAGCTGCATCATGTAGAGCTGCTTTTTCAGGCTGGTATAGGTATCAACTTCATGGAAAGCCAGCTGATGGAGGAAGTCCTCACGGATAGAGCGGGCGGTCTCCATTTTCAGTCTGTCGCCTGCTGAGAGAGCATCCATACCGATGAGCTTTACAATTTCCTTGAGTTCGGCTTCGTCGTGGAGTATCTCCATGAATCTTGCTCTGTACTTCATCCAGTCCTTTGATACGTTGTTATCGTACCATTCAGCCAGTGAATCGGCATAGAGAGAATAACTGGTCAGCCAGTTTATAGCAGGGAAATGTCTCTGATAAGCCAGATTTGAATCAAGTCCCCAGAATACCTTTACGATACGGAGAGTAGCCTGTGATACAGGTTCCGAGATATCACCTCCGGGAGGCGATACAGCACCGATAACGGAAAGTGCGCCTTCCCTGCCGTCGCTGCCCATTGATATAACACGGCCTGCACGCTCATAGAACTGTGCAAGACGGCTACCGAGATATGCAGGATAGCCTTCGTCACCGGGCATTTCTTCAAGACGTCCCGACATTTCACGGAGAGCCTCTGCCCAGCGTGATGTGGAGTCAGCCATGAGTGCTACGGAGTAACCCATGTCACGGTAATATTCAGCGATAGTGATACCTGTGTAAACTGATGCTTCACGGGCTGCAACAGGCATATCCGATGTGTTTGCGATAAGAACTGTACGCTCCATCAGTGATTTTCCTGTATGCGGATCGATAAGTTCGGGGAATTCGTTAAGAACGTCGGTCATCTCGTTTCCACGCTCACCGCAGCCGATATATACGATGATATCAGCAGCTGCCCATTTTGCAAGCTGATGCTGAGTTACGGTCTTTCCGCTTCCGAAAGGACCGGGGATAGCTGCAACACCGCCCTTTGCGATAGGGAAAAGGCAGTCAATTACACGCTGACCTGTTACCAGCGGCATATCGGGTGAAAGCTTTTTCTTATACGGACGGCCACGTCTTACAGGCCATTTCTGGATAAGGCTCAGTTCCTTTTCGCCCTTGCCTGTGTCTATGACACAAACAGTTTCATCTGCATGAAATTCACCTTCGGATATTTTCTTTACAGTACCCTCAACACCGTTGGGGACCATGATCTTATGGAGAACTATATCAGTCTCCGGGACTGTACCGATGACATCTCCGCCGATCACTTTATCCCCTTCTTTTACTGAAGGGGTGAACTTCCACTTCGGCTCTCTTTTGAGTGAGGGAACTTCAACTCCTCTTGCAAGGTTGTTTCCGCATACCTTGCGGATATCGTCAAGGGGACGCTGTATTCCGTCGAATATGCTTCCGATAAGACCGGGGCCAAGCTCAACGCTCATAGGCTCTCCTGTAGATTCTACGTTTTCGCCTGTGCCAAGTCCTGATGTTTCCTCGTAGACCTGTATTGAAGCACGGTCACCGTGCATTTCGATTATCTCACCGATAAGGCGCTTCTCGCTGACACGTACAACGTCAAACATATTGGCGTCACGCATACCTTCGGCAACTACAAGCGGTCCTGAAATTTTTACTACTGTTCCTTTGCTGTACATTTCTGTTTATCCGCCTCTTTCCTAATTTAATATATCGGAGCCGACAGCCTTTTCGACTGCCTGATGCAGCGCTCTCATGCCATCGCCTGTATTGCCTTCGATTGCAGGTATAAGAACGATGGACGGCAGTTTTGCACTCCTGTACTTGTTTATAGTATCGCTTACCAATGCAGCCGCAGGTTCGGTGATGTAAATTACTGCAAACTCACTGGCTGCAAGCTTTGAGATAAGCTTTGATATCTTTTCGGGTTCGGTCTCACGGAATACAGAAAGTCCGAGTGCTGCGAAGCCCGAAACGCTGGCTGTATCGCCTATGACTGCCACCTTATACATAGAGCTTTCTCATCCTTTCCGTGATCGTATCGTTATCTGTACCGCTTTCCTTGCATACGGTCAGTATTCTTATGTCCTTGATTTCAGCCTCTTTTGCTATGAAGTATGCAGCAAGGGGCTCGATGCCGAATGCAGTCATACGTGCGCTTTCTGCGTGTTCTGTTATAATGTCATCGCACCACTTTTCAAACTGAGCAGGCGAGCTTTTCAGCAGAGCTGCACCATCACTGAAAGAAGTGTTTTCAAGGTAAGCGAAAAGTGTATCTGTTCCTTCAGCAGCTGCTCTTGCAAGGTCTTCCCTGTCAATTTTTCCGCAGCCGCAGAGAGCCTTTTCTATGAAAGGCAGAGTCTTTTTCATAAGGCATGATCTGTATGCTGTCTTTATATCAGCACAGTCTGCGATAAGCTTAGCGTACTCCTGCATGAAGCCGTTTCCGAGTTCATCAGCGCTTTTTTTCATAGCTTCAAGACAGGCTTTGTCTATCAGCATATCCGATAGCTGACCGTCAAGAGTTTCCGTTACAAGCTTGTAAGCCTGTGCAGCGGTTTCCCTCATATAAACGGGAAGTATATCGTACTCCTTTTTGCTTACCGCTTCTTTGAGTTCATCAATTGAAACGTTGGAGGGTTCGATGTAATAAAGCTTAGGATCACGATTGTGGATCATCGCTTTGATCACAGCTTTGAGGTTATGGAAATCATTCCTGTAGAGCAGGATCTTCAGTTCTTCGCAGTCAGGAGCGTAGTTCTGTATCAGTTCCCATACCTGCTGCAAAGTGTTCTGGGGAGTATCCGTATTTTTCTTTGAAGCAAGCATAGCTTGCAGATCGGCATTTGTTCTTGCAGCGATGAGCTGGTCAATGTCGTTCCTGCTGAGCAGACTGCTTTCCATAGCTCTTACTGCACCTACAGCGTTTGCATAATTTGTTCCGCTCATTATTCCACCTGCCTGAACAGTTCTCTTGCAGCGATATCTCTTACTTCTTCGGATTCTGATTCGATTATTGCCCTGAATGAGCAATTCTCGGATATCAGACCGTAGCTGAGGATAAAGCCGTCCTCTATATCGGCTGATCCGGATGCTATCTTTACGCTTCCGCCTGACTTGGCGGCTTTTTCGTTAAGTCTGCTTTCAAGATCGGCAGGCAGTCTTTTCAGGTCGCTGCTGCCGAAGCTGATAGTTCCCTCCCCTGTCTGCATATGCTTTTCAGCAAGCCTTACGATAAGGTCGAAATAATCCTTATCGGGGAGATCTTTAAGCTTCCGGATAGTTTTTTCTATTGCTGTATTTATAAGTTCGACCTTGCATGAAAGAAGCCTTCTTTTCATTTCCGCATCTATGGCGCTGAGGCTGTTTTCGTAGTCTCTTTCGTGCTGTGTTTTTGCTTTTCTGATGTATTCATCATATGCAGTCTGAGCCTTGGATTCGCCTTCTTTTATGATCTGCTGTGCCTTTGTCTCAGCTGCCTTGATGATACTGTCCTCAGTCTGCTTCTGCTGAGCAGATATCATGTTCAGTATCTCGTCAAGTCCTGCCATTCAGAACACCTCCGTCAGACAGCAACGTTAACTATCATAAGAATAGATACGAGGAGAGCGATGATAGCGTATGTCTCTACCATAGCAGCCATGATGATAGCCTTTCCGTTGTGATCGGGCTTCTTTGCTGTGATGCTTACACCTGCGGCAGCTGTTCTTCCCTGGATGATACCTGAGATAAGGCCTACAACAGCGATAGGAAGTGAAGCTGCGAGGAAACCGAGTCCCTGGGCAGTGGTAAGTTCAAGAGCGTTTCCGCCTAAAATACCGGTACGGTTGAGGATGAGAAGTGATGAAAGGAAGCCGTAAAGTCCCTGTGTGCCGGGGAGAAGCTCAAGGATAAGTACCTTGCTGAACTTTGAAGGGTCAACTGATACAACGCCTGAAGCTGCCTCACCAACAAGGCCAACGCCCTTTGCTGAACCTATACCTGCTAAAAGTGTAGCCAGTGCTGCACCGATAAGTGCTAAAATAATTCCGTTACTCATGAGATTTTTCCTCCTTGAATTTTATATACTTTGTGTTTACTGTAAGCGGCTCGAATTCTCTTCCGCCGCCTGTATAGAATTTGCTGAACAGTTCAACGAACTGAAGTCTGTCTGTATGGACATAAGCACCAAGCAGATTTATTGCAAGGTTAGCTGTGTGGCCGACAATACATACTACAATGAAAAGAATAAGCTTGATTATCTTGTTTTCCGGCATCGTTCCCATAAGGTTTATGACGCTTGCGATAGAACCTGTAGCAAGTCCCAGCGCGAGAAGACGTGAATAGGAAAGGATATCGCCGAGATAGCCTGTAGCCGTGTTATAAAGTGCGTACAAACCGCCGAAGAATTTTCCGAATATGGATTTAGATGTCCTTCCTGCGGTGAGAACGAGTATTATTATGCCCGCAAGCATTACGTACAGTCCGATCTGCTTCAGAGTAGGATCAACATCCGTGAACATTGAAACTCCCACAGGTGCAACGCCTGTAACTATTAGGTAGACAGGAAGTGCATCGAATACCGCTCCCAGTTTATCGCCCTTGTCCCATGACATCTTGAAGGCTACTGCCACGCCAAGGAAAAGGTGAAGAATACCCAGTCCGTATGAGAACAGGAGCAGTTTTACAGGATTTGTCATAGGCTCGAACCATAGAGCGATACTGCCTATTTCCTTGCCGAAAAATTCTCTTGATATGACCTGAACGATATCGCCGAACCAGCTTCCGAAAAGTGCCCCCCAGAAAACAGTGGAGATACCGCAGTTGCGGAACATAGTGAGTGTTTTCCGCATACTGTCTTCAAGCTTGAATTTTTTCAGTGCAACGGCTGTTCCTATGGTCATCACCAGACCGTAGCCTGCATCCGAAAGCATCATACCGAAGAACAGATAATAGAAAAACGACATTACAGGCGTCGGGTCTACATCTATCTTAGACGGCATTGCGTACATTCTTGTAATGCCTTCCACAGGTTCAGAGAAGCGTCCGTTTTCAAGAAGTACGGGAACATCCTCGTCCTCTGCGGGATCTGTATAGGTTACTGAAACAGTATACTTTGATGTGAGTTCCTTTTTCAGTTTGTCGCAGTATTTCTCGGGGATAAATCCTGTTAGTATGAAAGTGCTTTCGGTGAATCCGAGATTGCTGAGTGCTTCATACTTATCCTTTCGCATCTGAAGATAATCTATGGTGAATTTCAGCTTATCCCGATGCTCTGCCAGTTTTTTTATGTGCTCGGCAGCCTGTTTTTTCTCCTCTTCCAGTTTAGCGATCTCCATGCGGCAGTCTTTTATGACTTCTGAAGGCGTTCGCTTGTCATTTTCGGAAAGAGGAATGAAAGCCAGCTTTCGCAGAGCGATTTCAGCTTCTTCGGCTGTTTCTTTTCTGCAAAGAATAAAGAGGTTGGTCTGTTCTTTTGATAGAGAAATAACTTCGGCACTGCACCCCTCCGGGAGTTGTGCTTCCATATCAGCGGCGTTTGTAGGAAAGGGCACGGTACCAATGAAAGCTGATGTTGTGGCGGTGCCTTTGAAGTTCATAGGAACATCAAGGTCAGACCATTGCTGAAGAGTATCTATCTTCAGATTGAACTGTGAGACAGAAGAATCCGCATCAGCTATCAGTCTGCTGCATCGGATTATTTCGTTGGAAGCGTTCATTACTTTTTCAAGTTTCATGGCTTCCTTGCCGAAAGTATCAGTCTCCACTTCCTTGCGCCCCTCCAGCATATCAGCCAAGCTTGCCTTTTCGGGAGCGTAAGTTTCGAGGATATCAAGCGCTTGAACGGCAGTACTCCGGAATTTTTCAAATTCGCCGATAACAGCGGTAACGTTGGTATCCATCAGTTCTTCATCGTTGTTGCTGCAAATCTCTACTACGCCTCTTCTCTGCAAAAGTTCGATGATCTTTTTGCTGTCAGTCAGCATAGCGATCAGCTCGATCTTTTTCATTCTGAGCTTCGACATATATTATATCACTCTCCTTTTTTAGGGAAGCGGGTCAGAAAAATCTTTCGATAACAGCGCTGATCGCTTTATCCATGTTTTTCTGAGCCTGCGATGAGATGAGATCGATATCATCATTGCACGTTCTTTCAGCTTCCATGCGGTATTGCTCTGCTTTTGATTTTATGTCATTCCGCATTTTTGCAGCTTCCAGAGAAGCGAGCGCCAGACGTTTCTGAACAGCCTGAGATGATCTTCCGGCTGCTTCGTTGATGATCTCATCACGCCGCTTTTTTGCCTCGGAATTTTTCTTTTCCGAATCTGCTTCGGCGGCAAGGATCTTTTTTACTGATTCTGATGCCAAAATTATCCCTCCTTAAAAATGACTTTTGGTCATTTGATGAGATTATTATAACATTCTGTCATGAAATTGTCAATATGCAGAGGGTTAGAATTTTATAACATATGCAATAATAATCTGCAAATAAACAGAAAAGGAGCCCTCCCTACAGACAGCTCCCCTTTGCGCTTATTTGCTCAACACATTAATTATACACCAAAATCAAAGCTGTGTCAAGATATTTTTGTGAGTTTTTCTTTAAGGCAACACCGCACAAAGCCCGCCTGACGGCTTTGCACTGAATCTGCTTACATATTTTCCATCATCTTGCACAGAAATCCCTTGACATACGTCAGTATGCCTGCGGAATTTATATACAATCTGACGAAAAATCTGTCGGCGCATATTCAGCACAAGTTTTGTGCGGTGTTGCCTTAAACAGAAAATGTTTTTGCTCATTTGGTATGCATATTACGATTTCCTATTAAAATATAAATAAATAATATTGCCTCTAAATTTTAAGCATCTATTGACATCTCTTAAAAATAAGAGTAAAATAAATATTATATTGTATATCAGGGGTGAAAAATGAAAAATAGTATTGTTCTTATCGGAATGCCCGGTGTCGGCAAAAGCACAGTCGGGGTCATTCTTGCTAAGATCCTCGGATACAGATTCATTGATACCGACATCGTTATTCAGGAGCATGAAAAGAAGCTGCTCAAGGATATTATTTCCGAGGAAGGTATTGACGGATTCATCGCAAAAGAAAATGATATCATAAGCAGACTCAACGCTGAAAAGGCTGTTATCGCCACAGGCGGAAGTGTTATCTATGGCGATGATGCAATGAAAAAGTTATCTGAGCTCGGAAAGATCTTTTATCTGAAACTTGATTACAGAAAGCTTAAATACCGCCTTGGCAATATAAAAAACAGAGGCGTTGTTATAAGAAACGGACAGAAATTGTCCGATCTTTATAATGAAAGATGCCCGATATATGAGAAATATGCAGATGTTATAATTGATGAAAACGGCAGAAATATAGAAAAAACCGTTGAAAAAATACTGGAATTTATATGAGACTTGGTCGAAATCACCAATAATTTTTATTGAAATATGCCAAATTATACAATCTTCAGTTTTATACAAAAAACTTCTTTGACATTAAGCAAATTTTGTGATATAATATATTCTGGAATTATAATTTATTAGTTTATTTATGAGGATCCGGCATTTTACCTGGATAATGCTGTAATATGATCGTTTGTTCGCCGCTATAAGCAATGATGGATTAACCGTACATGGCTGATCGTTGCTTTCAGTGAATTACTTCATTTGCAGTGTATCCCTGTCAGATGCAGCAGAGTCTGTTTCAGAGTCTCACGGATATCGGAAAGGAAATATAATGTCTAAAATTATTGCGATCACATCAGGCAAGGGCGGTACGGGCAAGTCAACCGTTTGCGCAGGACTTGGCTACACTCTCGCAAAACAAGGACACAGAACCCTCATTATTGAGTTGGATTTCGGTCTCAGATGTCTTGATATCATGTTCGGCGTTGAAGATGATATCAGATACGATCTCGGTGATGTTCTCAAAGGCAAAAAAAGTGCTCTTGAAGCTATCGCCCCGATTCCTATGGCTTCAAATCTCAATCTGCTCTGCGCTCCGAAAAGTCTCACAAGTGTTTCGGCTGAACAGATCGTTGAGATCTGCCGTTCAGTAAAAAAATATTTTGAGTATATCATCATCGATACGGGTGCGGGTATCAATTCCCATGTATTCGATATCGTTGAACAGGCTAACCTTATCCTCGTTGTTTCTACTCCTGACCCTGTTTGTATCAGAGATGCAAGCCTCATGTCGGATGAGTTCTACAACAGAGGAAATAAGAGTCAGCGTCTCATTATCAATAAAATAAGCAAGAAAGTTATCGGTGAAGCTCTTGTTGCCAACCTCGATGAGATCATTGATAAGGTCGGCGTTCAGCTTATAGGTGTTATTCCCGATGATTTCAAAATGACAGTCGCTACCGGTAAGGGTACGCCTATCCCTACCGATTCAGAGGCTCTCAAGGCTTTTGATGCCATTTCAAAGAGACTCGGCGGAGAATTTGTTCCGCTTACTGTCAAGACTTCTTGATATATTTGAAATACAACCGCTCAGCGGGGAAAGGACAGAAATATGAAGATAGCAATTATTGCACATGATGCTAAGAAAGAGCTTATGGTACAGTTCTGCAGTGCTTACTGCGGCATCTTATCAAAGCATACTCTTATTGCGACTAATACTACAGGAAAGCAGGTAAGCGAAGCTACAGGACTTCCGATCAAGAGATATCTCAGCGGTCAGGGCGGTGCAGAACAGATACTTGCACTCCTCTCCTGCAATGAAGTGGACGTTCTCCTCTTCTTCAGAGATCCTATAAATCCAAAGGCGGCAGATGTGCACGGTATGAACCTTCTCAGACTCTGTGATGTTCATAATGTACCTGTTGCCACAAATATCGCAACCGCCGAAGCCCTCATCCTTGCCCTTGAAAGAGGCGATCTTGACTGGCGTGAGGTCGGTAATCCGAGCATCTGATGTTCAATTGTCCCTTCTCAGGGACAATTTTCATGTGAGAAGAATTTATAATTATAGAAAGGCTGGATAATATGGCTTTAAATATCAAACGCCCCAACGGTACTGAGGATGTACTTCCGAAGGACGTTTACAAATGGCACACCATAGAAAAAATCGCAAGGGAGACTGCTGAAAGCTTTGGTTTCGGTGAGCTTCGTTTCCCTACCTTTGAGAATACAGATCTTTTCCTGCGTTCTGTCGGTGAGACTACCGATGTTGTGCAGAAGGAGATGTATACTGTTAAGGCTAAAGAAACTGAATTTACTCTTCGTCCTGAGGGTACAGCCTGCGCTATCCGTGCAATGCTCCAGAACGGACTCCTCAATGAAGCTCTGCCGCAGAGGATATACTATATCATCTCATGCTTCCGTCATGAGCGTCCTCAGGCAGGAAGACTCCGTGAGTTCCATCAGTTCGGAATTGAAATGGCCGGAAGCGCTGCACCTACAGCTGACGCTGAGGTCATACTCCTTGCGAAGACACTTCTTGAGCGTCTCGGACTGAAAAATATTGAGCTTCTTATCAATTCTATCGGCTGTCCGAACTGCCGTGCCAAGTATCATGAAGCACTTAAAGCCTATTTTGAGCCTCATATTGATGAATTATGCGATACCTGCAAGGAAAGGCTCGTCAAGAATCCGATGAGACTTCTCGACTGTAAGAGCCCTATCTGTAAGGAGATCGGCAAGGATGCTCCTGTTATCACAGATTATCTCTGCGAGGATTGTTCCGACCACTTTACAAAGCTCCAGAAGTATCTTACCGGATTTGGCATTGAGTATAAGGTCGATCCACGTATCGTTCGTGGTCTTGACTATTATACAAAGACTGTATTTGAATTTGTAACTACCGAGATCGGCGCACAGGGTACTGTCTGCGGCGGCGGACGCTATGACGGTCTTATAGAGCAGCTGAGCGGTCAGTCAACACCTGCACTGGGCTTCGGTATGGGTATCGAGAGACTTCTCCTTGTTATGGACAAGCAGGGCTGCGATTATCTTACACCTAAGAAGTGCGACATCTATTTCGCAACTATGGGTGAGGCTGCTCTTGAAAAGGCTATGCAGCTTACCAAGGATCTTCGTGAACTGGGCTACTGCGCTGAGTACGATCTTATGGGCCGTGGTATCAAGCCTCAGATGAAATATGCCAACAAGATCAATGCTGCATTCACCGTTGTTATCGGTGATAACGAGCTTGAAAGCGGAAAGGTCAAGCTGAAGGAAATGTCCAAGGGCGAAGAAACCGAGGTTGCTCTTGATGATATGTTCGTAGGCGCTTTCGATTCTGTTTACATCGACAAGATGTTTGAAGAGATCGACGAGGCTTCAACAGTTAAAATGTTCAGCCAGATGGGCGGACAGCAGCAATAAAATAAATTCGGCGGACAGATGTACTGTCCGCTTTATACAGGAGGATACAGCAATGGCTGATAGTATGAAAGGTTTAAAGCGCACACACTACTGCGGAGATGTTACTGAGATCGGAAAGGAAGTAGTTGTTGGCGGATTCGTAGAAAGAGTAAGAGACAAGGGCGGCGTGATCTTCATCGTTCTCAGAGACAGAACAGGTGTTGTTCAGCTTCTCTTCAATGAGACTACAGACAAGGCTATTTTTGAAAAAGCTTCTTCATGCAGAAGTGAAGATGTACTTATGGTCAAGGGTGAAGTCCGTGAGCGTGAAAGCAAGAACGATAAGCTCAAGACAGGCCACGTCGAGATTTTCGTAACAGATCTGAGAGTTCTCTCAAAGGCTGAAACTCCGCCTTTCGAGATCACAGCAGAGACAAAGGTAAATGAGGAGCTTCGTCTGAAGTACCGTTATCTCGATCTTCGCCGTGAACCTCTCCAGAGAAATATCATCATGCGTCATGAGATCGCTAAGGTTACCCGTGAATACTTCTATGAGAACGGCTTCCTTGAAATTGAGACACCTATGATGATGAAGTCAACTCCTGAGGGTGCAAGAGACTACCTCATCCCTTCAAGAGTTCATCCCGGCAAATTCTATGCTCTCCCACAGTCACCTCAGATCTACAAGCAGCTCCTTATGATAGCAGGCTATGACCGTTATATCCAGCTTGCACGCTGCTTCCGTGATGAGGATCTCCGTGCTGACAGACAGCCTGAATTCACTCAGATAGATCTTGAAATGTCATTCGTTGACGCTGAGGATATCCAGGAATGTGTTGAGGGATTCATTCAGCGTGTATTCAAGGAAGTAATGGGCGTTGATGTTCCAACTCCCCTTCCCCGTCTTACTTTTGCAGACGCTATGAATCGTTACGGCTCTGATAAGCCTGATACTCGTTTCGGCTTTGAGATACAGGACATCACTGATACTGTAAAGGATATCGACTTTGTTGTATTCAAGAGCGCTATCGAGGACGGCAGTTCTGTTCGTGCTATCAATGTCAAGAACGGCGCTGCTGCATATACTCGTAAGGAGATCGACAAGCTGGTTGACCACGCTAAGGGCATCGGAGCTAAGGGGCTTGCTTACATTCGTTGGGCTGATGAGCCTAACTGCTCGTTCAAGAAGTTCCTCGCTGACGGCGATCTTGAAAAGATATGCTCAGCTGTTGACGCTCAGCAGGGCGACCTTGTTCTCATCTGTGCTGACAAGACCAAGACAGTACTTTCAACTCTCGGCGCTATTCGTCTTATCTGCGCTAAGAAGCTTGATGTTATTCCTGAGGATCAGTACAATTTCCTCTGGATCACTGAAATGCCTTTCTTCGAGTACGATGAAGACAACAATACATGGGTTGCTGCACATCATCCATTCACTATGCCTATGGAAGAGTGCCTTGACTATCTCGACAGCGATCCTGCAAATGTACGTGCAAAAGCATGGGATCTGGTTCTCAACGGAACTGAGCTTTCAAGCGGTTCTATGCGTATCACCGATTTTGAACTTCAGCAGAAAATGTTTGAGGCTCTCGGCATGACTGACGAAGAGATTCAGGCTAAGTTCGGATTCCTGGTTGACGCTTATCGTTACGCTGCACCACCTCACGGCGGTATGGGTATCGGTCTTGACCGTCTTGCTATGATAATGTGCAAGGCTGACAGCCTCCGTGACGTTACAGCATTCCCGAAGGTTCAGAATGCAAGTGAGATCATGTCTGAGTGTCCTTCAACTGTTGACAAGGACAGCCTTGATATTCTTGGTATCGCTGTTACTGCGAAGGAAGAAGAGTGAGTCAGAATAACAGTCCTTTTCACTATTCATCTGATAATAAGCGTTACCACACGCTGAACTATTATAACAAGAAGAAATACGGTGAAAAGATATTTAAAGCTGTGATCGACTGCGGTTTCAGCTGTCCTAATATTGACGGAACAAAAGGCACAGGAGGGTGTATCTTCTGTGATGGGGGGAGCGGGTATTTTACCTCTCCCCTGCTTTCTGTTGCGGCACAGCTTGAAGCTGAGTATAAACGAATTTCGGCAAAGCACAAAGAATCTGCGGTAATTGCCTATTTTCAGGCGAATACCAATACATATGCTCCTGATAGGAAGCTGAGAGAGGTTTTCTTTTCGGTGCTTGATTATCCATATGTCAAAGGAATTTCAATAGGTACACGTGCTGATTGTCTTTCCGATGAGGTGCTTGATCTGCTGTCTGAACTGAATAATGTTACTGATCTTACAGTTGAACTGGGGCTTCAGTCTGTTCATGATGAAACGATAAGGTATATAAATCGATGCTGTACTCATGCAGAGTTTCTTGATGGATATAAAAAGCTGAAAGAACGGCATATCCGTACTTGTCTGCATATCATAAATGGTCTTCCGGGGGAAGACGCAGAAATGATGATCGAAACTTCAAGGCAAATAGCTGAACTTGCTCCTGAGGGAGTAAAGCTTCAGATGCTTCATGTAATACGTGGTACCCGTCTTGCAGAAATATACGAAAATGGCGGTTTTACACTGCTCAGCAGGGATGAGTACATAGATATCATAGTAAGGCAGCTTGAACTTCTGCCTCCGGAAACGGTCATCGAGCGTATTACAGGCGACGGCGATAAATCAAAGCTTATCGCTCCTGCATGGAGTGCGGATAAAAAATCGGTACTCGGCGGCATTGACAAAGAACTTGTAAGACGAAATACCTGGCAGGGAAAAAGATATTGTAATAAATAGCCCGAGCACGTTAACCCTGATACTCGTACAGAAGTTTTTACACGTGTCTATTGAGGGAAACCTTTCTGAGAAAAGGTTTCCCCCGATAAATGCGTATAAAGTTTCTATATGAGTACCGAGGTTAATGTGTTCGGGCTTTTATATCATATCTCTCCTGCGTTTTTCAGCTGGAGTCTCAGTTTGTCAGTGATGAGAGCGATGAATTCAGAATTGGTGGGGCGGCATCTGTAATTATCAGATCTGTATCCGAAATAATTGCTTATCTCCTCGGAATTGCCTCTGTCCCAGGCTATTTCGATAGCGTGACGGATAGCTCTTTCAACTCTTGAAGATGTGGTATTGTATTCACGTGCAACAAACGGATAAAGCTGTTTTGTTACACATTCCATAAGTGTGAAGTCCCTTATAGAATTGAGGATAGCACATCTCAGATAGTGATAGCCTTTGATATGGGCTGGAACTCCAAGATTTCTGATAACATCCGTAACCATCATTTCCACATCGTTGCTCTTCTTTGATTCACTTTTATGTGCCACTCCTCTGATGATCTTTTCAAGCTCGTCGTGGTCGTATGGTCTGGCGAAGAAATAAGACGCTCCGTTTTCGATGACCTGGCGCTCGATGAAACTGTTGTAGATATCTGACACTACTATGAATGCAGGCGGATTCTTAGAAGCTGTCCGAATCTCTTTCATGAGTATTATTGCATCTGAATCAGGATAAGTAAGATCAGTTATCACAACATCAGGCTTCTCTTTCAGCACAGAGTCAAACAGGGCTTTTCCTTCTCGTTTTCTGGTGTAAGCGTATATTCCCTTCTCTCGCAGCGTTGAAGCAAGTCTTATACCGTTGTTAGCGGTATCGTCTCCTATTAGTACTTTTATTCTATCGTTTTCCATAATATATCTCCTTTTCAAATTTCCTACTACATATATTTTACAATAAACACAAGAAAAATGCAAGAGTTTGTTGTGATATAATATGTCGAAAAGTCTGCAAGATTGTCGAATTTATTAAATTTGTTATAATCAAACAATTGATATAATACTCTAATTAGTTTTTTTGTTTGTATATTTTAGTTATATCATGATATATAATAAGCCGACTCTGCATTATGCAAAGTCGGCTTTGATGTTATTTGTTGAGTATTTTTCTGAGCTCTACAAGATCAAATACGTCAAGAACGCTGTCCTTGTTGAGATCGGCTGAATCATTGTCGAGTGTGACTTTTTTGCCGTGGAGGAACTGACTGAGGAGAATGAGATCTTCTGAGTCAACCTTTCCGTTGCGGTCGATATCACCTTTCAGCTCAGCTGATTTCTGTCCGTATACAGCTATTTCTGCGATGTTGCAGTTATAAACGTTATCGCTGTTGTACTGATTTGCAGGTGCACCGGAAGGTATCTCATAGCGGATATATCTTGCCTTGGTATCACCCTTGAGATCGGTCACATACTGCATACCGAAAACAGGTTTATTTGTTATGGTGTAAGCTTCAGTCCAGTTTTCGCCGTCCAGTGAGAAGAGGAACTTTCCGTCTGTACAACGTGCTTCATAAGCCTTACGTGGACTGAATCCGATGGTGTCGATATCGTATACAGCGCCGAGGTCAGCCTGTACCCAGCCGCTTTCAAGTCCGTCGAAGAATGAATTGATATCGCCGTCAAATGCTTTTGTGAAGTCGTTAGATGAATCTCTCCATGATGCTGAACCTGTTACAGAAGATGTCAGTATCTCTATTTTGTTGAGATCGGCCAGCTTGGAAGGTGTTCCGTAAACCTCTATCTCTGCGATATTGCAGTTGTAAACGTTGTCTTTGTTATACTCGTTGTTCGGAGCGCCTGCGGGAATCTCATATCTTATGTATCTGCCGGTTGCTGAGGCAGAGAATTTTGAAACATAATTCATACCTGTAGCAGGTTTACCGTTGATGGTATAGATCGTTGTCCAGTTCTCGCCATCGTCGGAAACCATAAATTTACCGTCAGCACAGCGATATTCGTAACCGCTTCTTGGTGCAAAGCCGATAGCTGAAATATCGTAACTCTGTCCCAGATCAGCCTGTACCCAGCCGTTTTCAAGTCCGTCAAAGAAAGTGCCTGTGCTTCCGTCAAATACCTTTGAGTAGTTGTCAGATGAGTCTTTCCATGACTTTGTACCTGTGACATTAGCAGCATCAACGTTGATCTTATTAGTAAGATCAGCACCGCCCTTTACTCCGTTGATAATGAATGTGGTAACGGAATTTGCGGCAAGTGAAGCCTTGAGTGAAGAACCGTTTATGGCTGTTTTGCCGATGTCGGCCCAGTTCTCGGAAGGGCTTGTACGTATAGTCTGAGCTGAAGCGCCTAACTCATCAAACTGTGAAAGATCGAAATTGATATCGCTTGCGCTTCCTGAGGTGTTGTATGCAACTATGACAAGCTGATTGTTCTTCTTGTCGAAAGCAGCCATTGTCGAACCTGATGACTTCAGCATAGTCATGCCCGGACGGATGTATCTTGTATACTGTCCGAATGCGTAATACTTCTTTGAGAGAATTATCTCGTTCTTGTCATGGTCTGCAACAGCTACGCCCCAGAAGCCGTCATTGATATTCGGCATACCGGAGTCCTTGTTGCCGTTATAACCAACGGAACTTACGTGGTTATCGATAAGCTGCCAGAGTATCCATGCGCTTGCGTTAAGGTCGTTGCAGTCTGTGGTTATTCTCTGTGCCAGCCAGAGACCTGCACTCATACCGCCTGCGTTTACACCGGCTGTGCCCTTGCCGTCAACCTCACTCATCCAGAGATTCTTACCGGCCTTGATAGCGGTATCTTTCAGCTGTGAACGTTTGCTTCCGCCATATGTATGGGTGTCTATACGTCCGACAACACTTTTTGCATCAGCAGAAAGTGCGTTGTATGCTTCGATCTGTGTATCGATCGAAGTTTCATCCGATGCACTGATAATTATGTCGTTGAGACCTCTTTTAGCAAGAGATTTCTTCAGTTCAACAAGAATAGTGCTTTCGGAGTTGCCGATATCGAAATGGCAGCCCTCCTGCTTGGGGCTGAAAGCTCCCCAGAAGTTGGTGTACGGCTCATTCATAGGATCGATGCTCTGTACCTTGACGTTCCAGTTTTCCTCGAAATGCTTGCAGACTTCAGCAAGGTATTCAGCGAAAGCTGTATACTGATCATCCTTGAGGTTATTCTGTCCTGCGTTCTTGTTACCTGTTGAACAGCCGCTCTTGCACATATAATACGGAGGTGAGTTTGAGAACATCTCCACTATCATATCATCCCCTGCTGCTTTGATACAGCGGTCGAGGACATTTCGCTGGTTTGCATCTGCTGTCCAGTCATAGGTAACTACACCGTTGTTGTATTTGGTGTATCCGGGCATATTTGAGTCGGTTCTTGTGATGTGGTGGTGAGACGGATCGTCACCGCCGCCGATATTGAATCTGGCAATGTTAAGACGAAGTCCATCGTCTCCGTAGAAGGCATCAGCTGCTTTCTGAGAAAGAGAGTCTGAATATCCCACACGGTTTGCCCACCAGCAGAGTGAAGAACCCCAGCCTTGGAAAATACCTTTGTTTATTTCATAGGTATTGTTCGGCGAAATTGTAACATTTGCCGCAGCATTTGCTGATGGCGTAAATGTGCCGATAAAAGGCACAGCCATACTTGCAGCTGCTACGAATGCAACTGCTTTTGAAAATAGTTTCATACGATCATTTCCCTTCTATAAATAAAATAATTTGTTGAAACCATCCTGCGTTATTATTATATCATAAAAACAAAAAAAAATCTATACACAAAATCATCATTTTTATGTAGGATTATATCAAATTGTAATTTTTTTCAGAATATATACAGAAAATTAAAAAGACGCTCATAGTGAACGTCTTTCAGAAAAGATATTTTTTCATTATGTATTCATCAGTTGTTTCTCTGACAGTTTCAAAGCCAAGCTTCCGATACATCGTGTATGCGTAGTTTGCTTTCTGAACCGACAGTGATACAAATCCGTAGCCGTTTCTTCGCACTTCATTTAGAAGTACACGCATAAGTGCTGTTCCGGTACCGTGCCCACGGTATTCAGGATACAGCGAGATGGCAAGTGATGGGATATGAGGAGAAATGCTGCCGTAATCGTTCATTATTCTCACCCATGCGGCACCTATCACTTTTCCGTCCTTTTCCGCAAACATACAGATGTCACTGCGTCGGCTTCCGAAATTTTCGATATAGACCTGCAACTCGGGGCGTTTTATTATCTCTCTCGGCGGAGAGACTGCTCCTTCGGGGATGAATATGGCTTCGTAGAGGAAATCTTCGAGCAGCACGTATTCCCCAGGGGTGGCTTTGCGGAAAATAATATTGTCTTTTTCTGTTATATCCATCCCTGCAAGTTCGCTTACAGTGTAGTGCGGACAGCTGTAGATAAGGTCATCAAATGCAAATTTATAAGGCGTCAGGTATCGGCGGCCGTCAACTATCATATCGAAAGCTTCCTGATTGAACGGCAGGTAGTCATCCTCTAAGAATCGGTCGTCAATTATAAGAGTGTCGGTGATATAATGATGAAGAATCGCCTCATCGCAGGATAATTCCTCATCGAAAGCTGTATATTCTACACCGCATTTGTCAAGTACAGCTTTTATTTTGTCGGGGCAATTATCATACAGAAAAGCAACGGGATATGCTTCACAGAGAATACCGTAATATTCTGTCAGGGATTCGCCGTCGTTTTTACCGATATACGCCCATTTTTCGTTGGTATCGGAATCGGCAAGACACCAGATATCATTATCAGCTTCAAGAGCAGATCTTACAGACGTATAAAGATAGGAACTGGATCTATCCAATGCGCTGCCGAATAATGTTGTAACGTCCTTCATGTATCTGCCTCACATATCAGAACTGGTACCCGCAGAAAGGACACCTGGGATAATCCACATCAATATCCGAACCGCACTCCGGACAATTCTTAGTGGGAAGCTTGTCCACATTATCGTCAAGGTCCTGACGGTACTTTCCTACGAAGCCGGTAGGATGAGTAAGCGGAAAGACGCCCACAAGAAGTCCGCATTCAGGGCAGTAGTATCCGATAGTAGTCTCTCCCTCAGCTTCACAGATCATTTCATTATCTTTGTAAAAAACGGCAACAGGATAAATGAAAGCACCGCCTTTCCGGCCTATGCCTTCCTTCTGCATGGAAAAGTCCCCTTGTACCATCATATTTCCGCATCTTCCGCAGATCATCATAATGTTCCCTCCCGCCTTGTGTTTGTAGTTTGTAATAATTCTTTTATAATATTATAGTCTATCCGAATCAAAAATGCAATAGCGGATATTGTTAAGAAATAAAAAATAGAAAAAATCACTTAAACTACTTGCAAAAAAATATAAAATGAGGTATAATATAAAAGTACCTGTGCCAATGTAAGGACGGGAAGCTAAAAAGAACTATCAGCAGCATTTTTGCTGCTTTTTATAAGGAGACGGTATCGTATATGGCTAAGTCAAAAAGCAGAAACATTCACAGAAGTTCCGGTAAAAGGAAAAGAAGACCAAAGGTAAGATTCAGCATATGGGGACTTATCCTTATTGTTGCCCTTACTTTCTTTGCCTGCTTCGTAATATATATGTTCAAAGCAAATATCAACTCGGATTTCCTTGATGATGAATTCGGAAGTATAACCGTTGAGGATAATGTAACTACGGATGCTGATACAGAAACTGAGGATGCAAGTGAACCTGAGGAAGAAGACGAAGAAGCAACAACTGTTCCAAAGGCTGAGATCACTAATCCCGTTCCTCAGTCAGAGGCTGCTGAAGCAGGCTATTTTGACAACTGCTGTCTTATCACTGACTCTACTCTGCTTGATATGGCAAGCTTTACAAACTTCACTGATGTTCTCGGAAGTGAGGCGCTCAATGCTCTCAACTGCAATACAACCAAGATCGTAACTAATTACGGTACAGTTACTGCATATGAGACAATACAGATTAAGAAGCCTCAGAATCTTTATATCATGCTCGGAAGCGATATTGGTTCATCACCTGTTGACGAAATGATCGAGAACTATTCAAAGCTGGTAGATAATCTCCACTCAGCAAGACCTGACATGAAGATCTATGTTATGCAGCTTCCTCCTGTCAAGGCTGAGGGTGAAGACAATTCAAAGAACGAACTGATCAACGAATATAACTCAAAGCTTCTGGCAATGGCTGATAAGTATCAGGTCTACTGCATCGATACAAATACTGCTATGAAGAATCAGGACGGCGTACTTGCTCCTGAATATATCGATGAAGAGACAAAGAAGTTCAATGAAACTGCTTACAGCACCATCACAGGATATATACTTACTCATACAGCATAATGTATACCCACCACAATATATTGTGGTGGGTATTTTTTATCAACACTATGTTGAGAGTCGAACGAAGAATAGCCAAATGACTGATTTTTAAAAGAAAAAATGTGAACTTCTTATAAATATGACGGCGGTATTAATACTCATATCGGTAGAAATGCATAATTGACAAACCTCGTCTTTTGTTTTATACTAATATAGAACCATAAAGAAAGAGACACTATATATTGATCGGAGGTTTGACTATAGATGATAATTCACATAATCAAAAGAGACGGCCGAAAAGTTCCTTTCAACATTGAAAAAATAGCTAACGCTATATTCAAGGCTGCTCAGGCTAAAGGCGGTACTGACTTCAATGCCGCTATGGACGTCGCTGTAGAAGTATGTAAACTGTATGAGGAGCAGAACCCCGGAAAAACTCCTACCGTTGAAGAGATACAGGATCTCGTCGAGAAAACTCTCATTGAAAAAGGTCACGCTAAGACTGCTAAGGCTTATATCCTCTATCGCTATGAGCGCACACGCTCACGTGAGATGAAGACAAACCTTATGTGTGTACTTAACGAACTTACTTTCAGTGCCGCTAAAGACAGCGATATAAAGAGAGAAAATGCTAACATTGACGGCGATACTGCTATGGGTACCATGCTGAAATACGGTTCAGTATCAGCTAAGGAGTACTATGAAATGTATGTCCTCGAGCCTGCCCACGCAAAGGCTCACAGAGAGGGAGACATACATATCCACGATCTTGACTTCTATACTCTTACCACTACCTGTTCGCAGATCGATCTGAAGAAACTGTTCACAAATGGCTTTTCAACTGGTCACGGATATCTCCGTGAACCCAATGACATCGCAAGCTATTCCGCACTTGCCTGTATAGCCATTCAGTCCAACCAGAATGATCAGCATGGCGGACAGAGTATCCCTACCTTTGATTATGCAATGGCTGAGGGCGTAAAGAAGACTTACGCCGCAAGATACATCCAGAACGTTGCAAGAGCTCTTTCACTTATCGTCGGCGTTGATAACGAATTCGAGATAGCTGATAAGATCAAGAAGGAACTCCGTGAGAAGTACGATCTCAGACCGGTTCTCGCTAACGATAACGGCTACAGCGAAAAGGAAGCTGAACTCCTCGCTGAGTACACTGACAGCGAGACTATCAAGAAGATACAGGCTTTTGCCGTAAAGAATGCTGTCAAGGAAACTGACAGAGCAACCTATCAGGCCATGGAAGCTCTTATTCATAACCTCAATACCATGAACAGCCGTGCAGGTGCACAGACTCCGTTCAGCTCCATCAACTACGGAACTGATACATCACCCGAGGGCAGAATGGTTATCAAGAACGTTCTCCTCGCTCAGGAAGCAGGTCTCGGAAACGGCGAAACTCCTATCTTTCCTATCCATATCTTCAAGATAAAGGAAGGCATCAACTACAATCCTACAGATCCCAACTACGACCTTTTCAAGTTAGCGTGCAGGGTTTCAGCAAAGAGACTCTTCCCTAACTTCTCATTCATTGACGCTCCTTATAACCTTAAATACTACAAGGAGGGCGATCCGGATACAGAGATCGCTTATATGGGATGTCGTACCCGTGTTATCGGCAATGTTCATGACCCGTCCCGTGAGATCGTTACCGGACGAGGCAACCTCAGCTTCACTTCTATCAATCTCCCAAGGCTGGCTATCAAGTCGGATCACAACGTCGGTCTTTTCTTCGAGAAGCTTGAAGAGAAGATGGATCTGGTCATAGATCAGCTTATGCATCGTTTCAATATCCAGTCACAGAAGCGTGTAAGGAACTATCCTTTCCTTATGGGACAGGGTATCTGGATCGATTCTGAGAAGCTCTCACCGGATGACACAGTTGGTGAGGTGCTCAAGCACGGTACACTTTCAGTCGGCTTCATTGGCCTTGCTGAGGCTCTCAAGGCTCTTATCGGCGCTCATCACGGCGAAAGCGAAGAGGCTCGTGAACTTGGTCTTGAGATCATTTCAACTATGAGACATCGTCTTGATGAGGAGTCACAGAGAACAGGACTTAACTTCTCTCTCCTTGCTACTCCTGCTGAGGGACTTTCAGGCAGATTCGTCCGCATGGACAAGAAGCGCTACGGTATTATCGAAGGCGTAACTGACCGTGATTACTACACAAACTCCTTCCATGTGCCGGTATACTACCCTATCAGCGCATTTGAGAAGATCAAGATAGAAGCTCCTTACCATGAGCTTACAAATGCAGGTCATATCAGCTATATCGAGCTGGACGGCGACCCGCTGGAGAACCTCAATGCATTCGAGAAAATAGTTCGCTGCATGAAGGAATCGGGTATCGGCTACGGTGTTATCAACCACCCTGTTGATCGTGACCCATGCTGCGGATACACAGGTATCATCGGCGAGACCTGCCCATGCTGCGGACGTAAGGAACACAGCAATAATGTGGCATTCGACAGGATCCGCCGTATCACAGGCTATCTTGTTGGTACTCTTGATCGTTTCAATGACGGTAAGCGCTCGGAAGAACACGACCGTGTAAAACATAATGTATAAGGTGATATAATGGAACTCAGAATAGCAGGAACTGTCAATGATTCTATCGTTGACGGTCCCGGCATCAGATTTACAATATTCACACAAGGCTGCCCTCACAACTGTGAGGGCTGTCATAATCCTCAGACCCATGATTTCAGCGGCGGTACGTTAGTTGATACCGATGAACTGCTGGAAAAGATTAAGGGTAATCCCCTTCTTGACGGTGTAACTTTCAGCGGCGGCGAGCCATTCTGTCAGGCTCACGTTCTTGCTGAACTCGGAAAAGAGATCAAGTCGCTTGGTATGGATATTATCACATACACAGGCTATACCTTTGAAAAACTCTACGAAAACCGTGAACAGAACGGCTGGGGAGAGCTTCTTTCAGTGACGGATTATCTTATCGACGGACCGTTCATCCTTGATAAAAAGGACTGGGAGATCAAATTCAGAGGAAGTTCAAATCAGCGGTATATCGACTGTCAGGAAAGCCTGAAACAAGGTACGGCTGTAGAATGTGAACCATGACTTAAAGCAGCATATTAATAACGGAGGTAAAACAATGACTTACAAAGAAAGCTTTATTAAATTTATGGTGGACTGCGGAGTTCTCACTTTCGGAGAATTCACTCTCAAGAGCGGACGTAAGGCTCCATACTTCATCAACTGCGGCAACTACAAGACAGGCGCTCAGCTTGCTAAGCTTGGCGAATACTACGCAGAGTGCATCCATGAGAACAATATCCCTGTAGAAACTCTTTTCGGCCCTGCTTATAAGGGCATTCCGCTTGCGGTTTCAGCTGTTGTCGCTCTCAGCAATAAGTTCGGCGTTGATGTTTCCTACTGCTTCGACAGAAAGGAAGCAAAGGATCACGGCGAGGGCGGTATGTTCGTTGGTAAGACTCTCACTGACGGCGAAAAGGTCGTTATCATCGACGACGTAATGACTTCAGGCAAGGCACTTCGTGAGTCTATGCCTAAGCTTAAATCTGCTGCTGATGTAGATGTTACAGGTATGGTCATCACTGTTGACCGTATGGAAAAGGGCACAGGCGAGCTTTCTGCTGTCCAGGAAGTAAAGCGTGACTTCGGTGTTACTGTATACCCTATCGTAACTATGGAAGATATCATCGACGCTATCAGAAACGATATCGTTCCCGGTAAGGAATATCTTGACAAAATGCTGGAATACAGAGAGACATACGGAATAAAATAATAAAAAGGGACGGTTATCCGTGGTACTCATATAGCAGTTTTATATGTATTTATCG
>ACOK01000081.1 GCA_000174895.1 Ruminococcus flavefaciens FD-1
GCTGCCAAGAGAAAGAAAAGTCAGCTTGAATAAAGAGAGGAAGATTTTATGAGTAGAATAGGTTATATCCGTGTTTCCACGGAGCATCAGGAGACAGCGAGACAGCAGGAGATCATGTGCGACTATCAGGTTGACCGCATTTTCTCCGAGAAGATTTCGGGAGCGAACAAAGACCGCCCACAACTCAGGGCTATGCTTGACTATGTGCGTGAGGGTGACACGCTCTACATCGAAAGTATTAGCCGTTTAGGACGCTCCACAAAGGACTTACTGAACATCATCGACACCCTTACCGACAAAGGGGTAACACTCGTCAGCCATAAGGAGAATATCGACACGGACACTCCTACGGGCAAATTCATGTTGACCGTGTTCGCTGCACTCTCTCAGCTTGAAAGAGAACAGCTCAAACAGCGACAGCGTGAGGGCATCGAGATCGCCAAAGCACAGGGCAAGTACACAGGCAGAAAGCCCATTGAGATCGACTGGACGAGGTTCGGGCAGCTCTATGGGGAATGGAAGTCAAAGAGCATCACAGGCAGGGACTTTATGCGGAGAATGGGCTTGTCGGCTAATACCTTTTACCGCCGTGTCAGGGAGTATGAAGCGGAACACGGAATCGCAGAGCCGACCTCTGCTTGACAGCACCCTCAGACGAACGGAAATGCCTCTCAGAGCCGTCCGCGCCTGCGGAGCGGAAAACTAACCGCCGAAAAGAAAAGACCTGAGAAGTGCTTGTGTGAACAAATCTCAGGTTTTTGTCTGATATACAGTTCCAATAGAGTATGCTGTCATTGTGGCGCGCGCCATAATGCTGTTTTGAACCTTAACGGAACGGAAAGTTAGTGTGTCATTAGACTTTGGGCTAATGGAATATCGCATAATGTTTTACATACTCTCTGAAATGCCTTTTGGATCAAGGCAATGCCCCCAACCTTCTGATTCAGAAAATCGGCTCATACTGATCTTTTCGATATCGGGCAACGGAATTTTATTGCCATTAAGAATACCGATGACTTTAAAATGATCGAAAGGTATCTTCCGTCAAAATAATCTCCATCTGTCTTTATCATCAGCAGGCTTGCTGTCCGAAACCATCAGTCCGTTCCTGCGGCAGAAACTCTTGACCGTATCCTTTGAAATATCCAATTCCCGACCGATGTCGGCATATCCGAGGCCTTGCCTGCGGAAGCGTATGATTTTCTCTTTCTGTTCCTTGGTCATGAAAACCAACTCCTACAGGTATCTCACGAGAGAACGAAAAATGAACCCCCTAAAAACAAAAATGCCCACAGAACAAGCTATGCTCTGTGGGCTGTCGATACGTTTTGCAGTTTTAGATACAGGTACAGGAGTCTGATTTTATCCAGTCCGCACCGTTATCCATTCGTACTCGTCCTGTGGTTAATAATTTGCCAAACTATATTTTGCTAAAATGTCGTAAACCTATATTCTTGATCAATATTGTCATTTACCAGATCTCATATCTTTCCATTCTGTTAAGATTGTTGATGCACTGCATATCCTCTTCCGATAATTCAAAATCAAATATATCGTAATTCTCCGCAATATGATTTGGATCAGATGAACCGGGAATTGCTATATATCCAGCTTGCACTTGCCATCTAAGTATGATCTGTGCCGAGGTTTTATTGTATTTTTCCGCAAGCTCGACGATCACTTCATTATTGAAACTCTCCGAAGTATGTCCTCTGCCGCCAAAAGGATACCACGACTCGATTACTGTGCCGTACTGCTTCACATATTCCTGCAACTCCGTATTCTGATAGTACAGATGATTTTCGTTTTGAATAACGGCAGGCTTGATATCAGCCCCATCTGTCACGCGTTCCACTTCATCTGCCGTATAATAATTCGATATTCCGATTGATCGGATCTTTCCGTCCGCCACGCCCTGACAAAGTGCCTTATAAACTTCTTCATCGCCAGACCCGGATTGATGGACAAGCATAAGATCAATATAATCAAATCCAAGCCGTGCAAGCGATTCATCTATCGACTGATACGCCCTGTCATAATTACCCGGCATAACCTTCGTAGTAACGAAGACATCCTCACGCTTCACAATGCCCTCATCGATTGCCTTCCGAACACCGTTCCCCACGCCTGTCTCATTTCCATAATACTGTGCCGTATCAATCAGCCTGTAGCCGTCTTTTATTGCTTCATAAACAGACATCTCAACGGTTTTATCATCCTGCGTCCATGTGCCAAGTCCGATTACCGGCATCTTGTACCCGCTGTTTAATAAAACCTCTTTTCCTGATACGCTCTTACTGACAAGGGAATTACTCTCAATCCACGGAGCCAGCATCTCATCGATCTCTTCATCTGAAAAGGTATCGGAGCTGTAGTTTGCCGGAAACTGAATGTCCTTATATTCGCCGATCCGTTCCGCTGTCCTTACCCGTTCCTGAAAATCTTTCAGATAGCTGCTCTGCCCGGATCCCTGGCTTGTGCTGAATGGTATGACCGTCTTTTCTGAAAGATCCGTTAATTCCAAATACCGGGCAAGAGGCGTAGAAACATATGCATTCCAGATCGGACCACCTATGATGACCGTGTTGTATTCTTTCAGATCCGGAAGATCATCTACGATCTCCGGTAGATTTCCGGTACGTCGTTCTTCCTGAGCGATATCCGATGTCTCATATCCGTCCTTCGGGTATGCTTTTACCGTCCTGATCTCATAAATATCGGCTCCGGTAGTTTCCGCAATACGCTTTGCTATGCTCTTTGTGTTTTCCGACCAAGAATAATAGACCACGATCATACTGCCGCTTGATTCATCCTCGGTGACTTCGTTATCTGCATTCTCCTGTGCAGCCGTTGATGTATCAGGTACCTGAGACTCTTCAGATGTCCCGGCAGCAGCCCGGCATGCCGCCATGCACATTAAACCCAACACTCCTATCAAAACGATGGAAATGACTTTTTTCCAATTCATGCCTATGCTCCTCTCTGAAAAGCCATATTAAAGCAGATTTTATATGCTCTCCATATACGCTCTTATTTCCTTCATCCGATCACTCTGCTCTACCTTACTTACCTTTCTATTTTTGATTGCCTGTCCCCCAACCGTGATTCTCGCCGGCATTTGTCCTTTTGTTCTGTGCCATAACACCTGCCAACGGATGCGGAACATAAGGTTCTTCCAGATAAGCGATCTCGGAATCCTTAAGCTCCATATCCACCGCCTTTACAGCACCCTCAATATGATGGAGCTTTGTTGCGCCCACGATCGGAGCAGTTACTTTTGTAAGAAGCCAAGCCAGGGAAAGCTCTGTCATCGTCACGCCACGCTTCTCGGAAAGCTCCGCCACACGGGAAATGATCACATTGTCCTGATCTGCCGTGGCATCATACTTGAACTTTGCATAGGCGTCCTCTACGGCACGTTTTGTATCGCTTTCTCCCGGCTTTCTGGAAAGGCGTCCGCTTGCCAGCGCACTGTATGGAGTAAGAGCAATATTTTCTTCCTCACAATACGGAACCATTTCCCGCTCTTCCTCACGGAAGATCAGGTTATAATGTCCCTGAATGGATACGAATTTTGCAAAGCCTTCTTTTTCAGCAAGTGCATTTGCCTTTGCAAGCTGCCATGCAAAGCAGTTGGAAATGCCTATATATCTTGCTTTCCCTGCCTTCACGATGCGGTTCAGCCCGTCCATCACATCTTCTATAGGCGTATTCCAGTCCCACATATGATAGATATATAAATCCACATAATCCATGCCAAGATTCGTAAGGCTTATATTGATCATGTTTTCAATATGCTGCTGCCCGCTGATCCCGTTTTCAATCTCGTCCGGTGTGCGTGGAAGAAACTTTGTCGCAACAACTACATCCTCACGCTTTGTGAAATCCCGGAGCGCACGTCCGACAAACTGCTCACTTGTGCCTCCCTGATAGGCAATCGCCGTATCATAGAAATTCACGCCCAAATCAAGCCCCCGCTTGATGATCTCTCTGGAATGCTCCTCGTCAATCGTCCAGCTATGTTGTCCCTTTGCAGCATCACCGAATCCCATACATCCCATACAGATGCGGGACACATTCAGATCGGAATTTCCAAGTTTAACATACTTCATCTCTCATCCCTCCTCGTCATATCGCCTTTGTTACACGCTCGATCCAAGCATTGATGTCCGCCTGCGAAGTCAGCATATCTGATCCTCCCTGTGAATCAAACTGTATCTTCATGTCAGGAAGAAATTTCGCACCGACACAGCCATTCTGTATATCCTTGATCACATGACCCGGCCATCCGCCATGCGTCATAAACGGTATCACCGTTTTCTGCGACCAGTCATTTGCATTTAGGAATGTCAGCACCGCAGGAGCCATCGTGTACCACCATGTCGGCGTACCTATGGCTACCACATCGTAGTCCGCTACATTTACCGAAAGAGGCTTTATTTCCGGCTGAAAGCCCTCATCCACCTCACGCTGTCCCTGACTTACCACCTTACTGTTAAATCCGCCATAAGCCGGATATGGAGTGACGGTCTCTATCTCCGTATAATCAGCCCCCAGTGCCTGCTGTAACTGCTTTGCGATCATTCTTGTATTACCGTTTGAAAAAGAATAACAAACGACTAATATTTTCTTTCCCATATATTGTATGCCTCCTTATTTTAGGGCAATACCGCACAACCCGCGGCTAACGCCTCTGCACATCATCTGCTTGCCAGCTTCCCGTCAATTTATTTGCTTACTACTTTGATTTCTGCTGCAATTCTTGAATTCAGCTTGTTTTCCCATGACGGATTCCCTATGATCCTTCCGACAGGCACCTCACGAAAAATATCATGGTGATTCCTGCATACGACAACCAATGCGTTATACTCTCTGCAATACATCAGTGCTTTTTCTTTTGCCTGCATGACCGTCACTTTTTCATCAAAGAATGGTCTTTCAGGCAATTCGGCATAATATTCGATATCCGAATATGCCTGCATAGACAATTTCAAGGGCAGCATCTGTATAATATCCGCAGATGTCTTGTTTTCCGCAAACTCCACATCATAGGCTTTTCCGTTTATCAGTATCTGAAACATCATTCACCCTGGCAATTTTTCTCTGCCGCCTTATTTACACAGGCAAGTGCATTCAGACTTCTCGGATAGCCAATAAACGGCAGGCACTGAGAAATTACTTTGATCAGAAATTTTTTGTCATTTCCCACATTCATGTTGGCTGAAGCATGAGCGGTAAGCTGCGGTTCACAGCCACCTTGTGCAGCAATGAAGCAAAAGGTGATCATCTCCCTCTGTGCATAGTCAAGCCCCGTCCTTTGTCAGGCAGCCATAAAGTACACCCACCGTCTTATCATTCGGACTTACCCGTATAGCCCTTATCAATAAACTTGTAATAGATGTGAATATCACGCTCCTGCTTGCCCCTCTCGAACTCGTCAACCGTAACGGAGTCGATCAATTCAAGGCACATCTGCCGAGTGAGGTATTCCGCATTTCTGAAACGCTTTAAGCGAGAGATATATTCGTCCACATCATGTTCGTCCTGTTTCTGCATGAGCTGTCTCGCTTCGATCTCCTGCACCTCAGCGGAGAGCGCATTCTGCTCCGCTTCGTATTTGGTCAGGAGCTTCGTACACATACTCGCAGGAATCTCGCCCGATACCTTATCCTCATACACCGACTGTATCAAGCCGTCAAGCTCTGCAATGCGCTCCTTTGCCTTGCGGAGCTTTTCTTTGTCCGAGGAAATCTGCTGGCTCTCTTGTTTCTGTTTCCTTGCAAGGAACTGTTTTCTCGCCTTTGCTTCATCTTCCTCAACGAGCTGCATCATCGAACGAATATCATTCAGCACGATCTCCTCTATTGTTCTCTGGCTGATGTAGTGTGTGGGGCAGACTGTCTTGCCGTACAGCGAATATGTACCGCAGTTGTAAGAGCCGACAACGATCTGATGCGGATTGCCCGTTGTGACACCTCTCATTTTCTGGTTGCGAGAAAACTTCATTCGGAAACCGCAGTCAGCACAGTACATCAAAGCACACAGCGGCTTTGTATCGCCAGTCTTTGTGCGTCTGCCGATAGAATGCTCCTCGTCGATTTCCCTGCACCGATCCCATATCTCCTGCGTGATGATCGCTTCATGTGTGTTCGGAACAACGACCCATTCCGCTTCATCCTTTTTGACCAGCTTGTGATTCTTGTGCGAGACGGTTGTCGTTTTGAGCTGAACCAAGTTTCCGAGATACATGGGATTATGAAGCATACGATCGACAATAGGTCTGCTCCACAGTTTACGGCTGACCACCGGATTTTCCTTGCCCTGTCGCTGATAATAATACTCCGACGGACAGAGGATACCTTCTTCATTCAGACGGTCAGCGATCTTTCTCTGGCTGAGTCCCTGCAAACGCAGCTCAAAAATGTGTTTCACCACAGGTGCGGTTTCGGAATTGATGACAGGCAGATGATTCGGATCATCGCCCATATCGTAACCGTAAGGCACACGACCGCCGAGATACTTGCCAGCCTTTGCACTCGCTTCAAATACAGCCTTGATCTTCTTGCTTGTGGAACTGCTGTGCCACTCATTGAACAGATTGATGATCGGCATCATGTCGAGAGCCGTACTGCTGCGGTCAGCGGTATCCACATTATCGTTCAGAGCGATGAAGCGAATATTGTTCATCGGAAAAATATAGTCGATATAGCGGCCCACTTCGATGTAATTTCTGCCGAAACGGGAGAGGTCTTTTACAACCACGATATTGATCTTTCCGAGCTGAGCGTCAGCAAGCAATTTCTGTATGCCTGGTCTGTCGAAATCAGTGCCGCTGTACCCATCATCCACATACTCAGAAACGAGATTCCATCCCTTGTCATGCACGAATTTTGTCAGGATCATTTTCTGATTTTCGATAGAGAGCGATTCGCCCTCCAACATATCTTCCTTTGAAAGGCGAAGATAAATTCCAACATTGTTTTCGGTCTGCTTTGCCATCAATAAACTCCTTTCCGTGCAAGCAGAACCAAATTCGATATATCTATTATAGCGCGATATACCGAATTTGGCAATACCTTTCCGCACATAATTTTACACGTTTGCCGTTTTCTCCAAAGCGGCATCCACGGCGAGTCTATTCATAGACTTCATGCGAGGTCTTTCTCCCCGATAAAATGACTATGCACAATGTATCGGCAACCGTCAATGACCTGTACCGTTGTGCGTGTCGGGCAGTTCTTAAACTGCTCCAGTCTGTTGTTCTTGTTGACTGCCTTCTTTCTCTCTGCGGCATTTGTATTCATAGCGAATTTTACTCCTTAGCTTCTCTATCTTTACGCTTTTAGAGCGGAGGGCATCGCATTCTATCTCTTACCCTCAACAGCCGTAAGATCGGCTCAGTATTTTGAGCCGACTGCGTATTTTACGGCTGCACTGTTTTGTTCCCCCTTGTTATGGGGAATTGCCTACACCGTTGTAAGCAAAATCAATCATCGTCACGATCAGGATCGTCATAAAACCTGATTTCGTCACTGTCCGTGTTGCTGTAAGTAGTGACATTGCTGTTCGTACTGTCGGAAGTTTTCACTCCGCAGAGTTCAAGCAATTCCGCATCGGACATACCGCTTGCCCTCAGTTTCTGTAAAAGCAGATGCTCCGAGCTGATGATCTCATCAAGCTCCCTGGGCTTGCAGTTGTATTCCTCTGCCATCGCAAGACGGGTAGCGTCTTTCAGCTTCTCCTCCAGCGATTTCTTCTTTGCAGTATCACTGGCGATACGCTTCTCCAAAACCTTGATCTTCTCGATGAGCTGATCTCTCTTTTCTGTATAAAAGCCCATTCAAAAATCACGACCTTTCTGTTTTTGTTCTAAGCAGTTTTTGAAATTCCTTACTGCTATGATCTAATTATAGCGCGCACTTCAATGAAAAAACAATCCGCATTGCGCACAATCTTTTGTTCACGGTTTGTTCATAAAAGACCGGGGAATTTTGAATTTTCAAAAATCGGAATCACGTTATTTCGCAGAAAAGTGAATGTAGTCATTTTGACGGACGCTGAAAAATGACTGTCTTGACTATTTTAGATTTTTCCAGTAAGATGTTTTCAGGGAGCGGCGGAGAGCCTATTGAGCAAAAGGCGATACAGAGAAATATAGTCGCTGATGCTCCAATTCCTCACACGGAAGTGAGAAAAACAGCAGAGCCGACAGGCTCATATGAAAATTAGCCCCGCAGGGGCTATGTCAAATCGCAAGCTCGGCAAATCGTGGGCGCACTTTACGGCAACCCACAATTCGCACCGCTTGCAAGAGGGACACCCCTTGAACCCCGATTCAGAAAATATAAAAAGAAAGGAAACAATGATTATGGAGAACAACAAAAGGCGTGATCTTTACTTGAAGATCAGAGTAAATCAGGAAGAACTTGATTACATCGACCGCAAGTTTCGGGAAAGCGGAATGAAGTCTCGAAGTGATTTCGTCAGGGCGATGATCTATCAGGGATACATCGTGAAGTTCAGCGAATTTGAGCTGAAAGAGCTTATCCGGCTGGCGAGAAATATTTCCAACAATATCAATCAGATCGCTGTCCGTGCAAACAGCGGCGGCAAGGTTTATGATAATGACATTGCCGACATTAAGAAAGGGGTGGAACAGCTTTGGCAACCACTAAGATATTTTCAGTCTCAGTTGATGAGCTTGCATCGCTGAAATATATCGCCAATCCTGAAAAAACGGACAACGGCAGACTTATCATCACAGACGGGTGCAGCTCTGATCCAGAACAGGCACACCATGACTTTCAGGAGATCAGGAAATGCGGAACGGGGAAAAGCTATGTTCTTGCACAGCACTTCATTGTCAGTTTCAAGCCTTGGGGAGATTCTGGCCGAAGCGAGCTTTGCAAGTCGGTCAGGAGAAATGTGAGCAGTTTCTCAAAGGCGAGTATCAGAATTTCAGGGCTTGGCAAATCGACAAGGAGCATACGCACTTGCATTGTGTTTTCAATAATACCAACTGCATTGACGGCAGAACTTTTGAAACGCATGAAAACCGCAGAACAACGAAAGAAGATCGTTCATTCAAGAAACTCATGAACATCACAGACAGCGTATGCAAGCGGCATCATCTTTTTGTGATTCAACACCCCGAACAGACCAAAGGCAAGAGCTATTGGGAATGGGATATGAACCGTCAGGGACTTTCGTGGAAAGCAAAACTGAAATATGCGATAGATCAGGTAGTCAAGGTCAGCGAGGACTTCGATGATTTTCTTGCAAAATGTGCTGAATACGGCATACTCGTTGAGTACAATTCCGACCACAAGATTGATTTGAAATTTATTCTTGCCGAGCAGAAAGAAAATAACCCCCGTGCAAAATTCACGAGGGCGAAAACGCTGGGCTGGTATTATGAGACTGAGCAGATAAAAGGACGCATCGCACAGTACATCGGCGGTATGATGTATGTGCCGAGAACGAAGGTAAGAGTTATCACTCCAAAGGCTGAAGAAAACAAGTTTGTCCGTGATGCCATTGACCGTGAGAACATGAAGCTCACAAGCAAGGCATTGAACATTCTGACCAAGTACGGCGTGACCGTTGACGAAGCAAAGAAAGCTGCCATTTCTGCATACGCTGTCAGAACAGCTCTTGTTCAGGAACTTAACCACATGGCAGATGAGATCAGGGAGTGTGAAGCACAAGCTGAGACACTCAGAAAACTCCGAGAAGTCAGACCGTATTTTACGGAATACAAATCTCTCAGCGGGCGGAAACAGGAAAAGTATAAAAAGGCTAATGGCAGTTTTCTCGAACAATACCATGAACTCAATCAAAAGATGCTCAAATGGTATCCAGGCGGTCATACTCCGACTGCTGAGAAGATAGAACAGCATATTGCTGAGCTTACTGCAAAGCGAGAACAGAAAAATGCAGAATACAATGCCGCCAAGCTGAAAGCAGAAGAACTATCGCAGGCTGCGATGGAGATCGAGCAGTATCTTCGTCAGGAGCAGAGCCGTAATCAGCAACAGAAAAGAAAAAGGAACGACCTTGAATAATACAGCGTATTGCACCGAGGAAATCTGCGATATTGCTGCGCCCTGCACAAGAATTATTACAATTATCCCGATATGCTGGACTGCGGAAATGGTGCGGAGTATAATATAGCTACAATACACTTTCGGAGGTGCTTTTATGTTGAAAATTCCTGAGTTGGCGATGCCGAGAACACGCAAGGTCACGACTGTCTGCAACGGCAAGCATGAGGTCTGGACGGACTACGAACAGGCAAAGGCATATTTCCTTGAACTCATGATGACCACAGAGGGCGAGGAGCGTGACCGAGCAGAGTGCATATACATTCAGCTCACGCACGGCTTGTCAGAGTGTTCAGACGAAGATGAATAATCAGCAAAAAGGCTTTGCAGAAATGCAGAGCCTTTTACTTTGCTCTCAGACGAACGGAAATGCCCCTCTGAGCCGTCCGTGATGAATATGGGGATAACTTGCTGTATAAAAATGCGACCTCTGAGAACAATTCTCAGAGGTCGCTGTGCATATCATAGTTGTCAACACCTGCCTTGAATGTGTGGCATCGTCTGATTTGTCCCCAAAAGGAATTGATTATACTTATACCTGTATATTGCTTCAAATTAGGAGAAATATGATATTATCTCTTCAGCAGAGAAGCCTCCTGTTTGTTCAGCGCTTTCTGTATAAATGCTTTGCAGTGGATTCAAAATAGAGGAATATTCAGAATCATCTGCATGATACAATGCAAATAGATATTTCGTTCCGATGGTTAAAGCAGGAAGGTCTACCATAACGGGAATTCTTTCATTTCCTAATAAGGCTATCTGTGTCTTTTCATATCCGGATGAAATACCGCCCTCAATTCGTAACTTTACGATATTAGGAGAACCAGCATAAACTTCTTCTGCTTCAATTTCATAGACTGTAAACAGCATTGCCCATTGTGAACCCTCACCATCTTTTAATGGCTGCATGGTTTGCATATCCAGCATTTCAAAGGATATATTTTTGACTCTTCCGCTAAAAACCTGATTTGCTTTACTTGCCAAGTCAGGAACAGTATTATAATAGGGATAATCATAGGAAAATGCTTCATATTGTACATTTTCAGCAAATATATTTATTCTCTCAATCAAAGTACGCTTCATAAGAGTAAGATCAAACACATTAAGCACGTCATCATCGCAGAAGTCAGCAGCCTTCCAGTTGGAAAGATATGTGTCGGGAACAGCTAACAGCCACTTCTGGAACAGTACCACATCGGATACACTGAAAACTCCGTCTGCATTTACATCGCCAATTATTACGGTATTATCATCAGTAATATCAACTGAGTATGGTTCGCTTGCTGCTATTGCAACCAACTCAATATTGTACGAATCTTTTCCAAATACTGAACACAATGATAAAAGCAGTGTTGCCGATAACATTACAGCCATCTTTTTTTTCATAATATCAGCTCCTTTCAAGCTCAATAAATATATAGTATGGTCTTTTACGAGTTAGGAATCACCTCCATATTCATCAGCTTCATTATTGTTTGGATTAAGAATAATATGCAATTATATCATCAGCAGAGAATTCTCCAGTTTGCACTGCATTTTCTGCATAAACACTTTGCAGTGGATTCAAAATAGAGGAATATTCAGAATCATCTGCATGATACAAGGCAAATAAATATTTTTCTCCGGTATAAAGTACCGGTGCGCCTTCCATAACAGGGATTGTATTACTACCTAATAGTGTAGTCTGTTCCTGCTCATAGCCGGATGGAATCCCACCCTCGATTCTCAGCTTCACAATAGTCGGTGAACCAGCATACACTTTCTCAGCTTCAATTTCGTAGATTGTATATATCATCGCCCATTGTGTATCTTCACCATCTTTTAGCGGTTGCATGGTTATCATATTCAGCAATTCAAAGGATATATTGGTGACTCTTCCGCTAAAAACCTGATTTGCTTTGTTAGCTAAGTCAGAAACAGAATCGTAGTAAGGATAATCATTAGAAAATGATACATATTGAACTGAATCTGTTTGCTGAACCGGAGGGTCTGTTTCATCATTAACCGGTTGCGTATATGTTACAGGTGCAGTTGTTGCAGGTGTTTGTGTTTCCGCTTGCATTTCTGTAACTTGTTCATCCATCTGAGCTTCAGACGCATCAGTAACCACTGTTGTTTCTGTCTGCGTTTGTTTACCTGCCGCAGTTGTCATACGGTCTGTCTCTGAGTTGTTGGCAAGCACAGTTGTAGATACTGGTTCGGTTTTATCGTTGATCTGTGCCGTTGATTTGTTTCCAGACACTGTTGACGTTGCCATATCGGGTGTTTCTAATGTTGGTTCATCAATGACATCAGACTGAATGGTGATACTCGGCAATTTATGAATATGATTCCAATAACCGAGTCCAAGTACAGCACAAACACAGAAGCTTGCTAATAATGGAATAGTACGCTTTAGCGTGAGAATACGCTTTTTTTTCTTTCCCTGATGTTCTTCATATCTGGAAAGTAAGCTCTGATACATTTCATTGTGATTCTTCATATTCAAAGCCCCTCCTTTCCAGTTCAGATCTCAAAGCGTTTTTTGCTTTGTACAGGTAATTTTTGATCTGCTTTTCGGATTTTTTCATGATCAAGGCTATTTCGGAGATGCTGAATCCCTCAAAATAGTTGAGAAATAGCACTTGTCTGTATTCAAGTTTTAGTTGGTGCAAAGCCAAATGCACCATTTTCTTTTGTTCAGTCTTTATATAATTATCTTCGATGTCATCCTCGACAGCAAGATATTCCTGCGATTCCAGCGGAACAACACTGAGCTTTGCGTGTTTTCGGAGGTGTTTTGTGGTGATATTACGCCCGATTGCAAAGAGCCATGTCTTGAAAGAGCTTTTTCCTGAGAATTTCGGACGCTTTAACATCAATTCCAAGAAAGTATCCTCTGCCAAATCCTCAGCCATATGAATATCTTGAACATAGCTGTTCAGATAGAGCATTAACCCTGCCTGATATTCACAGACTATTTCAAGCATTCCCTCATTGTCGCCCGCAAGGAAACGGCGGTAGCTACTTTCACCGTTACCCATAGGGTGATTCCTCCTCTCAGAGACATCTTTTTGTCTCTTTACTTATTAGTACCATTTTTCAGAAAAAAGACTTCGTGTTTTTTGAAAACAATCTGCCCGTCAATGAAGTTTGTGAAGTATATACAAATATTATAGCATTAAGTTGATTGAATTGCAATATGGAAAAGCAGGGTGGGCTTATCATTCAAGCTCTCACTCACTCTGCTTTCTATATATTAGATGCTAATTCTTTAATGTTACACTAAGTTTCGACAATGAAAAAGAATTTACCGCATCTACAAGTCTTGCTCGCAAATGCGGTAATATCTGATTTGTCCCCAATTAAGGCTTTATGCTAATATCTGATCACAGTGCGAAGATCAGATACAGCTTCAATTATTGTTCAGCGGCTACCACATCAAATTCAGCGTATAAGATATTCTTAGCAGTATAAATCTTGAAGCGGTAATGTCCTTCTTTCAAACTTGGGAAAATATTATTAGTTTGCACCCTAATCCATGTACTAAATTCCATGTCGTCATGCTCATGATCCGCTATTCCACATAATACATAGCCATCACCATATTGATAGCGGATTGCAGGATCAGCATTATATATTTCTTCCCATTTTTCATTGTCATATCTTTCGATGAATGCGATTGGAAAGTAAAAGAATCCTTTACCTTTGTTATGGTTCTTTACTTCACAAATGATTTCATCCGTATTTGTGGCATATGTTGGCTGTAATGCTGTAGCGGTAATATTATCATAGGATTCATCATGATCAATATTCAGCATATTACATGTTTGAGTAGCCTCAGCCTCATTGAATGGCGGAGGAGTTTCATTTTTCGCAGATAACAACGCTCTTTTCATTAAGCAAAGGTCAAAAACGTCAAGGCAGTTATCGTTTGTGAAATCAGCCGCTTCCCAATCAGCAAGTATAGTATTTGGAACAGCAAGTAGCCATTTTTGCAGAAGCACTACATCATTTATGCTTAGATAGCCATCACCACTGACATCTCCGTTAGGAGTTTTGTGAAACTCTGTTTCATAGCTGCCGTTATTATCTAAATCAGCAGCAAAGCCTATATTTCCGTCTGTTTTTTCAAATATCAAAACACTATCAATATCAAATTCAGTATCTATCTCTCTCCTAAATACATTTTCTCCATCACAAGTTGTAATGATTGTATTATTAAGATTATCCGATTTCAGTATATATCCCTTGTCTGTTCGCATGAGAGCGCTGTGCTTAGTCTTGTGATCTTGATCTATGCGGAAACTATACCAACTACCATTATAATATCCATCATTCATTGCGATTTCAAAGCCGTATTCAGTATCGCCGTTCATTTCAATATAACCGGACGGCTCAAACACGATCTGATTTGCCGCATTCACATCAGCAATGAGCACACAGTTCTGATAATTCATTTCCAGATTCATTGTACACAATCCGTCTGTTGATAACATATAGCCGCTTGTGTCATCCTTCAGTACATATGTATTCGCATAAATCTGCGGAACGTCTCCCAGAAACGGCGGTAATTCAATAATTTCATCTTCATTACTGCTGATAGTATCCCATTTGCCGTTATCAAATTTGATTTTATCAACAGTTCTTTCGGGCAATAACGAGCGTATATTAAGCATTGCAAGGAAGTCACGGTCATTCTTGTATTTTTCAGTACCGCCTAATAACCCCTTGTTATTGAGCAGATCAATATCTGATATTACAAGGTTGATATTACCTTCATTATCCGAAGAACACTTATCCGTTCTCCACGAGCCGTCATTGTTAAAATAAATATAAGAGCTTTCCTGAGAATCCAAATTGCAGTTATACACAGCTATTCTTCCGTCAAATTCCGCTGTTTTCAGTAAGGCAAGCTGTTCAACTTCTTCAGTGTAATTGACTTCAAAGGGACCGTATTCTACATTATAAGCAACGACTGCATGACCATACCTATCGCCTGAATCGTTTATTTTTCCGAAATAGCACACCAACGCAGGCTTTCCTGCTTCCACTGCATCAATTATCTGTTGCAGTCTCTCTTTTTCTGTTTTTTCAAGCATTGAATACGCTGCATACTGCCGAACTTCTTCTGTAAATTGCAGACTGGAATAATAATTGATAAGGGATTGTATTTCATCAGATGGCATATCATCTGGTGACGCCACGCCAGACATAGCGTAAAGGCTGTCAGCACCCTCTGTATAGGCATTGTAGTCTATCAATCCATAGCTTGCAAGAATAGAAGTCACTGCCATACCATAGCACGATCCTAAAAACTGTCCGCTGATCAGGTTGCTTGCTAACCTTCTGTCAACATTTGTAAGGTTGTTTTTAAATGGCGCAACATCACTATCTGTGAATTTGTAGTTTTGTCCGAATGAATCTGATGTGTTTCTGAATTTCCATATATCTTTTTCAATATCATATGCTCCGGCTGCACTTGCAGTTAGTGTGGCAGTACCGATCATTACGGAACTGCATATAGCGATAAAGGAGCTGATAATTCGCTTATTCTTCATAAAATACCTCCTCCTGCGGATCAAAGTCCTGCGGTGTAGTATCTCGTTCGATATTGTCGATTCCGAGTCTGTCAGCTATTTCTTTTGCTTTATCTTCACCGATATAGAATGCGTATCCACGTTCCATGATATTTGTCGTAATATAGCCGTCCTCCGTAACAGCTAACGATTTGTTAGTGATCCCCAGCATATCAACGCTTGCTGAAACACTGAACAGCTTTCTGTGACCAACGTAGTCAAATAGAGTTGCACAGTCTCTGTACTCATTCAGAAGCCCTGAAATAAAATATTTATTATAATCGGTAACAAAAGTCCTGTCATCGGGAGTTAATGCGCCGAAAGAAATAGTATCATTCAATTTGAGAGCGTCCACCAATTCTCCGAGCGTAGCAGGAGAATATTCTCTGTTGATATATACATAGTAGTTATCATAACCGTCGAATTTCACCGCAACAGCACATTCGCTTGAAAAATCGTTGATGCTGAACACCTCTGCGTTGATACTATGAATCTTATCCTCATAGACATCCTGACCTTGCATTGTGACAGCACCGAGAATATCACCGATATAATTACCTTCGATAATATGATCTTTTGTGTTGTAGCCGATACCGTTAAGGTCAAATTCCATGAATTGCGTGGGAAGCGTTCTCTCGTCCCATCTGGGGATAATTACGGCTTCGCTACCGTCACCCTCAGTATGCTGCTCTGTAGGAACTGTATTGCTGTTTGTTGGCTCTCTGCCTGTTGTCTCTGCATTATCGTTTTCTGTCGGGGAGAGCGTCGTTTTTTCAGTTGAGTGAGCGCTGGTTTCCGATTTTTCAGCCGTGGAGTTTTCCTTTTCAGTATCTTCAGTGGATTTAGTCGGGCGCTCTGTACCAGTGCTATCGTTTGTGCTTTTTTCTGTATCTGAGGCAGTTGTCGGAGTTTCAGTATTGATTATAGTATTATTATCAATTGTAGGAATTCCGCTCTGAGACGATTTCAAATTTTTGACTGCCAGTATGACTGCACAAAATACGAGCATAGATGAAGCACCTGCCGTTACTCTTTTGATACGACGGTTGCGGAGAATGAGCTTTTTCTGCTCAGCATCCCGTATTCTTAATACGGTTTCAGCAATCTGCTCAGTATTCTTCATAAACAAAGCCCTCCTTTTCGAGTTCTGATTTTAACGTCTTTTTTGCTCGGTATAATAAGTCACCAATCTGTCTTTTTGACTTCTTCATAATTCTGGCAATTTCAGCAGTGTCAAATTCTTCAAAATACATCAAGTACAGCACCTGTGCATATTCCGGTTTCAATCGCCTCATGGCTCGGTGAAGCTCAATTTTCTGTTCCTCTTTCAGATATTGTCGCTCAATATCTTCCTCATCCGACATCTGAAAGGCTTCGTCAATCGGAAAGTCAGCCATTTTTGAACTTTTCCGCAAGTAATCCAGCGCACAATGCTTTGCAATGCTATACAGCCATGTCTTAAAATATATCTTACCGTTGAATCTGGGCTTCTTTACAGCTAATCTTACAAAAGTCTCCTGCATCAGTTCTTCGGCAACACATATATTATCAACAATGCTGTTCAGGTACAAAGTCAGACCCTCATGGTATATATCAATGATTTCTACTATTCCATTGTCATCACCATCAAGGTAACGGCGGTAGCGATCCGCATCGTTCCCCATTTGATTTCCTCCTTCTTGTGATGTGGCATATATGCTTTCTATATATTAATCGCACGAACCTCTGATTTTTCGCAGTGCTTTTCAAAAAAAATTTCGATTTATAATATTTTACTTTATTATAGACGATTATAAGCCAAAAATCAATAAAGGAGATGCTTCTACTATGAAACATCTCCTTTTAAACTGATATGTTATTATCGAATTTGATTCTGCCTATTGTGTGGGGTGACTTAATGGCTATTTGACATTGTGTAGTAATCTCCAAAACAATTATCCGCAAGCCAGTAATTGATATGCCTTGATTCCTCCGGACCGGATTTCCAGTAGTCTTTCATTCCTTCGCCAAAGATATCTACCTGTGCCTGTGTGCCAAGCTCCCTGCGATTCTCCGGTGTCGTAGTTGCCTGTCCTTCAAGTGGAAGTGTGATACCCTTTTCTTCAAACACCTTGTTCGTTGCATCCAAAAACGGAAGCACCCTCCCAAACCCCAGATATGCAGTCGCCTGATAGACGATTTCCTTGATTTCAATCGGTGTGACATCAAAATTCATAGCCGCAGGCAAAAGTCTCTCATACATAACAACAGCCTGACTTCCAATCAGCGTGGAAAGGATTGCCATCCATCTTGTCTTATCCGGCAGTTCCTGCCCCGGCTGGTTCACAACCTCGTCATATGCGAAGTTATCAAACCGCTCGATAAACTCCGGGTCTTTCTTGATTGCAACGGATTCGTATCCGGGGAACATTCTCTCATGGTATTTCTTAGCATTTTCTGTGAGTGACATGATAAAAAACCTCCTCATTTGGCTGATACAACTGCATCACCTTGTATATTATAATTATACAAACTTTTGATGCATCAATCAATTCAAATTCAGAGGTTTTCAGATGAGTATGAGTAATGCGAAATCAGAACATAGATTCCAATATACCGGCGAATTCTTCAACATAATATCCGGAGTTGTCCTTCTTCCAAAATGCGCAATACTTCCTTGTAATCTGGGCTTCCCCGCGCAGTAGAGGAAGTCGTTTGATCGTTGCACCAAAAAAGGACTCACCGCCTACGCCCTCAACAGGCATAATACCACGGCCGGTAACCACCATCATTCTCGCTTCATGAAGGGATCCGGCAAAAAGAAACTCTCCCTTAAAGCCAATGATATCACGATAATACCGCTGTTCTTCATCCTGCTGCTCTTTGGACGCAACCAAAATGCAAGGGATATTTTTCAATTCCTCTATACTCACACAATCAAGTTTAGCAAGCGGACTATGTGTTGCAATCTCCACATAACATACCGTTTCTGTAAGAACAAGATTCTCGTAGGCATCATGAAATGCTCGTCTCTGATCATGAAAGGAAATATCGATCCTGTCATTTACAAGTCCTTCATACAGGTCTTCATGATTTCCGCTTATCACCTTGATATCTACAGTCGGATATTTCTCCGAAAAAGCTGCTACCGCTCTGTTAAACTGATCACCGCTATAGGTAGAAAGTACCCCCAGTCTTAATTCAGCTGCATCTTTTCTGGCTATCCTTACCGTTTCGTGGCAAAGCTGCTCCAAGTCTGCCGTGATGATCAAGCTCTTTTTATAGAAATGCTCTCCGGCTTCTGTAAGTTCAAAGCTACGGTTTTTTCGTATAATGAGCTTTGCCCCTATTTCATCCTCAAGAGACTGTATAGACCGTGAAATCCCTGACTGCGAAATATGGCATAATTCTGCTGCTTCCGTAAAGCTGTTTTCCTGTATTACGGTTTGAAAATGCTGTATCTGACGAAGCATCATAAGACATCACCTCCGAATTTTTTCTTCACATAGATAAGCTGAATATCATAGCCCAACTTGTCAAGCATCTCGACAAACACTTTATTGATGATGCCTTCTTTTTTATTAATCAACCTGCTAACATACGGTGCAGATGTTCCGACCATCTGTGCCTGTGTGACGCCTTCTTCCAAGCATTTCACCTTACCGTAGTGATGACAGCCTTGTATGGGCGATTCGGTTCACCCTCCTCAGCATCAAAGAAAGAAAGCTGCCGACCTGCGATCGGAGAACCCGTGTAACAGGTGGCTATCAGCTTCTTCAGACCGAGGAAATTGAAATTCATTGCAAAATATCGAAAGAAATTGCTCTCATATTGATCATCACAGTTGCAAAGCACTGTTTTCCCTCTGAAATGCTTTTTATAGTAACGCAGTTCCTTTTCATTATCCGTGAGCTGCGTATAAAACTCGTCCTGCTTTGCTTTTGCAGCAGCATTTAGACTTTTGTTACCTGCCATAATATCAGCCTTTCTGTAAATACTAATATCCTATTTATCATACCATATTTTCGCTGTTTCGTCAATCGGTTCAGAGTAATAATTAAGAAAACAGGGATACATTCTCCATGATCGGAGCGTGTATCCCTGCTCTATTTTGTATCGTTAGACTTGTATGTTTACTCCATTACCTCACGCATCATCTCGGCACCGTCCTTGAAGCCGACCTTGTAGGCAGCTCTCATTTTGGCGGCGGAAGTCTTGCTCACGCAGTCGAGGAGCTTGTGGAACACATCGATCTGCTCTTCACTCAGCAAATCTTCAAAGGGGATACAGAGCTTGCCCCACTCGTCAAAGAACTCAGCGGAGTGGATCTCACCCTGTCTATAATTATACATCGCATCAATCATTTGTATCAGTCCTTTCGGTTTTTATAGTGTAAAACCAACCGTCCGAACATTACAAAATAATCGTTGCTAAGGTGTTGCTTACGGCACCCCGGTGACGAATATGTAGACATTATCGGTTCGGATACTTACGTAAACCACACCGAATCCCTTGCTCCAATGTACAGCAAGACCGCTCAGGTGGCAAACAAGCCCGTATGTCTCCATGAAAACGGACCTATACCGAATCCAGAAAAGATGAAAGCAGACGGTGCAAAGTGGCTGTGGTTCATGACATGGCACACCTCCTTTATAGACAGCAACGAATTCAACACCGCATCCTATCTCAGACAGGTCTACAACAGCGATTATCTGCTCACTCTTGACGAGCTTCCTGATATCTACAACTACGGCAGCACTGCTCCATCAGAAAATACCGACCCTGTTTTTGATATTGCCCCTGCAAAGGCTCTGAAAGGCGATATCAACGCCGACGGTCAGGTAAATGTTACTGATGCTGTGATACTCCAGAAATTCATCCTCGGAGACAAGTCCGCAAAGATAAACGACGCAAAAGCCGCTGATATCTGTGAGGACGGCGTTATCGATATCTTCGATATGATACAGATGAAAAAGCTCCTCGTCAGCAATACAGGAAAAACTCCCGAAACTCCTCAGCCTCCTTCAGGTCAGCAGACTCAGCCCGAAACTCCTAAGTCATCATATAAATTTGAAGCAAACAAGAAGTACACCGAATACAATCCCTCTTACAAAAACAGCATACCGCAGGCAGGTACTATCGTGAAGGAGACCTACAACGGCATAAACGGCAGCAATGCACTTAACGTATATCTCCCCTACGGCTACGACAAGAACAAGAAGTACAACGTATTCTACTTCATGCACGGCATGGGCGACAGCGAAAATTCACTGTTCTACAACGACAACGGCGAGATGCAGCGTGTATTCGACAACATGATAAAGAACGGTGATATCGAGCCAATGATAATCGTTACTCCTACATTCAACAAGGTAAGCGCTGATACATTCTACAATGCCGAGAATTTCTACAAGGAGTTCCGTGAAAGTGTTGTTCCTTTCGTTGAAGGCAAATACTCAACCTATGCAGCTTCAACTTCAAAGGAGGATATCGCAGCTTCAAGAATGCACAGAGCATACGGCGGTTTCTCAATGGGAAGCGTTTCCACATGGGCAGTATTTGAAAACTGCGTTGATATCGTGGGCTACTTCATGCCTATGAGCGGCGCTCATCACTGGGGCACAGGCAATCCTGACCCGTCAGCACTTGCCCGTGCAGTTGACAAGGCAGGTCTGAAAAAGGATCAGTATTACATCATGTCAGCAACAGGTACAGACGACTTCGCATATTCAGTACTCGGACCGCAGATAGACGGCATGAAGAACCTTAGTCAGTTCGAGTATACATCAGATTTCTCAAAGGGTAATTTCTGGTTCATCCTCGCTAACGGCGGATCACACGGATGGTATCATTTAAGACAGTATATCTACAACTGCCTGCCATTCTTCTTCCGTCAATAATAATAAGCCTTATTCTCCCAAAGTATGGCTTGCAGAAACTCCGCTTCATAATGGCGGTACTCTTACAGGAGTTTTATACGTGTTCTATTGAGGTAGAACCTTTCCTCAGAAAGGTTTCCCCCGATAAATGCGCATAAAACATCTATATGAGTATCACGGCCACAAGATGCGGAGTTTCTTCATGATGTCTTGACGTTGGTGCACATTTAAGGTATAATCATTTCAAGGGGTGATATTATGGACAGTATCGGAAAAATAGCGGTCATAATCCCGCAGATAAGCAGCAACACCGAAACAGGCTTTCTCGATGCCATTCATACAAAAGCCAGCAAATACGGCTATGATACAATTATTATCTCGGGAGTGATAAACTACGTCGATCAGCACCTTGATCTCTCTTACAGCAAGGGGCAGATCAACATCTATGACCTCATTCTTCACGGTGATTTCGACGGATTTATATTTGAAGCCAATTCCTTTTGCAGTTCACGGCTTCGCAATAATATCACGGAATTGCTCCGCAGACGTGACATCCCATGTGTTGCCGTCAATTACGAACAGCCGTATTTTCCCGTAGTTTCGGCAGATGAAGAAATACAGCTCTACCTCTCCGCTATGCACCTGATAAAGCAGCACGGATGCAGAAAGCTTTACTGCATCGGCGGAAACAAGGACGATATCCCATCTGAGAAACGCATCAGCGGTTTCCGCAAAGCTATGGCAGAATCTGCTCTCCCATACGATGAAAAAGACATTTTCTACGGCAATTACTGGAGACAGGTCCCTCATCAGATAGCCCTCGACATCGCTGAAGGCAGGCTCGAAAAGCCCGACGGTATCGTCTGCGGCAGCGATATCATGGCGGTGGAACTTGTCCGCACTCTGAACGAAAACGGAGTCAGAGTTCCCGAAGATGTAAAGGTCACAGGCTGCGACGGAAATGTTATCTCGCAGAACGAACGTGTTACCGTTACTACCGTTGCAGGTCAGGAAAGACGCAACGGCACTCTCGCCATAAACAAGCTGATTGAACTCATGGGCAATACCGTGACAGATGAGGACACCCCGCCGGAACTTGTCATCGGCGAAAGCTGCGGATGCGGAGATAACGGCGGATTACGCCGAAGCAGATGCCTGTCGGACATTCACGAATATTCGGGTACGGTGTTCAGTATCCTCGAACAGCGCAAGACCAACAGTCACGGCGAAATGATACGCAGAATGTCGGAATGCAAGAATATCTACGACGTTATAGGCACATTCATAGGCTGCTGCTATATGATATCAACAGGCATAAAAGCAGAACTCTGTCTTTGCGATGACTGGTACAGAGACCTTGATGATCCGTCGGTATACCGCCGTGGAGGCCTACCCGACAATATGATACTTGCCATTGAAGCCTGCTATGAAGGCGGCGAAAAAATGGTGAATTTCAAAACAAAGGACATCTTCCCGTCACTCAGCAAGCCTCATTCTCCCCGGCTGACAATGATAACCTCGCTTCACTACAAAGGACAGATCTTCGGATATGTGGGATTCACCTACAAAAAAGCTGTACACATAATCCTCGATGAGTTTTACACTAACTGGTGCGATGCTGCTGCAAGCGGTCTCAATACCGTTCAGAACAAGATGTACAAGGACTATGTGAACAACCGCATAGAGTCGCTTTCGGAATTTGCACCCGTTCTCGGTATTTACAACAAAAGAGGCCTTATCAACAAGCTGATGACTATGATAGCCGAAAACAGCAACACTCATCTGTCGCTTACTCTCATCTCGTACATCAAGGAGGAGAGAGTGCATTACAGTGTACCGCCCATCAATTCCATAGTAAACGCTATAAGGATCAGTGATGACAAGGCAGTCCTTGCAAGTATTGGCGACGGAATAATCGCCTTTGCAGCGTCCGATGAAGATAACAGCAGCACTGAAAATATGCTGACGGAGAACATAGCCGAATGGGTAAAGAATTCCTACAAGGGATCGGTCGAAATAAAACAGGAACGCATTGCCGCTGTTTCGTGTTCTGTCTCGCAGGCTGATATATTCAGCATCGAAAGCCTCATAAGCGGCGCTGAAGACAAGCTGAAAGGCCAGATCATCAGTCTCAGTTCCGGTATTTTCTGCTACAAGGACAGGTTCAATTCTCTGCGTGACGATATTTTCAGGCATCCCGAAAAAGAGTGGAATATCGAAATGCTCACACGCAGCATGGGCCTCAGCAAAAGCCATTTTCACAGGATATACAAGGAACTTTTCGATTCGAGCTGCAAGGACGATATCATAAACTCAAGGCTTAATAAAGCAAAATGGCTGCTGGAGAACACCTCTCTCTCAGCAGCGCAGATATCGGAAGAATGCGGATATTCAAACTACAGTCACTTCATCAGGCAATTCACTTCAAGAACGGGGCTTTCCCCTTCTGCATACCGAAAAACAAATGGGCAGAAAAGTAAGTGAAATGGGATAAAATGCCATTTACTGACATCATTTTTTGGTGTATCATTATTACAGGAACAGAACATTTCTGCACTTCTATGTTCAATTCCGGAATATGCTTCGGGAAATGATTCCTTTAATTCCGAAGTTTTTCCTTACAGGGCGGACAGATCAGAAATCGCATCGGATAACCGATGCGATTTTGTCTTTTATTCATGAGCTGTTTTTGTATCTGTGGTTATTTCAGATACTTATTGTAGAAATCCGCAAGCTTGTCGAATGGGATTGCGTTCTTGTCACCGCCGTCGTAAAGATCGGTATGGGAAGCCCCCTCAATAACGAGGAACTCCTTGTTATCGGTGTATTTGCTGTCCCTGGTCATATTCTCAAATGCATCCTTGCCGAAATAGAATGAGTGAGCCTTGTCTCCGTGCATTATCATAACTGCTGAGCGTATCTCATTGCTGTACTTCAGGATAGGCTGATTCATGAACGACATACAGCCGATAACATTCCATCCGCCGTTGGAATTAAGTGAACGTGGATGATAACCTCTTTCGGTCTTGTAGTAGCTGTGATAGTCCTTGACAAAGTAGGGAGCGTCTTCGGGGAGAGGGTCGATAACTCCGCCGCCGAGAGTATATTCTCCAGCCTTGTAGTCGGCAATTCGCTGAGCATTGAGAGCAGCTTTTTTCTCATAACGCTTCTCCTCGCTGTCTTCGGAATCAAAGTAGCCGTTTGCGTTAACTCTTGTCATATCGTACATTGTGGAAGCTACAGCAGCCTTGATACGGGTATCAAGCGCCGCAGTATTCACAGCCATTCCTCCCCATCCGCAGATACCGAGAATACCGATGCGGTCGGGGTCGATGTTATCCTGCACTGAGAAGAAATCCACAGCAGCCATGAAGTCTTCGGTATTTATGTCAGGCGATGCCATATATCTTGGCTGACCGCCGCTTTCGCCTGTGAATGACGGGTCGAAGGCAATGGTAAGGAATCCACGCTCTGCAAGAGTCTGAGCATAGAGTCCGCTGCACTGTTCCTTGACAGCACCGAAAGGTCCGCATACTGCTATTGCAGGAAGCTTGCCGCCCGCATTTTCGGGCGTGTACATATCAGCCGCAAGTGTAATACCGTAGCGGTTATGGAAGGTCACTTTCTTGTGAGATACCTTGTCAGACTGAGGGAAAGTCTTATCCCATTCCTGTGTTAATGTGAGCATTTCTTCTTTCATATCATATACCTCCGTTTTTCTTCATAGTGTAGGTGAAATAATCAAGGGCAATCCAGCTGTGAAGTGTACCTGTGCACACCTTCCAGCAATTTTTTGCGGTGCTGTTCAAGCAGTTTATCAAGAGCCGGAATATCGCCATTGTCAAGCAATTTCACACATTTTTCCGTGGTCTCCTCCGAAAGCCCGGCATCGAGAAGATTTTCCCTTATACAGGCCATCCTGTCAGCTGCATTTGCCATAACGCCACCTCCGTTTTCTGTAATTACAGTATAACACAGGTTTGCAGAAATGTAAAATATCTATTTTTCATAGCTTGTGATTCTTTTCAGGAATGACAAGCAAAAATGCAAGGGCACACATTGTGCGCCCTTTTAGTGTATATTTTCTGAAAGCATATTGCACGGAGTCAGAGATTTTGCGGTGTTGTTTTTATTCTCACGTAATACTTGTGCTCGTCATCATGATGGATATATCCGCCGTTTTTAAGCATAACTTTCAGTGAAGCAGGATTATCCCTGTCCACTCGGAGGTATATCTCCTCCTCTTTCACAGCGTCCCTTATCTCATTCAGAAGAAGTTCAAGCCCACGGGTAGCATATCCCTTTCCACGGTACTCAGGAGCAATGTAATAGCCGATATGTCCGCTGCCTTCAATAAGCGACCGGCAAAGGTAATGACGAAAATGGAAAGTGCCGACGATATTATCATCGTCCCACAGATAATACACAGTTTGCGGTACATAGCCTTCGGGAAGTCTTTTCCCTTCGGACTGTGCTATCATAACATCAAGAGCATCATCGAAATCTTCACGGCTGATATTGCAATAGTAATGGATGAAGCTATTGGCATCCGCAGGTATTTCACGCTGAAACAGCCACTCTTTTTCGATGTCTTTACGGTCAGCTTTCTTCAGATACAGCATTATGCTCCCTCTTTCCTGTACACAGCGATAACGAAAAGTCCACGGCTGTCGTCCCGTCTGTCATAGATAGCACTATCCACAACAGGCAGAAGATGATAGAAGCCGTCACGATTCGTGCAGTAAACGCAGTACGTACCATTGTCAAATTCAAGCTCATCAACTGTTATATCGTTGTACTCTTTCAGCTTGTAAATATCGTGGCTTTCCATGTATTTTTCAAAAACACGCTCATCGTTATAGGTCTCGCATCCAAGACTTTCCGCAAGCGATATGAGTTCGGATTTTACTGTGCTGTATTCCTTGCCTGTCAGCTTTGTCATAGTCCTGACTACACAGCTTCTTGAGTCGTCGCTGGGATTATAGTATTCAAATTCCATTATTTTCACCTCATTTTTTCACTATATGTGATAACAAATCCGTTTCGCAGATACATCGCCACAGCTTTTTCATTCACATCCGCAGCATGGAGAAATATCCTTTCAGCATTCCTTTTTTGCAGATACTCCACGGCAAATCTGAGTAGTCGGCGTCCATAGCCATTATTTCGGTATCCCTCTGCTACAAAAAGGTCATCTATCTCATTGCCGTAAACTGCCACTGAGCCGAGAATACAGCTATTTTCTTCAAGGATGAAAATTCTGTCACTGAGACTTGCCAGTTCGTCATAGCTTTTACAGCATTCACGGGGAAGTCCGAGAGAATCCCGCATTTCAGAGAAGCTGTCCTCATACAGCTTTTTGTACTCTGGATAATCGGAAGCTTTATAATTCCTAAGCTGTATATCTTCGGATACCGTACCGCCTGTGTAGTCCATTTCGTGGACGAGGAAGCTGCTGACGTTCATTTCAGCTCCCACCCATTATCGCCGTGATATATCATCAGCTTGGTCATGCCGCCGTCGATGCAGATATTCTCTCCTGTGATGAAGCCTGCCTTGTCGGAGCAGAGAAACAGCACCATATTGGCGATATCAAGAGGATTTCCCACACGTCCGCAGGGCTGCTGATAAGCGTCGGGCCCCTCGTAGACCTTGTATGACGTATCTATCCAGCCGGGGGATATGGAGTTCACACGCACCTTCCCTGCAAGGCTTACGGCAAGGGCATGAGTAAGTGCCGCAATTCCGCCTTTTGCCGCAGTGTAGCTCTCGGTCTGCGGCTGACTCATACGGTCACGGGATGAGGAGATATTGATGATACATCCGCCTTTATTAAAGTGCGGAGCGAACAGCTTTGACAGATAAAACGGCGCAGTCACTCCCACCGCCATAGCGTACTGAAACTCTTCGTAGGTGCACTCGTCAATTCCTCGCATTATCGGCAGGGCATTGTTAATGAGGTAGTCGATATGACCGCAAGACTGCTGCATAACGTATTCGTAAAACTCATCAAGAGTTCTTCTGTCGGAAATATCACCCACAAAGTGGTCTCCCATTGCTTTATCTATGACGAATACCGTTGCACCATTTTTGCGGAATTCCTCGGCTATGCACTTGCCGATACCATTTGCGCCGCCTGTTATTACGGCTACTTTGTTTTTGAATTCATTATCATTGTTCATCTTTTTCGCCTCGATTCCCAAAAACTAATTAATTCCTTTTCCAATTTTACTGCTGCTGGATAACGCCATTTATATGTATTATGCTGATCATAATTGTATTTCAAATATTTACGTGCAAGCAGTTCTCTTTTTTTTAAATAATCGTCTCGATCAGATTCGTTAATCTCTTTTGCTTCTTGAATTGCTTGTGATATATCATTAATTTTATTCAGTATCCCTCTTGTAAAATGTAACTCATAAGCATATTTATAATCCAAATACGTTTCCAGAAAATCTGAATTATTCAATTTAGTTTCGTCATCTAACGCAATTATACAACTGCCGGTAAAGTACACCGGTTTCTTGTTAGAGCACCTTTCATCGTCTAAGGAAAAATTCTCTTTAATTATTCCCCAGAGCTGCTTTTTTTCTACACTATAAATTGCTTCATAACCACGCCAGCATCTTGAACAGTAACTTCTACTTTCTTTAGGAATGTTAAAACGTCCGTAATCAATTATTTGTTTTCCTTTTTCCACGTCAATTAATGTAAATCTTTGCCCTTTGAAATAAAAATAATCTCTTGATTGCATTGTCATAGTTGTCACCTCACTTCATCATCCATCTTATTCCTTTAGCAATACGCATTTCAGGTTCATTGAAATGTCCGCCCTCGTTCCATTCAAGGATGTGACGGGACACGTTTTTATCTTCGCATATTATATCATACTGCCTGCGTGTGCAGTCTCCGACAGTGGCCATAATGCGGTCACGGGCCTTTTCTTCACGGTCGCCCAGACTGATATACACACAGCTGTCAGGCGGTGCGCTATGGTTTTCCGCATAGCTTATCCAGTCACAGAACCACAGCGATCCCGAACAGCTTATGACTCCGCTGAAAAGTCCCGTTTCATAGAATGCCCACAAGCTGAAAAGTCCAGCCAGCGAATAGCCGCAGATGATACGTTCGCCTGTCAGCCCGAACCTGTTTTCGCAGAAGTGTACGCACTCATCCGCAAGCCACTCCAGAGTTCTGCGTCCGCCGCCCGAAAAGGACATTTTCCTGTTGAGATCAAACTTCCACGGAGAGAAATCAGAGTTCCAGTCGTCAGCTTCGTAAACGATAAAATTGCACTTCACATCTCTGCACAGATCAAGGACTTTTTCAACAGAATCGGAACTGTTCTTCATTTCGCCCCAGTAGACAGTGGGAAAGTCAGCACCGTTTATGAGAGCGTGGCAAATCCTGCCCGATATGTTCAATGTCTCCATAGCCGCCTCCTGTAACAATTGTTTATGATCATTATAACATATCACCGCCGTATATTCAAGCCATTACGCCATATATGCAAAAAGGGACGCCGTTAAAGACGTCCCATATTTCAGTTCTTTTGTTCTGTTTTCTTTTTATCACGAAGCATCAGCCACAGAAATACAATTCCGGTTATAATGAACGGAACAAACTCTAAAATTCCAGAATTTATTTCCGCATTTTCGGGGATATCGCCCATTCTGAGCAGTTCCATGATGCAAGTCTGGCTCGCATTGCTTATCCCATGACTCAGAACGGCCGGCCAGACGGAATCTGTCTTTTTCGTCAGCCACATATAGAAAGCGGCATAGCCAGGCAAGAAGAGCAGACGTCCGCCGACAGTTTTAAAGGCCTCGGAAAGCGTTTCCTCACCAGCCAGATAAAGCGACATATCTGACGGCAGATGCCACAGACTCCACACGGCACCGCCGATCAGCACTGTACCGACTACACCTACAAGGGGTTCCATTTTCTGGTTCATATAGCCACGCCAGCCAAGCTCCTCGCCCACCAGTCCGGCGGACATGACTGCGCCTTGTGCTGCCAGCATCAGTATTGCCGCAACGATGTTTTTGAGAGTAAACCCACCGAGCCAATCACTGTGTCCGCCGAGAATAATCGGTGGAATATAACTCATAAACGTACATACGAGCGGAAGCCAAAATGCCAGCAGATAATACCTGAGATTGCCGGTGAGATGCAGATGGAGCTTCATATCACGGAAGCCCTCCTTTGTTACAGCACGGGTAATGAGATTAGCCAGTGCCGGCGCTGCACAGAACACCTCTGACAGGATAGCAAAAGCTGTTTCCGATTGATTTATCAGCTTGAAGCACGCAAACAGCATCGCAGACGAAGAGGCGACGATCAGCAGATAAATGCCGAGACGTCTGAGATCGTCCTTTTTATTTGTCATACAGCTCAGCCCCCTTCATGTACAGTCTGCACGATATGCGGTACGATATATAGTAAGCGATAAGTGTTGATACCAGTATCGCAGGTATCAGCGGAGTTTCGGAATAATGTGCCATTTTATCCTTGATACCGTCAATTATAACATCGAGATCATCAATGTTTATCATAATCACTATCAACATGGTGATGGCACAGAGTACCATGAATATCATCTTTATGATACTTCCTTTTTTGGCGCCGAAGCGGTATGTGAACGGAATATCCACAGCACGGAGAAATATTTGCAGGAATATCAGCGGCAATACCATATTCCCGGCATCATAAACTCCCTCTATCCCCTTGTCAATAGTGAACATTAATATCAGGTTATCAAAGAAATGAATGCTCAGGAGAAATGTCAGTATCATGAAAAATATCATTTCATATTTCACACGGATAAAGCCTTTGCTTCCGTCAGGAGAAGCCGAAATGAAGTATGCCCAGAGTGTGCGGTCATCGCCGCCGAGAGTCATCACCTGAAGCATACCTGCTATGAGGATACCGACGATACTTCCTGTGTTGAGGACAAGCTGATAATGAGACGCCGTTTTTACCGAGTCATGGAAAACGATAAGTAATATCAGCGGCAATGCACCACAGATCACCATTCCGATAATGAACCATTTATTCTGCTTCCATTCCTTGTAAACAAGACCTGTCATTACGCCTCTCTCCTCTCATATGACTTACGTATCATAATGAAGTACACGACAATGGAAACTGCGAACAATACTGCACTTACAACAAGCACTTTCTCGGAAGCTGCTGTTTCAGCGATCTTTGCTATACCCTTGAAAATGCTTTGCTCAGAGTAATCTGTAGCGCTGTTTCCTTTTTTCTCTGCGAACATCGATAACACTTTCAATACTCCTGCTACTGCAAAGAATCCGATCATACGGTATTTTTTAGCATCTTTCTCGTCTTTTGCAAGCAGCAGGATGTAGGAGTAGACCGCATCAGATATAATGAAAAATCCCGCACACAGCAGGAATATATTCATCCCGAAAACATAAGTGGAAAAACCTGTGTAACCGTAGATGATCCCTGAAAAAGCAAAGGTAACTGCGCCTAATAAAAGTGCAAATCCCATTTTGTATATCGTCTCCGCAAATGCAATCTGTGACGATGTCGGAGGAAGTGTGACCGAATATCTCTTCCAGCCCGAGTTGATATCGGCTTTATGAACACCGTTATTGTTACCGGCAAAGACACCGCCGACTATTCCGACTAACAGAGGAAAAATATATAAATATGCAATTTCCTCTTCAAGATCAGCCGGTTCAAAATCATCACTGCCGAGAATAAACGGTATCAGCATACAGCCTGCCACAAGCAGAAACAGTATCAGCATAAGCAGCTGATGTCCCCTTGAAAGCTTGTATTCTCTGTAAATAAGCGATCTCAGCATTTTCATTATGACCACTCCTTTGCGTCTCTGTGTACATAGTAAAGCATGATATCATCAAGGCTTGCAGGATCGATAGTGCAGTCCCTGTATTTGTAGGATGCATTCTCACGGTCATGCACCATGACCTCTGCGCCGAAATTATTGGTGCGGATGCTGACTATGTCTTCGCTGTCGATATTTTTCAGATATTCCTTATCGCATTTCAGTATGCCGTGATTTTCGAGCATCTCATCCTTGAAGCCTGTGAGAAGTATCTTTCCCCTGTCGATAAAAGTTACCATATCCGCTATCTTTTCAAGGTCGGATGTGATATGTGATGACATAAGGATAGAACGTTCACCGTTTTGCAGATACTCCATGAATATATGCAGCATCTCGTCACGTACAACAGGGTCAAGTCCGGTAGTAGCCTCATCCATAACAAGAAGTTCCGCATTATGCGAAAGGGCGCAGGCTATCTGAAGCTTCATTTTCATACCCTTTGAGAACTTGCCTATCTTCTTTTTCATAGGTAATCCGAAGCGTTCGATGTAGTTAATGTAAACGCTGTTATCCCATTCGGGATACATTCCCTCGAATATCTTAGCCATATCCTTTGCCGTAAAAACGTCATGGAAAGGCAGTTCATCAAACACCACAGCGATGCGTTTTTTTACCTCAGCCTCGTCCTTGATATGGTCCATTCCGAAAATACTTATCTCACCGCTGTCGATATCGGTGATATGCAGAAGGCTGCGGATAGTAGTAGTTTTTCCCGCACCGTTCTGACCGATGAATCCCATTATACATCCCTTCGGCACTTCAAAGCTTATGTTATCAAGCATAAAGCCGTCATAGCGCTTTGTTACGCCTTTAATTACGATCGCATTTTCATAGTTGTTCATATTATTCCCCTCCGTTAACAAGGTCAAGAAGTTCATGGAGTTCTTCCATCGTGACACCTGCCTTACGTGCAGTTTCTCCTGCCTCAGTCAGCAGGGATTCGATACGCTTGATCTGTTCTTCACGGTACAACTCCAGATTCTGTGCCCTGACGAATGATCCCTTACCTGTATACGACTCGATGAAGCCGTCACGTTCAAGTTCCTCATAGGCACGTTTTGTTGTCATAAAGCTGATACGGAGTTCAGTTGCAAGCACACGCATAGACGGCAGTGCTTCGCCTTCCCTGAGTTTTCCCTCCAGTATCATGGTTTTTATCTGGTTAGCTATCTGTAAATAGATAGGTTCGCCGTTTGCGTTACTGATATTGATATTCATAATTAGTGTACACTCCTTTAAGGTCAAGACCATTCCCGCATTTGCAACTGCTAAGAATGTCTGAATTGTATAACCTCTATGTATACAATTATAGCAGATGTGTTACACTTTGTCAAGGGGGAATCAAAAAAATTATAATAAAAAAAGGAATGCCATATTAAATGACATTCCTGATCGCTGTTTTTTATTATTTCATTTTTAGGCCGTCCTTGAAAGCATCGCCTACTCTGCCGCCTACTTTATAGTAGCCGTGAGTATAAGGGTCAAATGCAATAGCGTTTACAGCGTCGATATCAACTTTATCGTCCTTCATGACGCTTTCGTCAACTGTAACATTTACAACCTTGCCGATAACTCCCAGGCCGTACTCGCTGTCCTGATATTCTATGAACTCGCACTCGAATACGATGGGGAAATCAGTGATAACAGGAGCGTCAACGGACTCCGACTTTTCCGCATTAAGTCCGCTGTTTGCGAACTTATCGGGAGTATTCTTTCCTGAGACAACTCCGAAATAGTCAGCTTCTGTGACGTGCTTTGCATCGGCAATAGCAACAGTAAAGCCTTTTCTCTGCTTGATATTTGCAACTGTCTGATGGGTCTCAGTCAGATTCAGCGCAACGATGTTTCTTTCGACCATAGTTCCCCATGCAGCATTCATAACGTCGATAGTGCCGTCCTCGTTGTAGGTAGCTACCAGAAGCACAGGCATCGGGAAAAATAGCCTCTGTTGTTGTGATACTTTTTCTCATTTTTCAACACTCCTCAGATATATTTGCGGAAAAGACCGCTGTAAATATTATACATCAGATAAGTGAAAAATGCAAGCAATCCAGTCGTTACTGCTTCTCAAAAATGATCTCTGTATCGTTATAGTAAAGGGTAAGTATATTGCCGCTTACTCTGTATTCGTAAGAGAAGTCCTCGTTTCCGATCCTGTCACCACGCCAGTTTATATCAACAGTGTCCTGAATAGTAAGCGTACCTGTCCAGTCATCGTTGAGTTCCAGAGTTTCGCCTGTTACAGCTTTGTATGTGCCGATCAGAGAATTCGACATAAGGTCGGGATCGGGCTGAGGAGTTTCACCGTTCTTGGAGAAAGAAGACTTTATACCTGCGATCTCAACAGTAAGAGTATCGCCGTTTACGGTATATGGATATGCACTGCCTGCACCGAGAAGTTCATTATCGGTCCATGTGATAAGTTCGGTATCCTGAATTGAGATACTGCCAGTCCTGTCCTGATTGAGAACGACAACTCCGTCCTTTGAAGAGTAAACACCGGCAACTGAAGCAGTATCTGCTGCGGGGGCGGTGTCCACTTTATTTTCACCGGCTGCTTCACTCTCTGTAACCGATGTTTCCGCTGTAGTCTCTGCTGCTGTTGTTTCTGTAGTTTCCTCTGAGGCAGTTGTTTCCTCCACTGTTGTTGTGACAACCGATGACTCGGAAGCTGATGAAGGATTATTGTTCTTAGCCTCTCCGCAGCTGCAAAGAGCTGACATAAAAACTGATGACATGATGATCGCTGTAATAACTGACTTTTTCATTTTTGTCTCCTTTGAATCACAAATACATTGCGGCATTGCCGCTTTCATAATATACATTCGTAGATCAAAGCCAATTGAGGACAAAAAATGAAAAAAAAGCCGCCGTGATGATCAATTGCCCTTTACTTCTATCCTGAAAGGGCCATCCGCTCTCACGCTGTAGCTGTAAGCATTGGCTGAGCTGACCTCTGAGAATTCCAGTCTTTCCGTGACATGGTCGAAATGTCCGACCTCGTCTGCGGCTTTCTTGTCTTTCATACTGTAGACAGACAGATCCATGGCAAGTCCGTTTTTTTCAAGTGCAGACATTACATCGGTATAGATACCTGTCATGATATCGCTTTCCAGAGGCTGAGGAATTACCACAAATGTTTCCAGCGGAGTATCTCTTACGTAATCCTCGAAAGTAGTGTTTTTATCAAAATCAGCAGGAGGGAAATGGTTATAATCCTTCTCATGCACGATAATATTCCAGTCGGAAGTATCGCTGTATTTATTCTTGTTGACTCCGCTTACCGCAGAGACTGTTTTTTCATAGAGGGCATCGCTGTACTTTACGCTTATAAAATCGCAGCATAGCGGTGAATGGTTGTCAGCACGAAAAATACGCACCATTTTTTCCGGAAGTTCCTTGCAGGTCACATACACATTGCAGTCTGCACCGCCTGCAAAAAGCTTCTTTTTCTTAAATCTGAACTCAACACCGTAACGCTCACTGCATTCCTTTATGGATGCCTTGATAACTTTTGATTTGTTTCCGCCGCAGCCTGTAAGAGATGCGCACAGCAAAGCCGCAGCTGCAACTGGAAAAAGAAATCTTATTCTCATATTTACCTCACTTGTGGTCTGATATTTACTGCTTTATGCGCCACATCATACCCATGCTTTTGAAATAAGTACCGCTGTAATTATCGTCAACGCTGTCCATCAACGAATCATAGAAGCAGACCATGGTATCTTTTATGATAACAGAAGCTTCAAACATTTCAGAAAAATAATTCTCCTTACATGGGACAAGGTGAACTATTCTCGGAGCAAGCAGTATCATTTCAAGTTCGTCCGCCCATGCGCTGCTGAAGATCACTTTCACCTGCTTTGAGCCCGGCTCATTCATATACATTATCTTTTCGTCCTTGTCGTAATACTCGCCGGAAATGTATGAAACTTCCTTTATTACCGCATCATGGAAGCCGCAGAATGCCTCCATGAGCCTGCTGATATCCTCATCGCTTTCAATGTAATTCCAGCCCTCAAGCTTTGTAGAATAGTCTGCAAGCGAAATGCTCTCTTTGTACACTTCATCATTTTCAAGAAGCTGAACAAGTCCCTCTTTTGAATCCCATATAGCTCCTGTACCGTTGTATCGGGATACCGGTGCGCTGTAAGTCAGCTTATCGTTTATCTTCTCAGCTTCCAGAAGATTGAGAAGGATCCACGGTCCGCACGGGAAAGGGTTCATATCTATTATCTCAATGGCAGTTCCGAGAGGATGATCCTCCAAATAAGTCAGATATTCCACCAGTACAACTTTGCTCTTATCTTCGGGATGATCGACTATATACCATCTGCCGGGCCTGTTGATAATGCCGTAGACCTCTGAGATATAGTAATTTCCGCTGTTTGCGTCATAAACTCTCGCTCTCATTTGCATCCGCCTTTCTGTATCAGATATTGACATTATAACATAAGCTGAATTTTTTATCAACCGCATCTGTATACAGCAC
>ACOK01000080.1 GCA_000174895.1 Ruminococcus flavefaciens FD-1
TATTAGTGTTAAAGAATGATTTTAAAATGATAGGGTGTAAAAGAAATATTTCGAACAGATCTATATACAGGGATAACACATTCTATACAGAACGTTATAGGTGAAAGTAGAAGGAGAATGAATTAAAAATGAACATGTACATTGGACGGAAATTCTAAGTGGATAAATAGTATAACCCTTTGTATAGAAACTGGAGTGATATTTAGCGAGAAGAGGGAAAATACATATTGATGAGGAATATACTAAGGAATTTTAAAATGATATAACGTTTAGGAGAAAAATTCTCCCCCGAACCCCCTTCCAAAGACTTTTAATAGAATTTTGCCCCCATATAGGGCGCACCTTAAAAAATGATAAATTCAAACTTATCTGGTGTGCGCCCTATATGGGGGCAAAATTAATACTGAAAGTTTTAGAAAAGGAGTTTGAGGAAGAACCCTTTTCAAAAGGGTTTTCCTCAATAGACACGTGTAAAAACTTCTGTACGAGTATCAGGGTTATAACGGGTGGTATAATTTTGATGTTGAAAAAACATACCAATTGGAGCATATCATGACTGATAAAGAATTCAGAAAATTAAAACGAGGTGACCTCGTTGCCATTATATATGAATATCAGAAAAAACAGGAATCTCTGATAAAAGAAAATGAAGAATTAAAAAAACAACTCGGATCAAAAGAACTGAAGATAAGTAAAGCAGGTTCCATCGCAGAGGCTGTGACGGAACTTAATCATTTATTCGAGACCGCTCAGAAAACAGCTGACGATTATGTGGAACAGGTAAGGCTTTCCGTAAGGGACGCCGAAAAGAAAGCAGAGGAAATAATAGCCGAAGCTGAGGAGAAAGCCCGTAAGATAATCGCTGACGCTGAGAAAAAAGCAGGCAGGGCTGATAAAAAAACCGGATCTTCAGAAACTGAAGGATCCGAAACAAAGGATACGGATAATGAGCCGAAAAATTGATACCCCCATCTCCCTTCCGTCCATCGATCAGGTCGAATCGGAGATGAATAAAATAAAGTATAAAAGCAAATTCCTCAAAACGCTGCTGAGCACCATATCGGTACTGATAGTGGTCGCTGCGGCAGCTGTGTTGCTTTCAACACTGCTGTTCCCCGTTGTACAGGTATCGGGAGACAGTATGGAACCTACCTTTAAAAGCGGAGACATTCTCGTGCTTGTAAAGACAAAGGAAATAAACTACAGCGATCTGTGCTGTGCTTCATGGCAGAACAAGACCCTCCTCAAACGAGTTATCGGAATGCCGGGAGACAGCATAAATATAGATTCTGAAGGCAATGTCTATGTAAACGATAAATTGCTGGAAGAACCATATGTTGAGAAGAAAAGCTTAGGTAAATGTCAGCTTGAGTTCCCTTATCAGGTGCCTGACAACAAGTACTTCCTTCTCGGCGATCAAAGGGAGAATTCATCTGACAGCAGAAACCCTGATGTCGGATGTGTCTCAGAGGATCAGATAATAGGACGTGTAATGTTCAGGATATGGCCTCTGAAATAGACTATCAGAAAGGACATAAATGCTAATGATGAAGAATTATTTCGATCAGTTCTATGAAGTTCTTCATAAAAACAGCATTAAGCGGCGGCGGATGATCTCGCTGCTTCTGGTTTTGTCGATGTTTGTATCATCAAGCGTCATCTGGAGCCTCCGAGGGACGGTCGTGACTATGGTCAACGAGCCTGACGAAGTGCTGGAGGAAATGCCTGATGCTGATGAGACAGAGGCCGAAAAACTCGCTTATCATGTGCATACCGATGACTGCTATGAGGACGTTCTGATCTGTGAGCTTGAAGAAAATGAAGAACATACTCACACCGAGGAATGCTACGAAAAGCAGCTCATATGCGGTTTTGAAGATGAGAAAGAGGCTGATGCTTCTGCTGAGGCTGAAGTGACAGGGGAGGATGAGGCTGAGGCGGCCGAAGCTCCCGAGACCGAAGAGGCAGAATCAGCTGAAACAGAAGAGACCGAAGAATCAGAAGATGAAGAAGAAGCCGTTCTTGATGCGCAGCTGCCTGAGATGATGATGGCGGCAGGACCGCAGGTGATGGCGGATAATATAGGCACTATCAATACAGCTGACAGCCGTGCGGACGGTATCAGGATCAATCTTTTTGATTATGGTACAGCTATACTTGATGATAGTGGAAATAACTACGGTTACAATGATTCAAATGAGCATCCATATATAAAATATGCAGGCATAAATGAGGGGAAAACTCCTGATAAAGATATTCTCTTCTTTGCTTATGGTACACCTCCCCCACATGGAGCACCAATAGAGGGGCAATACTTGACAAATGCAGCTGGTCAATACATTGATAAAAACGGAAATGTTTTAGCTGACCAGAATGACAGCAGTAAGTGGGTTCAGTTGTATTCACCAGGTGAGCATGATAAAAACTATTATAGTGGTGACTATAACGTAGATTCGTATCAATCTGGTAACAGACCTATTCAAGGAATAGTGAAAAACGTACTTGGAGAAGATAAATATCCTCATATTGTTGGCTCTGATAATAGTCTTGCTTATCTTTTCAATCTTGAAGACAATCCAGGGAATGATGCAAGTGACCCAGTTAAAAAAGTTTATGCTGATGTCAATCATCTTCTTGAAAGAGATGCGGATGGTTATTATCGATATAACAGTGATGAACATTATGCTTACTTCAATACTAATGCCCAAGAGAATCCGAACAGGGACTTTGTTGTTTACGAATCAACTTTTCCGATAATCAGTGGAGATCATCATAAAGCAGATGATATAGACCAGACTACAAATCAAAAGTATGGTTCAGATAAGGGCTATGAAATGCAAATCGGATTTTTTCCGTTCAATGAGTATGATAAAACTCACAGGGATCCGAACTTTAACGCCAAGCTTTATAATGAAGATGCCGATAATGGTAAAGGAAAAGCAGAAGATGATCACTATTACAATCATCATTTCGGCATGACGCTTGAAGCTGATTTCGTACTTCCTGCAAATGGCAAGTATAACGGAAAAGATGTTATATTTGATTACAGCGGTGACGATGATATGTGGGTCTTTGTTGATGATGTTCTTGTATTAGATGTTGGCGGTATTCATGAACCTGCCGGAGGCAATATTAATTTTACATCAGGTAACGTGCGCGTTCAGGATGATTACGAAGGAACGATCACCGATGAGGGGCATAAATGGAAAGAAACAACAATAGATGCGTTATTTTCTGCTGCCGGTAAAACATGGAATCCGGGTGATAATCATACTATCAAGATGTTCTATCTTGAACGTGGTGGTTGTTATTCAAACCTTGCAATGACATTCAATCTTCCAACAGTTAAACCTATAACTGTTTCCAAGAATGTTGATAAAGGTTCTCACGCCAGCACTGATTATGATGGCAACACTTATCAATTCATGCTTTACGTGCAGGATACTACAGATCCAACAAATTATGTTCCATATGTAAGTGAAGGTGTAGAGAATCCGTTTACTCTTACTGATGGCAGCTATAAGGAATTCCCAAAGCTTGATCAGAATCTCCGATATTACGTAAAAGAACTCAATGTAGATTCTTCAATCTATTCCGAAGTATCAATAAATGGAGTAATAAAAGCACAATTAGATGCAGGTTCTGGAACTCAGGATGTTTATAGTGACCCACAACTTTTAAAAGACAACGGTCAGTTCAACTTCACGAATAAGGTACGTGAAGAAACTACTCAGCTCGAAGTAAAAAAAGTATGGGGTGACAGCTCTACTAAGAATCATGACGGCGATATGATCAGATTCAGAGTTACTCGTACTGATGAAGAAAATAATACTACAAAGGACATAGCATACGAAACCCATAAAACATTTGCTCTTAACAATAGTAATAACTGGCAGAAGACGTTCACAGGGCTTCCTGTACGTTACGGCACTCACAGATATAGCTATAGTGTTACCGAGCTTGATGTTCCTATGGGATATGCAGTAAGCTATTCAAATTCATTCACCGACAAAAAGCAGACCTCGACCATAACGAATACTCCAACTGACAAGGTTGAGATGCACGTTAAAAAGGAATGGGTCGGAAACGATGGTAAAGATTACGAAATAAAGCTTCAGCTTTACAGAGACTGGGTAGAATATGGCCCGCCCGCACCGACCACACTTACTATCAAAGCTGTCGATAAAGACGGCAACGTGATCAAAACGTGGATGACGAACAAAGCTTATGTCGGCGGAAGAATGGAATTTGCACTTAAAGCTCCTGAAGGAGTTGAATGTAAGGGGTATGCAGTGGATAATTGTGAGGTTTCCATGGAAGATGATATCTGGGAAGTAACAGAAATAACCGGTGCTGACCCAGTTGTCACAATCAAGTATAAGGAAAAGACTGCTCCGCTGGCGGAGATTGTACATTGTACTTTTGATAATTCTGCTGAGGGATAGGCAGTTCGTTCAAATAATGATTATGCTGTGATTAGTGGAAAAAACAAATATGCTACTACAAATTCGCTTCTTATAAAAGAACCAGAAAACGCTTCAGTACATTCGGTTAATGGGCTTAAATATGATTTGGATCCTACTATCTTTATTCCGGGACAAAGTTATAGCTTTGGAATATATGCATCAGCAGATAATGATAATAATAATAAAACGGATACAAACCGTCGTTTAGCTTTTACATTACATTACTATGATCCGGATGCAGCTGGTACAAATGAAGATCCTAAGCATAAATATATATGGTTAGATAATAAAGAAGTACCAAAGGATACAGAAGAATGGATTTATTTGCATAATGATAATTTTACTATACCTTCTGATGCTGAAGATGTATATATATACGTTGAGAGTGCTCCGGAAAGCGGTGACAAACTTTATCGTTTTAGAATAGATGAATTTGTTGCAGCAAGAGCAGGTGTTCAAGCTGATGTTGCTCCTGGCTCAGGAGAACTAACGCTTACAGGTAAAGCTAAAGCTAGTCCAATCAATCACGATACTTTTGATAACGGCTATACACAACCAGGTATTATTGAATACATTCCTTTCAATGTAACTGATTCTGATGGTAAAATTGATGGCTGGGATATGAGAGGCGATAAAGGCACTTTTGGATTTGTAAAAGGATGGAACGATCCTTATGCTGGGGCGACTAATATCTATATCAGCGGCAGATCACAGGATTGGCAAGGTGCAAAATATGAACTTGCTACGGATAAATATTCAGCAGGACATTCATATTCGTTCGGAATATTTGCTCGTAACGAAGGTGATCAGGATGCAAAGTTTACCATGACTTTGGAGTATTTTAATGGAAGTAAAACAGATTATACACCAATAGCTTCTGCTACTCTTAAACCTGGAGAATGGACAGAGATAAAAAATCCGAATTTTACTATACCAGTGGGTGCAACAAAATGTTGTGTGGCTATAGAAACACCTGGTTCAAAACCTAATTTCCGAATCGATGAATTTGTTTCAGCTCAGCCAAACACTAATTATTTCGTTAACCCCGGGGTTGGCGGAGTAAGTGTACTTAGTTCAGCAGGCAATATTTCTCCTTGGACTAAGAATGACAACGGATTGACACTTGAGTATGTAACAGGTGCAAATGCATATAGTAAACAGTCTTTAAGAATAAGCAATCGTAATAAAACATGGAATGGAATTGTACAGCAAATCAACCCATCTGCTTATATTCCCGGCAACAAGTACAGCTTTACAATGTATGCAATGTGTGAAGAACCAAGAAAATTTCAGTTGACATTGCAATATACATCTAAATCCGGTGGTACTGCATACAAATGTATTGATGATCGAGATGGTGAAGCATATGAGTGGATACAGCTTTCTAACCCACGTTATCAGATACCTGATGATGTTGATACTACAAAGCCCATGTACCTGTATGTTGAAGCTAAGCATATAGGATCTAATAATGAAGATGATACTTGTCCTTTCTACGTTGACGAGTTTATTGAGGCTCCGATGGGTTATACAGCTTCAGTTGACAGATCAACGGGTGTTGTCACACTGACCTTCTCAAGCGGTGTATATGATATGACACTGGATGAAGATACTTCTATTGCACCGTATACCGAGGGAGATAATGGAAAAGAGGCTGTTGGAGATCCATTCGTATTATCAGATGGCAATCTGACTAAGAATTGGACAACAGCTCAATTGAGTGAAAATCCTAACTGCAGCTATGTTTACTATGTTGAGGAATTAGCAATAAGGCCTAAGGGCAGTACTGATGCTGATTGGATACCTATAAACGATGCCAGATTAGGCGATTTCGATGTAAGCTACAACGGCAACCGTGTTCAGACTAATACAACTGATAACCCTATAGTGGTTCAGAACAAGTACATCTGGTACACACTCCCGGCAACGGGCGGAATAGGCGCAGATAAAATAGTCCTTCTGGGACTGGCGCTGACAATAATAGGCATACTGAGCGGATGCTCGGTTTACAGCCGTCGAAGGAGGCCTGAATGAGATGTCTCAATGAAACGGCTTTACAGGACAAAAATTTGAAATTATGATGAAAAATGGAGGAAAGATTATGAAAACCAATAAAAGAAGATTATTAGCAGCTTTAACAGCTACAACATTGGCCCTTACACCTTGCTTTGCGGCTGGGATGAATTTCGTAACTGCAAGTGCCAGTACACTGACAGTAACTGATACAGATCCAATTGCACACACATACAATGCTTATCAGATCATAACAGGAACATTGTCAGCTGATAAGACTACACTTTCCGGTATGGTTTGGGGAGACGGCGTTGACAATGCAAAGCTTATAGCTGCTCTTAATAGTAATAAGACAGCTCTTGGCATTGAGAGTGACATTGCTACAAATGCAACAGTTAATGATGTTGCTGCTGTACTTGCAAAGCATCACAGATGCTGCAAAGGTACAGAAGCTTGCTAAGGTATTCAATGATGCTGGCGTTCTTGTTTCTGCTAATAAAAAGGCGCTTACTAAGGACGGAAACAATTATACAAATACAGCATTAGCAGACGGCTGGTATCTTATTGTTGATGAGAGCACCCCTCTCGGAACAAAGGATGACGAACACGTCAAGGTAAAGAGCGCAAATCTTCTTCAGATAGTAGGAAACACAACGATCAAAACCAAGCACTCTCTGCCTACCCTTGATAAGGTAATAGTAGAAAATGAAGCTGAAGTTGATGCTAATACTGCTTCCATCGGAGATGTTGTAACCTACAGGATCAAGACAAAGGTTCCTGATATAACCGGCTATGATAAGTATTTCTTCGTAATAAATGATACACTTTCAAAGGGCCTTACTTATAATGATTCTCTGTCAGTAAAAGTCAAGAGCGATACTCTGACACCAGATGAAGATGGCGCTGCAACTGCAAAGACCGGTAACTATTATGTAGATGCTTCTGCATATAACGAAACAACAGGAACAGCGATCAAGGTAGTATTTGAAAACGCTGTTGACTTGTTCAAGAACTATAGTGTAGGTGACGATATTGTTCTTGAGTATACTGCAATATTAAATGAAAATGCTGTTATTACAGATGCAGGTAACCCCAATACAGCAAGTCTTACATATTCAAATAATCCTAATGAGGATGCTGAAGGTACTCCCGCTCAAGGAGAGAATCCTCCAAAGCCTGATGAGCCAGGCCCCGGAGATGATGATGTAACAGGTGAGACACCTGATGATTTCGTTAAGACCTATACAACAGCTATCAAGCTCAAGAAGGTTGACAATCACGGTACAAAGCTTACAGGCGCTATGTTCCGTATTACAGGCGAAGGTGTAAATAAGGTAGTAGTTGCAGGCGACATATTCGTTGAGGATGCTGCCGGAACATATTACAAGCTTACAGACGGAACATACACAACAACTGCTCCTACAACAGACACAAATTCCAAATATGCTGACACAAACAAGCTGTATAAGAAGATTAGCCAGTCAACGATCACAAAGGATACTGCAAATAGTGTTAACGTAGAGGCGTTCGTAGATGAAAACGGTATCGTTACATTTACAGGTCTTGGCGATTGTGATGAATACACAATCGAAGAGATTGTAGTTCCTGAGGGTTATAATAAGGCTGCTAATGTTAAAATTAAGATTGAATCCAATCCTAATTTAACTAAGGCAAATTGGACAGTGGTTAAGGACGGAGATACTGAAAATCCTCTTACAGCTAATGCTGATAATATGTATGAATTCAATGTTGTAAACGTACAGTTCTCAAACCTCCCATCAACCGGTGGCGTAGGTACAAAGCTGTTCTACCTCTTCGGCAGCGCATTCGTTATCGGAGCATCAACATTCATCGTAACAAAGAAGAGAGTCGGCACAAATAAGTGATCGGCAGATCAAAAAAATCTGAATAACTGAAACTATGCAGCGGATGCTATGGTGTCCGCTGCATAACCATTGTTATAGCAAGGAGATATGAATGAAGCGTTTTCTCATACGAGCGCTCCCATTTTTCATATTGCTTACGGGAGTTATACTGCTTTTGTATCCCACGGTCAGCGAGCACGTCAATTCGATGCACCGCTCCCGTGCGATAAAATCGTATAACGACGTGATCGAGGATATGAGCAATGAGGAACGTGATTCTGCCATAGAAAAAGCACATATATTCAACCGTAAGATCGCCTCGACAGAGGGCGTGCTTTTCCATCCCGAGCTTGTTCCGGGCTATGACAGAACACTTGATATCACGGGTACAGGCATAATGGCTTACCTTAATATAGAAAAGATAGATGTCGAACTGCCTGTTTACCACGGTGTCGATGAGAACGTTCTCCAGATCGCCGCAGGACACCTCCCGGGCACAAGCCTTCCTGTTGGCGGAGAGTCCACACACTGCGTTATATCGGGACACAGAGGCCTTCCGAGTGCACGTCTTTTCACCGATCTTGACAAAATGGAAATAGGCGATACCTTTACCATTACGGTCTTGTCGGATGTTCTGACTTATCAGGTCGATCAGATCAGGGTAGTCAAGCCTTACGAGGTCGATGATCTGTTTGTCAGTGACGGGGAGGACTACTGTACATTATTCACCTGCACTCCCTACGGTATTAATACCCACAGACTTCTTGTCAGGGGTAAGCGTATCGAGACAGCAGAGGCGGAATATCACGCATATGTGGCCAGCGATGTATTTGTAATATCTCCTATGATAATCGCAGCAGCTATAGCAGTACCGGTGCTGATCGTGCTTTTCATCTTTGTTATGGCCGGCGGAGGCAAAAAGAAAGACGAGTGATAATATCGCCGCAGTTTTCCTTATCAAAGGAAGACTGCGGTGGTTTTGCGTATAGGGAATAACCGCCGGCCCTTCTGAATATCATTCAATGATCCGTTTTTCCAGAAGAAAGGAGCATTGATATTATGAAGATCAGACAGAAGATAATGAGCGGAGAGAACTCAGCGATTATATTTTGCTCATTTTTCCGGAAGTTTAGCAAATTGTACAATAATACATGAAATGAATCACATAAATTAACAGATAGTAATATCGATAGAATATTGACAAAGTCCTCAAAAAATGGTATACTTTAAACGTGTAAACTGTGTTAAACAGGCTTAGATATATAATTAGATGATGGTAAATGAAAATAATCTGATGTTTGATGCCGGTGTATTTTTTTAGTGTAAGGAGGCGGCATGAGTTTTATTTCATTGCATATGGCAAACGTTAAATTATTTGAATTTATTTGACCGAATTAAAAAAGTATAAGTGAGGAAAATGTAATGAATTATATTATTTTTGGCGGATCAGGATTCATTGGCACACATTTAATAAAGCTTTTAAAGGCAGAATGTATTAAAGAAGGCGATAAAATCTATGATCTTGATATCGTTATGCCTGGTGAAGAAGGTGTTGTTCCGGGAGTAGTTGAAAAAATTGATGGAGTAAACTACATTCGACTTGATGTCAGAAAGAAAATAGAGTTTGATTTTGTTCCGACTCCTGATGATATAATATTTAATCTAGCTGCTGTTCATAGAACACCAGGGCACCCTGATCATGAATATTTTGAAACTAATATAAAAGGTGCCGAGAATGTAACTGAGTTTGCAGAAAGACATAATATCAACAAGATACTGTTTACAAGCTCCATCGCTCCTTATGGTGCGGCAGAACAGTTAAAAAAGGAAACGACACTTCCTACCCCTAATACACCTTATGGTATAAGCAAGTTAGTGGCTGAAAAGATACATTTAGTATGGCAGGTAAAAGATAAGAGCAGAGAACTTACGATAGTTAGACCGGGCATCGTCTACGGAAAGGGCGAACACGGAAACATGACACGTCTTTACAAAGGCCAGAAAAAACGTTATTTCTTCTACGCTGGCAGAAAAGATACTGTCAAGGCGTGTATTTATGTAAAGGAACTTGTTAGATTTATGAAGTACAGAATGATAGATAATTCATTCTGCGGCACAGATATTTTCAACTGTACTTTTGAACCTGCTTTCAATATTCAGCAAATCTGCGAAACAATGCAGAAATCTATAGGAATGAAGAGACATATAATGTGTATTCCTTCATGGGTATTGATTCCCGCTGCTTATATTTTAGGTCCGATAGGCGGTAAGAAGGTAGGTATTCACCCTGCAAGAATAAAGAAGCTTATGGTCTCTACAAATATTAGTGGAGAAAAGCTTGCAAAATGCGGCTATAAGTTCCATTATACATTTGAAGAGACATTCAAGGATTGGTTTAAAGATTGTAATAAAGAAGGATTGTTCTGATGAATAAAAAAGATATTTTGATTATTGTTGCTACTCATAAAAAATATTGGATGCCTGCTGATGATATGTATGTACCAATACATGTCGGTAAGGAAGGTAAGAGCGACTTAGGTTATATCGGAGATAATACAGGAGATAACATCAGCAAGAAAAATGCTAATTATTGCGAGCTGACAGGTCTTTACTGGGCATGGAAGAATCTTGATGCTGATTATCTCGGACTTGCTCACTACAGAAGACATTTTACTGATGCTTCCATGAAAGGTTCAAAACAGGAGAGAGTTCTTACAAAGGCTAAGCTGAAAAAACTCCTTACAAAAGCAGATGTTATTCTTCCGAATCCGAGAAACTATTATATTGAAACAAACTACTCTCAGTATGTTCATGCTCATCATGCTGAAGACCTTGATTGTACACGTCAGATCATAAAGGAAAAATATCCTAAATATCTGAAGGCTTATGATGCAAGTATGAAAAAGACGACTGGTCACAGGTTTAATATGTTTATCATGAAAAAGGATAAATTTGATGCATACTGTGAGTGGCTTTTTGATATTCTTTTTGAACTTGAAAATAGGCTTGATATTTCAGATTACAACCAGAATGATGCTCGTGTCTTCGGTTTTGTAAGCGAAAGACTTCTGGATGTTTGGATTGATACAAACAAGATTAAGTATATTAATCAGCCGTATATTTTTATGGAAAAACAGAATTGGATCACAAAGGGTATGAATTTTATTAAGAGAAAGCTCTTTAAGGAGAAAAAGTAATTATCATTTTGCTGACTAGATTACTTATTAATTATTAAATTTTTTTGCAGATATAATATCTTCAGAATTATTATAGGAACGTAAAACGCTTCCGGATAGGGATTGATTATGAAACTTGAAACAACTTCAATTTTTAAAAATTTAAAAAGTAAGTCTGCGTCGCTGATAGAACTTGATGATGAAATGCTCAGCAGACTTAAGGAATGTATTCTTGAAATAGCACATGATGTTATTGAGGTCTGTGAGGAAAACAATGTATCATATCATCTGACAGGTGGGTCGGCTCTGGGAGCAGTTCGTCATCATGGTTTTATTCCATGGGATGATGATATGGATCTGGATATGGAACGAAAGGATGTCAAAAGATTTCTTGCTGCATTTTCAAAGAAATATGGAGATAAATACTGGATCCATAATGATTCTTCATCAGAAAAATTCTGCATCCCCTTTATTCAGATAAGAAAAAAGGGAACAATAAACCGTGGAATACTTGATGCTTTCCGAGAGGAATGCGGAGTATACATTGATATTGCTATAATAGAAAATACATATAACAACCCGATAAGAAGAAAAATTCATGGCATCGGCAGCTTGTTCCTTGGTTTTGCTGTTTCTTGCAGAAGATTCTGCCGTGACAGAAAATATCTTCTCAATCTTTCTGACGATCCGGAGGTTATTAAAATATTCAAAACAAAGATATTCTTTGGCAGGCTTTTTAGTTTCCTTTCACTGAGGAAATGGACTCAGCTATATTCTAAGTGGAATTCTAAGTGCAAAGACACTTCTACTAAGTATGTAACCGTGCCGACAGGAAGAAATCATTTTTTCCGTGAGATGTATGAAAGAAAGGATTTCTGTGAATCTACAACTATGGAATTTGAAGGAAATTCATGGAAGATCCCGAAAGCATATGATAAATATCTTACTCATATGTACGGTGATTATATGAAGATTCCAAAGGGCAGCGACAGAGAAAAGCATGTTCTTTTAGAGTTCAAGCTCTGACTTTATCTCAATAAGTAAATTTAACAGTCTGGTGTTGATATGAATAAAATTAAAGACATTTTAAAATATAGTATGGGAGTTGCTATCCGTTCTTTCTGGTTGTTAATTGCGCTTTTTTGCCCTATCAAAAAGAACAGGATAATGTTTGACAGCTTTTTGGGAAAGCAGTATTCCTGTAACCCTCGTGCCATATATGAAAAATTATGCCTTGAAAATGATAACCTTGAGTTTGTCTGGGCCTTTAAGAATACTGATAATAAAAACGAATTCCTGAAGAATAATAAAACTGTGATCTGCAAGTATCGTTCATTAAAGCATTATTATTATATGATCACATCCGCTTGCATAGTATACAACTGGAAAATAACATATGATATGCCTGTCAGAAAGAAACAGATCCTTATACAGACATGGCACGGCGGTGGATGCTATAAGACAGCGGGTACCGGAATAAAGGCAAATACTGATTTCCATAGCCGCAGAATGGTCAATGAGATCAGCAGAGCTACATATTATATTTCAAGCAGCAATTATTTTTCGGAAAAGGTCATAAGAGAGCAGAATCAGTATAAAGGTAATATTCTGTCAATCGGTATGCCGAGAAATGATGTTTTATTCAAGAATAATCAGGGACTTAAATCGAAAATAAGAAAAGAACTGAATATTTCAGATGATAAGTATGTAATATTATATGCGCCTACTTACAGAGAAACTATGATGAGTGATGCCTTTGAGCATATTGACTGCGGCCGTATAAAGAAGGTAATATCCGAAAAAACAGGAAAAGATGTTGTTTTCATGTACAGAGGACATCATAATAGTACTTCCGGCGGTTCAAGCAGTTTCGATAAGGATGTAAGCGATTATTATGATATGCAGAATCTTCTCTTAATTTCAGATATGCTTATTTCTGATTATTCATCATCGATATGGGATTTCTCATTTACATACAGGCCGTGTTTCCTCTACACTCCCGATCTTGAAGCATATATCGAGACACGAGGCCTTGATGAGGATATTTATACATGGGGATTTCCTGTTGCGCTCAGCAATGATGAGCTTGAAGCCGGTATAGTAAACTTCAATGTAAATGATTTCAGAGAAAAGATGAATGCTCATCATGAGAAACTTGGTTCATTTGAAAATGGCAGAGCTACCGAAAAGGTGTGCGGACTGATCCTGAAAAGACTGCATATTAAATAATTGATTATCAGAGATCAGAAAAGGGAGCAATGTATGTCGAAAAGAAATTATTATATTGATTGCTTAAAAGGCTTCGGCTTGCTTTTGGTTGTAATAGGACACGTTTTTGACGGATATATCAGATCAGGTATGTTTGCTGACAGTTACTCAACTATGTGCGTGATTTACAATATCATATATGCATTCCATATGCCGCTGTTTTTTATTATAAGCGGATATGTATTCAGAATGGCGTATTTTAAAGATGAACAAGTTAAACCGTCTTTAAATATCCAGATAAAAAATACTATTGCTATTTATATTATATTCAGCGTATTATTCGGATTATTTAAAATTGTTTGCGGTAAATATACTAATTCTGATGTATCATTTAAGGATCTGCTCATGATATGGCTAAAGCCTATTGCGCCTTACTGGTACTTGTATGTTTTAGTTTTTTATTATGTCTTTTTTTCAAGAAAAACAGTAATGAAATGTCCGCAGAATATAATGCTTGCATTACTTGTAGCGATCTCATGTGTTTGCGGTTTTATTCCCAAAGAGTATTATAGCTATTTTTCCATTCAGCATCTGCTGTTTTCTATGGCTTTTTTCTTTATAGGAATAGTTATTTATGACAATAAAAATAAGATTATGACCAATCCCGGATTTATTATAAGCGCCTTTGCGCTATCGGTCATTCTTATGATTGCTTTCAGAAGGGATGTTTTTGTTCAATCAGGCAAATATGAATATAATAAAATACCGGTTTTTAATTTCTTTATCGCATTCGGAATATCAATTATTATTTTTTATTTGTTTAAGACATTCTTTTCAGATGAATCAAAGATACGTGTGAAATTTTTCAGTTTCCTTGGAAGATATTCGCTTGAGGTGTATGTGATTCATTGTGTATTTACTTCTGGAAACAGAGTGGTGCTGTCAAAGCTGCATATAGATAACTTATGGATAAGTGTGGCTTTAAATACTGTAATAAGTGTTGCATTGCCTATTCTGTTTTCGATGATGTTAAAAAAGATAAATATGCATCAGCCGGTGTTCAAACCGGTAACTTATGTGAAAAACAAGCTTTCTTTGCAGAAAGATTCAATATAATTAATATGGAGGTTATAATTTATGAATATTGCAGTTATATTTGCCGGCGGAAGCGGCACAAGAATGAATGCTAAGGACAGACCTAAACAGTTCCTGATGGTACATGGTAAGCCAATTATCGTGCATACGATCGAGCTGTTTGAAAACCATCCCGATATAGACGGCATAGTTGTAGTCTGCATCGAGGGCTGGATCGACTATATGGAAGAAATGAAGTACAGATACAGACTTGATAAGATCGGCAAGATCGTTCCCGGCGGAGAAACAGGACAGTTATCGATCTATAACGGACTCAGGACTGCTGCTGAAATATACGGCAGAAAGGATAACATCGTTCTTATCCATGATGGCGTCAGACCACTTATCGATGCTCAGACTATCACTGATAATATCGAGTCTGTCAAGAAGAATGGTTCAGCTGTAACCTGTGCTCCGGCAAAGGAAACTATCGTCCTTGTAGAAGATGATTCAGCTATCGGTGATGTTGTACCAAGAAATCACTCTGTAATTGCAAAGGCTCCTCAGAGCTTCATTCTTGATGAGATACTCACAATGCAGGAAAGAGCTATTGCTGAAGGTCAGACAAATATGATAGATTCCTGTACTCTTATGAGATATTACGGAAAGAAAATATACACTGTAAATGGCAGCTATGAAAATATAAAGATCACTACTCCCGAAGATTTCTATACTTTCAGAGCTATTTACGATGAGCGTGAAAACAGACAGTTAAATGGTTGATAGGAGATTGTAATGGGCGTAGGAGTAGTATTAGTAACTTTCAACAGACTGGATAAACTGAAAGTTGCACTGGATAAATATGATAAACAGACATTAGTTCCCGAATACATTCTGGTCGTTGATAATCATAGCAATGACGGAACAAAAGAGTATCTTGAGCAGTGGGTGGGGGAAGAGGCTGCATATAAAAAATATGTGCATACTCTCAGCTCCAATACTGGCGGAGCAGGCGGTTTCTATAAGGGCATGGAAGAAGCTGTCAAGCTTGATGCCGAATGGATATGGCTCTCGGATGATGACGCATATCCAAGACCTGACTGCATAGCAAACTTAATGAAATTCTATGATAAGCAGAGTGCAGATGAGAAAAAGGGTATTGTTGCTCTTTGTTCAACCGTTTATAATATGGGCGAGATCCATAAGCAGCACAGAAATCATCTCAGTCTGACAACATTTAAGTGTAAGATATATTCAACTGAGCTTCATGAATATAAGAAGGAAGCGTTTAAAGTTGAGATATTCTCATATGTTGGCGCTATGATAAAGAAATCTGCAATTGAGAAGGTCGGCTTTGACCGTAAAGAGTTCTTCATCTACTGTGATGATCAGGAACATTCGATCAGATTATCGAAAGCCGGAACTATATACTGCGTAACAAACAGTATAATAGACCACGATACTCCTCCATTTAACAAGGATGAAATAAACTGGGGAAGATACTATAAAAAGAGAAATGATCTTCTTATGAGAAAGTACAATTTTCCGTTCAGGTATTATATACTCAGATATATCAAGGGTTATATCAAAGAGGCGTCTTTCTTATCAAAAAATCCAGATGTGCTTAAAAAAGAACTGAAGGCAGCCTATAAGGATGCATGGAACAATGTTACAGGCTTGCACAAGGTTTATCGTCCGGGATGGAAGCCAGAGAATGAAAAATAAGGAAAATATCCTATGATTTTATTGCTGACCTTTTTTACACTATGTTTTGAAACATATATAAGTTATAAAATCTTTGATAAAAGCTTTTGTTCACCGGCATTTATTTTTTGTGCCGGATTTACTCTTGCATCAGCAGATTTATTAACTATGGTAGATTACTGGAAAGTAGATTTGCATTGGAACACATATTACGTAATTACAGGCGGCTGCCTTGTTTTTATACTAATATCTTTTGCAGTAAAAAAAGCTTTACGCTCATTTAAGCTTGACACAAAGGGGATATCTTTGGATGTTTTTCCAACTACCCGCAATGAAGTAAACATAAGTAAATTCATGCTATTGTGTGTGTTAGCGTTTAATGCATTATCTATTATGATACTTTCTTATAAGGTAATCAGCGTTATTCGTTCATTTGGAATGTACACGGGAATTCTTAGTTCATTTGGTAAGTATGCTGCGATAAGTAAATTCAGCAACAGAAATGTCAGTCTGGGCTTTCTGAATAATTTAATGCTGTTTTTAAGAGCCGAGGGTTATATATTTGGCAACTTGGTTGTTGTTGCTTACTTTAAAAATAAAAAGATAGACTTTCTTCTTCTTTTATGCTTTGTTTCCTGTGTCATTTCTACATTTATCACTGGTTCGAGAGGCGGCTCTATTTATATGATACTGTCGCTTGTACCATCAGTTTATCTTTGCAGAGAAAAGAAGATATTAAAAAAGCCTATCAAAGCAAAGTACATTATATTATTAGGACTGTTAGGATTTGGCTCGTTGTTTTTATTACAGCTTATGGGATCTGTTATGGGAAGAACCATGAAGGAAGAGGTTTCTCCGTGGGCGTATATTTCTATATATCTCGGCGCTCCTATTCAGAACCTTGATTACTTTTTACAGCAACCGCATGAGGCGTCAGAAGTTTTTGGCGGAACAACTTTTTATTATCAGATTCAGCACTACGCAATTGGGCATAATCGCCTGGATCTGATATATGATTTCGATTTACCATTCGTGAAGTTTAATAATCATAATGCAGGAAATGTTTACACTATATTCTATGCTTTCTTTTATGACTTTGGATATAAAGGTGTAGTTATCCTTACCGGCTTGATGGCATTGATGATTCAGACTATATATGAATACACCTTAAAAAGCATAAGAAAACCGTTTTCAATAAGCAGGTTATTTTATATGTATATGTTCCCGACTATCCCTCTATCTTTCTTTAGTAATAAGTTTTATGAAGGATTAACGATAGCGTTTGTAAAAATGATTATATTTTGGATTATTCTTTATCTCGCATTGATTCAGGATAAATATAAACTCAAAAAAAGGTGAGAAAATGTCAAAATCAAAGTCATTAAAATTAAATTTTATTATGAATGCGATACTGACAATGTCGTCATTCATTTTTCCGCTTATAACATTTCCGTATGTATCACGTATTCTTCTGCCGGAAGGTACCGGAAAGGTGAATTTTGCCACCTCGTTCATATCATATTTTACTATGTTTGCACAGCTCGGAATCCCGACATACGGTATCAGAATATGTGCTATGGTCAGAGATGACAGAAAAAAACTTACCAGAACTGTTCATGAATTGTTGTTTATCAACCTGGTAATGTGCGTTATTTCTTATCTGGCGTTCTTTATAATACTCTTTACTGTTCCGAAACTTCACGAAGATAAACTGCTTTATGTAATTGTCAGCGCAAACATTCTCCTGACTACTATAGGTATGGACTGGCTTTACAAGGCTCTGGAACAATATACCTATATAACCATCAGATCCCTTATATTTAAGGTAGTTGCGCTTGTTGCGATGTTTTTACTCGTGCACGAACAAAAAGATTACGTTATATACGGCGGTATTGCGATCTTCGCAGGCTGTGCATCAAATATAATGAATCTCATAAACGTTCACAAATATATTGATCTGAAACCTGTCGGTGATTATCAGATAAAGCGCCATTTAAAAGCTGTCGGTGTATTCTTTGCTATGTCATGTGCTACAACGATATATCTGCATCTGGATACCATAATGCTGAAATTTATGACTACTGATGCAGATGTAGGCTATTACGGTGCTGCCACAAAAATAAAAACCATTTTGGTAAGTATAGTTACATCCTTAGGCACTGTCCTTCTTCCTCGTGTATCATATTATATCAAACAAAATCAAATGGATTCTTTTCGCAGTGTAACCAAAAAAGCTTTGAATTTTGTCTTTTTAATATCGCTGCCGCTTACAGTTTATTTCATATTATTTGCAAAAGAAGGAATATATTTCCTGTCTGGAAAAGAATATACAGGTGCTATTGTTCCTATGCAGATCATAATGCCTACGTTGATACTTATCGGAATCACTAATATTTTAGGCATACAAATTCTCGTGCCTCTTGGTAAGGAAAAGTATGTTTTGTACTCTGAAATAGCCGGTGCGATCACGGATCTTATTTTAAATGCGATCCTGATCCCGTTTTTCCAGTCATCCGGCGCAGCTATCGGAACAGTTGCAGCTGAGTTTGCGGTGCTTCTGGTTCAGTTCTACGCACTGAAAGATGAAGTTACTCCTATGTTCAAAGCGATAAAGTATTATAAGATAATTATCGCATTAGTATTGGGCGTTGCGGCGTCATTCTGGGTTCCGTTCCTCAACTTCAATAGTTTTGTGACACTTGTTATTTCGGCTGTTATTTTCTTTGCTGTATATGGCGTTGCACTTCTTATTATGAAAGAACAACTGGTAAATGATATTTTTAACCAGGTTAAATCTAAATTACACATATAAATATTTGTTTAAAAGAAGATGAAAGGATATAACAATTGGGCAATACAGTAAAAAATAATAATGGAAAAATTAAAGAGTACGATATATTACGAGTGCTGGTTACGTTTTTTGTAATAATCAGTCACTGTGGCTACATATATATATCCACTGATTACGGTGGATGTGATTACAATGAATATGCAGAGAATCTGAGCCTGGTGTATAAATTGTTCAGATTTGTAGTTGCTGCGCTATATTCATTCCATATGCCTTTGTTTATGGCTTTGAGCGGTGCATTGTATTACAGATCCTCACAGAATCCTAAATATGACAGTTTCGGCTATTTGTTCAGCGCTAAGTTCAAGAGACTTATTATTCCTTTTCTTGTTGTGACCTGCCTTTATTCTTTCCCTTTGAAATATGCTTCAGGCTATTTTTCTGAATCGGAAAATGTATGGAAAGATTTTGGAATAGGTCAGCTTTTACTACAGGGAAATTCACATTTGTGGTATGTGGCGGCTTTGTTTTTCATTTTTATTTTTGTATACTGGTGTGAAAAAATTATAAAAGATAAGAGAGTTCTTAAACTCATTATCTTCTTTGTCTTGTTCATGTTAAGCAAACGTATCAGCATACAGATCATATCCTATATATTTAATTATTCATTATGGTTCTACTGTGGTTTTATGTTTGAACCGATAAGAACTCGATTCAACAAACTGGTAAATCTGAGAAATACTATAATTTCTGTATTCGTTTTTGGTGCAGCATTTATTGTAAATATGAAGTTTATGAAAAAAATTGAATATATATCCGATCTGTATTCTGTAATAGTTGCGTTATGCGGTATGGTAATGACATATAATATATGCTATGTTTTATCCGGAACTAATATTACAGATACAAAACTGTTTAATTTTTTTGCAAGGGATTCATTTGGAATGTATTTGTATTCCGACCCTCTTAATTACGTGATACTTGCCATTGGCGTTTCGACGTTCGGCAGTTCGCTCTTCTCAGATAATCTCGGTTCTGCTGCCATTATCGGCTCAAGATTTATAATTACTACTTTATCATCTCTTGTGGTGACCGAATTGCTCAGAAAGCTAAAATTAAAATATCTTGTATGATATTATATATGATCAGGAGTTTATTATGTCAGGAAGTGTAAAAAAAGGAAGAAATATTAATATTGAATTACTGAGGATTATCAGTGTTTTTATAATTATATTCAATCACTATTCAATATATGGAGGATTTGAATATGATAATCCCTTGACATTAAATGCTTTCATAATAGAATTTCTTCATCTTGGTGGAAAAATCGGCGTAGATATTTTTATCTTTATAAGCGGATGGTTTATGAGTACATCCACAAAAATTTGATGTCAGACGTATAATTAAGCTTTGCTTGCAGGTACTGTTTTATAGTGTGATACTTGCTGCTTTAGGTAATATCCTTAATACTCTATCAAAAGAAGACACTGTACGTATGCTTGGTGCAATTCCGTTCAGTAACTGGATATTCATTACAAGTTATTTCATGCTTTTCTGCCTCAGTCCTTTTCTTAATATCATTATCAGGAATATTTCCAAAAGACAGTTTGTAACTTTATTGATATTTCTTGGGGTAACGTGGTGTGTTATCCCGACTTTTATTCCCGCAGATTTTGATATGTCCAATACTTCATGGTATATATATTTATATTTATTAGCAGGTTTCATGCGTAAATATGAGGCTGATTTACCTAAAAATCCGAAAAAATGGCTGGCAGTCGGTTTAGGTTCGCTGTTTCTCATTTTACTTTCTGAAGTTGTTCTTGAGTTTATGGGAGTTTACGTTGCGCCTGTATTCGGACATCATGCCGAACACTTCAGAAATATGAACAGCATACTTGTTCTTTTTACTGTTGTTGGCGTATTTATGGGAATAGTACAGCAGAAGCCAAGATATAATTCTGTTGTTCCTAAGATCGCCTCTACATCGCTTGCAGTTTTTATATTGCATGATAACAGAGCCTTGAGACCTGTTATATGGACAAAGATTTTTAAGACAACCTCTTATGCTGATTCTCATATTCTTATTATTCATGCATTTATAACGGCTATTATCGTTTTTGTTGTTACCGGTATTATAGATTTGATAAGACAGTATACAATAGAGAGATGGGTTATGAAGTTGATTGATCCTATTATTAGTAAAGCAGAAATAAAATACAAGATGTTTCTTGATAAGCATATAGGAGAGTCAGAGAAATAAAATGGAAGAGAAGATAAAAAGCAGGAAAAGAGAAACTTTTATTGATGTTGCAAAAGGTATTGGAATATATGTCATAGTACTCGTTCACTTTACACAGGGTGAGTCTTTATTAAGGCAGTATCTTTTATCATTTTGTGTTCCCTTTTTCTTTGTAGTATCAGGAATGCTCTTTTCATATAAGAAGGAGTTCCCGGTTTTTCTGAAAAACATTATCCAGAAAATGATCGTTCCGCTTTTGGCATATGGAGTAATTGATGCGATTTTTACAGTTATCTGGAAATTTGTTACGGGAGATAAGGATTTCGGAGTCGTCACCATGGCGAAGATATGTGCTAAGATCTTTTTTGTGAGCGGCGGAGCAAATTCCAATGGCCCGTTATGGTATATTCCTGTCCTTGTTTTATTGCAGCTGATAATGTATTATCCGGCAAGATCAGGCAAGAAATGGTTTCCTGCTGTAATAGGTATCATTATGCTGACAGCAGGTTACTTTGTACACTTTAAAGGTCCTTTCAGAGTTGGCCAGGTACCGTCAGCAATGGTATTTTTCTGTGTTGGAATGTATTCAAAAGATTTTATAATGAAGTTGAAAAACAGTAATAAAGTATTACCAGTATTTCTCGCATCGGCGCTTTTATTTGCTGTACTTTGTTGGTATAACGGCTTCTCTGAGATGGCAGCAATGAATTACGGACGCAATTACATTGTATATTATCTCACAGCATTGTCAGCAACTTTAGCCTTGCTGACAATAGCAATGCTGATAGACAAAAACAAGGTGCTGGAATTTTATGGTACAAATTCACTGACAATAATGTGTACTCATTATCATCTGGCAAGATATATAATACCATGGCTGCTGGGACTGGCACATAAAGAAAATATCTTAAACTTTATCCCGGTCGAAATAATGTTTTCGCTTCTGGTTATGCTTATAATGGTATTGGTTATTAAATTAGTCAATAGTAAATTACCTGTTCTGACAGGAAATTATAGAATAAAAATATTAGATAAAGTATTATAAGGAGGATTTATCATGTACGATTATTTAGTAGTCGGCTCCGGTCTTTACGGAGCAGTATTCGCTCACGAAGCGAAGAAAGCGGGCAAGAGTGTTCTTGTGATAGACAAGAGAGCAAATATTGCCGGTAACGTTTACACAGAGGAAGTAGAGGGCATCAACGTACACAAATACGGCGCACATATCTTCCACACAAACAACAAGGAAGTATGGGACTATGTAAATCAGTTTGCAGAGTTCAACCGCTTCACAAATTCACCTGTAGCTAACTACAAGGGAGAGCTTTATTCACTCCCGTTCAATATGTACACCTTCAATAAGATGTGGGGAGTAGTTACACCTGAGGAAGCTGCTGCAAAGATCGAGGAGCAGCGCAAGGAGATCACAGGTGAGCCTAAGAATCTCGAAGAACAGGCTATTTCACTGGTCGGACGTGACATCTATGAGAAGCTTATCAAGGGCTACACAGAAAAGCAGTGGGGACGTGACTGCAAGGAGCTTCCTTCATTCATCATCAAGAGACTCCCTGTTCGTCTTACATTCGATAACAACTACTTCAACGCTCTCTATCAGGGTATCCCTGTAGGCGGCTACACTCAGATGGTAGCAAATATGCTTGAGGGTATCGAGGTACGTCTCAATACTGATTATCTTGCAAATAAGGCAGAGCTTGATGCACTTGCTGAAAAGGTAGTTTACACAGGCGCTATCGATGCATACTTTGAATTCAAGCTCGGTACTCTCGAATACCGCAGCGTGAAGTTTGAGAACGAACTTCTCGATAAGCCTAACTTCCAGGGCAATGCGGCTGTTAACTATACCGACAGAGAAACTCCATGGACTCGTATCATCGAGCATAAGTGGTTTGAATTCGGCAAGGATAAGAACGGCAATGATCTTCCTAAGACTGTTATCAGCCGTGAGTACAGCTCTGAGTGGAAACCCGGCGATGAGCCTTACTATCCTGTTAATGATGAGAAGAACGGTGCTCTCTATGCTGAGTACAAGAAGCTTGCCGAGACCGAAAAGAACGTCATCTTCGGCGGCCGTCTCGGCGAATACAAGTATTACGATATGGACACAGTAATCGCTGCTGCACTTGAACTTTGCAGGAAGGAACTTTACTAAACAGTTTGAAAGGATTATTTATCATGAATGATATTTTAAAACAGGATATAGAATTCATTCACAAGCAAGTGGATTTTTCCCGTCTTGAAAATAAAACAGTTCTTGTTACAGGCGCAACAGGACTTATTGGTTCGTCTATAATCATTTCTATGCTTGAATGGAACAGAAAAAATGATAAGAAGATAAATGTTATCGCTGTAGTAAGAAATACAGAAAAAGCCAAAAAGGTTTTCAGTGATTATTCTGATGATGAGATAAATTATCTTGTGGCTGATATTTGTTCGATCAATATTGATGCAATAAGCGCAGATTATATAATTCATGGAGCAAGTCAGACTTCAAGCAAGGCTTTTGTGAATGAACCTGTTGAAACGATCATGACAGCAATTCAGGGAACAAAGAATATGCTTGATATTGCACGTAAAAGCAGCTGCAGCGGTTTTGTTTATCTTTCAAGCATGGAGGTTTACGGTACCCCTCTTACAGATGAGAAGATATATGAGGACAGGCCTTCAAATCTTAATGTTATGGAGGTCAGAACCTGTTATCCTGAAAGTAAACGTATGTGCGAAAATCTCTGTGTCTCATACTCTTCTGAATATGATGTTCCTGCAAAAGTAGTCAGACTTACACAGACATTCGGTACGGGCGTTCAGTATAATGACGGCAGAGTTTTTGCAGAATTTGCAAGATGTGTTGTCGAGGGAAGAAATATAGTCCTTAAAACAAAAGGAGAAACCAAGAGAAATTATCTCTATACAGCTGATGCAGTTACAGCTATTCTTACTATTCTTCTTGACGGTGAGCCTGCAAATGCATATAATGCTGCAAATGAGGAAACTTATTGTTCAATCTACGAAATGGCTTGTGAAGTTGCAAAACTGAATGAGAAAGGTATAGAAGTAGTTATCGAAGAAAACAATGACCTTTCTAAATTCGGATATGCCCCTACTCTTAAGATGAATCTTTCCACTGATAAACTTAAAGCTCTTGGTTGGAAACCGGCTTATAAGCTCCTGGATATGTATTCAAGAATGATAAAAACTATGGTTAAGTAAAATATAAAAGCGTGGACAGTGTTTAGCTATCCACGCTTTTTTGCTTTTATTTGCAAAAATCTACAGCCCCGAAGCAGATATACCGCTTCGGGGCTGTTTTGAGGAGATCCTTGATATTATCCTATAAGCATTTTGCGGAGAGCGATCATGTCGAAAACATCAGGCGCTGCGTCTGAGAGAACATCAGCGGCATATGCCTGTTCGCCTGTTAATTCAGTACCGCCGAGGAGATATTTCTGCATGAGAGCGCCGTCTGCAACGTCCACCTTGCCGTCAAGGTTTATATCGCCTTTTCTTCCGATAGTGGATGCAGAAGCTGTTTCGAGAGGACGGATGATGATGTAGCATACATTTATAGCCTTGTCCTCTGAGCGGAGATTGATAGTCAACTGGCCGTCTGTTACCTTGACATTGCCGCTTACAGCAGTCTTGTCAGTAGGAGCATTTTTCACGATGACTGACTCCGAGTCCTTGCCCAGGTTTGCATAAGCAGTAGGATTCTTGGAGCATCCCCACGGGTCGCAGAAGCACATTTCAACTGAGTAAGTGCCGTTGGGGAGTTCAAAGCCGTAGTCGAGATGACGGGCAATGTTGTTTTCGTACTGATTCTTTGTGTAGCGGAAGCTGTTGGACTTGTCCGCACCGTCAGCGGTATTTGCCTCGTCGCACCATGTATTTGCTGTATAGAGGCCGCCGCTCTTGGATGAGCCGTTGTACTGGTCGGTGGAATCGTCGATGAGTCCCCAGTTCTTGCCGCTGACTTCATCAGGACCGTAAAGCTGTTCGGTGACGCTGTTGTAGATGCCGAATCTGTCCTTGCCTGTAGCTGTATCGGACTTGTGGTCGCCGCAGTCAACGAAGTAAGCGATGTCGCTGCTTGTTTCATAAGCGGGAGTAACGGCTTCCATGTAGATGAAGTCGCATATCTTAGCGGACTCCTTGCCCTCTTCGTCGGGTGAGAATGTAACATCGAGAACGCTGTGTTCCGTTCCGTCAGCTGTAAGGCTGTATGTGCAGCGGTCACGGACATCCTGAGGGATAGTCAGAAGCAGGTCGTAAACGTCCTTATTTCCGCTGTAATCGAGAGTGCCTGCCCAGAGAACAGAATCGCCCACTCTTACTCTGAGTGACTTGCCGTTATCGGTCTTGCGGAGTTTTACACGGAGGCGGAGCTGAGGAGCAGTTTCGTCCACAGCCATTCTGTATGTGAACCATCCGCCGTTCTTTACATAGCGGTAGGTGCTGTCGTTGGTAACGCCGACAGTGCCGACTTCCACCATACCGTGGAGGTTATCGCTTTCGTACTGACCGTAGCCAGGCTGTACTGTATCGGTAACAGATGTCTTTGCACGGGGAAGTTTTTCCTCAATAACAGTGCCGTTTGGTACGAACTTCCAGTAGATGCCGTAGCGCTGCTGGTACTGCTTGTAGTGAGGAGTGAAAGTAAGCTTGGTATTGGTATCGTTGAGGGTGAATGTCAGAACGTTTGAGCCACGAACAAGGTGTTCGTTTATCTCGTTCATGAATGAAGCGACTGACTGTCCCTGCTTTGATATCTTTATAGTCTCGCTTGCGACCTTTTTATCCTTTGGTATCGTTACCCACATACCTGTGCTGTCGGTCTTCATATCATCCTTGCCAAGTTCTGCACTGAGTACCAGCGGACCGTACTTGAAGCCGTAAACATCGGGAGAATCGGGGAGAGGATAAGCTCTTACCTTTGATGGAACTGTCAGCTCGATAACATCGCCGTTGGAGAAACTGCCTGAAACGTCAGCGTAGCCGTTCACTGTCTTGTAGCTGTACTTTGTGCCGTTTACGGAAACTCCCATAGTGCCGTCTATCCAGTCAGGGATACGGAAACGCAGGTCGAGGTCGGAGCTGCCCTTGATGGTGAACTTGACGGAAGCGCCGTCGGGGATAGTGCTTTCCTGAGTGATGGATACGTTCTTTTCAGCCCAGTTTATGACAGAGCTCTGGTAGAAGTTTACGTAGAGCGAATCATTGTCGTGCATATAAATGGTATCGCCCAGCTTTGTGAAGCTTTCCATACCGCTTCCTGTACAGCACCAGAATTTATCCCACTGTGTGCTGTATACCTTGAAGTAACCCGTAGCCATAGGCTGGAAGTAGGTAGTCATACCTGTTTCGGGGTTCTGTGAGGAGAGGATGGAGTTGTAATAGGTGTTCTCGTAGAAGTCCATATACTTGCTGTCGTGGGTTATCTTGAAAAGCTCACGGGACAGCTTGAGCATATTGTATGAGTTACAGGTCTCGCAGTTGCAGTTGGTACGCTCGGCATCGAGGATATCGTCCTTGCCGAAATGCTCCCATTCACTGTTGCCGCCTGTGATGTAGGTGTGGTGAGTAGTTACCATATCCCAGAAATTCTCTGCATACTTGAGATAAGCGGAAGCGTCCACCTTCTGACCGTTGACGGTCTTGCCGTCCAGCACCATGTACCTCTTCAGCGCACCGATGAACTTAGGGATAGTAGTGTTTGCGTGTCTGCCGTTGAGGACGTCACGTCCGCCGTTGGAGACTTTCTGGAAGAGAGCGTCCTCATCGAAAACATGAGCTGCTGCGGCGTGGCTGTCCTTGCCTGTGATGCGGTAGAGGTCGTACATACAGTCATTCATTCCGCCGTATTCGATGGAAAGAACAGTATTGCGTGTCTGCTGGCTCCATCCGCTGCATCTGTTGTATACCCAGTCGCCCAGCGCAGAGCCAACGTCCTTGGCAGGAGCATACTGTGTGGCGTTATAAACATCAACGATACCTGCGATGAGCTTGTGCATAGTGTACCACGGCACCCATGCGTCGTCGAAGATGTTGGCTTTGCCTATCTCAACACGGTCAAACTGGCGCTCTACATTTCCGTCAGATGGGACAGGTGCAGCCCAGAGGAAGCCTTTCTTTCCACGTGGATGCTGCTGACAAGCCTGCATACCGTCGATGAGAGTTTTCATACGCTTATAGAGAGCGTCTTTCTGGTCTGAGGTAACATTGGGATTCTGATAAGCCTGAGCAAGAGCTGTCAGATAGTGGCCTACACAGTGGCCAGCAATGTTGGTGTTTTCCCAGCCGCCGTAGCGCTTTGCACCGTTGGTGCTGAGACCTGCGTTTTCACGGAAGCCTGCAAGCAGTCTTTCCGTATCAAAGGAAAGCAGATACTTCATTTCCTTTTCAAATGCGTTGGTACAGTAGTCATCGGTCATTTTCACATCCGAGATGGAAAAATCCGATATACGGCTGCCGTCTGCTGCATTTGCTGTAAAGACAGCAGGCACAGCGCTGTTTACGCTGCAAAGGACAGTTGCTGCCGAAAATGCAGAGACAAGTCTGTTCAATAAGTTATGTTTCATAAAATACCCCCTTGAAACTGATATTAAAGTGTGAGAAATGTTATTCTAATGTCAGTATACAACGTAAAACAATACAAGTCAACGTAAAATACGATGAAAAGGTGGATAAAATGACCGTACATCTTTGCTAAGACACAATACAATATCAAATCACGGAAATAAAGCCGGAAATGAGATGTCTATTTTTCAACGCAGCTGCATAAAATTCATGGAAAGGAGCAGATGCGGATGAAGATGACTGTACATATTAAGAGTGTTTGGGGGAGGGGATCGATCAGATCTTACGTAATAACCTCTGCTCCTGCTGAATATCGTTCAATGATCTTTTTTTCGCAAGAAAGGAGTAATGATTCAATGAATATCAGACAGAAAATTTTAAGTGGAGCGGCACTTACAGGGTGTGGTGTATTAATACTGTATGCAGCCGCAAAGACAGGTGAATGGTCGGCAGGCGGAACAGTCCCTGTATCGCTGATGGATTCACAAAGCGAAAAGCCGGTGATCATCCTGGACGCAGGACACGGCGGCATAGACGGCGGCTGCACGTCGGCGGAGGGGATTCCCGAAAAGGGGATAAATCTGAGCATAATGCAGAGGCTGAGGGACATATTATTAGTAAGCGGATTTGATGTGAAAGTCACAAGGGACAGCGACACGTCCATCCACGATAAAGGCATCGAGGGGATAGCGGCGCAGAAAAGTTCTGACATGGACAACAGGCTGGAGATATTCAACAGCGAGGACAATGCAGTTTGCATATCCATACATCAGAATCAGTTCACCGATCCTGTTTACAGCGGAGCGCAGATGTTTTATTCTGATGAGCAGCGTGGGAGCGAAGATCTTGCAAGGGCGGTGCAGAAGCGTTTTGCGACTCTTTTGCAGCCTGACAATAACCGTGAGATAAAGGAATGCGGCAAGGAGCTTTTTCTCTGCTACTACAGCAAGAACCCCACCATCATGGCGGAGTGCGGCTTCCTGTCGAATCCCGGGGAGGCAGCGCTTCTTGATACGGAAGAATATCAGGAAAAGACTGCGCTGACAATTTTTTCGGGGCTGTGTGATTACCTTGCGGAACGATGACTGCTGTGTACGGAATGTATAATTTAAATATAATTATATTTACACTATAATAATTGCATCATAACAGTGAAAATTATGTGAAATTAAACTAATTCTCCTTGACATTGTTATAGAAATCATCTATAATAATATTGCAGTTCTGTCTCTGAGGACTGCTGCAGCTTTGCGGATCACATCTGAACCGGCAGAGCAATAGTACAAATGATATAGGAGGAACTAAAAAATGAGCGTATTCAGCAGACTGAGCGATCTGCTCAAGGCAAATATAAACGATCTTATCGACAGGGCTGAGGATCCCGAAAAGATGGTGAAACAGGTCATCCTCGATATGCAGGAAGAACTGAACAAGGCTACCCAGAATTACGGCAAGGCTAAGGCAAGCGAGCGTATGGCTGAAAAGAGATACCTCGACGCCAAGCAGGTTTCTGCCGACTGGGAGAACAAGGCTAAGCAGGCTCTGTCAGCAGGCAAGGAGGACCTTGCAAAGCAGGCACTTGCAAAGAAGATCAAGGCTGACGAGGATATGGAAGCTTACAAGGAAATGTATGAATCCATCTCTGACCAGACCGAGGCTATCGGCGATCAGGTAGAGGTGCTCAAGGCTAAGCTTGACGAGGCAAAGAGCCGTCAGGCAATGCTCATTGCACGTGCGCAGATGGCGGATACAAAGAAGAATCTTGCCAAAGCTTCAGGCGGATTCGGCGGAAATTCTGCTCAGGAAAAGCTTGACAGAATGGAAGAGAAGATCAGCATGAAGGAAGCTGAAGCTGATGCTTTCACTGAGATCGCAGGAAATGGCGAAGATGAACTCAGGGATTCTTTCGCACAGATGGAAAAAGATGCTAAGGTCGATGCGGAATTTGCAAGACTTATGGCAGAAATGAACGGAGAAAAATCAGCAGAATAATCTATAGCAAGGGAGTTTTAGTATGAGCCGCAAAGAAAGATATTCGGAACGAAAAATGATAAAGGATTCACTTCCGCTTATGGGAGCTATATTCCTCGCAATCGCTTCTGTTACCTACATCCTTATCAAGAACTGGAGCAACAAGCTCTATATTGAGAGATGGAAGGACTATGAGGACTGCGGTATCTGATACTGCGGACATAATAATTGCTATACATTTCTAACATATTTCAAAATGGATCCGACTTTACTGTTCGGATCCATTTTCAAGCTGTCGGCAGCTTGACCCCGATCACGAGTCGGCGCAAGCGCCTTACTTTGTACGTTTAGCATGATCTGCTTTCGCTCGACGGTGCTTCTTGTAAAGTCTATTGTAACATATGTAGGGACGGCCATTGGCCGTCCTTTAATTTTGGCAAAATGAAACGAATCTGTAGGGGCGCACAGTGTGCGCCCGTAATTCCATGTCATATTTCAGACTTGTGGAACGCCTAGGGCGGCGTTCCCTACAAAAGCCATCCCTTTATCAGTATAATATAAACAATTACCCTCCCTTAATTTTTAACAAATAGATATAGACAATACGTCAATAATGTGGTATAATTATACTATAAGCGGTATTACACCGACACAAAAGCGAGGTGCATATTTATGAAAATGACTTTTATCGGAGCTACCCACGAAGTTACGGGCAGCTGCACATATATCGAAGCCTGCGGCAAGAAATTCCTTGTCGATTTCGGAATGGAACAGGGCGAGGACATCTATGAGAATGTCCAGATACCGACTGCTCCCGGAAATATAGACTTTGTCCTGCTGACACACGCTCACATCGACCATTCGGGACTTCTGCCCTTACTCTATGCGGGAGGATTCAAGGGCGAGATACACGCTACAGACGCTACTGCAAACCTTTGCAGCGTCATGCTCCGTGACAGTGCTCACATTCAGGAATTTGAAGCAGAATGGCGCAGCAGAAAGGCAGAGCGACGTGGCGAACAGCCCTATGAACCGCTGTATACTATGGATGACGCTCTCGGCGCTATCGAGCTTTTCGTGCCCCACAGATACGAGACATCCGTGGATATCTGCGAAGGCATAAACGTTTACTTCCGTGATGCAGGCCATCTTCTCGGCTCATCGAGTATCATCCTCACTCTCACAGAGGACGGAGTTACAAAGAAGATAGTATTTTCGGGCGATATTGGAAATACCAACCAGCCGCTCATCCGTGACCCGCAGTACATCGACGAGGCTGACTATGTAGTTATGGAGTCCACTTATGGCAACCGTGTCCACGACCGCCCTACTGATTATGTCAAGGCTCTCGCTCAGGTGCTTCAGGAGACTTTCGACAGGGGAGGAAGCGTTATTATTCCGTCGTTTGCAGTTGGCAGAACTCAGGAAATGCTCTACTTCCTGCGTAAAATAAAGGTAGACGGACTGGTGCGCAATCACGACGGATTCCCCGTTTATGTGGATAGTCCTCTTGCAAATGAAGCTACCGACATATTCATCAGCAACCGTGAGAGCTGTTACGATGAGGAAGCGCTCAGCTATGTGCGTCAGGGCATAAATCCGCTGTTTTTCGATGATCTTATCAGGACAGTTTCCAGTGATGATTCCCGTGCTATCAACAGCGACAGCCGCCCGAAGGTAATAATCTCGGCAAGCGGTATGTGTGAGGCAGGTCGTATCAAGCATCACCTGAAGCATAACCTCTGGGTGAAGGCTAATACTATCCTCTTTGTCGGCTATCAGGCTGGCAATACTCTCGGACGTTCGCTTATCGAGGGCGCAAAGAGAGTAAAGCTTTTCGGTGAGACTGTAAGAGTTGCCGCTCATATCACACAGCTTCCCGGCGTAAGCGGCCATGCAGACGTTAACGGACTTCTCAGCTGGGCAAAGGCTATCAAGGGCGTCAAGAAATTCTTCATCAACCACGGCGAGGCGAGCTCTGCGGAATCATTCGGACAGCGCCTCCGTGAGGAACTTGGTGCGGATGTGTATGTGCCGTACAGCGGTGCTGAATTTGACATTGGTGAGGGAGTTGTTACCGTTGATGCCGAGCCTGTGCTCATTCCGAAAAAGAACAGGAATACCGCCAGCTTCAGCCCTGCGTATACGGAACTTCTTGCGGCTTCGGACAGACTTGCCGCACTTATCAAGGAGTCGGACGGCAGAACATATTCGGATATGCGCAAGCTGACAGAGGCTCTGAATATTCTATATGACGATTTCAAGCTGTAATGATATAGGGGATTTACAGATAAGGGGGACATGAAAATGAATAAAAAATTACTTGTACAGGGACTTTCAAAGCTTATCATCGGTATTATACTGGTGGGACTGCTGGTGTTTCTGCCTGCCGGTACATTGGGGTATACCGAAGGCTGGCTGTTTATGGGAGCGTTATTCATACCTATGCTGATACTTGGGACAGTGCTTTTCGTGAAAGAGCCTGAACTGTTGAAAAAGCGGCTTGATTCAAAGGAAAAGGAATCCGAACAGAAAGGCGTGGTCGCTCTCAGCGGAGTGATGTTTCTTGCAGGTTTCATCATGGCGGGGCTGACTTACCGATTCGGCTGGGTATCATTCCCGGAATGGGCGGCCATCATCGGCGTGGTGCTGTTTCTGCTTTCGTATGTGATGTATGCGGAGGTAATGAGGGAAAATGCCTATCTTTCCCGTACAGTTGAGGTGCAGGAAAACCAGAAGGTAGTGGATACGGGGCTTTATGGCGTAATGCGCCATCCCATGTATACCGCAACTATTCTCATGTTCCTGTCCATACCCGTGATACTGGGTTCGGTGATATCATTTGTGATATTCCTGATATATCCGATGATAATTGCATTGCGTATAGGCAATGAAGAAAAGATACTTGAAGAAGGACTGGAGGGATACTCTGAATACAAGAAAAAAGTAAGATATAAGCTCATACCGTTCATATGGTAAGTCATACAAGAGGGAGGGAACTATGACTGAAAAAAGAAAAACGAGACCTTGGCTATCTTTATGATGCCAATTATGACAAGGATCTCATCGCAGAGATAGAGCGATGCAATGATCTTTGCTTTGAATTCAACCAGACACGCCCGTCACACCGCTCTGTGCAGAGGGAGATACTCAGCCGCATATTCGGAAAAATGGGGCGGGATATCACCGTAAATGCGCCGTTCTGGTGCGATTACGGCTATAATACAACAGTGGGCGATTATTTCTTCGCAAACCATAACTGCCAGATACTTGACGGCGGAAAGGTGACATTCGGAGATCATGTTTTTATCGCTCCCAACTGCATTTTCACTACCGCCGAACACGCCCTCGATGCCGATCAGCGCAACGCAGGACTGGAAGTGGCACTGCCCATAACTGTGGGGAATAACGTGTGGTTCGGCGCAGGAGTAATCGTTCTCGGCGGTGTGACCATCGGCGATAATGTTGTAGTGGGCGCAGGAAGCGTAGTGACGAGAAGCATTCCGTCAAACGTAATTGCAACGGGAGTTCCTGCCCGTGTCATACGTCAGATCACTGCGGCGGACAAGAAACGTTATCCGATGTTTGAGTAATCAGTTATCAGAAAGCAGAAAGTAGTTTGTAGGGGCGCACAGTGTGCGCCCGTGTTTTTCCATAAAATAACATGACACCGATTTAGCAGTGATGATATTTGTGCTTTTATCTGTAGGGACGCCTGATGGGCAACCCTGCGTTCTCAATTTCTGAAACCTGATGCAGGCTTGGTTAAAAGAAAAATATTTCGTCCTGACATTGACAAATCAGACAGGTTATGGTATACTATTAAAGTATCGTGTGTAAGCACGTTACTATTATTATCCTTGCCCGCAGTAAGTTGTCGGGCATGATCCCAGAAGGAGGTGTGCTAAATGGCAAAGGTATCCGCTAAGTATGAAGTAATGGTTGTTTTCAGCCTCAAGAACGGTGAAGAACCTATGAAGGCTCTCATCCAGAAGTTCAAGGAGAGAATCGAGCGTCACGCTGAAGCTGTTGAAGTCAACGAGGATTGGGGTAAGCGCAAGCTTGCATATCCTATCGAAGACGAGACAGAGGGCTACTACGTGATCTATACTTTCACATCACAGCCTGATTATCCAGCTGATCTTTCAAGACGTCTCAACCTCAGCGACGGTATCCTCCGTTCACTCGTTACAGTTGTTGAATAATTCTACTTCACTATTTAGGAGGCGGTCAGATGAATAAGGTTATTTTAGTTGGCAGACTTACCAGAGACCCCGAACTGAGACAGACTCAGAGCGGTATGTCATCATGCAGATTTACTGTCGCAGTCGACAGAAGATTTGCAGATGAGAATACGGGCGAAAGACAGGCTGATTTTATTTCATGTACTGCATGGAGTCAAACCGCTGAATTCGTTTCGCGTTATTTTAATAAGGGTAAGCTTATTGCTGTAGAAGGTTCGTTAAGAACAGGTAGCTATCAGGACAGAAATCATCCTGATGTGACACATTATACAACAGATGTTTTTGTTGATAATGTTGAATTTGTCGGCGGCAAGAATGAAAGCGGCGGAAACGGCGGCTATCAGGGCGGTAACGGCGGTTATCAGAATAACGGCTACGGCGCTCCTGCACAGAATAACTATCAGGCTCCTCCACAGCAGGCAGCTCCTCCACAGGCAGCACCTGCACCGAATAATGACAGTATGTCTTACGGCAACCTCAGCGATTTCGAGGAAATTCTCAGCGACGGAGACGTTCCGTTCTGAGTAAAAGCTGAAACATTATTACGAAAGGAGAAATTGTCATGGAAAAGGAAAGAAATTCTCGTCCCTCAAAGAAGCCTCGCAAGAAGGTTTGTATGTTCTGCGCAGACAGAATCGAGAGAATTGATTATAAGGACCTTGCTAAGCTCAGAAAGTGCATGACTGAAAGAGCTAAGATCCTTCCAAGACGTGTAACAGGTACTTGCGCTTTCCATCAGCGTGAGCTTACAGTTGCTATCAAGAGAGCAAGACACATCGCTCTGCTTCCTTACATCAGCGACTAATAAATACAGGGAGGCTTTTCAGCCTCCCTTTTTGTATATGTAAGCGGACGTTTTGTATTCGGGACGTCGGGGACGCCGTCCCCTACAGAACGGTGAACTTATGTAAGCGGACGCTATGGTCCGCTCCCGCCTCCTTACGGCATCATGAAGGAGACGTCAAAAGATCAGTGGTCTGAACGCTGATAAGAAAGTGCCTCTTCCTTTCTGAAAAGGAGAGAGATGCACCATACTGCCGAGATCGCTACAAGAATGTAGACTGTTCTGGCAAGAACACTGTCTGCACCGCCGAAAAGCCATGCGACCAGATCAAGCTCGAATATTCCCACTAATCCCCAGTTTATTCCGCCTATTATAAGGAGAATAAGTGCGATCTTGTCCCACATATTGAGAACACCTCTTGTTCGGGATTTTGGTGACGCTCTGAAAATCTCTTACTGAGCGTCTGTAAGTATTATTGCTTTAAAAAAACGGATTATGCATATGGAAAAATTTAATGATATCATAAATTACATTATAGAAAATCAGATACTGTGCGCAGTCATAGCTGTGCTTATTCTGCTCATCATACTGTATCTTTGCAGCTATTTCAGCAAAGGAAACCGCAAGGGCAGGGCGGCTGAGAAGAAAGTCGCAAATGTTCTGAAAAAAGTCAGCCGCAAGGATAATGTCCACATAATGAATAATGTCTATCTGCCGCTTTATAAAAAAGCCTGCGAGATAGACCATCTTGTTATCGGTAAATTCGGGATCCTTGTTATCGAGACTAAGGGAGTGTCGGGGGAGATCACCGGAAGCGGCGAGTTCCTGACTCATAAGATAGGCAAGAACACCCACACCTTCCGCAATCCTCAGTATCAGAACAAGACCCACATGGATAACGTGGTCCACCACCTGAAAAAAGGCAGATTCTACGATATCCCCGTAAAGGGAGCGGTAGTATTTGCGGCTAAGGATGTGACCTATCCAAAGGGCGTTGGCATGGATATAGAGACACTGAAGAAATTCTATCAGAGCCAGCACAACGCAGGAGTTGACCCTGATGTGATATACGATTATATCCGCAGCATACGTGTCCACGATCCGCTGAAGAAGCTGAGTGTAAGGCGCAGAAGCAAAAGAGACTGAGCCGAAGCCGGGCGGTTTGCGAAGCGTGATCGGGGTTGCCCGAAAGTGAGGCAGGATTCTGTCTGAACATGAGGGTATGTCGACATACGATATAAAGCCGACCAAGCTGCCGCCAGCTTGCAAAAAAGACGGCATACGCCGTCTTTTAAAGATATATGCTATTGTTTGCGCTATTACTTAACGATGAACTTGTCGATCTCTTTCATGAACTTGTCAGCGTCGTCTGTGTGAGCGTTGAGCTCGATTGGCTTGGAGAGATCGAGGCTGAAGATACCCATGATAGACTTAGCATCAACAGCGTATCTGCCTGATACGAGGTCGATATCAAAATCGTACTTCATAACGATATTAACGAATTCCTTAACGTCGTTGATTGCCTGAAGATTTACAGTTGTCTTTGTCATAACTATTACCTCCTGTTTCAAATGTTAGGGTGTTTTTTCTTGTTTATTTCTTTTTCTTCTTGCGGCTTTCCCTTCCGCACCTTTATAATAGCACTAAAAAATCCCAATGTCAAGGGGTTGGAAAAAAATTCGGAAAACTATTGACTATGCATAAAGTGAACATTAAATTTTTGTGTAAAAAATCAATGAACGGCAAATAAGTTACAAAGTGGTAACAATGACATATTGAATAAAGTGAGAAGGTGAGATATGTTCAGGGTATTTTTTATAACATTCGGCTGCAAGGTGAATCACTATGAGACCGAATGCATGAAGTCGCTTTTTCGTGAGCGTGGATTTGAGATACTTCGCTCTCAGGAGGGAGCTGACGCTGTTGTGATAAACTCCTGCACCGTTACTTCTTCGGGGGACAGCCGTGTGCTTGCGGCTCTGAGAAAGGCGAGGGCGGCGCTTCCCGATGCGGTTATAGCCCTGACAGGCTGCTATCCGCAGGCAAGTCCCGATGAGGCGGCAAAGCTTACGGATGCCGATATCATAGTCGGCACTAAGGACAGAAGCGGTATTCCTGCGCTGGTGGAGGAATGTCTTGCAGACAGACATCGCATCGTCAGCATTTCTCCCTATATAAAGGGCGAACCCTTCGAGCCTATCGTATGCTCACGCTTTGACGACAATACCCGTGCTTTCGTGAAGATACAGGATGGCTGCGATCAGTTCTGCTCCTATTGCATGATACCTTTTGCAAGGGGACGATGCCGCTCAAAGCCGTTAGAAATTGTAAGGCAGGAAATAGCCGATATCGCTGCAAACGGAAAGAAGGAGATAGTCCTCACGGGTATAAATCTCGCTTTCTACGGCAGAGAATTCGGCTATGATATGGCGGATGCAGTAAAGGTCTGCTCCGGGACAGGGGGAATAGAGCGTATCCGTCTGGGTTCCCTTGAGCCTGAGATGATGTCGGAGGATATGCTCATGCGGCTTGCGGCGATACCGCAGTTCTGTCCGCAGTTTCATTTATCGCTGCAAAAGCGGTTGTGACCGCACACTCAGAGCAATGAACCGGAAGTACACAGCTGAGGAATACTATCAGCTGACGGAGCGGATACGAAAAATTTTCCCCGATTGTTCGTTCACCACCGATGTCATGGTGGGATTTCCGCAGGAGACTGGCGAGGATTTCGCAGAGTCAGCGGAGTTCGTGAAGAAGATCGGCTTCGCAAAAGTCCATGTTTTCCGCTACTCACGCAGACACGGTACCCGTGCTGACAAAATGGATGGGCAGGTCCCCGAAAATGTCAAGACCGAAAGATGGCAGAAAATGACAGCGGCGGCAGGGGAATGCCGTGAAAAATATCTGGCTTCACTGGTGGGGAAAACGGTTCCTGTGCTGTTTGAACGTGAAAATAGTACAGAATTTCACCACGGATATGCCCCCGATTACACATTAATAAAAATTTCACGGAAAAATCCCGAAAAAAGTTTGCGTAATCGGATAATAAGTGTTATAATAGAAAGTAGCAGTTCGGATGATTGCTTCGGCATCCCCGAACACCTATCCTACTAAAAATTTTAATTCGTAATGCGTAATGCGTAATGCGTAATTAAATGGAGCGGTCAGTTATTCAGATCCGTCACGAAGTGACACCATAAAATTACGAATTACGAATTATGAATTACGCATTGATCGAGAGGAGTTCTTTATGTCCGTATTCAGAATTTATGTGGAAAAGAAGCCTGAGTTTGCAGTTGAGGCTCAGTCCGTTCTCAGCGATATCAAGACCGCTCTGAGAATAGATATCGAAAATGTAAGAGTACTTAACAGATACGACGCAGACAAGCTCAGTGAAGAGGATTTCGAGGCTGCTGTAAATACAGTATTCTCAGAGCCTGCTGTTGATACAGTATGTCGTGAGATGCCCGAGATCAAAGGCGATGAGAGAGTATTCGCCGTAGAATACCTCCCCGGTCAGTTCGACCAGAGAGCAGACAGCTGTGAGCAGTGTATCCAGATCCTTCGTCAGGGCGAGCGCTGCCGTGTAAGAAATGCTCGTATCTACATTATCAAGGGCGATATATCCGATGCTGAATTCGATAAGATAAAGTCATACATCATCAACCCTGTTGAGAGCCGTGAAGCTTCACTTGAAAAGGTAAAGACTCTCGACACTAACTATGAGATCCCCACAACTGTTGAGACTCTCGACGGTTTCACACAGCTTGACGAGGCAGGCCTTCACGCTTTCGTGGACAAGCTTGGCCTTGCTATGGATTACGATGATATCAGGTTCTGTCAGGATTACTTCAAGAACGAAGAACACCGTGACCCGACTATCACTGAGATACGCATGATCGACACCTACTGGTCAGATCACTGCCGTCATACCACATTCCTCACAAATGTTGAGAAGGTGGATATAGACACTCCTTATATCAAGGATACTTACGATATGTACCTCAATGTCCGCAAGGAACTGGGCAGAACAGACAAGCCTATCACTCTTATGGATATCGGTACTCTTGCTGCAAAGAAGCTGAAGGCTGACGGCAAGCTTCCCGACCTTGACGAGAGCGAGGAGATCAACGCTTGTTCAGTTAAGATCAAGGTAGATATCGACGGCGAACTGGAAGACTGGATCCTCATGTTCAAGAATGAGACCCACAACCATCCTACTGAGATCGAGCCTTTCGGCGGTGCTGCTACTTGTCTCGGCGGCGCTATCCGTGACCCGCTTTCAGGCCGTTCATACGTATACCAGGCTATGCGTGTAACAGGTGCTGCTAATCCTCTCGTACCTGTTGAGGATACAATCCAGGGCAAGCTGCCGCAGAGAAAGATCACTGTCGGTGCTGCCAACGGTTACAGTTCATACGGCAACCAGATCGGTCTTGCTACAGGCCACGTTGCTGAAGTATATCACCCCGGCTATGTTGCTAAGCGTATGGAGATAGGCGCTGTTCTTGGTGCTGCTCCTGCTGAGAATATCCGCCGTGAAGCTCCTGTTGCAGGCGATGTTGTCATCCTCCTCGGAGGAAAGACAGGCCGTGACGGCTGCGGCGGCGCTACAGGTTCATCAAAGTCACATACTCTCGAATCACTGGAGACCTGCGGTGCTGAGGTACAGAAGGGTAATCCTCCTGAGGAGAGAAAGCTCCAGAGACTGTTCCGCAATCCTAAGGTAACAAAGCTTATCAAGCGCTGCAACGACTTCGGTGCAGGCGGTGTATCCGTTGCTATCGGTGAGCTGACAGACGGTCTCGTTATCGACCTTAACAAGGTGCCCAAGAAGTACGACGGTCTTGACGGTACTGAGATCGCTATTTCCGAGTCACAGGAGAGAATGGCTGTTGTCATCGCTCCTTACGACGTAAAGAGATTCATGGAAGAAGCTGCAAAGGAGAACCTTGAGGCTACTCTCGTTGCTAATGTTGTGGACGAGCCAAGACTCAAGATGAACTGGAACGGAAAGACTATCGTTAACCTTTCCCGTGAATTCCTCAACTCCAACGGCGCTCCTAAGTATACAAACATTGAAGTTGAGGCTCCTTCAAAGGCTGAGGAAGATGTTATGCCTGATACAGCTGAAAGCTGGTCACATCTCATGTCCAACCTGAATGTATGCTCACAGAAGGGCCTTATCGAGAAGTTCGACTCAACTATCGGCGCAGGCACAGTTCTCATGCCTTTCGGCGGCGTATATCAGCTCACTCCTTCACAGGCAATGGCTGCAAAGATACCTGTACTCAAGGGCGAGACAAACACCTGTTCACTGATGGGCTGGGGCTACAATCCGGATATATCTTCAAAGAGCCCTTACCACGGCGCAATGCTGGCTGTTATCGAGTCTATCGCTAAGGTAGTTGCAGCAGGCGGTACTTACAAGAAGTGCTGGCTCACATTCCAGGAATACTTCGAAAGAACACAGAACGATCCTAAGCGCTGGGGCAAGCCTATGGCTGCACTTCTCGGTGCATTCAAGGCACAGCTTGAAATGGGCTGCGGCTCTATCGGCGGCAAGGACTCAATGTCAGGTACATTCGAGAATATCGATGTTCCTCCTACACTTGTTTCATTCGCAGTTTCAACAGCTATGGCTGATAAGATAGTTTCAACAGAATTCAAGTCAGCAGGCAATCCTGTTATACTCATCACTCCTGCTTACGATGAGAACGGTCTCCCTGTATTCGACAGCATCAAGGCTTGCTTCGACAAGGTAGAAAAGCTTATTGCTGACGGCAGAGCAAATGCCATCTGGACAAACGGCTACGGCGGTGTTGCTGAGGGTATCGCTAAGATGTGCTTCGGTAACAAGATCGGTTTCGAGTTCCTTGCACAGCTTTCCGGCAAGCAACTCTTCCAGCCATGCTACGGCTCATTCATCGTTGAGCTCAACGGCGAGGCTGAGGAAGGCGAGCACCTTATCGGTCAGACCATCAACGAGTACAACATCGTTACCCGTGAGTATACAATGGGTCTTGACAGTCTCCAGAGAGTATGGGAAGGCAAGCTTGAGCCTGTATTCCCATGCAGGATAAAGACTACAGACGCTAAGCCCGAGACATATTCCTACAACGAGAATATCCACCTCTCAGCTACTATCAAGGCTGCACAGCCAAAGGTGCTCATCCCTGTATTCCCGGGTACAAACTGCGAATACGATACAGCAAGAGCTTTCGAGAAGGCAGGCGCTGTTACAGAGACAGTTGTTATCCGCAATATGTTTGCAGGCGATATCGAGGAGTCCGTTGACTACTTCGAGAAGGCTATCCGTGAGTCACAGATCATCATGATCCCCGGCGGATTCAGCGGCGGTGATGAGCCTGAGGGAAGCGGTAAGTTCATCACAGCATTCTTCCGCAATCCTAAGATCAAGGACGCTGTCCACGATCTTCTGAAGAACCGTGACGGTCTTATGCTCGGTATCTGCAACGGCTTCCAGGCACTTATCAAGCTTGGTCTCGTACCATACGGCGAGATCGTTGATATGACTGACGAATCACCTACACTTACATTCAACACCATTGCAAGACACCAGTCAATGATGGTAAATACACGTATCGCTTCCAACAAGAGCCCATGGCTCTACGGAAACAAGGTAGGCGATATCCACACAGTTCCGATCTCACACGGTGAGGGACGCTTCGTAGCACCTATGGATCTCATCCAGAGACTTGCTGCAAAGGGCCAGATCGCTACACAGTACGTTGATATGAACGGCGAGCCTACTATGGATATCCGCTACAATCCAAACACATCCATCGAGGCTATCGAGGGTATCACTTCACCTGACGGACGTGTATTCGGTAAGATGGGTCACTCAGAGCGTAAGGGCAGCTTCATCTGCAAGAACGTTGAAGGCAACAAGGATCAGATGATCTTTGAGAACGGCGTTAAGTACTTCAAGTAACAAGCTGACGCCGGCTTGACTGCCTGTCACGCTTCGCTCGCTTGTACAAATGTGGGGCGGTAATTATAATGTTTATTTATTTGGGGCGCACGGTTGTGCGCTCCTTTCTGTTATTACGGGCAAATAACAGAAAGGAACATTCTGCTGTATTTCATTGACAAATGGTGTACAAAGTGATATAATAGGGGTATTCGATTATTATATAATATGGAGGAGATTCTGACCATGAAGATCAACAAATTCATTGCGGCCGTAATGGCTCTCACTATCGTGGGCGGTTCTGTGCCTTTTATCAGCGACATCGCTCCCGATACCGTTATCACAGCTTCTGCTGCTGACTATGAGAAAGTTACCGAAGGCGATTTTACTTTTAATGTTTATGCTGACCATGCTGAACTGATTGAATACAGCAATAATGCTGAAACTGACGTAACAATTCCATCTAAGGTAAATGGTCAGGCAGTTACTGTTATAGGTGATCGTGTATTTAACGAAAAAAAAGAAATATCAAGCATTGCTATTCCTGACAGCGTAACCCAAATAGGCAATAGTGCATTTTACGGTACAGGAATCAGAAAAATAGTGTTACCATCAAAGTTAAAGAAAATAGGCGGATTTGCATTTCAGTCAAATAAAAAACTTGCATCTGTTTCTATACCTGATGGCGTTGAGGAAATCGCTAAAAATGCATTTGCATATTGCGAAGTAATTACTTCGCTTTCACTTCCGAATAGCCTCAAGGTCTTAGGCGAAAATGCTTTTTCAGGCTGCGTAGCTCTTGAAGAAGTTACGTATCCAAGCAGCATTGAAGAAGCGGGGGATAATATTTTCTTTAATTGTATCGCAATTAAGAAAGTTACATTTGAAAAAGGCGTAACTGAGATACCTAACGGAATTTTTTATATGGATAATTCCAACAGTGTTCTTGATGAGATCACTATACCTGATGGCGTGAAAAAAATAGGTGATAAAGCTTTTTATGGAACAGCTATCAAAAAGATAAATATTCCTTCGTCAGTTGAAACTATTGGCGATGGAGCTTTCTGGAGCTGTTTAAAACTGGGGGCTGTTAAAATCCCGGCAGGTATAAGCAGGATTGGAAAAAATACATTCAGAAATTGTCAGGTTTTAGTTTCTGTTGATCTTCCCTCGTCAATCAAGTATATTGATGATAGTGCTTTCTATGTTTGTAATGCTTTAGAAGAGATAACTCTTCCGGAAGGAATCGTAGAAATAAATGACAGCGCATTTAATGGTACAGGTTTAAAAAACGTAGTTCTACCAAAAAGCCTTGAATTGTTAGGAAAAGCTTTTGGCGGCTGTAAACAATTAACCGGAATTACTATCCTCAATCCCGATTGCTCAATTACACAAGACGAAAATACTATATGTAATACAACATGGGCGCCTTTAATTGGAAGAAAATATGAGGGTGTTATATATGGATATGAAAATTCATCTGCTCAGAAATATGCTGAAAGAGCTGGCTATGACTTTAATCTGATCGGTTCAGCACCGGAAACAACGACAACTACAACTGCTGCAACAACTACCACTACTACAACATCAACAACAACAACTACTACTTCAAAGACAACACCTTCAACTCCTGTAACAACTACTTCAAAGGATACACTTTACGGCGATGTAAACTGCGACGGCGTAGTTGATATCGAAGATGCGACTTTATTAAAGAGCTATCTTGCAGATTCAAAGATAAAGATATCTCCTCAGGGACTTATCAATGCTGACGTTTATCATCCGGGATTAGGTCTTGATGAAGTTGACACTGAATTTATCATGAAGTCCATCAACGGCGAGGCTGCTATCCCCGTAATGCCCAAGACTTCTGCTCCGGTTCAGCCGACAGCTTCTTTCGGCGATATCAACGGCGATGACATCATCGACGGCCGTGACGCTACAATGCTTCTCACATACTACGCTAAGACATCCACAGGCTACAAGGGCACTCTTGAGCAGTTCGCTGCTGAGCAGAGAGGCGACGCAGTTACAACTGCCGCTGCCAAGACAACTGTTACAACAACTGCTACAACTACAGCAAAAACAAGCGTAACATCTGCACCTAAGACTACTATCCTCACTTTTCAGGTAACAGGTGCAGGCAATCCTGTCCTGACTACAGCTGTCAAGGTCGATGACCTGAACAATGTTGACGACAGCTGGCAGCAGGCTGCTCTTGATGAATGGCTTAAAAACCGCCAGTAATATTCATCAGCGAAAAATAAAAACCGTCCGTACATTATAAGTGTGCGGACGGTTTTTTGTGGTTATTTCACCACGGCAACAGCGTTTACTTTTAAATAAATAATAAAAACCGCCGAAGGCGGCATTCCGGGGTCAAGGGGGATGTTATCTCCCTTGCAGGGGGTGAATGAGGGGGACAGCGTCCCCCTGACAAAGCAGTAAAGCAAGAGTAGCGATGCTTTACGGATGGTTTGCAAGAATTATGAATCGCCCCAAAAAGTAAACGCTGTTGCCCTGGGTATTTCACAGTTTCACCTTGACTATATGCCGGAATTGGTATATAATATAAATTGTAAAACTGTAGCTGCTTGTATAGATGAAGAATGGAGAGCGGCTGCGGCAAAATTAAGTAAAAGGAGTTAATGCCATGAACAATATTTTATTCGCAGCATCAGAGAGTGTTCCTTTCATAAAGACAGGAGGACTTGCGGACGTAGTAGGCGCACTTCCGCAGTATATCAACAAGGATAAGTTTGACGTAAGAGTTATAATGCCATATTACACTTGCATTCCCGCTCAGTACAGAAACGATTTCAAGTACGTTACACATTTCTATATGGATTACGGCATGAGAAATGAAGGCGCTCACGTTGGAATCATGGAGTATGAGTACAACGGTATCAAGTTCTATTTTGTGGATAACGAATACTACTTCAAGTGTGATACACCCTATTCATCAGACCTGAAATGGGATATCGAGAGATTCACTTTCTTCTGCAAGGCTGTACTGGCAATTCTGCCTGTTATAGGCTTCCGTCCCGATGTTATACACTGTCATGACTGGCAGGCATCGATGATACCTGTATTCCTTCACACAGCCTTTGCGACGAATCCGTTTTTCAGCTCAACAAAGACTATCATGACCATTCACAATCTGAAATTCCAGGGCGTGTGGGATATAGACACATTCAAGTTCAACACCGCTCTGCCTGATTATATGTTCACAGCAGATAAGCTGGAATTCCACAAGAATGCCAATATGCTCAAGGGCGGACTGGTTTACGCTGACTATATCACAACTGTATCAGAGACCTATGCTGAGGAGATAAAGTATCCTTTCTTCGGCGAGCAGCTTGACGGACTTCTTAGAGCTCGTGCAGCATCGCTGCGTGGAATCGTAAACGGTATTGACTATAAGATATTCGACCCGTCCAACGATAAGAAGATATTTGCCGAATTCAACAAGAATAATGTCAGGGAGAAGAAGGCGGAGAACAAGAAAAAGCTTCAGGAGCAGCTGGGACTTCCTGTGGACGAAGGCAAGTACATGATAGCTATAATCTCCCGTCTCACCGACCAGAAGGGACTTGACCTTGTCAACTATGCAATGGAGCGCATCTGCGACGAGAACACACAGTTTGTGGTTATCGGCACAGGCGACCCGAGATATGAGAATATGTTCAAGCATTATCAGTGGAAGTATCCTGACAGAGTGTCCGCAAATATACTCTATAATGATGAACTTGCACACAAGCTTTATGCAGCAGCAGATGCAATGCTTATGCCATCACTGTTTGAGCCATGCGGACTTACACAGCTTATCTCGCTCCGTTACGGTACAGTGCCGATAGTACGTGAGACAGGCGGTCTGAAGGACACAGTACAGCCGTACAATGAGTATGAAGGAACAGGCACAGGCTTCTCATTTGCCAACTTCAACGGTGACGAGATGCTGAACGTTATCAATTACTCCAAGAATATTTACTTCAATCATCGTGACCAGTGGGATAAGATGGTAGTACGTGACATGGAAGCTGACTTCTCATGGAACAGTTCAGCCCTCCAGTACGAAGGAATGTACGACTGGATGATCAACTGGTAAGCGGGGACGCCCCCGCTGGCGGTTCACGTTGTCGCTCGCAAGCTTGCTTACTTTGTACGTTTAGCTTACTCTGCTTTCGCTCGCTGGCACTAAAGATGTTTATGATTGCATGACACCATGTAGGGAACGCCGCCCTCGGCGGGGACGCCCCCGCTGGCGGTTCACGTTGCCGCTTGCTTCGCTCGCTTACTTTGTACGTTGGCGTTAATCTGCTTTCGCTCGCTGGCACTAAAAATGTTTGCGATTGCATGACACCATGTAGGGAACGCCGCCCTCGGCGTTCCACGCCTTACGCATAAACAAAACTGACACCATGTAGGTAACGGCTTAATGCTTTCAACTAATCACTATGAACTGATCACTGATAACTGCTCACTATCCGAGGTGTAAAGATATGAAGATATATTACGATGAAGATGAATTCTGCTACAAAGCAGAGACCGATGACGATGTCGTATACAGGACAATGGACGGCGATGACGAGGAGTCCGAGGAGGAATACAAACAGGGACTCATCGCCATAATGGAGAATATCGGCGGAAATATTGAAACTGCAAGAAAATTTGCGGCTTCACAGCTTCTTGAACTGAAAAACAAAACATGGCTGGAAGATGGCGAAGAACCGATAACTGCCGAGGAATTCGCTGAGAGACTGGTGCTTTCCGAGGTCATATCCATGGGCGATATTATCGAGTTCTGGTTCGATGACGATGATATCTTCTGGGGCCATTCCGTTCGTGTGGATATGCATCCTGACGGAACTCCTGACAGCGCTGAGATCTCATGATACGAAAGGAATACTGATACTACCAATGGAAAAAATAAAAGGTGCAATTTTCGATATGGACGGTCTGATGATAGACACCGAAAAACTCTACGTCAGATTCTGGATTCAGTCGGCAAAGGACTTCGGGTACGATATGAAGCCCGAACACGTTTACGCTATACGAAGCCTTTCGAGGAAGTACTCCATCCCGAAGCTGAAAAGCTTTCTCGGTGAGGATTTCCCCACAGAGGATGTACGCTCACACCGTACCGATCTGCTGAATGCCTATATCGATGAACACGGCCTTGAGGTGAAAAAGGGACTTTTCACGCTGCTGGATCATCTCCGTGACAATGGCGTAAAAATGGCTGTTGCTACCTGTACTCCCACGGAGAGAAGCGTGAAGTATGTGGAGAAGATAGGTGCTTCCGGTTATTTTACCGCTATTGTTGGCGGTGACATGATAACCAACGGCAAGCCCGATCCCGATATTTACCTTACAGCCGCAAAGGCACTGGGACTTCCTCCGCAGGAATGTGCGGCCTTTGAGGATTCACCCAACGGCATACAGTCAGCAAATTCCGCAGGCTGTCATACTATAATGATACCGGATATGACTCAGCCCGACGATGAGATACGTCCGCTTATTTCTGCGGTATACGACAGCCTTGACAAAGCTGTCAGCTTCTTTGAAGGGAGGATATGATATGCCGAGCGTATCAGAGGTATTCGACATACCGAAATTCTACTATTTCGACAGCGGCAACGACTATTCGGGCAGCAAGGGAGAGTTCGCTTATAAGATCATCACAGGCGAGACTCTGAAGTGTATGACATGGCACGGCAGACTGTGTTCTATGAAGGCACAGATCGAGAACGAACAGGAGTTTGAACGTTCCGAAGAGGGCTTCACCTCAATGATAAAATGGCTTGAGGAAAAATATGACGGATGATCAGTTTTTCCCTATGCAACGCAGTATTTCACACAGCAACGGAAAATAGCCGTTTTCTATAGGTGAAATGTATAAAAAAAGGACTGCAAACGGCGCAATATCGGTCGTTTTGTCTTTTTTTTCCCAATTCCTTGACAAATGGGCATAAAGGGTATATAATTCAATTGTAAAAATCTACAAAAAATGGAGGATATCACAATGACAAAAACAGAGTTAATCAGTGCTGTTGCCGAGAAGACAGATTTCACAAAGAAGAATGCAGAGTCAGCTGTAAACGCTATGATCGCTGCTATCACAGATGCTCTCGCAAGCGGTGAGAAGGTTTCTATCGTAGGCTTCGGTACATTTGAGGTCCGTGATCGTAAGGAAAAGCAGGTTATCAACCCTCAGACCAAGAAGATGATGACTGCTCCTGCTTCAAAGGCTCCTGCTTTTAAGGCTGGTCAGGCTCTCAAGAACGCAGTAAACAACAAGTAATTTCAAGGAGGTTATTATCATGCCAAGAGCTAAGAAGACTGAAGACGCAGCTGTTGAGGTAAAGGCTACTGCTGCTGCTCCTGCAGAAGAGAAGAAGGCTGCTGAAAAGAAGGCACCTGCAAAGAAGGCTGCTGCTAAGAAGCCTGCTGCAAAGAAGGCACCTGCTAAGAAGGCTGCTGCTCCAAAGGCTGCTGCTGAGGAGAGAAAGGTAGTTATTCAGTACAACGGCGGCGAGATCGCTGGTACTGACCTCGTTGACAAGGCAAAGGCTGATGCAGGAATCAAGACTGCCAAGAGCGTAGTTGTATACGTTAGACCTGAGATCAACAAGGTTTACTACGTTATCGACGATAATACCTTCGGCAACTTCGATCTGTTCTGATCACAACCTGTACGAAAGAAAAAAGGCTGCGGAATATTCCGCAGCTTTTTTATTTATCTGTCCTTTTCGGGAAGCATTATGGTTATGGATGATACCTTATTATCCACGCTGCTCAGCAGCATTCTCACAAGTCCCTCTTCCTCTGTACCGTAGTCAAGGTTCAGGTCGGTCCTTACGATATCGCCGAGAGCCTTCTTTACATCATCCTCGGAGCTTCCGATGCCTGCGCCCTTTACGGCGGCTTCGGAATTGCTGTTGAGTGTCATTGAGACTATCTTTGCTTTGTCGTAGTTCTTGTCATCACGGAGTTCCAGATAGATAACGCCGATATCCTTTTCATCGCAGCGGAATGTGGTGAACATATATCCGCTGTTCTGATCCTCGATAGGGGCGTCGTAGCTGAATCCCTTGCCCAGTTCCTTGAATGTGCAGGGGAGCGATACGTCCCTGCCGCAGATCTTCATATCCCTGACTGCACCGTAAAAGCCTGTTTCGCTTGTTTCAGAAGCGGATACATCGCTGCCGGCGGAAGTATTGTTTCCCTTTCCTGTGCATCCTCCGCAGGCTATCATGGATACTGCAACAAGGCAGATAAGCAGTTTCCTCATTCTTCTTCCTCCTCGTCGTTCTCATCCTCAGATGGGAGAACTTCAATAATAACTTTTTCCACGTTCTGTTCGTTGACTTCAGCAGCGGTGATGCGGAATATACCTGTTTCGGCAGTTTCGCCTGCTTCGGGGATGTGTTCCATAACGTCTGTCACCCAGCCGCCCACGGAGTTGTACTCGGTGTCGATGGTGTCCTCATCGAGGTCGAGCATTTCCAGCATATCGCTGACACTCATATCGCCTGCGACTTCGTATTTATCGGGAGCGATCATCAGGAGGCTGTTGACTATCTCGTCGTCCTCGTCGTATATCTCGCCCACCAGTTCTTCGATGATATCCTCAAGGGTGATGATACCCTTTGTGCCGCCGTACTGATCGGTGACAACAGCAAGGTGCACCTTTGAGCGCTGCATATCACGCATGGCCTCGCTTATCAGCTTTGTATCGGCGATGTGGGGGACTTCCTGAATGATGCTCTTTATGTCGTTTCCGCCCTCTACCAGCATTTTGAAGAAGGCCTTGTTTGTGATGATACCCACTATCTCGTCAAGGCTTTTTTCGTAAACCGGGAGTCGTGAGTACATCTCGGAACTGAAAGTATCCTTTATCTCGTCGATGGTGGAATTGAGTTCCACTCCAACGACTTTGACACGGGGGATGAGTATCTCGCTGACGCTTATCTCATCAAATTCAAGGGCACTCTTTACCAGTTCGCTTTCCTGTTCCTCGATAACGCCTTGTTCCTCGATCTCGTCTATCATGTACTTCAGCTCGTCCTCGGTAACGCTGGGGGCTTCCTTGCCTTTGGAAATGGCGGAGGAAAGCTTGTTCAGCAGAAATACCGCAGGCTTGAACAGTCCTATGAGGGCTGAAAGGGGATTTGCCAGAGCCAGAGCCAGTTTCTCGGCGTTGCGCTTGGCGTAGGATTTAGGCAGTACCTCGCAGAAAATGAGCACCAGTACCGTTATGACCACAGTTGACACCGCAGGGCCGTTTTTGCCGATAAGGTCGATGAAAACGATGGTGCCGATAGAAGAAGCGGCGATGTTGACGATGTTGTTTCCTATGAGCACGGCAGTCAGCACTTCGTCGAAACGGTTGGCGAGTTTAAGGGCTTTGGCGGCCTTTTTGCTGCCCTGCGCCTCGTAGTTTTTGAGCCGGAGCTTGTTAACACTGGAATAGGCTGTTTCGGTGCCTGAGAACAGGGCAGAGAATATCATCATGACTAAGATGAGCACTATTTTCCAGATATCTGTTTTTTCCATGTTTTACCTTTCTTCTGTGTATTGTGATTGTATTATTAATAAGTGATATTATAACATATAATGCAGAATAATTCAAGTATAATAGTGCATAAAAACAGCGGACAGATTTTAACTGCTGTACTCATATAGCAGCTTTATACGTATTTATCGGGGGAAACCTTTCTGAGGAAAGGTTTCCCTAACTGGGACCTGTCCCCTCTGTCCTTCGGACATCTCCCCGTCCCACGGGGAGTCATCCCCGAACCCCTTTCCAAAGACTTTTAATAGAATTTTGCCCCATAGAGGGCGCGCCACGTAAGATGTGAAAACCAGTAGTTTCACCGGGAACGCCCTCTATGGGGCAAAATTAAAAGTCATGGGAAACAGATTTGAGAAGAATCTTCTTCAAAACGTCTGCCTCAATAATACGTAAAAACTTCTGTATGTGTACTGCGGTTATATTGTCCGCATCTTTACCTTTATTAATCTTCGGGGAGCGAAGGTGTGAGTTTGAGCATAAGCCGCTGGATGGAAAGGGCATCCCTTGAGGTTATGCCGTCTCCGATGGATGCAACATCGCCGTTTTTGAGGCCCTGTTTGGTGATATGTCCCGATGCAGTACCGTTTACTCCGAATTTATCGGGATTAGAAACGTTCTGCATAATGAGCACAGCGTCGGAAAGGTCAACAGTGCCGTTGCAGTTTGCATCGCCTGCATTGTAGTCGCCGACCTTGATATAGCCGTCCTTCATGCCTCTGGTGAATATCCATGCCTGCATGAGCCTGCTGTCGTTGTCAGAGGAATCGTTGATGAATACATCCTCTGTTATCTTACCTTTTTCATAAACCAGCCTGATAGGGTAGAAGTCGCCGTTTTCGGCGTTTTCGGGAAGCTTAACTTTGAATGACCACATTACACCGTCCTCGCCCAGGTCCTTGCTGCCTGCGGTGGTAAGGAATATACAGTTGCCCTTTGAGTAGGATTCTGAACTAAGCATGGTGATTCCGGAGCCTTTTGTAGCTGCGCCGCCCCACTGATTCGGCACGAGAGTGAGTCTTTTGTCAAAATAAACATGGAAGCCTGTGGAGCTGTAGCTTGAATCTGCGCCTTTGATGGTGATATTGATAGTCTGTACTGATGAGGGAGCGTCGGCTGCTTTCAGGTCTATAGTGCTTGCTGAGAGCGTAGGCTTGAGCTTTGAAGCTTCTATCTGTGCGTCTGTGAAACCGCCGTCAGCAGCTCCGTGTGAAATGACTGAAGCAGGAAACTGAAGTGAACCTGCTGCTATAGCTGCAATTGTTAATACACTTGTTATTATATTTCTGAATTTCATAAGTTGCCTCCTTTTATGAAATGTACAAGATATAGCTATTATAGCACTTATTTTTTTAAAATGCAAATCTTAAAAGTCTCACGAAAACCCTGAAATTAACAAAAAACGAGGGCTTTTGAGATGGTTTTTATGGTTTTTTACGGCAAACTATGGATAGACTGCACAAATGGGAATGGGAATAATTGTTGAAAACATAGAACTTTCGCAAAATTGACAATGCACGTTATTAATTTGCTTGAATTATGTGCAAAATGTGGTATAATTATATATGTGGAATAATATTTCAGCATTAATCTGTAAATTCAAAAATCTAAACTTTGGGGGTAATTCCGATGAAAAAAACTATCATTACTATTGAAAGACAATACGGCAGCGGAGGAAGTGCCATCGGAAAGCTTACCGCAGAGAAACTCGGCGTAAACTACTATAACAGACAGATCCTTGAAATGACAGCTCAGAGGTGCGGTATGTCAGCCGAATACCTCGAAACTGCGGAGGAAAATGTACCTACAAGCTTTCTCTATTCTCTCCTCCTTTCAGCTAACCCTGCAAGGACTATGGAGGATAATCTTCCTCTTTCCGATAAGGTTTTTCTCATGGAAAGCAGGATAATCAACGAGATCGCTGACAAGGAAAAAAGCTTCGTCCTCGTAGGAAGATGCGGAAACTATATCCTTGAGGAAAAGGGATGTTTCAGCGTTTACATCTATGCGGATACAAAGTCACGTATCGAACGTGCTATAAATGATTATCAGATCCCCGAGAATAAGGCGGAATCAGTTATGAAAAAGGCCGACAAGCGCCGTGAGACTTTCTACAACGTCAACACAGGCGGTGCATGGCAGGATAAGGATCAGTACGCTCTCTGCCTTAACAGCGCTGTTCTCGGCGATGAACTCTGCGCTGAACTTATCGTCAAAGCGTATAACGAATACAACAGCAGGTTTGAATAAGTGGGTATGTGAAAAACTTCCTGACGCTTACGGGAAAGCTTTTCAGATACTCCATTGACATACTATCTCTCTAAAAAGGCCTCTGCATCCCTCTGTGGGTGCGGAGGTCTTTTCCGTATATTTCAGAAGATCCGTGGCATAATTCTTTTATAGACCGTCAGGGAGGCATGAATTTGGGAATAATACTTTTACGCTCGCTTATACTTTATCTGCTTGTCATTTTTGCCGTAAGACTTATGGGGAAGCGTCAGCTTGGGGAATTACAGCCCTCGGAGCTTGTCATAACCATACTGGTATCAAATATCGCAACGCTTCCCATTGAGGATGTGAATATTCCTGTTATCATTGGTGTTACGCCGATCCTTGCGCTTGTCTGCTTCGAGGTCATAATGTCGTGGCTGATACTGAAATTTCCGCCGCTTCGGAAAATCGTCTCTGGCAGCCCTAAGGTCATAATCAGGGACGGGGTAGTGGATGTTCATACTCTCAGCGAGCTGAGGCTTTCCGTGGATGACCTTATGACTGCGGTTAGAGGGTGCGGCATTTTCGACCTGAGGGAAGTGCAGTTTGCCATGGTTGAGACTACGGGAAGCTTTTCAGTGATGAAAAAGCAGGGGATGGAATCTCCCACAAGAGAGGATATGTCCGTCAGTGCGGAAGCTGCCGATCCGCCCATGCTTATCGTCTCGGACGGAAAGATGCTGGAGCACAGCTGTAAAGTTTTCAACATGGAGCAAAGAGATGTTGAAAAGTTTCTGAGGAGCATCCGCAGAGAGGTGGAGGATATTCTTCTCATGGCGGCGGATGAGGCGGGGAATTGCTACATCGCATGGAAGAACGGTGATAAGCCTTTTACAGGAAAGATGGAGGTTGGAGATGACAAGAGTAAGGATAAGTGTGGGGATAATCCTGCTTCTGGTGGGAGTAAGCCTTTTCACGGGAATATGGACTGACAGGAAATGCCGAATACTTACAGCGGAGGCTCAGGCGGTAAGGGAGGCATTTGAAAGCGGACGGACAGAGGATGCCCGAAGATACGCTCATAAACTTAGCAATGACTGGGAATGTGTACGAAAAAAGGCGGCTTTATTTGTGAAGTATGACAAGCTTCTGGAGCTTGACCGCATTGCCGCCCATTTTGAGCCTATGGCGGAAAGCGGAGATGACGAGATACTGCCGCAGATAGCGGAGTTCATCCATATGACAGAACTGCTGGCTGTCAGCGATTAGCAGAGGACGCTGCCTTCGGCTCTCGTTGTGACAATTCACGGTCGGTGTCTGAGGGCGCACAGTGTGCGCCTCTACAATAAAAAGCCATGCGGAACGCCGAGGGCGGCGTTCCCTACAGAATCGTGAACAAATCACGGTCGGTGTCTGAGGGCGCACAATGTGCGCCCCTACAATAAAATAAGCCCGGTGGAACACCGAAGGAATCGTTCATGACAAATATAACGTAACCCCCAAAACCAAGAAGTGCCAGCGAGCGAAAGCAGATCAAGCTAAACGTACAGGGTAAGGCGCCCAGCGCCGACTCGTGACCGCCAGCGGGGGCGTCCCCGCTTGACATTTGGGGAAGTCTTTGGTACAATAGGAAGGTGAGGTGAGAGAAATGAAGAAGTATGCCGTATACAAGTCAGATACGGGCTATTATTACTATGACTATATAGATACCCCCGAAGCTTTGATCGGTACAGAGTTTGAAGGGATAATAGACGAATCAAGACTTCCTGTCGTTCTTGACGGCAGAGGCGCTTACTATCACTTTACTGAAAACGATTACGGCTTCGACAGATTGATCGAGACAGACGATGATCCTCCTCTGCCGATCGAGGAGATGTTCTTCAAAAACAGCCCCGACTTCAAGCTGGGATGGATGTCGCCGGATGGTGATACCTATTCGTGCAGTTATACAAACCATACAAGATGTGCTTCTCTGCTGGCGGCTAAGTATTACCCGAAAGCCCGTTTCCCCGAAACCGCTCTCAACCGTGCAGGCTGGCTGAAGATCATTGACTCGTGGGACGGCACTCAGGAGACTCACGGTCAGTTCGTTCACTCAGAAAGAGGCATCATTACTAAAAAGCAGGCCGATAAACTTTTTGATCTGGGGCTCTACAATAACCCCGAAGTCATCGAGCTTATCCATAACTGCGAAAATGACTGGTGATAAACAGTTCCGTATGAGCTTTTCGCTCTATGGGACTTTTTTTATTTGCATATCCTCCGTTCGGACGGCGGATAGTTCAATAAACGGGGGCTTTTTTTGTGAAGTTCATATATTGACTAAAAGCACATAATAGTGTATAATTAAGTATACTAAAAATGAGAAGTTATAAGCGTTTCAAAAATCAAATGTTATAACAATCATTGAGGAGGAACACGGAATATGGATGAAACAAGATTTATCAAAACCGTTGCTTTCGGCGGATTCGATAAGACAGATGTACTCAACCATCTGGAGAATCTCAACTCACAGGTCTATGACCTTAAAAACGAACTTCGGGACGCTAAATATCTTCTCGAAGCTTACCGCAGCGGCTCTACAAGCGAAAAAGCCTGCGAAACTGCTCTTGCCGAGGAAAGAAGCATTCTCAGCAAGTATCAGGTGGCTAATGAATCGCTGTCTACTAAACTCACTGCTGCACTTGAAGAAAACAGCACCTGTCAGAATCAGATAAGGTCGCTGAAAAAAGAAATAGAAGATCTTAATGCCAAGCTGAAGAGCTCAAACGATATGATAATCGCTCTTCAGGCCGGCACGGAAGCAGCTGCTCTCGGCAATGTGTTCATAGAGGCTCAGAAGGCTTCGGATATGCTGGTAGGCGAGGCTAAGAGCAAGTCTGCACAGATAAATTACGACGCAAAAAAAGCTGCTGAGGATACCATCTCGGGCGCTAATAAAATGGCTGAACAGATCGTAAGAGAGGCTGAGAAAAATGCAGCCGAGACCATTGCTGAAGCCGAGAGAAAAGCTGAGGAAATGACCCTCGCTTCCGACAGTGTGCGTTCGGCAGTTACTAAAAATGCGGATATTCTTGCTAAAGGTATCGGTACTCTCAAATATCTTCTGGATGATCTCAGCCGCACAAGCAGCTCAGCTCTGGGACAGTCCGAAAAACTGCTCGCTGATATGTCTTCTGCGCTGAGGGGAGAAAGAAACGAAAATCCTGACGATGATACCGATGATGAGGATGATGATCAGATAACAGATACACAGGATGAGGAACTCCCTGCTGAAGAAAATACAACTGCTTCTGAAAATGACGAGGGCGAAGAGCCTCAGCAGCCGGAAGAAAAAACACCGCCCGAGCCTGCACCGCAGGAAAAAGCAGATTACGATCAGAATGATAAGAACAAGCGTGACGATCAGGCTGCAAAGTCCGTAAGCGTCAAGCACGTTCAGGGCGACAATCAGCAGAAAAATAAGAAAGGAAAAATAGATCTTGCAGCTCTTGCCGCTCAGGCTAATGCTATCGGTAAGAAGAAATAATAAGAACGCTGCGATCTGTGCGTAAAAAGCGCAAGGAGTATTATTAACATGAATGAGATCATTATAGTTAAACCTGAAAAATGCGTGGGATGTAATGCCTGTGTGAGGAGCTGTCCTGCTCCCGAGGCTAATATCACCAAGCAGCTTCAAGACGGAAGATTTATTACAGCAGTAAATCCTGATAAATGTATCTCCTGTGGAGAATGTGTAGGAGTATGTAACCACGGCGCAAGAGATTATATCGACGATACAGAAGAATGTATGTCACACGTTATCAAGGAAAAGCTTATCATTATGGCTTCGGCTTCGATCAAGGCTGTTTTCCCGAACAAGTGGAAGGGTATCCTTAACTGGTTCAAGAAACAGGGATGTACCATCATAGACGTGGCACTGGGTGCCGATATCTGTACATGGGCTCATGTAAGAGCTATTGAGGAGAACAGAATAAACGGCATAATCACTCAGCCGTGTTCTGCTATAGTAAAGTATATAGAGTCGTATCAGCCTAAGCTGCTGAAGAATCTCTCGCCTATACACAGCCCTGTCTGTTGTGCAGCTATATACGTAAAGAAGTACCTGAGAAGAAACAATCCTATCGCTTTCCTCTCGCCATGTATCGCTAAGAAGGAGGAGTTCCTCGAAACAGAGCTCGTTGATTATAACGTTACCTTCAAGAAGCTCATGGAGTACTTCGACAAGAACGGTATCGCAATACCTACCGATTCCGATGAGGGATTTGAGTACAAATTCGACGAAATGCAGGGACAGCTGGGTGCTATCTATCCGAGACCCGGCGGACTCAGAGACAACCTCTGGCTCCATAATCCCGAAATGAATATCACTACCTCCGAGGGCGTACATAAGGTATACCCCGAGATAGATATGTATGCCAAGATGTCTGAATCCAAGCACCCGCAGGTCTACGACGTTCTCTCCTGTGAGTTCGGATGTAACAAGGGCCCGGGAACAGGCAATAATCAGACTGCTTTCGATGTTATGGCTATCATGCGTAATGTTGAGAATGATGCAAGGAGCAGGAGAAAATCCTCCGGTATCATGGGCAGAGGCGAGGACAGGCTCTTCAAGAAGTTTGAAGAGGATATGGACCTGAGACTTGCGGATTTCTTCCGTACATACAAGCCTTCAATGCCTTCACCGACACCTACTGAGCTCCAGCTTGAACCTATCTATGAGAAGATGGGCAAGCATACACCCGAGGACAGGAAGTACGACTGTCTGGCTTGCGGATACAAGTCGTGCCGTGATATGGCTATCGCTATTTACCGTGGACTCAATACCCCGAGCAACTGTATCGTTCACGCAAGATCAGTCCTCCTGGCAAGACATTCGGCTATCACACAGCAGCATACTCATCTTGCAGAGATCACAGCAGACTGTCTTGAACTGTCATCAAAGCTCAAGGACGATGTTGCAAAGATCTCAGAGAATATGACAAATATCGGAGAATCTACAAATGCAACAGGCGAGAGAGCAGCAGTCGTCAAGGATCTGCTTGAGAATGTTGTTGAGTTCTGCCGCCAGAATCCTACTATGGATGAGGAGAGCGTAGGACAGCTCACAGGTATTCTTGAAACTACCATTGAAGCATTCAGTGCTCTTGATGACAATGTCAGCGCAACTCACGAAAGCTCCGAGGCTATCAACGAGTCTATCGCAGCTATCACAAATCTTGTGGAGGAGATCAACAAGGCACTTATCCAGACCGAGGAAGAGGCTTCGGCTGAGGTCAAGTAATAATAGCGGATGGTAACCGTGGTACTCATATAGAACTATGCCCTTTTTTTATCGGG
>ACOK01000079.1 GCA_000174895.1 Ruminococcus flavefaciens FD-1
TGCTTGACCTTATAACACGTCCTCTGTCACTGTGTATGCGACTTTTCGGTAACGTGCTCGGTGCTTTCGTTGTAATGGAACTCATCAAGGGACTCTGCCCGATTGGCGCCCCCGTTGTCGCAAGTGCATACTTCGATATTTTCGACGGACTTTTACAGGCTTACGTATTCGTATTCCTTACTTCACTTTACCTGGCTGAAGCTATAGAAGATGAAGAACACTAATTTCATGGAGGTATAATAAAATGGGAACAATGGCATTAGGTGCGGCAATCGCCGTTCTTACAGGTGCAGGCGCAGGTGTCGGTATAGGTATCGCAACTGCAAAGGCTACAGAATCTATCGCACGTCAGCCTGAGGCAAAGGGCGATATCAGAACAGCACTCATCCTCGGATGCGCTCTTGCTGAGGCTACCGCTATCTACGGTTTCGTTATCGCACTTCTTATTATAGGTAAGATCAAATAATTACATACACGGAGGTATAATAAAATGGGAACAATGGCATTAGGTGCGGCTATCGCCGTTCTTACAGGTGCAGGCGCAGGTGTCGGTATAGGTATCGCAACTGCAAAGGCTACAGAATCTATCGCACGTCAGCCCGAAGCAAAGGGTGATATCAGAACAGCACTTATTCTCGGATGTGCTCTTGCAGAAGCTACCGCTATCTATGGCTTTGTTATCGCACTCCTTATCATAGGCAAGATAAAATAAGGAGGGCAAATAATGCTTAATTTTGAGTTCTGGAGTATTGTCGAAACAGTTGCTAATATCATCATACTGTTCATACTCCTCAGAATATTCCTTTTCAAACCCATAAATAAGATGAAAAATGAGCGTACTCGTACTATTCAGGAGAACCTCGACTCTGCCGAGAAGGCAAGAACAGAAGCCGAGGAACTGAAAGAACAGTATGAGAATACTATCGGTGATGCTAAGGAAGAGGCTAAGAATATCATCATGAAAGCTCATGATGACGCTGAATCCGAAAGAGCCGCTATCATAAAGAAGGCTCATGAAGAGGCAGATCAGAAGGTGGCAGAGGCCGACAAGGAGATCGAAAACGAAAGAAAGAAGGTTCTCCGTCAGGCTCAGTCCGAGATCGCCGATCTTGCTATCGAAGCTGCTTCAAAGATCGTGGGCGCTAATGTTGACGACGAGAAGAACCGCCGTCTTGTTGACGAATTCCTCTCAAATGAGGAGGTTGGCAAATAATGAAGGACTACACTAAAGAGTACCTGAATGAGCTTCTTCGCCTTGATATCTCTCAGGAGGACTGCGAGAAGACAAAAAAGATACTCACTGAGGTAGGGGATGTTGCCGATACTCTGTCAAATCCTCTTGTTACTCACGAAGAAAAGCGCAATATCATAAATAAGCTCTTCCCCGAATCAATACAGAAGTTCATGATGAACGCTGTCAGGGAAGGTCAGATCGGAAATATGGCTGAACTGCTGGAGGATTACAACGACATCCTCATCGAAAAGCAGGGAAGCATCAAGGCTCTGGTCCGCTATGTTACTCCCCTTACCGAGTCACAGCAGGCTGACCTGAAGAAATTCATCATGGAGAAGTTTGTCAAGGAGGACGTCGATATCGAATACCGCAAGGATCCCGATATCATCGGCGGTTTCATCCTGACAGCAGGCGATGTTGAGTACGATAAGAGCTACCGTACAAGTCTCCGCCAGATGAAGGAAACTCTCCAGACAAAGGCTGCCGAATACGTTGACGGCGGAAATGCACCAAAGGACAGAAAGAACAGCGATATCATATCCGTTCTCAAGACCGAGGTCAAGGACTTCGAGGTAAAGTCAGGCGCTACCGCTACAGGCTTCATTACCCGTCTCGGTGACGGTATCGCAAGTGTTCACGGCATGAATTCCGTTATGTACGGCGAGCTTGTTGAATTCGAGAACGGCGTAAGAGGCATCGTTCAGAATCTGGAAGAAAAGTCAGTGGGAGTCGTTCTTCTCGGCGATGACCACGGCCTTACAGAGGGTTCTTCCGTTGTCCGCACAGGCAAGCGTGCAGGTGTCGGCGTAAGCGATGAGCTCCTCGGCAGAGTAGTTGACGCTCTCGGTGCGCCTATCGACGGTCTCGGCGATATCAAAGCTGACGATTACTTCCCCATCGAGCGTGAAGCTCCCGGCGTTATCGAGCGTAAATCAGTAAATGTACCTTTACAGACAGGTATACTTGCCATAGACTCGATGTTCCCTATCGGACGTGGACAGCGTGAGCTTATCATCGGCGACAGACAGACAGGTAAGACCTCTATCGCTGTTGATACCATGATAAACCAGAAGGGACAGGACGTTATCTGTATCTATGTTGCCATAGGCCAGAAGTCCTCAACTGTTGCTCAGGTAGTGGGCACACTTAAAAAATACGGCGCTATGGACTACTCGGTAGTAGTTTGTGCTTCTGCCAGCGACCCTGCGCCTTTCCAGTACATAGCTCCTTATTCGGGTACAGCTATGGCTGAGTACTTCATGTCCAAGGGCAAGGATGTACTTATCATATATGATGATCTTTCAAAGCACGCCGTTGCTTACCGTGCAATGTCGCTGCTTCTCCACAGACCTCCCGGACGTGAGGCTTACCCCGGCGACGTATTCTATCTCCATTCGAGACTGCTTGAACGTTCCAGCCGTCTTGATGACGAGCACGGCGGCGGTTCGCTTACAGCTCTGCCTATCATAGAAACTCTCGCAGGCGATATCTCTGCTTACATCCCGACTAACGTAATTTCCATCACAGACGGTCAGATCTTCCTTGAGAGCGAGCTTTTCAACAGTGGTCTGCGTCCTGCGGTGAACTACGGACTTTCCGTATCCCGTGTCGGCGGTGCCGCACAGACAAAGGCTATGAAGAAGGCCGCAGGTAATCTCCGTATCGACCTTGCACAGTTCAAGGAAATGGAGATATTCACACAGTTCTCATCGGAACTTGATCAGGCTACCACAGACCTTCTCGACCACGGACGTATGCTTACAGAGCTGCTGAAACAGCCGCTGTACAATCCGCTTCCGCACTATGAGCAGGTAATACTTCTCTATGCCGCTCAGCACGGCTTTTTCAAAGGCATCCCTCTGAAGGAACTGCGTGAACACAGAAACGAGCTTATGACATACATCAGAAGCTATGGTCAGGATATAATCTCCGAGCTTGAGGAGAACAAGGTACTCACAGACGATCTTATGGAGCGTATCGAGCGTATCCTTACTGCTTTTGAGGAATAAGGGGTGATACTATGCCCAATATGAGAGAAATACGTGAGCGTATCGCCAGTATCCAGCAGATACTGAAGATCACAAACGCTATGTACCTTATGTCATCCTCAAAACTGAAGAAGGCAAGAAAGTCCCTTGAGGCAACTGAGCCTTACTTCTACAAGCTCCAGTCCACTATCGACAGTGTGCTTGAGCATACCCCCCATACCCGTCAGCAGTTCTTCAACAGGCGTTCGGATATCCCCGACGAAAAGCGTAAAAAGGGATATATCGTCATTACCGCTGACAAGGGACTCTGCGGAAGCTATAACCACAATATCATGAAGTATACCGAACAGGAGCTTGAAAAAGCTGCTGACCTTGACAACTGCTACCTTTTTGTTATCGGTCAGGTGGGAAGAATGCATTTCCAGCGCCGCATGAACAGCGGCAAGAAAGCGTTCGTAGACGGAGAATTCCTCTACACTACCCAGAATCCTACTCTCTACAGGGCAGGCGAGATAGCTGAAATGGTCATCGAAAAATTCGAGAGCGGCGATCTTGACGAGGTATACCTTATATATACGGATATGGTAACATCCAACCAGCAGGAGACAAGAACTCTCCGCCTTCTGCCTTTCGAGAGAAAGCACTTCGGCAAGGCTGAGGACGGTACCATGAAGAAGCTGCCAAAGGCTTCGTTCATGCCGTCGCCTGAGGAGGTAATGAACTACCTTATCCCTCAGTACGCAAAGGGCATCATCTACGGCGCAATGGTTGAGGCTTTCTGCTGTGAACAGCAGTCGAGAATGACCGCTATGGATGCCGCTACAAACAGTGCCAAGGACATGATAAAGGATCTGTCGCTGATGTACAACCGTGCAAGACAGGCTGCTATCACTCAGGAGATAACCGAGGTCTGCGGCGGTGCGGCTTCACTGGATGAGTAAATATTTATTTGGTAGGGGAGTGNCNACGTGATCANAANATGAACATCTTCAATAAAGTCACTATCGAATCCCTGAAAAAGAACCGCACACGAACTATCGTTACCATCATCGGTATCATGCTTTCCACTGCGCTTATCTGCGCCGTTACCACATCAGTTTCAAGCGTTATACAGTTCGGAAGGAATTATTTCGCATATGAATCCGGTTCATGGCATGGACAGGTCGATCTATCAGCCATACGATTCCTTTGAATATATAGAATCATCCGATAAGGTGGATAAGGCGGTATTCAGCAAATACGAGGGATACGCCCCCATTGAAAGTGAAAATGAATACAAGCCTTATCTTTATCTCATGGGTGTCAGCGACGGCTATGATGAGATTATGCCTGTTCATATGATGGAGGGACATTTTCCCGAAAATGACAGCGAGATACTGATCCCGTCACATCTTTCCGATAACGGCGGAGTGTACCTGAAAACAGGTGATAAGATCACTCTTGAAGTCGGTGAAAGGATACGTGATGACCATGCTGTGGGACAGGAAAATCCTATGTTTGAAGTGGGAGCTGATTACAACGAAGACGGCACTATAAGCGAAGATTTCAGCGTCCGTACAACTAAGGAATACACTGTCTGCGGAATCTATGAGCGTCCAGGCTATATGATCGAGGATTCTGAGGCGCCCGGCTATACCTGTATTGTCAGAGCGACAGACAGCGAATACCTACCCGAGACATACAGTATCAGCTTTTCCATGAAGAATGCAGAACAGATCTACGATTTCATGGAAAGCGAAAGGATAGACGGAAGTACTAACTCCGATCTGCTTATGTTCTACGGAATATCAAGATATAACAGCATAGAGCAGACACTTTACGGACTTGCGGCAGTAGTGATCGTTCTCATCATGTTCGGTTCGGTAATGCTTATCTACAACGCATTTTCAATTTCCGTTGCGGAACGTACCAAGCAGTTCGGACTTCTTTCCTCTATCGGCGCAACAAAGAAACAGCTGAGAAAAATGGTTAGGTTTGAATCATTTGTAGTAAGCGGTATCGGAATACCTCTTGGTATTCTTCTCGGAATCGCAGGAATGTGGGTCACATTTACCTGTCTCGGAAGCAAGTTCGGTTCATTCTTCGGCGAGGATCTCCCTGATGAAGTCAAGATGAAGCTGTCGGTATCCGTGGTTTCTATAATTGCGGCTGTAGTCATCGCAATTGTTACTATCAGCATTTCCGCATGGATACCGTCTAAACGTGCCACAAAGGTCACAGCTGTTGAAGCTATTCGCATGAGCAGTGATATCAAGGTAAAAAACAAGAAGCTGAAAACTCCGAAGCTGGTGTACAAACTGTTCGGATTCTCGGGAATGCTGGGACACAAGTACTACAAGAGAAGCAAGAAGAGATACCGCACAACTATCATGAGCCTTTTCATGAGCATAGTACTTTTCGTTTCAGCATCGGCATTTACCGATTATCTTATCAAAGGTGCAGAGATATCCTCGGAAACATCGGGTTATGATCTTGTATACCATTATTCCGGTGACGATATGATAAACAGCGCTCCTGAGCTGCTTGAGAAGATAAAAAATGTTGAAAGCGTGGATAATGCGTCTTTCGCATTTAATACAGGTGTCAACTGCGATGTTGAAAAAAGTGTAATCAATCCCGAGCTTCTGGAGATGCTGGAAATGGATATTGCAATGTCCGGCGGAATCGTTAACGCTGACAGCAGTAAGATAAATATGTACGTTGTTTCATCTTTTGTGGACGACGAAACATATCTGAGGCTTCTTGACGAAAACGGACTCAGCAAAGCTAAGTTCATGTCGGCTGAATCGCCCCTTGGAATTCTCTATGACGGCGATGAGATATTCGACCGTGAAGCAGGCAGATTCGTCAAGAGTTCATCCATCATAGCAGAAGAATGCTCTTTTGACTGCCATATGTACGAATCTTTCAAGGATTACTGGTTCTACATGGATAATGGTGACGGCACTGCGACATACATGAATTATAACGACGAGGAGAAGATAATCTCCAATGAGGACTGCCGCACTAATTTTACTCTCAGGACCGGAAAGACCATTCATAATAAGCCTTTTTACAACAGCTCCACAGGAGTAATACTGGCTGTTTATCCTTTCAGTATGATGGAGGATCTGATGCCGAAAGAAGATAACGATTACTGCGAGATCTTCATTAATTCCGCTGAGCCCGAAGAATGCGAGAAGGAGCTGACTGCATTTCTCAAGGACAATCATCTCCATACAGATTCACTTCACAATGTTGCAGAGGCTGAAAAGCAGGAGCGAAGCTTCATTACTATAATAAAAGTGTTTGCTTACGGATTTATAGTACTTATATCCCTTATCGCCGCAGCAAATGTATTCAATACAATTTCCACTAACATAGGACTGCGCAGACGTGAATTCGCAATGCTCAGGTCTGTTGGAATGACACAGAAGGGTATCAGGAATATTCTCAATTATGAATGCATACTGTACGGCCTGAAGTCTCTGGCAGCAGGACTACCTGTGGCAGCGGTGGTAGTGTGGTTCATATTCAGATCAGTTGATATCTCAATGGATGTTGATTTCTATCTGCCGTGGGAGGCAATAGGAATTGCGGTATTCAGCGTGTTTGCAGTAGTATTTGCAACAATGATGTACTCAATGAGCAAGCTGAAAAATGACAACACGATAGACGCACTTAAAAACGAAAACTTATAGGCAACACCGCACAAAGCCCGCCTGACGGCTTTGCACTGAATCTGCGGACAGATTTTCCGTCATCTTGCACAGAAATCCCTTGACATACGTCAGTATGCCTGCGGAATTTCTATACAATCTGACGAAAAATCTGTCGGCGCATATTCAGCACAAGTTTTGTGCGGTGTTGCCTATAAAACAAAGGGAAGGAACTCTCATCGGAAGTTCCTTCCCTTTTAGTATTATTGAGCCATGTTTCGGAGATCGTTGATATTACATGATTGGCTGTGATCAAGTGTGGCGAGGTCATCACCGTCCATTGTCATTATGGAGTTGTCGGTCTCATGTATAAGCGAGAATCCTCCACGTGGGATATTGTATCCGCCGCTGTTTATGAACAGGATGTATTCACGTCCCGATTCGGGTTCGTATCGGTTCATGCTGTTTTCGTATACTATCCAGTCATCGGGGAAGTCCCCGTCAATTTCGTGGCTGTGGGCGTATTCATCAGCTGAGATGTAGCCACCGAGGAATCTTACAGATATCCTGTCTCCCTGCACGACAGAACCGTCGCTCTTAATTATTTCGCTTACGGTTATATCGAGCTGAGTGTAAGCTATTCCGTCACGTGATGTATAGATCACATCGTCAACGGTTCCACGGATGACGTGGTCTGACTGGTTGGTTATCAGTTCAAGGTAGTTATCTACAACAGGAGCATGGCTGACTCCATCTGTACCTCCTGGGCTGACTCCATTGTTGCCGCCGGTTTTTTCACCTCTGAGCAATTCAGCAGATACAGGTCTTCCGTTATTGTATACCACATCTGGAGTGAGAGTCTTGTCTTCGCCCGATACAACATTTACGGGATCAATCGGAACGATCGGCTGCGGAGGCTCCGGATTTTCTTTATCCTGAACGGTGGTGGTCATGTTATGCTGCTGTGCAGTTGTAGTGTTTGTCTTGCTGTTGTTGTTTTCCTGAGGCTTTGAAGCGGCTGTGTCTGAAGTAACGGCAGGGGAGTTTTCATCGCTGCTGTCGGACTTCTGAGTGCCTGATACATCTGATGTACCGCCGGCCTTACGGGTAGCTGAAGCTGTTGTGATTGCTGTTGTTTTTGTTGCGTTTTTTGCCGTGGTCTTTGATGTTTTATCTGTTGATCCTGTGGTATCCGAAACCGTAGTAACAGCCGCATAGCTGTCGTTATCATCAGGTGTATTATCTTCTTCGGTATCTGTTACGACAACGGAGATATTCCCGTGATCGTTATTTCCCGGGTGTATATCGGTATTTTTTCTGATGTTGAACCATACTCCACAGACTACAGCACAGGCTGCGGCCATAGAAGCGATTTTAATAAAAAGGGGAGAAATAGACTTGCGTTTCTGTTTCTTTGCAAGCTGCTCATATTCGGCTATAAACTGGCGCTTCTTTTCGGGTTCGGGTATGCCGAATGCTTCATTGAGCGCTATTTTTTCTGATCGTGTCATATAAGCTCCTCCTTTCCAAGATCTCTGTGAAGTTCATCGAGTATGCGCTTGATCCTGCGGTTTACGGCAAATCTTGATATATTATATATCTTGCCGATAACGTTCACAGGCACTTCATTTATGTAGCGCAGAAGTATGATCTCCCTGTCGGTGGAATCAAGTCTTCCGAGAGCCTGTTTCAGTGAAAATTTAGATAAAACGCTGTCTTCGATATCATCGTCGGAGGCGTCGGTATCCGAAAGTCCGACTGCTGTTTTCTTTCTGAATTCATCAGTACAGAGATTGCCTGCTATAGTATACAGAAGCTGGAGGGTCTTGTCCAAGCTGTGATATTGAGGGTGCTCGAGATATCTGAGGAATGTTTCCTGTGTGATATCTTCCGCAGTTTCCCTGTGTCTGACCCTTAGATAGCAGAACCGGTATATTTTGTCGTACTGTTCTTCTATATCCATAAGCGGGCACCTCCTTTAATGTTATGAAAATAAAGATTAATAGTATAATTATAACATATTCTGGAGAAAAAATGTTAATAAATTGTTAAGAAGGTGGTCGGGGAAAAACCGTACCCTGTTAAGAGTACGGCTCTGATTGTCCCCTACAAAGGAATAACCGCAAAATTGCGATGATTTATAACAACGCTCAGATGCTTACAGTGCAGACAGCATCAGTGAGCGGTGTCGGCTTATTCGGGAATATTTGTCAGTGTTCCCAGGAATACGGGCATATCAGTTTCCGTATCAACTATTGCATAGACGAAAGGTCTGTCGAAATTCAGTTCATTCGGAGCATCCATTATGGCAGCTGTATCCTTCATAATAATGGCTGTAACAGCAGTTGCTTTTGTTCCGTCTTCGTCAAGCTGGATGAATGTGTCATGTAGCACTTCCGAAACCGAAGGATGGCCTACGCTGGTAAGCTTTGTGAAGTCAGCGTATTCGGAGAATGATTTTTCCATTCCCATATCTGTCAAAGTTTCATTAAGCGTAGTCTGGTAGTCGTATTTGAACTTTGGTATCCTTACCATAGTCATGTCTTCCCATGATACCTTTTCTGCCTCGGGTTCAGCGAAAAGTGTGCTGAAATGTTCGGGAGTGAGACTGTTTATATATTCGGTAACGGTCATGCCCTCCTCGGGAAGAAGTGCTGCAAAGGCGTACTTTTTGCCCTTGTAGTATTTGTAGAATCCCTCGGCATGGTCGTCGTGGATGAAGTGGCTTTCGATCCCACAGAGCATTTTTGCTGTCTTGGTGTTTCCATTATAGTCTGTGAAGTCCATTATTCTGGTAGCTTCATGCTCATAGGGAGTTTCCCATTTTGCATCGAATGCAACTGCGTTTATGAGGAACATGATAGCCTCAGGCGATATATCATCGATAATTTTTGGGATCATCTCATCAGTCTTCTGGTTGACCCATGCGTTGATGTCTTCGAGTGTTGTATCATCAAAGGGAGCGACATAGACTTCTGAGTTGTAGTAATCTGCTGTAGTCTGGAGAAATTCGGGACGTGGCTTTATGCGGTTCTCGTCATTTCTTGCCCATATGGAATTGGCTGTGGTAAGCTTGCAGAATTCTTCATTTGGCTGATTAATGCGCCATTGTTTCAGATACTTGTTCAGCTCGTCAACAGAGAGGCCTCCCATGACATTTTCAAGCTCAGTGAGAGTTTCACCGTCAGCGCCGTTTGTCAGCATACCCATAGCCTGCATGATGGAATACGGGGATATCATAACGTTTTCGCTGTCGCTGAACTGACGCTTCATAAGTTCGAGAGCGAACTTTGAATGTGCCAGTCTGAATTCATCATCTATCTTTTCTTCGCCGTTTGTCTGTTCTTTTTCGTCAGCGTTAAGGCCTGCTGTCAGGTTTGTGGAATACTTTGAAGTCACGCTGTTTTCAGTGGCGGAGGTTATGAAAGCGAGAAGCTTTTTCCTCAGCTGTACAAGGTCGAGACTGTCGATGCTTCCGTCACGGTTGATATCAGCAAGGTCAGCGATGATATTGGCCTTTTTGCCGTGAAGGTAATTTGTAAGTGTGACCATGTCGGAGAGATTGACTGCTCCGTCTGCGTTTGCGTCGCCGTATTTTAAAAGGTCAAGGGCATTTGCTGAAGCTGCGGCAGCTGTAGGCAATGCCATACAGATAGCCATTGCTGCCGCTGTGATGCGTTTTTTATTCATAAGATCATCTCCTATTCGATATCCATGACTGTTCCCATGAACAGAGGAAGATCGGTTTCGGTGTCAACTATAGCGTATACGAATGGTCTGTCGAGAATAACTTCTTTTCTTTCTCTTTCAGGCGCTATACCATTTCCTGCCATCAGAACAATAGTTGCTGCGGCTGCTGTTGTGCCTGATTCGTTAAGATCAATGAATGTCTTGTGCTTAACACTGCTGATATACAGCGGAATCGAATCGGGAGTTACCATCTTTGAGAAATCAGCTGTGCCGAGGAAAGCGGATTCCATTCCCATATCCTTGAGAGGATCGTTGAGATCGCTGCTTGATTCATATTTGAATTTAGGGAGAATTGTCGTAACATCGGCGTAATGCTGCTCGGTGAACATCTTATGCAGGCGCTCTGCTGTAAGGTTGTTCACGAAATCTGTCACGGTGATATCTTCGTCGGGGAGGATAGCTGCAAATGCGTATCTTCCGCCTTCGTAATACTTTATCATGCCTACAGCGTCTTCATCTTGAATATATGAGGACTCCATGCCGTAAAGCATATCGGTCTCCTTGACGGAACCGTCATAAGCAGTGAACTTATGGGGCTTTACCTGATAATCGTCGTATGGTGTGCTCCATTTTGCATCGAATGTAACGGCATTGATAAGCGCCATCATATCGGTAGGTTTCAGTTCCTTGAGGATCTCTGGGATCATTCCGTCAGTGTGTTCGTTGATCCAGTTATTGATATCATTAACGGTAGACTGGTCAAATGCGGCTTTGAATATATCTGCGCCGTAATAATTAACTGTATCCTGTATAAATGTGGGCTGAGGTTTGATAAGTGCTTCGTTGTCACGCACCCATATGGAGTTTGCTGTCTTGATCTTTAGGTTATCTTTGTTTGGCTGACCTGTGCGCCATGTTTTCAGGTATTTGTTCAGTTCGCCTATCTCCAGACCGCCGAGAGCTTTTTCCATATCGGCTTTAGTCTGACCTGCTGCGCCGTTGGCTGTCATACCCAGAGCCATTGAAACTGAATAAGGCGAGATAAGCACGTTTTTGTCTTCTTTGATCGTGTGCTTGAAAAGTTCGAGGGAGAATTCCGTCTGAGCATCAGTGAAGCTCTCATCTACCTTTTTTCCGTCAGGATGAGCGCTTTCAATGCCTCCGCAAAGGTTCACGGTGCCTGAGTTTTCGTATTTCTTATTTGCGTCAGCAATGCCTCCGAGAAGAAGCTTGCGCATTTCGATGAAATCATAGATGTCTAAGCTTGCATCGTCGTTCATATCAGCGTTGGTGCTGTCACTGATTTTGCCATTGCCGTGGAGCCATTGTCTGAACATTACGGTATCTGCAAGATTGAAAACTCCGTCATAGTTGATGTCGCCCTTAGGCCTTGGCGGTTCGAGAGCAGAAGCGTTTACAGCTGTAAGGGGAGCTGCAAGGGAAATTGCCATAAGACCTGCTAAAAATCGTTTATACATTTTCATGATCGTGACCTCCTTGATATGGAATGGTGTTTTATATATAGCTTAACGGAACATGAGGGCCATATGTGCGGTCATAATTGTAAACATTATGTGAACATTTTCGCTATTGACAATTTTACGGAAATATATTATAATAGTATATAATGCTTTTAAATTTTTTTAAAGGAGTGCATAATTATGGCAGTTAAACAGATGTCCAGAGAAAGCTACGACAAGCTCGTTGCAGAACTCAATGACCTTATTATCAATAAACGTAAGGAAGTTGCTGAAAGACTTAAAGTCGCACGTTCTTACGGAGACCTTTCAGAAAACGCCGAGTACGATGAGGCTAAAAACGAACAGGCTATCCTCGAAGCTCACATTGCCGAGCTCCAGTACACTATCGACAACGCTGAGATCGTTGATGATTCAAACATCTCTGTTGATGAGATCGGTATGAGCTCAAAGATCACTATCAAACGCCTCGATACAGGCAAAATTGAAACATTCACTATCGTTTCTACCAACCACGCAAATGTCCGTGAGGGCAAGATCTCTGATGCGTCTCCTATCGGCAAGGCTGCTATGAAGAAGAGAGTAGGCGATGTATTTATCGTTGATGCTCCTGCCGGAGAACTCAAGTTCGAGGTCGTAGAGATATCCAAGTAATCGAAAGGACGTTATATCATAATGAGCGAAAACCAGGTAAACAACGCTGCTCAGACTCCCGAAGAGCCCGAGCAGGATATAAATATTTTAAAGAAGGACAGACTCGATAAGCTGGCTGCTCTCCGTGAGGAAGGCACAGACCCGTTCGTTATCACAAAGTTTGACGTTACAGGCCACGCTGCTGACTACAAGGCTGAGTATGAGAAGAAGGAAGCTGAGATCATCGCTGCTGCTAACGGCGACGAGGAAAAGATCGCTGCTGACCTTGAAGCTCTCAACAGCAATATCGTCCGTATCGCAGGCCGTATCATGAGCTGGAGAGATATGGGTAAGGCTAACTTTATCGATGTACGTGATGCTTCCGACAGAATACAGGTATATGTGCGTTCCAATGATGTTGGAGCAGACCTGTTCAAGACATTCAAGAAGAAGTGGGATATCGGCGATATCGTTGGTATCGAGGGCTATGTTTTCAGAACAAAGAGAGGAGAGATCTCCATTCATGCTAAGGGCATAACCCTGCTTTCAAAGTCACTGCTCCCTCTCCCTGAGAAGTGGCACGGACTGAAGGACACCGATACAAGATACCGTCAGCGTTATCTCGACCTTATCATCAATCCCGATGTCAAGGATACTTTCGTTAAGCGTTCAAAGATAATCGCTTCCATCAGACGCTATCTGGATAATCAGGGCTTCATGGAAGTTGAGACTCCTATGCTCGTTTCAAATGCCGGCGGTGCTGCTGCAAGACCTTTCGAGACACATTATAATGCTCTCGATGAGGAAGTTAAGCTTCGTATCAGCCTTGAACTCTACCTCAAGAGACTTATAGTAGGCGGACTTGAAAGAGTTTACGAAATCGGCAGAGTTTTCCGTAACGAAGGCGTTGATACACGTCATAACCCTGAGTTCACTTTGATGGAACTCTATCAGGCATACACTGATTACTACGGCATGATGGACCTTACCGAGAATATGTTCCGTCACGTCGCTCAGGAAGTTTGCGGTACAACTACCGTTCCTTACGGCGAGCACATGATCGACCTTGGCAAGCCTTTCGAGAGACTTACTATGATCGACGCTGTAAAGAAGTACTCAGGCGTTGATTTCAACGAGATCAAGACTCTTGAAGAAGCAAGAGCTGCTGCTAAGGAGCACAATGTTGAATTTGAGGACCGCCACAAGAGAGGCGATATCCTTAACCTGTTCTTTGAGGCTTATGTTGAAGAACACCTCATTCAGCCTACATTCATCATGGATCATCCTGTCGAGATCTCACCTCTCACAAAGAAGAAGCCTGATGCTCCTGATTATGTTGAGCGTTTCGAGCTCTTCATCACAGGCCGTGAGATGTGTAATGCTTACTCAGAGCTTAACGATCCTATTGATCAGAGAGAGCGTTTCAAGGCTCAGGAAGAAGCTCTCAGTCAGGGCGATGAGGAAGCAAACCGCACAGACGAGGACTTCCTCCGTGCGCTTGAGATCGGTATGCCTCCTACAGGCGGTATCGGTTACGGTATCGACAGACTGGTAATGCTGCTCACTAACAGCCCGTCTATCAGAGACGTACTCCTCTTCCCGACTATGAAGAGCCTCCCTGCAAACAGCGGACGTCCTGAAAAGGAAGAGACTGAAGAATAATAAAAATGGCGGACTTGAATTGTCCGCCGTTCTTTTATGCGAGGTGATTGGATGAAAGAAAAAGCCAATAATGATGCTAAAAGCGACAAATTGATAAATCCCGAAAAAAGCGTTTTTCAGAATCTGCGTGAGGAAAATGAGAAGCGTCAGAAGCAGCTTGAACAGCAGCAGGAGGAACTTCAGAAGCAGGTCGAACTAAGGGAAAAACAGCGCCGTGAAGCTTATGAAAAGCGAATACAGCAGGAACGTCTTGAGCTGATGCGTATGAAACAGGGACTTATCGAGGAAAGCAGCCTTATCCCCGAAGAGGAAGAAGAGGAAGAAATAAAAATGTCCCTGTGGGCAAGGTTCAGAAGCTTCATTTACCTCAATAAATGGTGGCTGGGACTGGCTTGTTTCGTTGTTTTTCTCGGAGTATTCCTTATTCGTGATTATATGTCAAGACCACGGCCTGATATGGTAGTTCTCCTTATCGGTAAGTATGGAGCAATCGGAGAATCCGAAAATCTTTCCGAATACGTCAAAAGCTTTGCCGATGACTTTAACGGCAACGGCAAAACTGAGGTGGAAGTCTACTACATCGATTACGACAGCAAGGAAGACTATGCTAATTATGCCAATGGTTCGGACACAAAGCTGACAACTGAAATGCAGATCGCAGATGCGGTTATGGTAATATCAGACCACGATTTCAGCGGTATGGTGGTTCCTGATGAGGTGTTTGTGGACCTGAGCAGTCTTTTCCCTGACAACGAACATATCGACAAGCAGTTCTTCTATCTGAAAGATACTGATTTTGCTGACCGTGTAGGTGTTGACAGGAGCAAGATAAAGGACGATACTTTTATTGCGGTAAGAGCACCGAAAAGGGTGATGTACGCAAGCAAAGACGAAATGCAGGAGACCTACAACAAGGATATGCCCGTTATCGAGAAGATAATCGATGACCTTTCCAAATAAAAAGACTTAAAAAATAAGATATTCAATTACGGAATTGGACATCAGAAAGCCCTTTCGGGTCAGTGATACAATGTTTCCGTCATATTCAATATAGCCTGCCTTCAGCAATGAGGGCAGCTTTTTTTCTATCTCAGCTCTGTGCTCGGGGACACGTTCAAGGCACAGTCCCTCTTTCAGTCTCAGCCTTAGCATGGAGTATTCCTCAAATCCGCAGGGTGACTCATCGGTTACTTCAGTCGGCTGTACGTCGCTGTTTATGAAGGAATCTATATCTCTTGATACAGCAAATCTTTTCCCACCGAAACAGGAATGTGCTGAGGGACCTATGCCGATGTAATCCTGACATTTCCAGTAGCGGCAGTTGTGGCGGCTTTCAAACCCGGATTTAGCAAAGTTGGAGACTTCGTACTGCATGAATCCTCTGCTTTCAAGTTCTTCGCACATATTAAGGTAAAGTTCAGCGGTTTCGTCATCATTCGGGAGGGAAGCGATTATGTCATCGCAGTCAAAAGGTGTACCTTCCTCAACTTTGAGAATATAAGCGGAGATATGCTGTATAGGGAGAGACGTCAGCATTTGGATGGAATGTTTCATACTTTCGGTTTTCTGCGACGGAAGAGCGATCATCAGGTCGCATGAGATATTGTCAAATCCTGCCTCTGCTGCATCGTACACAGCTTTTTCTGCTCTTTCGGCATTGTGTAAACGGCCGAGAAAACGCAGTTCATCATCGTTCATGGACTGCACACCTATGGAAAGGCGGTTTATGCCTGCGCTTCGGTATGCGGCAAGCTTTTCAGGTGTGAGAGTTGCAGGGTTTGCCTCCATTGTTATTTCTGCGTTATCAGCGACATTGAAGCTGCTGCGGATGCACGAAAGAATATTTCCTATCTGTTCGGGAGTCAGCAGCGATGGAGTGCCTCCGCCGAAATAAACTGTATCAGCTTTCAGTTCGCTGTCGCCGTAATGCCTGATATTCCGCAGTACAGCCTGAACATAAAGCTCCGTCTGCTGTTTGGTGTAGCAGACGGAGTAAAAGTCGCAGTAGCTGCATTTCTTTCCGCAGAAAGGAACGTGAATGTAGATACCGACGTTTTTCATTTTGATTCCTTTTTGTTTTTCAGGTCAACACGTACAGCAGGCTCTAACTTGAAGAAAAATGCGCTGGCTATCTTTGGAACTATAATGATGAGAATGAGAAGACAGAAGTTTATGTCCCATTCAAATTTGTCGAGCCATTCATACTGAGTGCCTGCGGTGTTGGGGGCTTTCAGATATATCAGAATGATAAGTGCGAAGCACATAATGCTGAAAACAGCCGAGAATATGGAGTAGCCGAAGCCGTTGACAGCTCTTCTTCCGCATTTCTGGCAGACTGAGCCGTTTGTGCGCATTGAGCCCGCTTTCAGTTTAGTCCATGGATTGAAGGACTTTTCGCCGCAGTGCGGACAGCAGTAGATACTTTTCTTTTCTTTATCCATTTTTTATCCTTTCATGAACCCGAAGCAGTTTCTTCAACAACTACAGGTGTTAATTCTTCAAGCAGCCTTGCCTCGGGAGCTTTGCTTTTATTGACGGGAGCTTTGGCAAGAAGCGGGATCTCCTTCTTTTTTCCTGCCCTTCTTCTGGTGCGGAAAAGCGAGAGAAGATCCTCGGGGTGGAGGATGATCAGTGTAAGGAACATTATCCCCACTGCAACCCATATGTATCGGAAGCTTTTGTCATGGGAGATAAGTCCCGCCAAAATCATGAGAAGCGAAACTACACAAAAGCTTGTCCTTGATTTTTCAAGCAGCCTTATCCTTATATTTCTCAGCACCTTTCCGAATGCAGAATTTCTTCTGATGAGTTTTTCAGGCAGTACGGTCAGTATGCTCAGGATCAGCAGTGCTGCAAGTATTGCGATTATGATAACATTTATCATGATATCCCTCCGTCAGCTGTCCAGCTTCAGTACGCTCATGAATGCTTCCTGCGGCACTTCTACGGTACCGAGCTGACGCATACGTTTTTTACCTTCCTTCTGCTTTTCGAGGAGCTTCTTCTTACGTGTGATATCACCGCCGTAGCACTTTGCAAGAACGTCCTTACGCATTGCCTTTACTGTCTCACGGGCGATGATCTTGCCGCCGATAGCCGCCTGAATAGGCACTTCAAACATCTGACGTGGAATGTTCTCTTTCAGCTTTTCGGCTATTTTACGTGCTCTGCTGTATGCCTTGTCGGTGTGGATAATGAATGAGAGCGCATCCACTATCTCTCCGTTGAGGAGAATATCCAGCTTGACCAGCTTGCTGGGAACGTATCCCATCATCTCATAGTCGAATGATGCATAGCCCTTTGTACGGGATTTGAGAACGTCGAAGAAGTCATAAACTATCTCGTTGAGGGGAAGCTCATAGTGAAGCTCAACACGGGTATCGTCAAGGTACTTCATATCCTTGAAAACGCCTCGTCTGTCCTGACAAAGTTCCATGATATTGCCCACAAAATCAGACGGTGAGAGGATGCTTGCCTTTACCATAGGCTCTTCTGCAATCTGAATAAGTGCAGGGTCAGGGTAGTTTGTCGGGTTGTCGATGTACTGCACCTCGCCGTTAGTGAGTGTGACCTTGTAGATAACCGAAGGAGCGGTCGTGATAAGGTCAAGATTATACTCACGTTCCAGTCTTTCCTGGATTATCTCCATGTGAAGAAGTCCAAGAAAGCCGCAGCGGAAGCCGAATCCGAGAGCTATCGATGTCTCGGGCTCGAATGAGAGAGAAGCATCGTTGAGCTGTAATTTTTCCAGTGCCTCACGGAGATCTCCGTATTTTGCGCCGTCAGCAGGATAAATACCTGAGAATACCATTGGATTAACCTTGCGGTAGCCGGGAAGAGGCTCGTCACAGGGGTCATCATCGTTAGTAACGGTATCACCCACCTGAGTGTCGCCGATGGACTTGATAGAAGCGGCAATATAGCCTACTTCGCCAGCTTCAAGCTTGCCGTTGTTGACAAGTGAATTTGCATCCATGAAGCCTGCTTCAACAACGTTGAAAACTGCTCCCGTAGCCATAAGGCGGATGTTGTCGCCCACTTTGACAGTTCCTTCCTTGACTCTGATGTAGATGATAACACCTTTGTATGAGTCGTAGTAGCTGTCGAAGATAAGTGCTTTCAGCGGCTTTGTGGTATCGCCCTTTGGCGCAGGTATATCGGTAACTATCTTTTCAAGGACAGCTTCGATATTGGTGCCCATTTTAGCGGAAATCCTCGGAGCGTCCATAGCAGGGATGCCGATGACATTTTCCACTTCGCTGCATACTCTTTCGGGATCGGCAGATGGAAGGTCAATCTTGTTAACGACAGGCACCACTTCAAGATCGTGCTCGATAGCGAGGTAGGTGTTTGCAAGGGTCTGGGCTTCGATGCCCTGAGATGCGTCAACGACGAGTATCGCTCCCTCACAGGCAGCAAGCGAACGTGAAACCTCGTAGTTGAAGTCAACGTGGCCGGGAGTATCTATCAGGTTGAAGATATAATCTTCGCCGTCCTGAGCGGTATATTTCAGACGTACCGCACGGGCTTTGATGGTGATTCCACGCTCACGTTCGATGTCCATATTATCGAGAAGCTGATCCTCCATGTCACGGATAGCAACAGTTTCTGTCTTTTCAAGGATACGGTCGGCAAGGGTGGATTTACCGTGGTCTATATGAGCTATAATGCAGAAATTTCTAATTTTTTCGTTAGCCAAAGCTTTACCTCTTTTCTGTGCTCGGCGCACAATATATCAATATAAGTATAACAGAAAATGAGAGATTTGTAAAGACCATTGGCAAATAAAAAGGATACTTATTGACTTTTTTCCTTGAAATGGTATAATATCAATATAATAATTGTTTATTGACAGCCTTATTATTGCGGCTGTCAGTAAGGAACGGAGTTGTATATGATTTTTGACAGCAAAGAAGAGTACATGAGCCGCATCAGACGAGTTGTTATTTCCGAGGAGGAAATAAAGCAGAAGCTGAAAGAGGCAGGAAAATTCATTGACTCGATCTACGACGGAAAGCCCGTGCTTCTTGTAAGCATTCTCAAGGGCGCTTTTGTATTTATGGCTGACCTTGCAAGAGAAGTGACAGTGCCATGTGAGATAAGCTTCATGGCGGCGAAAAGCTACTTTGAAGGTACGGAATCCTCGGGAAATGTGGAGATAACCATGGATCTGAAACAGGATATCAGCAAGTACCATGTGGTCATCGTTGAGGATATCATCGACACAGGCAGGACACTTCACACTCTGCTGAAGATACTGAAAGTCCGTGAACCGCTCTCACTTCACGTTGTAACGCTTCTTGACAAACCTGACAGGAGAGTGGTCGAGCTGAAAGCCGATCTTTCGCTTTTCACTATCCCCGATTATTTCGTTATCGGTTACGGCCTCGATTACGGCGAGTACTACAGAAGCCTGCCGTATATTGCGGAATATGATTATGAGAAAGGTGAGTGATCGCAATGCTTGAGAAGATATTCAAACTGAAATCACATAAAACCAATGTAAAAACCGAGATAATGGCAGGTATCACCACATTCATGACTATGGCGTATATACTTGCTGTAAACCCGAATGTTCTCTCGTCAACCGGAATGGACAGCACAGCCGTGCTTCTGGCGACCTGTCTGGCATCTTTCATAGGCACAGCTTGTATGGCGTTCATGGCAAATCTGCCGTTCGCTCTTTCTGCCGGCATGGGACTGAATGCGTTCATGGCGTACACGGTATGCGGAATTTACGGCTATCCGTGGCAGGCGGCACTTCTTGCGGTGTTCATCGAGGGCGTGATATTTATTATCCTTTCGCTGACAAAAGTTCGTGAAGCTATTTTCAACGCCATTCCGCTGAGTCTGAAAAAGGCTGTATCAGTCGGCATCGGTCTTTTCATTGCTTTCATCGGACTTCAGAATGCAGGACTTGCTGTTGATTCGGCTACGCTTGTCTCACTGGTAAATTTCCGTGAGAACTTCAGCACCTCGGGAATCTGCGCACTTCTTGCCATCATAGGAATGTTCATCACAGCTGTTCTTTACATCAAAAAGGTCAAGGGATCAATGCTTATCGGTATTTTCGGTACATGGATACTTGGCATCATTTGTCAGGCTGTGGGACTTTATGTTCCCGACAACGAAAGCTTTTTCTCGCTGCTTCCCGAATTCAGAATGACTGATTTCTCAAAGCTGGGTGAGACATTCGGACAGTGCTTCAATGTGGATTTTGATGCTTTGGGAGTTTTCAATTTCATCGTTATAATCTTCTCATTCCTTTTCGTTGACCTGTTCGATACGCTGGGTACTCTTATCGGTGTCAGCTCAAAGGCAGGACTTCTTGATAAAGACGGCAGACTCCCTGCAATACGTCCGGCACTTATGGCAGATGCAGTTGCTACTACCGCAGGCGCTGTTCTCGGTACATCCACGACCACAACTTTCGTAGAATCATCAGCAGGTGCAGCAGCAGGCGGAAGAACAGGTCTTACCGCACTTACAACAGCTGTGCTTTTCCTGCTTTCAATGTTCCTTGCACCTATATTCATTGCTATACCGTCATTTGCAACAGCTCCTGCGCTTTTGCTTGTAGGCTTCCTGATGTTCAGCGGTATCACTGATATCAAGTTCACAGAGAAGGAATACACCAAGGCAATACCAGCATATCTCTGCATTATTGCAATGCCCCTTTTCTACAGCATCTCCGAGGGTATATCAATAGGAATCATTTCCTACGTTATCATTAATCTTGTATGCGGAAAGAAAAAGGACATCAATCCTATCATGTACGTGCTGGCGATATTGTTCATTTTGAAATATGCTTTCCTCTGATAATTGAAAGCGGCATAAAAATGTTTGCCCCTGAGCGTATAACCTCGGTACTCTTACAGAAGTTTTTACACGAGTCTATTGAGGAAAACCCTTTCCTCAGAAAGGTTTTCCCCGATAAAGGCGTATAAAGTTTCTGTATGAGTACTGGGGTTATCACTCAGGGGCATTGATTTTTCTGGTTTATGCTGCGGTGATAGAGGAATATCTCTCAGACTCCAGCACCTTGTTCATCACAGCCTCGGGAGAACATTCGCCTCCGATGACCATATTGAACACAGTGGGGGAGTAGCCTGATACCAGTGCAGCACCTGTTTCTGAGCGTGTCACGGGTATGCCTTCGCTTCTGCTGTTGACATTCCAGAACACGATATCGGGCAGAGAGTAGCCCTGTTTGTTGTAGAGCTTGCGCATCTTTATGAACAGAGGCTCATCGTTTCCGCCAATGATACAGGAATCGAACTGCATATCGGATATTATGTATATCTTTGAAGGCATATCGTTTGCGGAAACCTTATTCTTCACAGCAGTACGGAGTATCAGCGTGAAAACAGATTCCAGGTCAGTATTTGCTACTTCGTTGTAAGATGCACAGTAACGTGTCTTTTCTACGATATTCTTTCCCTTTATCTCCACCAGACGAGGAGTTGATGAGAAGGTGATGAAGTGGTTTGCGAATGCGCCTGTGTTGTGCTCTGCGAAGTATATTCCCAGAGACAGCGCCGCATCGATGGGACGTATGCCTATACCCCATGTCATGGAGCCTGAACCGTCGATGACTGCGATGGCATTCTCATGCTTAGCGCTTGTCAGGTCGGGGAGAGAATTCCATGCGGCATCCAGAGATGTTTCTTCTTCCGGAGCGATGTTTCTGTTGAGAGCCGCCCGTACAATGTCGTAAGGGAAGAGTCTGTCTGCGTGGAGTTTTGCTTCGCCCTTCTGCACCTTGTCCAGGTAAGCAGTGTAGCGTTCACCGTCGTTGCGGATGAAAGCCTTGCGGTACTTGAACATAGCACATGATGGCTGTATTCCGTAGTTGAATGTATAGTCACGCTCACGGAGACGGTTCTCCAGAATATCGCTGTACTTGCGGAGAGCGGACAGAGTCTTTCTGTACTCGGCTTCGGACATCCCCAGCATAGCGGCGATCCTTCTGCCTGCGTTTCTTGTCTCCTTTGAGGAGGTGTTTACTGAGGGCAGCCACTTTGCCAGCAGTGATACCTTGCCGCCTGTAGCCATAGAGGCCTTGTCAAAACGGAGCTGAGTGTCGATAATATCTATCGCATCCTTTTCCAGCGGAGTGCCGATCAGTACGCAGAGGTCGTCGAAACGTCCGTACTCCGGGAAAAGCGGAATATTCTTTCTTACGGCTGCGGGAGCAATATCAACGAGAGTTCTTACAGCGATACGGAAGAAGCGTCTCTCGCCCAGACCGCCTCTTGCATCACGGGCGAAGAAGATGATCTTCATGGTCTTGTCGGCGTCTTCTGCGTAGGCACGGGTAACTGCATCGGCTATCTTATCTGCTGAAGCGTTTCTCATAGCACCTGCCCTGAAGAACATATCCAGACAGTGTGATTCTGTTGAGCGGTAAGCGATACCGCCGTTTTCGGTGTATGTAGTGTTTGCCTCTTTCTTTAAAAAGTTGAGCATATTTATCCTCCTTCCAAGTCTGTGACAAGCGTTAAACGCTGTCATAAGGTGTGACTGTCAAGTCAGCATTTTACCATACGTTTCCGCAGGGCAGGATTCGAACCTGCATTCACCAATTACATTTATGCTGTTGCTGACTTATTGCTCGGCTCGTTTTTTTATCAGCCCTTGTCGTTTCCGATGGTTTCTGATCCCCTGAAAATAATGCTGTGAGAGCCGAAGTGTTTTTGGGAAAGCAAGACGCAAAAAACAAATTCATGAAAGATATGCTGTCAGCGTCTTAAAATAAACAAGACGTTTTAAAAATAATCATTAATAACATCCAAAAATATTTGCTGTATGCGTCTTATAGAATTGTTCAGCGGCAGGATAATATAGCTATGCCGCTGATTCATAAAAATATCAAGGCACTTTTTTTCATCTTGACAGGATAATATTGACTGCTGAATGTGCCTTAAAACTCGTCGCTGTGGGAGTCGAACCCGTTCTCAACGAACTGCCTGAATTGCTGTAAGCGACGAAAGATCAGCCTTTGATTACGCCGACTGTGAAGAGTCTCTTTACGGGCTCTGTCAGTTCAGTCTGATTTGCCATAACATCGTTGATGTCCTTGTAGGCAAATCTTGATTCCTCTGCAACGTCGGATTTCTTATTCTTAGCCAGCACCACATTCTGCTTCTTCAGATCAACAATTACAGACTCGACTGAGAATTTGTCCATTGCCGCAGAACGTGAGTATGCTCTGCCTGCGCCGTGTGATGAAGACATAAAGCTGTCGGGATCGCCTTTTCCACGGACTATGTAGCTGTATGAACCCATAGCTCCGGGAATAATTCCCATTTCGCCTTCACGGGCACTGATCGCACCCTTTCTGTGAACCCATACATCCTTGCCGAAGTGATTCTCAAGGGCGGCGTAGTTGTGATGACAGTTTATCTCATCAGTGAAAACAGGTGTTATGCCTGTGTGGCGCTTTACGTGCTTTGTGAAAAGCTCCTTGACCTTCTGAAGCATTATTGCACGGTTCTCATATGCGAAATCCATACAAAGCTGCATCCATTCAAGATAGCGTTTACCCTCATCCGTATCAACAGGAAGGAAGGGCAGATTCCATTCAGCAGGCACCTGTGAGAACCACTTATCGTTGAGTTCATGTGCTATCTTATTGAAATACTGACCTACGATATTTCCGAAATGGCGGCTTCCCGAATGGAGCATGATACCGCACATCCCGTTGTCATCCTGCTGAAGCTCGATGAAGTGGTTTCCGCCTCCGAGAGTTCCTGCCTGATAGTAGCCTTCCTCTATCTGCGGGATAAGCTCGCTGTCGGCTTCATAGCGTCCCATTTCAGCCTTTGCCCTGTCGAGGACATCTGAAGGCTGAGGAGTTTTGAAGTGTGAAAATCCTGTGGGGATGTTGCGAAGAATATCGCCGCATATCGTATGCACAAGATTTCCGCTTCCTGTGATGGTTTCACGGAGAACTTCCACAGGGATATCTGTCTGCACATAAGCCATTCCGCATCCGATATCGACTCCCACAGCATTGGGGATAATAACATTCTCACAGGCGATCACACCGCCTATGGGCATTCCTTTTCCTGCGTGAGTATCGGGCATAAGAGCTATCCACTTATGTGCAAAGGGAAGCTTTGCAAGGTGCTCCGCCTGTTCGATACACTTTTCACCAACTGCTTCCGCATCGGTCTGCCATATCTTTATGGGGAGCATATTATCATTCTTATTGTAATGTACGAACATTTTCTTCACTTCTTTCCTTTAGCTTGATCTTAGTATAACACATGAAATGGAAATAATCATATAAATTTTTCTGCACACACTCAAAGCGTATTGCAAATATCAGGATTTTCTGTTAATATAATAATGTAAGGTGGTGTAAAAATATGGCAGGATTTTCTGAGCTTATCAAAAGTTTCGACAAGACACGTGACTATGTACGTGATTTTTTCATATACGGATGCAAGGTCAGAAGTGACTTCGACCGCAAAAGCATCCGTACCTACAGTGACGAAAAACGCCGTGTGGAAAGCTGGATGGGCGACTGTATGCGCTATGATGATTCTGTGCGTGGAAGAAGCGTTTCGATATCCGTTGACAGCGGACACATCCCTGAGAATCCGCTGTATAATGCGTATTATTCAAAGAGCTTCACTGATAATGATATCCGTCTGCATTTTCTTATAACGGATATTCTTTATGACGGGCAAAGCCGTACACTTAAAGAGATAACGGATCTGCTGAATGCGGATTACGGTCAGCTTTTCGATGAGCAGACTGTCAGAAACAAACTGAAGGAATATGTTCAAGAAGGTATCGTCAATGCTGAAAAACAAGGTAAAACCATGTATTACTCTCTTTCAGATGATATTGCAGATGACTATATCAGGGATTTCAAAGGGCTTGAAGATGCACTGAAATTCTTCTCGGAGACTCAGCATTTCGGTATTATCGGAAACAGTATACTTAAAATGCTGGGACTGAAAAATGATATGTTTTTCATCAAGCACAATTATATGATACATACCCTTGAGGATATCCTGATACCTGATATTCTCTCCGCTATGGATGAGAAACGCTTTATTTCCGTCACTTCATTTCCCAACAGGCACAGAAGTGATATAGTGACAGATGAGCATGAGCATAAATACGTTCCCATGCAGATTCTGGTGTCAGTGCAGACAGGCAGGCGTTACCTGGCGGTATACAGCCTTGAGCAGGAAAGATTCACGACTCTGCGTCTGGACTATATCAAAGGTATAAAAAAAGGGGATATCTTTGACGGCTATGATAATAAAAAAGCTGCTTATCAGCGGAATATTTCCCGTGTTTTCGGAGTTTCGTTCGGGGCTCGCAAGGAGAGAGGGAACGCTGAGCCGATGAAGATAACATTCCGCATCGACATCAAGAAAGAAGGATATGTGCTTGAACGTCTGGAGCGTGAAAAGCGGTGCTGTATCATAGAGCAGACAGGCGATGAACTGTATACTCTTACGGCTGACGTTTACGACTCGAATGAGATTATGCACTGGGCTAAGACTTTCATAGGGCGCATAGTCAGCATAGAGGGCGGATCTGAAAGCATCCGTCATCGCTTTTACAGGGATGTTGCAAGAATGAAGAAAATGTACGGCGGTGATAATGATGAACATATTCAGTGAGATATACGGCACTTATTTCAGAATTGCGGCAAAGCTTCTGGAGAAAGAGATAACAGACGACAAAACTGTGAATGAAACTGTACAGCGTGAGGGCTTCCGTGATTCAGTACTGTTTCTGCCTCAGAAGCTTATCCCTAACGGCGAGGATTGGGGACTTTTCAGACGTACAGCTGACGGAAAGCTGAAGCGTATCACGAAAAATCCTCCTGTCAGGGTGCTGACTGCATTGCAGAAAAGCTGGCTGAAAGCTAAACTGACTGACAAGCGGATACGTCTGTTCATGGACGATGATACGCTGAAACAGCTTGATGAAAAGCTGGCGGATGTGCGGCCGTTTTACTTGAAGGAACAGTTCAGGCTGATCGACAGATCCGCAGACAGGGATAACTTCGGAAGTGATGAGTATATCGCTAATTTCCGCAGTATTCTTGATGCGGTAAAGCACAGGAGAATAATGTACATCGAATTTGTTTCGGGGCACGGAAAACGAAAGAGCGGCAAGTTTGTTATCCTCAAAATGGAGTATTCGCCTAAAAACGGAAAATTCCGTGCATATACATATCTGCTCAGAAATGACAGGATCAGATGCAGCGGTATCATGAATATAGGTCGTATTACAAAGATAGTCGATACAGGCAGAATATTCCGTACCCCCGTTTCCCTCGATGACTATTTTTCAAGCATGAAGTGCAGCACACCTGCGGTCATAAGGGTCACATCCGAAAGAAACGGCGTTGAGCGCTTTATGATGGAGTTTGCATCTTACGAGAAGCACACTGTCCGAAACCTCGAAACGGGGGAGTACACTGTTGAGCTGTGGTACGATTATCAGAATGAAACCGAGCTGTTGATACAGCTGCTCAGCTTCGGGCCGGTTATCGAGATAATGGGGCCTCCGCAACTCAGGGAGCAGGCTAAGATACGAATAGACAGGCAGGCGGAATTGCTGGCAGGATACAGAGGTGAAAGCAAAGATGGAGAATAGTATATTTGACGAGCTGAAAAACGTTCTTCTGACATATGAAGCACCTTCGGAGTATTTTGAACAGCTTCGCTCATCCGGCGGACTTGACAGCGGTCTCGGTGAAATAAAAGTGCTTATCGGTGTGCCGCAGAATCAGAACTATCATCGTGAAGGCGATGTCTGGACTCATACAATGATGGTTGTGGATGAGGCGGCGAAGCGGCGTGACAAAGTAAAAAATCCTCTCGGATTCATGCTTTCGGCGCTGTGTCATGACTTCGGAAAAGCTGTGTGTACTACAGTTGATGATGACGGAACAGTTCACGCTTACGGTCATGAAACAGAAGGGATTCCTCTTGTGCAGAGATTCATGGAGCGTTTATCCGCTGATGATGAACTGAAACATTACGTGCTGAACATGACAGAGCTGCATATGGAGCCGAATATTATGGCTCACGCACGTTCACGGCTGAAGAAAACGAATAAGCTGTTTGATTCATCTGATGAGCCCTTTGACCTGATACAGCTTGCGGTGTGTGACGGACTTGGAAAACTTCCGGAATGCGGTGATACCGAAGAATTTCTCATGGAGAGATATGAGATATTCACGGAAATAATGTCCCGCCCCTGCGTGACGGAAAAAGACCTGAAAGAAGCAGGATTTCACTTCAATGAGCGTATGACTGAGCTGATGGATTATGCTCATAAGCTGAGACTGGCCGGACTTGATAAGGATGATCAGCTTCGTCAGAGTCTGGCATACGCAAGATCTGTAATGAAGATAAAAATTTAAGGCTGCACAGCATTGCGCTGTACAGCCTTTTTCAGTGATAACTATTATTGTATGATCATCCGTATTGTCATGCCTCGGGTAACTTATCAATAAGCTCTAAGCAGAATTTCTGGATAGCAAGGGCGTCTTTGTTTGTAAGGCCGTTTCCGTTTTCGGAAACATCGCCGTTGATTCTGCCCTTTTCGGTGATATGACCTTCAGCAGAGCCTGTAATTCCGTATTTATCAGGATTTGAGAATACCTGCATGATAAGTACGGCATCGCTCATATCAACATTTCCGTCGCAGTTAGCATCGCCCCATAAAACTTCCTGTGGAGGCATTGATGTAACACGTGGCTGAGTTGTTTCTGTAGTTGCGGTTGTTTCGGGAACAGTTGTTGTAGTTGCTTCTGTAGTAGTTGTCGTTGTCTCTGTGGTGGTAGTAGTAGTAGTTGTTGTTGTTGTTGTTTCAGTAGTTGTGGTAGTTGTAACAACTTCGGGAGCCTTTACGAAAACAGTGTAGTTGATGACATTTCCTGTCATTCCGTTAGTTCCGAGGACTACCTTTTCGCCTGCTTCAAAAGTCTTCTTGTATGCAACGAATGTAACATCATTGCTTGACTGAGCGGTGAGATCGGTTCTTGTGTAGCCGCTGAGCCATGAAGGAACAAGTCCTGCGTCCTCTTCTCTTGTATCGACCATTACGTAAACCTCGGTCTTGTCGCCGGTTGTGAATTCAGCAAGGTCTGCGTCGGTATTCTTTGAGTTGCAGGCTGACATGATGTACTCACAGTTTTCGAGTTCGGGAGCAAGAGATGTATAAGTGAAGTCTCTGTCGCCGTAGATGGGACCGCCTGTCTTGTTGGAATCCATTAATTTCCAGCTGAGGAAGTTTGCGGAATCCTTTACGAGAAGATTCTTGACAAGCTTGCCGTTTACAGGCTCGGGAGGAGCATTGTTCAGTTTGATGTCAGGTCTTGCAGGAAGCGGAGCCTCTGTGCCGAGGTAGAAGCTTGGGTGAGGAGGCTGGTTGTATGAGGACTGCTGACAGCAGTTCTGCATACGGTACTGCATATCATGCATGAGAGTTGTGATACGATACTCAGTCTCAGTATTTGTACACCATACACGAAGCTTTGAGTTATCTGCGGTACGGAGAACAAGTTCTTCACGCCAGTCACCGAAAAGGTCGGCAGTGATACAAGGAACAGCCTTTGTGCTGTTGTTTGAAGCACAGCCTTTTGCTGTGAATATTTCGGGATAATTGTTTATAGCCGCACCGTCAGTAATAGTGACATCATTGAGAAGTTCACGTTCAAGGTCGCCGTCCCAGTAGATGAGGAAGTTCATAGCAGGCGACTTGTTGCCTATCTGCTTGCCGTTAACATCGAATACAGCATTGGCAGGTCTTGCTCCCCAGAATTCAGCACCGCTGTTTCCAGCAACGATATTGTCAGCGCAGCAGCGTCCTGTATCCTTGTCGCCGTCATAGTGCCAGATTATATTACCGTTTCTTCCATCAATGCAGGAAATTCCGTATTTTCCGTCTTCGTGGCAGATGAATACTTCCTGACCCTCATGGTTGGGATCAAAGTCACCGATGTGCATTGCATCACCGTGCAGCTGCTTTGTGGACCAGAGAAGCTTTCCGTCGTCGTCGAAAGCACTTGCGCCCATGCAGACTTCCTGCTTGCCGTCGTTATCGAAGTCGGCTACCATTACGTTGTGGTTGCCGCAGCCGTAAGCTGGATCGTTCTTATTGAAGCCTGTGTCGTATACCCAGCGCTTTACAAGCTTTCCGTTGCGTACATCAACAGCAGAAAGTGAAAGCCTTGTATAGTATCCACGGCCGTAAATTGCAGACGGATGAACACCGTCAAGGTAAGCGATAGCTGAATTCATACGCTCGCAGCGGTTGCCGTAGTTATCGCCCCAAGTAGTCTTGGCAGCAGCACTTGTAGCGTCGCCTCTGAGAACAGGGAATTCGATAGTATCCAGAGCCGCACCTGTTGCGCCCTCGAAAAGTGTGAGATACTCGGGACCGTCAAGGATAGTACCGGCACTGTTTACCCAGTTCTTGCTGCCGTCGCCGATGACATTGCCCTTGCCGTCAACAGTGCCGTCGCAGGTCTTGGTGATAAGTTCAGCCTTGCCGTCACAGTCGAAATCGGCAACACACATCTGAGTGTAGTGCTGACCTGCACGGACATTTTGGCCCATGTCGATACGCCAGAGCTGCTGTCCTTCAAGAGTATAGCAATCAATATAAACTTTGCTTGTAGGGCCTGTCTTTGAGTTATCCTGAGAATCGTTCGGATCCCATTTCAGGAATATTTCATACTGTCCGTCACCGTTAACATCGCCGACACAGCAATCATTAGGCGAATAGATGCTTCCGGGACTTTTCAGCGGGATATCGAAATAATTCGTTCCCGATGTGAATTTGCAGTTATCCGAAGATTTTACTGCGCCGTTTTCAATGGTGTCAACACGGTACTTTGAGTTGGAATTTCCCTCAGCGTCCCAGTAATTTGTAGGAGCGCCTGCCTTGCTGGTGTAGATCAGCTTGTCATCTCTGAAAAGCTGGAATTCCGCATGATCACGCGTCGTTGGCATTGAATCGCCAGCTGACGAACATACCGTTGCCTGACTGGATAGCATAGATACCTCTGTCGAGATACTCCATGATAGCCGAGCCGTTTCCGCCGTTACCGTAAGCAGCGTTTGCAGCGAACTGAGTCAGAACATTTGAACAGGTTCCTGCTGCGACTGCAAGGGAGGCTAAAGCGGCTGTCGCTTTTTTAAAAGATTTCTTCATAGTTTATTCCCCCTGAATAAAATAATTGATAATAAATATCATTGTCTGCTCAACTTAATATTCATTATATACATAATAACATTTTCCACGTGTAAAATCAATGACTTATCGTCTCGTTTTTGATGATTTTTTGTGTTTATTGTTACTTTGTTTATAAGTTTATCTGTACATTTATGTCATATACTATTGCGGCTTTTGCTAAGATATGATATAATATGACATATCATTATTGCAAAGGATGTGAAACTGTGGGGAGAAAACTGCTTATCGGAGTTGTGTGTGAAAAAGCATACGATGAAAATGTCAGCGGTGTCATAAAGGGAATTATAGCACAGGCATTCAGGATAAACTGCGACATCGTTGTTTTGTCTGCGCTTCAGTCCGAAAGCGAAAAGGAGAGCAGATACATCGACAGCGAAATGGATGTATTCAAGCTTATGCTGACCGATAGGTTTGACGGATTTCTCTATATCAGCAGATCCTTCGGCAGCGAAAAAAGACGATCGCAGACAGAACAGCTGCTGATGCGTACCGGCAGACCTGTGATGATCGCAGGGGGACATGAGCATAATATTTTCGAGAATACTATTCAGAATGAGCGCCGCCCCTTTGAAAGGATCACCGATCACCTTACAGATGTTCATGGATGCAGGGTCATATACTTTATGTCAGGGGCTAAAGGCGATCCCGCCTGCGAAGACAGAATAAGCGGATTCTGCGATTCCATGAAGCGTCACGGGCTTTACTATGACAGAAACAGCTTCATTAATATTGATGCGCATTCCTTTCCCGTCAGCAGATTTGTGGACAGTATTGTCAGCGGTAAGCTTGCCCGTCCCGATGCTGTGGTGTGTTCGGATAATACCATAGCGGCCTCACTTATAGACTGCCTTTGCTCAGAAGGGATAAACGTCCCCGAGGATATTGCTGTTACGGGATTTGACTGCACGGTTGATGAAACACTTCCGTTCTGCAATATCACAAGCTGGCGAAAGGACGATTTTCAGCTGGGGGCAGATTCGCTGAGAAAGCTTTACCGAATGATAACGGGCAATTCAGCTTCAAGGATCACGGATAAAGGCGGCGGCTTTCACATCGGGGCAAGCTGCGGATGCAGAACATTCGGACGTGCCGGCTTCGGAACGGACAGACGCAAGATTGTGACGGACAGATTTAACGGAATATTGTCGGATTCTCCCATAGCAGCGGAATACCTTGGTGAGAAGGATATCGAAGACGCTCTCATCGGATTCTGCGGTTATGCCCGATATATTTACAAATTTCATTCATTTGATATATGCCTTACATCTGATTATATGCAGTCTGTCGGGAAAGGTTCAAGGTCTGAACTGCAAATCAGTCACAGGTCCGATATGATACGTTATATGTCGGTTTTGTCATCGGGAGAAATAATATGCTGCGAGCAGACATTCAAGGCACGTGATATTCTTCCCGTGCTGAAAGAGAATGACCGCAGACCTACGGCGCTTTTCGTGAATCTGCTGAGGAACAGAAACTGTGAATACGGCTATACAGCTCTTTCTTTCGGAAAGAACTGCGAATCGCTCTCAGCCGGATATAGCCGTTTCATTTACAAACTCCACATTATCCTCGAAAGATTCGTGAATATGCCGTATCATAATTTAATGGGAGAAACAGGCACGGGAACAGTATCGCTTTTTCCTCCACTGTACATATTTGAAAAAAGTCGCCGAAGGAATGCGGATATCATCGTTACTGTGGAGATACGAAGCATACGAAGACTATTTCTTGAAAATGAAAGTACAGACTTTCGTGTGCTGATAACGGAGTTTGAGGAAATACTTGGAAAAAGCCTTGACATCAGTGAGAACTGTGCGATCGTGACACATGGTCTGTACGCTGTTCTGACCGACAGAAAACCACGTGCCGAACAGCTGTACAGGGAAATGAAAAGCAGCAATGTCATATCGCTTCTCGGCAGAGAAAACTGCATAGCTTTTTCTTCTGCCGAGATCCCGGACAGCGGATACAGCCTTGCTGATGCGGTAAAGAAGGCTTTGCTGAACGATAAGTCAGGGTATGTCATAGACGGACGTGTTACACCTAATCCGCTTTACGAGAAGCTATGTATGCTCCGTGAAAGAATGCAGATTTATCCTCAGCTGGATTGGAGCATTGAAACCATCAGCAGGGAACTTGGCATCAGCAAAAGCTATCTGCAGAAGTATTACCGTGAAAATTTCGGAATGAGCATAATCGACAGCCTTATACACATCCGCATGGACAAGGCGAAAAAGCTTCTGAGGGAAACGAATCTGACTGTTACGGCAATTGCTGAAAAATGCGGATATTCCTCATACATCCATTTTACAAAGCAGTTCCGCAAAGCCGAGAATACCACTCCTACAAATTACCGTATGAAGAACAGGGCAGACGTTGACATTTAGCGGATTTTTTGTTATACTATAAGCATATTTTATGAAGGAGCGTGTTGATATGAAACTTGCAGAAGCTTTACAGGAAAGAGCGGACCTCAACAGAAACATTGAACAGTTGAAAGTGCGTCTGCGTAACAATGCCATCATACAGGAAAATGAACCTTCGGCAGAAGATCCTGCTGAATTGCTGCGTGAGCTTGATTCCTCTCTCGACAGGCTTGAAGAACTTATGAGCAGGATCAATCATACAAACTGCACAGTCAGGGTCGGCGACAAGACTATCACCGATCTCATAGCTGAACGTGATACCCTCAGTATCAGGCTTTATGCTTATAGAGAACTTGCAGCTGCTGCAAGTGAAACGGGACGCAGAGCAAGAATGACAGAGATAAAGCTTATCAGCACTGTAAATGTCAAGGAGATCCAGAAAAGGATAGATTCCATGTCAAAGGAGTACCGACTGATAGACAATGCTATCCAGGCAGCAAACTGGTCTACCGAACTTCTGTAAAGGTTATGGTGTAGTCAGGACAGGGCGAATGGGCTTTTTGTGAGTTTTCGAGTAAAAACTTTACACTCAGATGGTGCGCCGGGAGCAGCGTGAGGTCCGAATCCTCATTTATTGTTACGCTCAGACAAGGTACAGACGCATCGTTATATCTTACATCTTATTACCGTACATTGACTGTTCTGACGAGGTGCGGCTAAGGGCAGAAAAAAGCCATAGTACTTTTCATGGTACTATGGCTTTTGTTTTGCGGCGGGATCACCTCCGACAGCGGCGATCCCTTATTTATGGGGTATTAACCTGAACTATACGGATAGGAGTTCATATAGTTACAGGGAGTGATGATATCAGATCGAGCATAAGCTGCTGGATAGCGAGGGCGTCCTTGTTTGTAAGGCCGTTGCCCATGCTTTCACAGTCGCCGTTGATCTTGCCCTGAGCTGTAATGCGGAGGGCATCAGTTCCGGTTTCACCGTATTTTGATGGATTTGCAAGACTCTGCATGATGATTACAGCGTCTGAGATATTTACGATACCGTCACAGTTAGCATCGCCGCAAAGTGTAACTGAAGGCTGCTGCTGTGAAGATGTGGTCTGCTGTGTTGTTGTAACTGTTGTAGTAACAGTTGTGGTTGTAGTAGCTGCGGTTGTGCTTGATGTTGTATTTACAGATGAACCGCCGAATACTGAAGCGGGCTTTGAGTTCTTCATAGCGCCGAAGAAAATGTCGCCCCATTCTGTCAGGCTATTGCCGTCCCAGTCGTTGGAGAGGTCGAGATATTCAACTCCGCCGCCGTTGCCCTTCCATGACCATGCAAGGTAGCCGAGGCCCTTCTGGTCGCAGTAGTTCATGAGGGAGATCTCATCAACATCGCCGTCGCTGTGCTTGTAGCCGAATTCGCCTGCGAGTACGGGTGCACCGCTTGAAAGTGCGCCGTCGATATTGCTCTTGATAGTATTTGCATCCTTGCCGGCAGTGCCGTAGAAGTGGATGGAGAATACAGTGTTCTTGTCAGGGTCTGAAGCGAATACCTCAGCGCCTTTTTCCTTGATAGCTGTACCGTACTGTCCCCAGCCTGCTGCATCTATCATGATCATATTCTTTATGCCTGCGTCACGGACAACCTTGATAGCTTCTTCGCTTCCCTTAGCCCATGTAGCGCTGTCCCATGTGCCTACCCATTCATTGGCGATATTGAGGATAACAGTGTCTGTGTTCTTGTTGAGGATATCCTTGTTCTCAGCCCAGTATTTAGCAGCTGCAACAATATCTTCTACCTTGTCGCTGCCTGTAGCGTCGTGAGCTTCCAGTACGCAGATAAGCTTGTTTTCCTTGCACCAGCCGATGATCTTTTCGAGTTCGGCGGCTGAAGTCTTTGTCCACTGACCGCCGTCAGCGCATACAACTCTGACAGTATTGCATCCCTTTGCGGCTACAGCCTTGAGAGTCTGCTCGGTGTTGTTCTGATACCATGCATGAGCAACATTTACGCCACGCATGATGAATTCGTTTCCGTTAGCGTCAATGATCTTCTGATTCTGAACGTGGAAACCGTTTCCTGCTGTCTGAGGCTGATCATTCTTTGCAGTTGTAACTGTTGTATTGTTATTATTAGTAGTTTGCTGTGGTGTGGTATTTGTCTGACTGCTGCCTGAACCGGCCTTGTAATCTGTCATTTTGAGGTCGCCTGAATGCCACCAGATCTGAATTTCACCGCTTGTTACGCCTGCCGGGATCTTTGACATAGGTACTTCAACAACGAGGTTTCCGTTGCCGTCGCAGCTGCCTTCCCATTCGATCTTTTCCCAGTCGCCGTTGTATGAGTAACCGATACAGCCGTTATTGGTTGAGTTGGGAGTTCCCTTGAAGTTGATGGTGAAGTTGCCGTTTCTGTCATTGCCTGATATAGTGAACGGATAGAGGATAGCGGTATCTTCTTCCTCGGCAGTTGTAGTTGTTGTATCATTGCCGGATGGAGTTGAAGCTGTTGTTGTCGGAGGATTGGAGCTGCTTACTCCGAGTACTTCCATCATCTTGTTGACAACAGGTTCGCTTTCGGTGTACCATGTAAGATTGCTTCTGTTGAGATAGCCGTGGCATTCACCTGCTGATGAAGGTGCATTGATAACGTTGTTGTCCCAGAGTACACAGGGGATACCCATTTCCTTAGTTGTTCTCATATACTGTTCAGCCCACTTTACTCTTGCCTCGGTGTTACCGAAGTTAGAAGTACCGAATTCGCCGATAACAACAGGGATTCCCTTTGAAGTGAAAGTATTTCTGATGCTTTCGAGAGTCTGGTTAAGGCTGCTTGAATACTTGGTTGAGAATGTGCTGTGGTCAGAAACAGCAGTATTCATAGTGAAGTCGTAAGGTACATATGCGTGGATGGAAATAGCGACCATATTGTCTGAAGGTACCTGGATCTTTGAGAACATTGTCTGGTCAGCGGATGCACAGTAACCCGGGATCATGAGAAGACGGTTCTTGTTGTTTGCGGAGCCTGAGCTTCTGATGAGCTTAACGAAGTCCTGATTGAGCTTGTTGATGGTATCAACTTCGCTCTGCTGAGGTCCCCACCATTCATGGTCGGTGCCCTTTGCTCTTGGCTCGTTCATGCTCTCGAAGATAAGGTGCTGATCGTAATCCTTGAATGCATCAGCGATCTGTGACCATATCTTTGTGAACTTTGGCTGCATCTCGTTGTAAGCTGAACCAAGATCAGGACGGTCTACCCATTCTTCATGGTGGAGGTTGAGGATAACGTACATATCGTTGTCGATACAGTAGTCAACTACTTCCTTTACACGTGCCATCCATGCGGAATCGATATTATTGCTTCCGTCGAGATGGGGGAACCATGTTGTAGGGATACGAACTGTGTTGAAGCCCTTAGCCTTTACAGCATCGATCATAGCCTTAGTTGTCTTTGGATTGCCCCATGATGTCTCGGTAGCGACACCCTTTGCTGTTCCGCCGTATGCGTCAAGTGTGTTGCCGAGGTTCCAGCCGATCTTCATTTCCTGAGTGATCTGGCTTGCGGTCATGTTGGAAGCTGCAATAGCATCAAATTCACTGACAGGTGCTATTCTCAGCGATGACAGCATACAGATAGCAGCTGCCGAGAAGCTTATAATGCGCTTCACGTTTCTTCCTTTTTCCATAATTTTAATACCCTCCTAAATTTAAGCGTGTATCGTGAAGAATAGTGCAGGATGGTTCACGATACATTTACGGATGAACTTAAAATCTCTGAGATTAATTTAAGTTCTCTTGCAATTAAATGATACATCATTTTAGCTTGAATGTCAAGAGTTTCATCGGAATAAACAGTATTTCTATGTTAATTTTGTGAGGATAATCAATAAGGCGAATGCTGCTTTGTCAAAGATATACAATATTATACTTAAAATTAAGTGAGCAGCTGATTATACCCGAAGTATAAGCAGTCAGTCTTGACATACATATTAATTAGTAGTATAATTGTTATTGTCGAACATTGAAGAAAAGAGGAGGCGCAGTATGCTTGATGTATTGGCAAAAATGATATCGAGTATAGTTTCATCTGACACCATAATACTGATAGTTGCTGTTCTGACAGGTGTCATCTTCTGGAACATCATCAAGAAGAAAAATGAGTTCCGCACCAATTTCTATAAATGGAAACAGGAAAGAAGATTCAAGAAGATAAACGCCAAAACAGGTTCACTTAAAAAATGGCATAATATCTTCATTACGCTTATTTCTTTCTTCCCGCTGCTCGGTATGCTGGGAACAGTCGTTGCTCTTCTGAAACTTGATCTTACCGAGGCAAACGACAGCGTAAAGAACAACTTTTTCGATGCCCTGACTTCGACTGCGTGGGGAATCGTTTTCTCTCTTGGCTTCAAGGGTGCTAATGCGTTTATCGAGACCGAGATACAGGATTACATAGACAAGGCGGAAAAGCTGATAGAGGAAAATGAGGACGAGGTCTTCTCTGAAGCTAAAAAGGTGACGCTATGAGAAGAAGGAAAGAAGCTGTCCTTGATTTTACTTCTCTGCTGGATATAGTGCTGATAATACTTTTCTTTTTCATACTTTTCAGCTATATGGAGACAGGTGAAGCCCGTGAAAAGGCCGAAGCTGCGGTATCTGAAGCGGCTGCGATATCCGAGACAGCGGACCGCCGTGAAGCTGAAGCCGAGTATAAGATAAAAGAAGCCGAAAATGCAAAACAGCAGGCTATGGACGAGCTTGAAGGCATACGAAGCATTAATAAAAATGCAACTGCAAACCTTGAAGCATTGCAGGAATTCGGCAGAAATGAAAGCGTTATGCTGAGGATGGATATTTCGCCGGATGGCGGCAGTATGCAGTTTACAGCCTACCGTGACAACAGCGAGATAAGCAATGTCACAGCAGATACCGATTCTGATATATCAGGGGATATCCTTCATATTTTGCAGGATTGCGGATACAGTGCCGATGATACTGTACTTCTGGGATTTATGTATGACTCCTCGGAGAAAGGCTCATATTCCGCATATTCAAATGTTCAGCAGGCTTTAAAAAAAGTAAAAGGCTCATACAAAAGCTTGTATATATCCGAAACAGACGAATCAATTTTCAGAGAGGAATGATAATTATGGCAAAAAATGAAGAAAAGAAAAAGGGCAGCAAGGCAGTTCCTGCGGCCTGCGGACTTGCTGTGCTGATAGCGGCACTCTTCGGAGGCAAACAGATGGGACTTATCCCGTTCGGTGATGACGGAAAAAGAAACGGCGATGTAAGCAGTTCATCATCCGTAGTTGAGGAAGTTACAGAAGCTCCCGAAACCACAGAGGAGGTAACCGCCGAGCCCGCAACTGATGAGGTGCAGTATATCGAAGTCACTGTCAGCGACGGCAGCTATATTTACCAGAACAGCACACTCACTCTTGATGAGCTGATGGAGCAGATACAGGGCACAGACCTTACAGTCAAGCTGACTGATGACAAGGCTTCAAAGAAAGCATACGATGATATACTTCAGGCCCTTGATGAGAAAAACATCCCGCATATCGAATGATAACAAAGGAGACTGTTAACTGCTGTACTCTTACAGAAGTTTTTACACGAGTCTATTGAGGGAAACCCTTTTGAAAAAGGGTTCCTCTGACGGAGGCGGTCCCCTCTGTCAGCTGCGCTGACATCTCCCCACACTGTGGGGAGCGCTGCCCTCAAACTCCCTTCCTAAAACTTTCAGTATTAATTTTTGCCCATTATAGGGCGCACTTGAAAGAAATGAAAAATTCTTACTTTACTTGTGTGCGCCCTATAATGGGCAAAAATTCTATTAAAAGTCTTTGGAAAGGGGGTACGGGGGAAGAACCTTTCCTCAGAAAGGTTTTCCCCGATAAATGCGTATAAAGCTTCTATATGAGAACAGCAGTTAAGCGGTCTCCTTATTTTTATTGACTAAAAGGTGTTTTTAATGTATAATATAATATATTGATAATTATTATGCATAAAGGAGGATATCGTTTGAAAGCAACAGGAAAGATAGCTGTGATAATGCCGCATATCGTTCCGCCTATGGATAATGAGCTGCTTTGCGGTGTTTCTGAGGCTTTGAGCGGTTACGGATATGATACCGTTCTTATCACAGGTCTGCTCAATGTTCTCGGCGATTCGGCAAATGACGGCTATTCTGCGGGACTTGAAAATATCTATACACTTCTTGAATACGCCGAATTTGACGGAGTTGTCTGTGCAGCAGGCAGATTCCTTCATCCTGCGCTGAGAGACAAGATACTTGATATTCTGAGAAGACGTGATATCCCTTGCGTTATCCTCGAACACAGCTGCGAAGACTTCGATTGTATTTATCCGCCGCAGCGTGAATACATAAAAATGATAACCGAGCATCTGATAAATAAGCACGGATGCCGTAAGCTTTACTGTATCTCCGGAATAAAAGGGGAGTACTCCTCCGAGGAGAGAATGTCCGGCTTCTGTGATGCGCTTGACGCAGCCGGGATAAGCTGCGACGGTAATTACCTGTTTTACGGCAATTTCTGGAGAGATGTGCCCTGCCGCATAGCTGATGAAATCGCTGACGGCAAACTTGAAAAGCCCGACGGTGTTGTTTGCACTAACGATGAAATGGCTATCGCATTCTGCAACAGGCTTATCGAAAGAGGGCTGAAAGTTCCCGAGGATGTTGCAGTTACGGGATATGACGGAAATTTTGAAAGTTTTTTCAACGATCCTCCTATAACTACGGTTACGGGGCATGATTATCAGCTTGGCAGTGAAGCCGCAAAGCGTATGCTTGAAAAGCTGGGGCACACTGATGTGCATATCCCAGAATACGGTCAGCATCTGCGAATAGGTACAAGCTGCGGATGTGACCTTTCTCTGGCCGTGAGAAATTCCGATGACAACAAGCGCCTTATGAAAAATGTCCGCAGAAATAATCAGATGTACGCTGAAAGGCGCTATTACATTACTGCGGATATGATAAGCAAGTTATCGGGATGCGCCGATGTGGATGAACTGATGATGACGACGTCTACCATAGCATATCTTCTCCCTAACTGGAATACCCTTGAAATATGCCTGTGCAGGGACTGGAGCTTTGACCTTGAAGCACCTGACCGTTTCAGGACAGAGGGCTACTCCGAAAAAATGGAGCACAGGCTGTATCTGAAAAAATGCTTCGATACATGGGCTACAGGAGAATTCAGCGTAAGCAAGGTACTTCCGTCATTTGACCTGCCCCACGAGCCTATGGTGTACGTCATATCCTCAATGCACTTCAAACATCAGATATTCGGATATATAGGTATGTCATACGACAGTCCTTACGATTTTCTTCTTGATGAATACTATGTCAACTGGTGCGACTGCGTTTCAAACGGACTGAACATGATCCAGAATTCCCAGTATAAGAATTACGTCAAGGAGCATTTTGCCAGTCTTCTCACAGTTGATACCTCTTCGGGTCTGTACAACAAACGAGGACTTATGGAGAATATCACCACTTTTATTTCGGGATGCACCAAAAATGACAAGAAATGTGCCGCTGTGACCATGTCCTACGAAAGAAGCAAGGAACATTACGAACTTTCGCCCCTTCTTGCAATTGCCAATATTTTCCGCCACAGCGAATCAAGAGATGTCCTTCTTGCAAGACCGAAGGATGATGTGATAATCTGTCTTATCAGCACTGACAATACAAAGGAACAGCACGTTATCGACAGTATGCTGAAAGTCATTTCACATCATTTTTCTGATACCTACGGCGGTGCTTTCCATACCGCCCTGGATGATATAGCCATTTGCTGTTCATTCCTCGATATACGAAATATAGGCAATATCGAAAAGGAAGTAGACAGACTTATCGAGAAGGCATCCGATAAGGCAAAGGTGCTTGCTGTTAACAGCGGAAACTGCTACAGCCAGCTTCAGAATGCACGCAGAAGGATACTCGAATCGCCGCAGCTTGACTGGAATGTGGATGATATCGCTCACGAAGCAGGCATCAGCAAAAGCTACTTCCAGAGACTGTACCGTGAGACTTTCAATACAAGCTGTATGGACGACATTATCAATGCCAGAATTGAACGAGCAAAGCGTCTGCTTGAGAATACAGACCGTCAGATAGGCGATATCGCTGAGGAATGCGGATATGCTTCGGGAAGTCATTTTATGAGACAGTTCCGTCAGAAAACAGGTCTTACCGCTTCCGAGTACCGCAAAAATGCGCAGGAAAAGCAATGACGGACAGTTTGAACTGTCCGCCTTTAGTAAGCTTATAAAATCCCGAGACTTCTGATATATTCCGCAAATTCCTCTGCGGCATATTCGTGAGTATCTTCGGATGGGTGCCAGTTTGAACCGAAACCTAAGTCACCGTTCTGACCTGTGAATCTGAATTCTGATATGCGTTGGCTGTCATTTTTCTTGAACCGCTCAACCGCCTTGCTTATGCGGTCCGTGAGTTCGGCTGATATGGGGATTATTCCTATGGAAGCAATGATAAAAGCTTCGGGATGACATCTGTGGACTGTCTGAAGAAAAACATAGTAAGCCGCTTCAAATTCATCAAACGCACCGTCGTTGACGGTACAGAAAGAGTTGTCGTTGGTTCCGAGATTTACTACGATAATATCGCATGGCAGAAGGCTGTGATCCCATTTCTCAGCATCAAGGTCACGGCCGTTGGCTTTCTTGTAGGAATGGCAGGTCTTATCGTAATGCGGAGGAAGGACCTCACGGGTATTTCTGTTCCCGTCTGCGGTCCATCCGCTGATAATGCCATAACCGCTGTATGAGAACATTGCACATTCGGTGCCAAGCATTTCGGCGGTTTTCCATGCATAGGACTTCATAGCGTTCTGAGTCTCGGTGGAAAAATCCGACTCGGTATTTGAATCATCAACGCCGTATCCGCAGGTAATCGAATCTCCTATGAACCCGATACGTTTTGGTCTTGTGGGTGCAGGTATGACAACAGCATCGTCGTCAGTTTCTACCTTTGCATAGGCAAGAGAAAAGGCGGCTTCGGAAAGCTTGATGATCTCCACATCAGCATCGGTCTCGTGATCTGATGACACAATGGAATAGCGCTCGCAGTCGTAGGAAATTATCTTTTTGATCCTGTATCTGCCGTTTACTCTGACAGCGATGCGTGGCTTGTTGCGTGAGAGTTCCTCTTTATAGGAATCGTCGTCACATCCGAAGATGATATCCAGTTTTCTGCCCATGAATCTGAATGAAAATCCCGATCCTGACTGTGTAAGCCATAGCGCAGGATCGTCATAGACAACTCTTCCAATGTGTTTGACTGTATCTGATGTTAAACTGATATTTTTCATAATAACTCTCCTTTTGAAAGGATGGATGGAAATGATAATAAGAAAAATGCTGCCGCTATGTGCAGCTGCTGTAATATCTCTGCCTTCGATAAAACTGACTGAGATACCCGAAAAAGAAGTTGTACATAATATAGAAGTGCCGCCGAAAATGGTATTTCTCGGAGACTCCATTGCCGCAGGATACGGCCTTGAGGGTTATACCTCGGAGGACAATTACAACTGCCGTTCGTACTCAAATATCCTCAAAGAAAAATACACTGAGGAGTTAAAGGAGGAATGCGGTCATGAGATGGTGAACAAGGCTGTTTCCGGTGCGACTTCTCAGGATCTCATTGATCTTCTGAAGAGTGGTAAGCTTGACAAAGACCTGAAGGACTGCGACGCTGTAGTAGTGTCCATCGGAGGAAATGATCTGCTTGGAATAATGCTGGGACTTCTCGAAAAACTGGGAGTCAGCGAATCAGGAACTTTTGATTCCGGCGGACTTAATATTTTCGCAGCCGCCTCAGCTTTTCTCAGCATGGACGGGGATGTTAACGCTGCACTGGACGGTTTTGAAGAAAATATCAAGGTGATATCCGAAGAACTCAGCAAGAGAACTGACGGAACAGTCTACATACAGACTTTATACGATCCGCTGGAGTATTTTACCAATTTCAGCATGGTCACGGATTTTTCAGCCGAGAAAATAGGCAGATTCAACGACATAATCAGGTCAAATGCAGCTGACAGTTATACTGTTATAGACGTTGCTTCCGACTTCAAGGGGAAAGCCGGGAAACTTACAAATATCAGCAATTTCGACATTCATCCCAATCAGGAGGGACATGATCTTATCGCTGAGGAAGTGGACAGTGCTTTCCGTGCAACCGGATTCAGCTATACTACTATCGAATACGGTGAGAAGCGGCTTACCAACGAAGGAAAAAAGGCTGTTGGCGGCGGTATCGCTGGCATGGGACTGCTGTTCGTATCGGGTACATGGCTGCTTGTGCGAAAGAAAAAATGACAGATCCGGCTCATAGAATTATGAGCCGTTTTTCTTTGTCCATTTGATGTTTGAAAGCGTTACTTCGTGTGATCCCACAGAAGCGGCATTGCCGATATTACCCAGCTGGAACTTTATATCCGCCGACATATCGCCTGCAAAATTCACATCGAAGCTGAAATGCTTTTTCTCTGAGGAAACAGTGACTTTTTCGTCAAGATAGCGAGTGTATGAGGAGTCCTCAGCTGTGACTGTCATTTCTCTTTCGGCTGTGGAAACGGCATCAAATTCAAGCTGCCATGTGTCGCCTGCCTGAACTTTCTGACCACGGAGAAGCGCCATGACTCCGTATTCGAGGGAACCTACGGAATCGATATGCACAAGAGTGCAGCCGTCCTTGTTGGCAACGTAGGCTTCGGCGCCTTCGATATATGAACCCAGTGCCATTGACGTAACAGGAGTGGGCGCAAAGTCATCGCCGTTTTTGCTGTAGACCTTTACGTAGTCGATATCGAAATGCTTTTCTCCGTCAGCGAAAGTGGCAGGATCGGCATAAATACCGTCGATACCGTCAAAGTGTCCGCCTACGGCAAGATTGAGGATTATGTAGAAATTCTGGTCGAACGGCGCAGGATACGGACGGTCAACGGTGAACCAGTCCTTCTGGGTGCTGTATAGGTCGTCGTCAACGTACCATCTCATCTCGTCCTTGTCCCATTCAATGCTGTAGGTGTGCCAGTTTTCGGTGCTGTCGCCGTTCTGGAACAGGTAATCGTTGGTGAGATATGTATTATTCGGCCAAACATCGCCGAAGTGGATAGTTCCGCATATCTTGTCGGGAGTGCTGCCCCAGCCCTCCATAATGTCGATCTCACCCGAAGCCGCCCAGCCGCCGTAGACGCTGTCTTCGGGAAGCATCCATATAGCAGGCCACAGCGACTTTCCGCTGTCACACTTTGCACGTACCTCTATGCGTCCGCCGCAGGTCGAGAACTTATGCTGAGTGCTGAGACGGGACGAGGTATACTCATAGTTCCCCTGAACAGCATCGGTGTAGTTTTCCTTGCGTGCGGCAATAGTAAGCACACCATCGCTGACTGAGGCATTTTTGTCAGTATAGAATTCCTGTTCGTTGTTGCCCCAGCCGTTTGTGACGTAATTGCCGTTCTCGTCCAGTTTCCAGTTTCCGAGCTCGTATGACCATTTATCGGTATCGAGGGAGTTTCCGTCGAATTCATCGCTCCAGATAAGAGTATATCCTTCAGCGGTTACGGGAGCTTTGTACTGTCCGTGAAGAAAGCTGCTGAGACTTTCAAGCTCTTCCTTTGAAGCGGATCTCTGTCTTGCTGATATCATGTCAAAAACGTCAACGGTCTCGTCACTGTTGTAGTCCATGTCTATTCTGCTGACAGCGTACACGCATACAGGTATCGCAGCCGAAACGATGCATCCGGTCATCAGAAGTGATAATAATTTTTTACTTTTCATAATATTCTCCTCGTCATTAAACACTGAGCAGTTGATAATCTATCAAATCATGATAACACAAGTATATCATATTCTATTGAAAATTACAATCTTTTTCATCGGGTATTTTACTTTGAGACAAAAGGTGATATAATTATTATAGAATAGAAACGGAGGAATGAAAGTGAAAAAGACATCAAAGGATATGGATATGCTGGACGGCTCAATGGGCGATAAGATATTGCTGTTTGCCCTGCCTCTTGCGGCCACGGGAATCCTTCAGCAGTTGTTCAATGCTGCGGATATTGCGGTAGTCGGACGTTTTGTCGGAAAGAATGCCATGGCGGCGGTGGGAAGCAATTCTCCTATAATCGCTCTTATCATCAGCTTGTTCACAGGTATATCCATCGGTGCGAATGTTGTAATTGCAAAATTTATCGGACAGAACAGAAAAGACGGAGTTAAACGTGCGGTACATACAGCTTTGCTTTTTGCCTTTCTCAGCGGCATAGTTTTTGCTGTGATATGTCTGCTTCTTTCGAGAAGAATACTGAGCCTTATGTCCATCCCCGAAAATGTATTCGACATGGCTCTGCTTTATTTCCGTGTGTACATTGCAGGAATGCCCGTTATTCTTCTGTATGACTTTGCTTCGGCTATATTCAGAAGCAGAGGCAATACCCGTACACCGCTGATATGCCTGCTGGTTTCGGGAATCATCAATGTGGTGCTGAACCTGTTTTTCGTCATCGTGCTGAAAATGACCGTAAACGGCGTAGCACTTGCAACCGTTATTGCGAACCTGATAAGCTCTGCTCTTCTTATCTGGTTCCTTTCGCACGATGATTCGGAAGTGCATTTCAGTTTCAGCAGTCTGAGGATAGACATATACACACTGAAAGAGATGATCAGGATAGGTCTTCCTGCAGGAGTTCAGGGCATGGTCTTTGCACTGTCGAATATTCTCATTCAGTCATCCATCAACAAGCTTGGCGAGGACGTAATGGCAGCATCATCGGCTGCATTCAACATCGAGATATTCGCCTACTACATAATCAACGCTTTCGGTCAGGCCTGCACCACATTTGTGGGACAGAATTACGGCGCAGGAAAACCTGACAGATGCATAAAGGCTACAAGGATTGCATTCATGCTGGATATGGTTTTCACGCTCGTTCTTTCGGGGCTGATACTTCTTCTCGGCAAGCACCTTCTCGGAATATTCAATGACGATCCTGTTGTTATCGAAACGGGAATTATTCGTCTCAGGTACATTCTTCTTGCTGAGGGCGTGAACGTCGTTATTGAGATATGTTCGGGCTGTATGAGAGGTTACGGACGTTCAATGGTGCCTGCACTGCTTTGCATGGGCGGTATATGCGGAGTGAGGATCAGCTGGGTCTATACTGCTTTCAGAATGAAGAGCACATTTCCTGTACTGCTGACAGCTTATCCTCTCAGCTGGGTAGTAACTGCGATAGCGCTGGCTATTGCGTATTTCTGGATGAAGAACCACAGCATGAAGGACTTCTTCTCAGGCGAGAAGAATATCGTTTACAAAGGAGCGGCAAATGACAAAAATTGATCTGATCACAGGTATTCTCGGCTCGGGAAAGACTACTTTCATAAAAAAGTATGCATCATATCTCATTAAAAAAGGCGAGCGAATAGCAATTCTTGAAAACGATTTCGGAGCTGTAAACGTTGATATGATGATATTGCAGGATCTGAAATGCGATAACTGCACAGTGGAAATGATAATGGGCGGCGGAGATTATGACTGCCACAGACGCCGCTTCAAAACTCAGCTGATATCTCTCGGTATGCAGAATTATGACAGAGTTATAGTAGAACCGTCAGGAATTTTCGATATGGACGAATTCTTCGATCTGCTGTATGAATCTCCGCTGGACAGATGGTTCACGGTGGAAAGTGTTATTGGTATCACTAATGCAGAGATGGATGATGTGCTGTCAGATCAGATGGAGTATCTGCTTGCATCGGAATCTGCCTGCTGCGGAAAGCTTCTCCTCAGCAAAACTGATGATATGACAGCTTCACAGCTTGACAGGAGGGCTGAGGAGATACTTAGTCATATCAACAGGGCTATGGAGGATATAAAGTGCGACAGAAAGCTGAAAAGAGAGAATATCATAGCCAAAAACAGTAATGATATTACTGACGACGACATGAATGCTCTTGAAAACGCAGGCTACGTTGGCGCTCGTTATATCAAGAAATACAGCCCTGATTCCATTAAAAGCAGTGTGCATTACTTCATGAACGTTGATATCCCTGCTGAGAAAATAGAGGAAACTGTGAACGGTATAATCAATGATGTGTCATGCGGTACGATCTTCAGGATAAAGGGTTCACTTCCAACAGAGAACGGCGGATGGCTGAAAGTAAATGCCACAAAGGAAAAAACGGAAATATCACCTGTTAAGGAAGGACAGGCGGTCCTTATTGCAATAGGCGATGAAATGGACAGAGAAAAGATAGACAGCTATCTGAAAAAGTACAACCGTAACAGTGAATATGTGTCGATCTGACATTTGAGCCCTTCGGGGCTCTTTTTGTTGTAAATACACAATGCAGTTAGTAAGGAATTGTAGGTAATCACAAAATTGAAATGGAAATCGTCTTTTTCGGGGGTGAAAATACACTTCTTAGTACAAACCCAATTTTACTTTTAAGGAGAGTTTATATGAAAAAGGTATTATCTACAGCACTTGCCCTGACATTTTTATTGTCCATTACATCATGCGCAGAAAAAGCAGATCCATCATCGGAAACAGTCTCCGAAAGCTCATCAGAATCTCAGACAGCAACGGAAGCTTCTGAAACAGAAGAGGAAAAAGAAGAGATGACCGAAGCCGAAACAGGAGAAAAATACAAGAAGTATGCGACAATGTCCGCCGAGGAGATAGTGGCATCCCTTTCCCTTGAGCAGAAAGTGGGACAGATGCTTCTGCCTGCTGTGTACTGGCTTGAGGACGGAATGATGGAAAAATATGATTTCGGAAGCGTTCTTTCCACAGCCGATCTTCTGACGAGCGACGACTGGTGCGAGCTCATTGACTGGCTTCAGCATGAAGCTACAGCATCAGAAGCAGGCATTCCGTTCATTTATGGACAGGACGATGTCCACGGTGTGAACTACGCTCTGAATACTGTTCTTTTTCCGCATAATATAGGCCTTGGTGCAGCAAATGACGAGGAGCTTATGTATCAGGTGGGACTTATAACCGCTGACGAAGCAAAGATCTGTCATATGCTATGGAACTATTCGCCTGTCCTTGCACAGTCAGTTGACCCTCGCTGGGGACGTACCTACGAAAGCTTTGGTTCTGATCTGGACACTATTCAGACTCTTTCAACAGCCTACACCAAGGGACTTGTTGACGGCGGAATGATCGCTTGTGCAAAGCATTTCTTTGCAGAGGGAAATGTAGGCTACGGAACAGGCGAAAAGACAGAGCATGATATGCTCATTGACCGTGGCGACTCGGTTCTTACCGATGAGGAGATAGAGGAACAGCTGAAACTGTATCAGGCTCAGATAGATGCAGGAGTACAGACGATCATGATAAGTCATTCATCGCTCAACGGTGTAAAGATGCACGAGAATAAAGAGTACATCATGAAGCTGAAAGACGAAATGGGTTTTGAAGGATTCATTGTCAGCGACTGGAATTCGGTTCAGAATACCTCAGGCGAGACTTATGAGGAGCAGCTGATAACCTCCATAAACGCAGGAATAGATATGCTTATGGAAGTTGATACATTCGAGGATGTATACAACATTATCATAGATGCAGTCCACAGCGGCGATATCTCTGAGGAGAGAATAAATGATGCGGCTGAACGTATAATCAGGGTCAAGCTGGAGAACGGCATTTTCGATGACCCGTACATGGAAAACCTCGATACAAAGCAGACTGAAACAGGCTCTGTTAAATACAGAGAAGTAGCTGAAAAGCTGGTTGAAGAAAGCCTTGTACTGTTGAAGAATGATGGCGAAACGCTTCCGCTGAAAAAGGGCTCATCCGTTTATATTACCGGTCCTGCTGCTGATAATGCACACGCACAGTGCGGCGGCTGGACTCTGCAATGGCTGGGAAGTCCCGAGAAGGATATACCGGGCGTTACAACAGTGCTTGCAGGATTTGAGAAGAAAGCTGAGGAGTACGGCATCAATGTTATTACAGATAAGAAAGATGCCGAAAAAGCTGATGTGGTTGTGCTTGTGGTCGGTGAGGACGCATATTCCGAATGGGAAGGCGATACTGAAGATATGGAACTTTGCGGAGCTCTCGGACTTGAAGGCAACCGAAAAGCCATCGAAGAAGCTGAAACTCTTGGTAAACCGGTGGTGACCTGTATAATCGCAGGCAGACAGGTCATCATAGACGAGAAGGATATGGACAACTGGGACAGCGTGGTTATGTGCTATCTTCCGGGCTCAGAAGGTCAGGGCGTAACAGATGTGCTCTGCGGCGGCAGCAGCTTCACAGGTAAACTTCCAAGCCCGTGGTACAGCTCTGTAGAACAGATAGGAACAGAGGAGTGCTGGCTTGAAAGAGGCTATGGACTGGAGTATTGATCTGCACCGAATACCTATTAATAAAGATCCGGTACCCGTTATGGTATCGGATCTTTTGGCGATTTGAGAAAAAACAGACTGCTGATATGGAAATTGTCGGGCGCTGCTGCAACTGAATAAAGCTTCTCTCATTGTAATAAGTATTATTATTTATGCGGTGGGACGATTATTTTTTATACAGATTGACTTTTCTGTTCATCTATGATATAATGAATTCTAAAGAATTCATTACAGGCTGTCGAAAAACTAATTTTGGGACGTCGAGGACGCCGTCCCCTACTAAAGTATTCACGAAGTCAAAGGGCGGACATCCTTTTGTAATACTGATATCCGTAAATAATCTTGAATGAGAGGTAATATATATATGAGCAAAAAAATCGTAGCAGTCAACGCAGGTCCTCGCAAGGGATGGAATACAGACAGCCTTGTTACTGAAGCTGCAAAGGGTGCGGAATCAAAGGTAGCAGAAATTATTCGCTTTGACCTGTTCCGCCTTGAAAAATACACGGGATGTATTTCATGCTTCGGATGCAAGCGTGACAAAAACAAGGGACACTGTGTCTGTCGTGACGGTTTAACGCCTGTACTTGATGCGATCCGTGAAGCTGACGGACTTATTATCGGTTCACCGAACTATCTTTCTGAGATGACGGCTTCATTCCGTGCGCTGTACGAAAGGCTGATTTTTCAGAATCTTACATATAACGCTGAGGGACCTTGCTGCAATCAGAATGTGCTTCCTGTGCTTCTGATTATGACCAGCAATGCACCTGATACAATGTATTCAGGCCTTGTAAATAATTACCGGCAGAACCTGAACCGTTTTGTAGGCCCTACACAGACTCTTGTAAGCGGTGATACTCTTCAGCTGAAGGATTACAGTAAAACTGACTGGCCATGGTCCATATTTGATCCCGAAGCCAAACAGGAAAGACATGATACAGTATTTCTTGAGGAACTGAAAAAGGCTTTCGATATGGGGATGGATTTAGTATATTAAGGAGGAAAACATGAAGTATTTTGATATTGTAAACGGTCCTGAAAAAGTCTCAGCTATCATTCAGGGATGCATGAGGATGCCTTCACTTACAAAAGAAGAGGCAGCAGATGTAATCAGAACAGCTTACGAATGCGGCGTGAATTTCTTCGATCATGCTACCTGTTATGGTATGGGTGATGCGGAGATACGCTTTGCAGAGGCATTTCCGCTGACAGGTCTCAAGCGTGATGATATCTATATCCAGAGTAAGTGCGGCATCTGTCCTGATCGCCGTGAGTTTGACTGGACAAAGGAAAATATCATTTCAAGTGTTGACGGAATACTGGAGCGGCTGAAAACGGACTATATAGACACACTTCTGCTTCATCGCCCCGATCTGCTTTTCGATCCCGGGGAGGTAGCCGAGGCATTCAGCAAACTTGAATCAGCCGGAAAGGTACGCTGGTTCGGAGTCAGCAATCTTATGCCGATGCAGATAGAGCTGCTTAAAAAATATGTAAAACAGCCTCTTATTATCAATCAGGTACAGCTTTCACTTGAGCAGTCACAGCTTATCGATCAGGCGTTCTACATGAACAACAAGACCACTGATATGTCACTTAACCGTGACGGTTCTGTGCTGGATTACTGTAGGCTTCACGATATAAAGATACAGGCATGGTCACCGCTTCAGATAGGAATGTTCAAAGGCACCTTCATTGATGATCCGGATTATCCTGAACTGAATAAGGCACTGGCAGAAATCGCAGAGCGTGAGGGCGTATCAAAGACAGCAGTTGCCATTGCGTGGGTGCTTCGCCATCCTGCAAAGATGCAGGCAATAATCGGTTCTATGAACGTTTCACACATCAAGGATGCCTGTGATGCAGTAAAGGTCGAAATTTCACATCACGACTGGTATGCACTATATCTGGCATCAGGCAAATTCCTGCCGTAAGAGATTAAGGAGAACGTATGACAAGGTATATCGTATTCGACGTAGAAACTCCTAATTTTGCAAATAACCATATGAGTGCCATCGGAATCACGGTAGTTGAAGACGGGAGGATAGCGGATTCATTTTTCTCTCTGGTCGATCCCGAAACTCATTTCGATCATTTCAATATCAGGCTGACGGGGATCGATCCGAAAAAAGTGCAGGGAGCTCCGAATTTTGCTCAGTTATGGCAAAAGATCGAGCCCATAATGAACAGCGGCATTCTCGTTGCGCATAATGCAGTGTTTGATATGTCAGTGCTGAAAAAATGTCTCAGCGCATATGGGATAGAGTGGAAAAGTACTGCAAAATATCTCTGTACTGTGCAGGCAGGACGAAAGCTTCTTCCCGGCAGAGGACATAAACTTAACGAGATGTGCGATTATTACGGCATATCCCTTGATCATCATCAGGCCGACAGCGACAGCCGTGCTTGTGCGGAAATACTTCTTCGTTACATAGAAAGCGGAGCTGATGTCAATAAATTCATTCGCACCTATAAACTTGCAGCCACATAAACAAAAAAGAGCCGATCTCGGCTCTTTTTTAGCTTCATGAATTATCCGAGGAATTCGACTTCGCCGCTTGCGAGATGATAGATCGCTCCCAGAACTTTCAGTCCGTATTCCCTCTCGTCTTTCTGTATCTGAAGGCTGTGTTCGATGATCTCACAGCTATGCTTCACATTGAGACAGCAGGCACGGACTTCATCTTTTTCGTTGCCGATAGCTTTGAGGATCTCGTCGGTGATGTATTTTATATAACCGTCAGGCTCGTGATTCATAGCAGCGTCAACTGCACCGCAATGGTCGTGTCCGAGAACCACAATAAGGCCTGTTCCAAGGTGTTCTGCGGCATATTCGATACTTCCGAGCTGATGGGAGTCAATAACATTTCCCGCAACTCTGATCACGAAAAGATCGCCGATACCTGCGGAAAAGATCAGTTCAGGCACAACTCGTGAATCAGAACAGGTTATGATGATCGCATATGGCTGCTGGCCTTTTTCGCTGAACTTTTTTAAATGATCGAGTGATGTGTCGCACATGAATCTGTTGGTGTAAACGTATTCAAGATTTCCTTCCTCCAGCTTTCTTCTTGCTTCATCGGCAGTGATTCTGTATGATTCCATATCTGTGACCTCGTTTCATTTGAAAGATTTGTATATCCTGATTATATCACAAATGTCGGAATATTGCAACGAAATTTGGCTTGAAAAAGGTTTGCAGTCTGACTTTTCAGAACTGTCCGGGATAATAATGTAAAAGCT
>ACOK01000078.1 GCA_000174895.1 Ruminococcus flavefaciens FD-1
GAAAGGTTTTCCCCCGATAAATTCGTATAAAGTTTCTATATGAGTACCACGGTTAACTGCCATGAGGTGAAATTTTCGGTCAGCTGTTCTGACTGACGACAATGTATATCAAAGCGGAAAAAACTGAGAATCCCACAGTGGGAACGGTGATCATTGCTTCTGCTATTTTACTGCTGTGCTTTTTTATGCACATTCCGATGAACAGCGCTCCCGTAATGACGGTTGGCATGAGATAGCGGAAATTCATTGTGCACACCATGGGGTATTCAGCTGACATCAGGTAGAGATTTCCAACAAGTAGAGCATAGAATGTGCCTATGAACAGCTTCTGGGTAAGGTCCATTGAGCGGTCAGTGAACATTGTGACTATCATCGCTATGAATGCGGCGGCGGCGAGTATTACTCCCAGCCAGAAAAAAGCCGTGCAGATGCGGAGCATATAGTCCATGCCTTCAAAGTCGAGTTCGCCGATATTCTCGCTGAAAACGGAGTTCTTCAGTATGGTGATAAGGGGATTTGTCTCATTGAATCCGAATTTCTCATTATTTCCGTCACGCCATACCCAGTTTTCAAATACACGCTTTACCTGTACGGGCGAGAAGTCGGTGATTCGCTGAATGAACGGTATTTCCTTTATACTCTGGTCCATGTCGTCGGGGAGCTCCTGAACGTGGTTCAAGGGGACATCCCATCTGATTAAGCCACGAACGGGGAACCACATTCCCAGCGGCACGCAGACTGCACCGAATGCGATGAACTGTCCCAGCAGCGATCTCCATGACTTGCGGAAGTTTCTGATGAAGACGATCAGGAATACCAGTGCGACGGGCGGGGCGACAAGTGCGGCTGAAAGCTTTGCCATCATTCCAAGACCTATGCACAGGCTTATCTTCATAATGCCTTTCAGCGACGGTGAATCGTACCATCTGAGAGTTGTGAGGACTGCTCCCGTGACCAGCGCCCACATAAGTGCATCGTTGTTGAGAAATGCCGAAAGATAGATGAAGCAGGGGTGGAATGAGATAATCATCAGCGGGATGTACAGCGCCTTGCCCTCCAGCTTGAAATAGCGCAGTATGTAGTATGCCGAGAGGACTATGCTTGCTGAATAGAACAGTGTAAGCATCTCCAGCGATTCCACGGCTTTTTCCTGACTGACGTGCAGAACATCCTTCCACAATGCTACCCATGCCGCACAGATGCCGTGATGGAGCGGCGGATGGCAGAACTGGAAAATTTCACGGTAATCCTCCTGATAGAGGTGGTGGTTCTGATACAGATATGCCATGTAGCCGAGGTGTCCGCCTGTGACTTCGCCGGTGTTGAATTCGCCGATATCATGCTGACGGATAGCCGATGAAGTTCCCAGCACATAGCAGAATTTCAGCAGGAAGCCCAGTCCCATTATAAACGCCGAGTTGAACTGTCGTTTCAGCCTTGACTTGTAGAAGCTGCTGTAAAGGAAAGACAGCGTCAGACAGCCGATGAGGAATATCCACAATATCTGCGAATCCGAGCGGCTGAACATCCATGCTGCCACAGTCAGCGCTGCGGAGGCGGAGACTATGAACAGCACCGCCGACGCCACGGGAAGCTTGCTTTTTTTGCATTTATTCCATATGAATACAGCTGCACCTGTAATGAATACTGCAAGCAATATGGGGACAGTGCAGGACGGCATCTCCCATATCGAGCCGAAAAACAGCGGAGTCAGCAGCAGACATACTGCAAAGCAGCAAAGATAGGGATGGGCTGAGAATACACGGAATATCTTGTCGGAAATGGCGGAGTTGGTTGATGTTTCTGTATTATCCATTTTGTTCTCCTGTGTTTTTTATTAATGCATTTGCATTCATTCAGTCTGTCGATAAAGTCAGATTTTATACGGCATTATCGGGCGGACGAGGGCGTCCGCCCCTACAAAATGGCTATTCTTCGTAAATGATTTTGTAGGGGACGCCGCCCTCGGCGTCCCAAAACAGGTTTTTTGACAAGCTGAATGAATGCATTTGCATTCATTATATCATAAATCTTTGCCATTGTAAAGCGGACATAAAAAGGGCGCACATTGTGCGCCCTTGAGGTTTTATTGTATCAGTTATCTCACTGGAAGCTTTCAGGAAGCTTTTCGATGAGCTGTAACTTGTACTTCTGGACAGAAAGTGCATCTGCATTTGTGATGCCGTCGCCTCTGTTGCTTACATCGCCGTTAGCCTTGCCCTGTGCTGTGAGGCTGTACTTTGATGGGTTGGAGATTGACTGCATGATGATTACAGCATCTGAAACGTCAACATTATCGTCGCAGTTAGCATCGCCGTATACCTTTGCAGCAAGTACACCGCTTGTGATAACAGGTGCAGTTGTTGTTTCGTCGGGAGCTGAGGTTGTTGTCTCAGGAGCAGCGGAAGTAGTAGTTGCTGATGTTGTAGTGGTTGTTGCAGAAGTATTGCCGTTTGCCTTTGTTGTTCTTGCAGGCTCTTCACCGGCTGTCTTGCCTTCTACGATAGCATCGAATGCAGGCTTAGCCATAAAGTCGTCACCGAAGAGGAGAGGGAGCTGCTTAGCTCTCCAGCTCTTTGTATCGTTAACGCCCCAGAATATAACTGCTGAAACGTTGTCCTTGTACTTTTCGATAGCATTCATGATGCCCTTGTAGTATTCAGCCTGGTGGTCGAAGTACTTAGCACCGTTCTGCTCGGGAACTGTTACGTCGAGCTCTGTGATCTGAACGTCAAGACCTGTAGCAACGTAGTCCTTGAGAGCTGATTCGTACATGGAAATTGATGGGAATGCAGACTGCATATTGTCACGGCAGTCGAGGTGAGACTGCATACCGATACCGTCGATATTGCCGGCCTTCTTGATCCTCTCAGCCATTTCGATGATCTGAGTCTTCTTGCTCATGTATTCGTTGTAGTCGTTGTAGTAGAGCTTGCATCCCTCAGGAGCGTACTTTCTTGCGTACTCGAAAGCGTAGTCGATGAATGAGTTATCGCCGAATACAGCTACCCAGTCAGAAGCAGCGTAGTTGTTGGATGCATCGCAGTGGCCGGGCTTACGAGGAGTACCGTCTTCCAGCCAAGCTTCGTTTACAACGTCGCAGGCGTAGAAGTCAACGTCAGGATAGAGAGCTGTGAGAGTCTCGAAGTAGAGCTTGATGTAGTTCTCCATACGCTTGAGCATCTTCTCGGGAGAAACGTAATCCTTCTCAGCGTCGAAATCTTCCTTGAAGAACCACTCAGGAGTCTGGCTGTGCCATACGAGAGTGTGAACTCTTACAGGGATACCGTATTTCTGAGCGTAGTTGAGGACGGGCTTAGCCTTTGAGAAGCTTACCTGTGGGTGCTCATCGTCGCCGTTTTCCTCTAAGTATTTGAGAGTAGCTTCCTTGTTGAGAACTGAGTCAGGCTTCATTTCGTTGCCGACTGTGATGCTCTCGCCGAAGTGCTTCTGTACCAGATCCATGAATGGCTTTGAAGCGAGATCGTCAGGAGTAAGAGCTGTACCTACCTTGAAATCATTCTTATAGATACCGCTGAGTGAAGGGATATCCTGCTGGATATCAACTGAAGCAGCCTCAACGATCTTGAAATCGTCGATGATGAGGTCATCTGAGCCGCCCTCGAAGTAGATGTATACACCTTCCATGCCGTCGCTGTAGCTTACAGGAACGTGAGTAACTGTCTGCCAGTCGCTGCCGTTGAGGTTCTGAGCGAGGTTGGAGTAGGATGTCTGACCGTCGATGGTGTACTGGAAGCTGAGCATAGCGCTTGTGTAGTACTTACCCTTTACTGAAGCGGTCACATAGTACTGAGTGTTTGGCTCCAGCACTCCGTCGAGACGGAAAGCAGGGCCGTTCCATGATTCTGATCTGCCGCTTGCAAGGAGAGCGCCGTCGCCTGTCTTTGCATCTGTAGTGATGGAAAGCTCGGTTGTGTCATCGCCGCCACGGTTTGACCAGTTCTTGAGGTCGTCTTCGCTTTCAAATCCGAGATCGTAGACAACCTTTTCTTCTGCCGCATTTACTGTATTGATGACAGAAACTGCTGAGGTGGCAGAAAATGTCATGGCAATACTCATAATGCCGGCAATGGTTTTTCTGATGTTTGAACCTTTCATTTGTAAAATCCTCCAAATCTTTGGGCCGTGCTTGAGCCCATTATTTCATAATTCAATTTTAGCACTAATTTTTTCAAAGGTCAATGAACAATTTATGAATGAGCAAAATATGCCCCTTTATTAGCAAATTTTGAAAAACAGAAAAACAGGAAACGCAATATTTGGCAAGAAAACTGCATCAAGGCACAAAAAAAGCCGCCCCCGAAGGAGCGGCCTTAAAGTGTTATTACTTAGTTGTTGGGAGAGTTGTAACGAGGCTGAGAGTGTACTTCTGGATTGCGAGTGCATCGTAGTTAGTAACACCGTCACCAACGTCGCAGCAGTCTGCGTTAACCCAGCCCTGAGCTGAGATATGGAGTGGGCTTGAGCCGTTCTGTCCATATGTAGATGGGTTTGAGATAGCCTGCATGATCATTACAGCATCTGCAATGCTTACCTGTCCGTCGCAGTTAGCGTCACCAACGATAGTAGCCTTTGTTGACTGTGACTGAGTTGTAGGCTGTGTAGTAGGCTGAGTTGTCTGAGTAGTTGTTCTTGTGGTTGTTCTTGTAGTTGTTCTTGTAGTTGTAGTAGTTGTCTTTGTAGTTGTCTGAGTTGTTCTCTGAGTTGTGATGTTTGAAGAAGAACCGCCGCTTGTCTTGAGAACTACAGAGTCGATAGTGAATTCATCACAGTCGATCCACCAAACGCCGAACTTGATCTCGCCGCCGTACTGAGTCTGGATGATAGAAGAGATATCAGAAGGAACCTTCCATGTGATTGTGCCGCTGTTGCCGCTGATAGACTGAGTGATCTCGTCGCCCATAGCCCAGTAGCCGTTAGCAGAATCAGTTGTGGATGTACCGAACTGACCAACATACTTGCCGATGTTCTTGTTAGCAGAGATATTTACCTGAACCTCTGTGATCTTGTCGCTGCTTGAGATACCGAAATCCTTGTAAGCGAAACCGATCATTCTCTCGTCTTCGCCGAGAGCGCTGTATGTTACCTTCTGGTTAGGCTTGATAGAGAATCCGTCGCTGCTTGAAGAAGGTGTCTGAGTTGTCTGAGTTGTTCTCTGTGTAGTTGGCTGTGTGGTTCTCTGAGTAGTTGTCTGAGTTGTTCTCTGAGTTGTGATGTTTGAAGAAGAACCGCCGCTTGTCTTGAGAACTACAGAGTCGATAGTGAATTCATCACAGTCGATCCACCAAACGCCGAACTTGATCTCGCCGCCGTACTGAGTCTGGATGATAGAAGAGATATCAGAAGGAACCTTCCATGTGATTGTGCCGCTGTTGCCGCTGATAGACTGAGTGATCTCGTCGCCCATAGCCCAGTAGCCGTTAGCAGAATCAGTTGTGGATGTACCGAACTGACCAACATACTTGCCGATGTTCTTGTTAGCAGAGATATTTACCTGAACCTCTGTGATCTTCTCACTGCTTGAGATACCGAAATCCTTGTATGAGAAGCCGATCATTCTCTCATCTTCGCCGAGAGCACTGTATGTAACCTTCTTGTTAGGCTTGATTGTGTAACCGTCACTGCTTGAAGAAGGTGTCTGAGTTGTTACTGTAGGTGTCTGAGTTGTAGGCTGTGTAGTAGGCTGAGTTCCGGGATTAGCAGTTGTGCCTGGAGTCTGTGTAACTACAGGACCGTCAGAAGAACCGCCCTTAACGCCAGGGAGAGAAGAAGTTGAATCAGGTGTACCTGTCTTGTAGTGGTAGTAGAGACCGGCAGCTGCGCCTACGAAACCGGCGTTGTAGTCGATAGCAACTTCGTTAGCCTGATAGTCTGAACGCTTATCTGCGTAAGTACCGTTAGCATCTGTAGGACCGCCGCAGAGAGCACCGATGAGTGAGTACTTTGATGGTACTCCGTCTGACTCAGCAGTATCTGTACCTGAAGCAGCTCTGTGGTGAGGCATACTTGAAGCGTTTGGCTTGAAGCCTACAACGAGACAGTATGACTGGCCGTTAGCGAATGGCTTGTCGCCTGTGAGGTACTGCATCTGACCCTTAGCCCAGGCAGCGTTACCCTTGTTGTACTTAGCAGCTACGAGAGCACACATCTGTGCTGTAGCATTATGTCTTGCAGAGCCCCATGCATCGATGAACTTATAGCCATCGCCGCTGAGGTCGCCGAGGTATCCTGCAGCGCTCCAGTCGCCTGTGATCTCGCCCTTGAGCATTGCAGCACCGAGAGAAACGTTCTCCCAGCAGTGTACCCAGTAAGCCTTGCCTATGTTATCAACATCGCCCTTGTAAGCGCTGTCCTTGGTAGCAAGGTAGAGCCAGCAGGCAGCCCAGCCGAGCTCATCGGAAGTATCCTTGTTTCCGTAGAATTTGCATGAATATGAACCCTGATGCTGCTTAGCGAAGTTGTAGAGAGCCTTAGCGTACTTGAGGTCATCGGGGTTGCCGAAGTTTACATAGTTAGCAGCAAGTGCAGCAGCGTACTCAGCTACGATATTAGCTGCGCCGTCTGTAGTCCATTTGCAGCCGCCTCTGTTGCCCTGATTCTCAGGAGGACCCCAGTAAGCGTGGTCCATGTCGCCGTCGCCCTTTTCGATACAAACCTTAGAAACTGTATCGCCGTTGAGGACTGTAGCATCACGGAAGAACTTAGCGAAGTAGTCAGCGATTGTCTTGTAGTGAGCAGCCTGGCCTGTAGCCTCGAAAGCGTCCTTGAATTCGTAGTAAGCCCAGCCGAGAGTTGAAGCTGAGTAGCCCTGAGGCTGACCGAACATAGCGTGGTCACCTGCATCGTGGAAACCGCCGTCTACTTCATCTGAAGTATGGCAGTTGCCTCTCCATGAAAGGCGTGTAGTGGATTCTACATTCTTACCGCACATATTTGCGTCATAGAAATAGAGGGAATACTGAAGGAGTTTTGCGTAGTTGTCTGAATCTGCTGCGTTAGCTGTGAGAGAGGGGCTTACAACAGCAGTGAATGGAGCAGCGAGTGACGAAATAGCCATTGCGCCGCTGATAAGGATGGACTTAAGTCTGTTTGACTTATGCATAGTTATCACACTTCTTTCCAAATAGTCGTGAGCCTATAATATGTTGTACCTATATTATACATTTTTTGCGCTCACAATAAGTAACAAAACGGTTACACAGATATTACAATTTGATGAAATGGCACGAAAAATTCATAAAATCGTCACAATGTGCAAAAAAAAGGCGATTTTTTGTCTATATTAACGTTGGAATTATTCAACCGTAGGTAGAAAAATAAGCGGAACAATCCTCGTTTAGGAGAATCGTTCCGCTTGAATGTCAACCAAATCTCAGCAAGGAAGTGACGTTACCAGATCCAGAGTGTACTTCTGGATGGCTAAAGCGTCATGATTTGTGACGCCGTCGCCTCTTGAAGACACGTCAGCCGAGTCCTTTCCACGCTCTGTTATGTGGGAAGGTTCAGAGCCGTTGATGCCGTACAGCGATGGGTTGGAGAGCGACTGCATAATGAGTACAGCGTCGGAGATATCGACCTTCTTGTCCAGATTTGCGTCGCCGAAGAGTATCGGTGCAGGCTGTGTTCCGGGAGTCGGAGGCTCCGGCTTTGTGGTCTGCGTCTGCTGAGGCGGCCAGCCCGGCCAACCCGGCCATCCCCAGTTCCACTGGAATGTCGTTGTGGTCGTGGTAACCGTAGTTGTGGCAGTCGTTGTGGGCTTGGCAGTTGTCGTCTTGGTTGTCGCTTTTGTTGTGGTTGTCGTTGTCTTTGTTGTGGTTGTTGTGGCTTTGGTGGTGGCTTTCGGGACATCCTGAAGCGCTGAGAAGTTATAATTGTATGACTTCACAGTGGATTCCACAGCCGAACCTGCAACTCCGAAAACAGTTCCGTTGAAGTTGCCTTTGCCTGAATTGTTGATGGTCTCGGGGAGGTTTACAATATTGCAGTTTGCTGCGTAGATCTTTATTTCTCTGAGATTCTGACAGCCTGCAAACGCCTCAAGACCGACACTGGTCACGTAAACTGATAAAGTGACCGAACTGAGTGCAGTTCTCTGGAATGCATTGGATGAAATGGCGGTCACCGAATCGGGTATCGTAACAGATGTTAAGTTGGTGGCGTTGTAAAAAGCGGCCCTTCCAACGTTGGTGATACCGTTCTGAATGACGACATTTCTGATCTCGGACATATACTTTGACCATGGAACGACCGAAGCCGATTCCCAGTTGACCATATTGCCCGTGCCTGAGATCGTGAGTGTTCCGCTTCTGAGGGTCCATGACGCATTCTGACCGCATACCCCCGAGCTGTCAGCTGTAACTGTGTCATCGACGATTGAAGGCGGAGCAAACTCTGCTGCTGAAGCGGCAGGAAATACGGCTGTAGTGCCGCATATCGCTGCTGACATGAGCAAACACAAAAGAGATCCGGAGCGTTTCATATTTTTCAATGTGTTCAACACCTTTCGGGATTTTATTCTATTCCCGTATCCCCCTATAAAATATGATAACTGATAATACATAATAACATTATTTTCATATAAAATCAAGCATATTTTGTGAATACAACGAAATTTCAACAAAAAGTTCAAAAAATATTTCCGCCCATTGCTTTATTTGTACAATTGGCAGATAGCAAATATGTACCAATTATGAACGAAAAATGTATGAGTTTAAATGCAGCACATTAAAGCAACAGTTTTATAACTATATATGTATAGTACGAATACTAAATGTACATCATAAGGTTGCTTTTTACTGCGGGATGGGGTATAATATAATAACAGTATTTTAAGAAACGGTGATAATATGCCAAGATTTTTTACCAATGAAATAAACGAGGACAACATAGTCCTGACAGGCAGCGATGCCAACCACATCGGACGTTCCCTCCGCATGAAAAAAGGGGAGGAGATCACGGTCTGCTGCAACGGCATCGACTACAACTGCACAATAGCCTCGATCACAGCCGATTCCGTGTACCTCGATCTCGTGGAGAAGCATCCCTGTGCGGCTGAACCGGACATCAATGTGACTCTGTTTCAGGCTGTGCCGAAGCTCGACAAGCTGGAGTACATCATCCAGAAAAGCGTGGAACTGGGCGTATCAAGGATAGTGCCCGTGCTGACGAGGAGATGCATCTCACGCCCGGATGAGAAGGATTTCGCTAAGAAGCTGCCCAGACTGAACAAGATCGCTGCCGAAGCCGCAAAGCAGTCGGGCAGGGGAATGATCCCCGAAGTTACGCCCGTTGTCAGCTTCAAACAGTCCCTTGCGATGATGGAAGAACTGGACCGCAATATCCTGCTTTACGAAGAACAAGGCGGACGTTCCTTCGGCGAGGTGGATTTTGAAGGTGTAAAGTCCGCAGGCATTATAATAGGTAGCGAAGGCGGATTCGATCAGGAAGAGGCGGAAGCCATGGTTAACAGCGGCGCAGTAAGGGTATGGCTGGGAAAAAGGATACTTCGTTGTGAAACTGCACCAATAACCGCCTTATCAATTTTGATGTTTTTAACAAATAATATGTAAATAGTTGAAATTCGGAAAAATATATGGTATAATATAAAAAGATTATCGTAACCCGTTCGCAAGCGGTTCGGTAAGTAATTGGCAGTTCACTGAAAACCGTCCGTAATGGCGCTTTCTCGGAACATCCATATAAATTCTTGCGGAGAAAAGAGGAGTATAAAATGAACAAATTTTTAATCGCTATTCTTGCTGCAGGTGCAGCAGCTGCTGTTGGATACGTTGCAGCACAGGCTCTCAAGGATAAGGGTGCAGATTACGACGATGATGATTACGATGATTTCGACGACTTCGACGCAGATGATACTGACTTCGATGTCACAGAGGATACTGTGAAGGAAGCTGCTGAGGATATCAAGGATGCTGCTGAAGATGCAGTTGATGATATCAAGGATAAGGCTGAGGACATCAAGGACGCAGCTGAAGACTTTGCAGATGATGTAAAGGATACTTTAGAAAAGTAATTTCTGATACTGTGGGGAGCTTTCAGCTCCCCTTTTTTGTTGCGGTTTTAGCATACAGATATGCACGCTTCAACAAAACGCATAAATATTCGTGCATCTATACAAAACGCAAAAATAAGACTTGACTTTTCTCTTACGCTTTGATATAATATAAAAGCTGTCTGACACGGACACGCAATGGTCAATCCGAGGCGTAGCTCAGTTTGGTAGAGTGCTTGCTTTGGGAGCAAGATGCCGCAGGTTCAAGTCCTGTCGCCTCGACCAAAAGCCTTTTCAAAAAACTTGAAAAAATTTTGAAAAAGGTCTTGACAAATAAAAAGAAGTGTGATATAATAATTAAGCAATAAAGCGCTGGTGTAGCTCAGTTGGTAGAGCAGCTGATTTGTAATCAGCAGGTCGGGGGTTCGAGTCCGTCCACCAGCTCCATTATTTTGCTTAAATGAAGGTGTTACACTTCATATGGGAGAGTTCCCGAGTGGCCAAAGGGGGCAGACTGTAAATCTGTTGCTTTCATGCTTCGATGGTTCAAATCCATCCTCTCCCACCACTAAGCCCCGAGCAAAATCGGGGCTATTTTAATTTAAAGGGGTATTAATTATGTTCTGGACCAATCTTGTGAAAACTATTGCCAAGGTACTTCTGGTCGTAATGCTCATCGCTGTATTCATTGCATTCATCGGTGCAGTAAGGATCAGTGTCGTTTCCGGTCTCATTACTCTCGTTGGAGGATGCATCGGATCATTCGTTGCTGTTTCAGGCATCATGATGATCTGCGAGATCTCAGAGAATATCGCTGCTATCAAGAATCATCTGACAGGTACAAGTTCTAATACAACTGAGCCTATCAGCTTCAACAGCATCGCTCAGAATCTTGGCGTTAACCTTAATAATCAGAATAACGCTGCTCAGTCTGCTGCTCCTGCACAGCCTGTCACACCCGTACAGCCTGCTGCTCCCGCACAGACAGAAGCTCCTGCGCAGGAAGAGTCAAAGCCTGTTGATCTCAGCAAATAATGATCTGACGGCACCGCAGTGTGCCCTTTGAAAAAGTACCTTGCTTTCATGGCAAGGGCTTTTTTATGCCCGGAAAAAAAGAGGATTTGCATTAAAACTTATGCGAATCGTTAAATAAAGTATAGGAGATGAACTATATGCCCGCAGTAAGAACTACACCTTCTGTTGAAGCTTTTAAAAAATACTGGTGGAACAGAAAAGCTACGGTAAATAACCTTATCATGTGGATCGTGCTTATTGTTATTGATGTGCTGCTCATTGCTGTTGGTGTAATTACTCCGGGGGCAAGTTCAGATGATTTCCTGATGATATTCGTAATTCTGGGTATCATTTATATTATCAGGATGGTGAATACTCCGAAAAAGCTCTATGACAGGGTAATGAAGATATCTCCCGATCAGGTGGAGACCGTGGCTTTCGGAGATATCGGCTTCACTGTTGAACTAAGGGGCACTAATGTCATGGAACATAGGGAGATCCCCTATGTCCGTGTGACTTCAGCTCAGTATAAAGACGGCTGGTTCTATATCGTCGTCGATCAGATATACACCAATTTTTTCTGTACATCCGACTTCATCGAGGGTACTCCAGAGGAACTGCTGAATATTCTCAGCGCTAAAGTCGGAAACAGATTGACTGTAAAAATGTAAAGGCGGAATACAATATGAAAGAAGATAAGCGCTTCTATGAAGGATTTGAAGGTGAAAAGAAATTCATCTTCTGTCTCTATGAAAAAGATACACCAATCGAAAAGCTGCATTTATGGGAAGGCTATTTTGACGATATACTCTCACTCATCCCTTATTCGGGCAAGAAGTGGGATGGCCTCGCTGAGTATTATCAGCTTGCTCTTGATTTCGATGACGAGCACTGGAAGGTGCCTTCATGCAGAAAGGCGCTTGAACAGCTTGAGGCTATAGACAGGCACAGGATGAAATATCCCCGCCGTTCCGACTGCTATGATGCAGTTGTGGAGCTTTTCCGCAAGGCTGTTGCCGAAAAGCTGGATGTTTATATAGATTGCGAATGAAAGTAACGGGATACACCCGTTCATATAAAGAAGGATAAATATAATTAATTCGACAATAAAATATCTATAAAACCGCCGAAGGCGGCATTCCGGGGTCAAGGGTGACTCCCTACAGTGTAGGGAGATGTCAGCGCAGCTGACAGAGGGTACGGGCGACCGTTGGGAGACGTTATCTCCCTTGCGGAGAGGGGTACGGGGGAGAGGCAGAGCCTCTCCTAAGAAGTAGTGTGACGAGCGTAGCTATGTCACACGGCTGGTAAACAAGCACTTCCCTCGGCTTGACCGACGAAGAAATTATCGATATTTATTTGCCGAAGAAAAAACTGAAAACGGATATGCAGCCGCCTGACGGCTCTGTTTCCGTTTATCGTGTTGGAGGAAAGAAAATATGATCAGAGAAGATTTAAGAAACATCGCCATCATCGCCCACGTTGACCACGGTAAGACTACCCTCGTTGACGAAATGCTCAAGCAGGGCGGTGTGTTCCGTGAGAATCAGGCTGTTGCCGAGAGAGTTATGGACTCAAACGACATCGAGCGTGAAAGAGGTATCACTATCCTTGCGAAGAATACTTCCGTAATGTACAACGACATCAAGATCAACATCATTGATACCCCCGGCCATGCTGATTTCGGCGGCGAGGTAGAGCGTGTACTGGAAATGGTAGACGGCGTTCTCCTGCTTGTTGACGCTGCTGAAGGCCCTATGCCGCAGACACGTTTCGTACTCTCCAAGGCACTGGAAATGGGTCACAAGATCATCGTTGTCGTAAACAAGATCGACCGTCCTGATGCTCGTCTCGACGAGATAGGCGATGAAGTTCTTGAACTTCTCCTTGACCTTGATGCTAACGAGGAACAGCTTGAGTCTCCTCTGCTTTTCTGCTCAGGCAGAAGCGGTACAGCTTCACTCAGCCAGTACGAAGCAGGCACAGACTTAAAGCCCCTTTTCGATACTATCATCAACTACATAGAGCCTCCTAAGGGCGAACCCGAAGAGCCGCTCCAGATGCTCATTTCCTCTATCGACTACAACGAATATGTGGGACGTATCGGTATCGGCCGTATCGTAAGAGGCAATATCAAGGTAAACCAGCAGGTCACTGTCTGTGATTACACAGGCTCAAAGAAGAACTATAACTCCAAGATAGTTTCACTTCTCCAGATACAGGGACTTAACCGTGTCCCCGTGCAGGAGGCTACAGTGGGCGATATCGTGTGGATATCAGGTATCGAAGGCATCACCATCGGCGATACTATCTGCGCTACAGATGCTCCCGAGCCGCTGCCTTTCGTTAAGATAAGCGAACCTACAGTTGAAATGACTTTCTCTGTAAATGACAGCCCCTTCGCAGGCAAGGAAGGTAAATTCGTTACTTCCCGTCAGCTTCGTGAGAGACTCTTCAAGGAGCTCCTCAAGGACGTTTCTCTCCGTGTTGAGGAGACCGACAACACAGACGCATTCCGTGTTGCAGGCCGTGGTGAGATGCATCTCTCCATCCTCATCGAGAATATGCGACGTGAGGGCTATGAGCTTTCAGTATCAACTCCCCGTGTACTGTTCAAGACAGGCGAAAACGGCGAGAGAACAGAGCCTATCGAGCGTCTCGTTATCGATGTTCCTGCTGACTGCGTTGGCTCGGTTATGGAGAAAATAGGCGCACGTAAGGGCGAAATGGTAGATATGCACCCACAGGGCACACGTACAAGAATCGAATTCCTCGTTCCTGCAAGAGGTCTTTTCGGCTACAAGAGCGAATTCCTTACCGATACTAAGGGCGAGGGCATCATGAGCCACGTATTCGACAGCTATCAGCCATACAAGGGCGACATCGAGCGCAGAAACACAGGTTCACTTGTTTCCTTCGAGACAGGCGAGGCTGTTACTTACGGTCTCTACAACGCTCAGGAAAGAGGTCAGCTCTTCATCACAGCAGGTACTCCTGTATATGAGGGCATGATAGTAGGTGCTTCACCTAAGGTCGAAGACCTCGTTGTTAACGTATGCAAGAAGAAGCACCTGACAAATACCCGTGCAAGCGGAAGCGATGACGCACTCCGTCTTGTGCCTCCGAGAGTTCTCAGCCTTGAGGACTGTCTGGAATTCCTTGCTGATGACGAGCTTCTCGAGGTTACTCCCGAATCTCTCCGTATCAGAAAGAGGATACTCAGCAATCAGCAGAGAGCTAAGATAAGAGGAAACGCTGCTAAGAATCAGTGATCGCAGCTTGTATAAAGCGAATGCGGCGGAGCGTGAAATGCGCCTCCGTCCGTCTTATGAAAAGTTTATCATTTCAACACAAAACCATCATGCCATTTGCAGTTTTGGGAGTTAAATTATGAAAAAGACATTATTGACATTATTGCTCGCTTCCGCAGTTGTTCTTACTGCGGGATGCAGCAAGGCGGAAGATGAGGTCCCGTCTCAGCCGTCAGAGGTACCGACCGAGACCGAAGAAGTCGTTACCGAGCCTGATTCATATGAGCCTCTTGCTACAGTAAGAGAACGAAATATCGAGGAAGCAGGCGATTTCGACTACGAGATATACGAGGGCAGGACCATCATCACCAAGTATAACGGAAAGGCTTCAAACGTCGAGATACCTGCCGAGGTCGAGGGAGTTCCCGTCTGCGAGATAGGCTTCTACTGTTTTGAGGCTAATTATCAGCTGGAGTCAGTTACCCTTCCCGAAAGCGTTGATATAATCGGCGAGGGCGCTTTCATGGACTGCGGCTCGCTTTCACAGATAAATATCCCCGCAAACCTTAAAGAAGTTCAGAGAGGCGCTTTCGTCGGATGTGTCAGCATTCCCGAAATGACGCTTCCTGCTACAGTTACCCGTGTTCAGGAGGAAGCATTCACAGCCTGCGAGGGAATGACCTCACTGACTATCATGAATCCCGACCTTGCTTATGAGAGCTGGGGACTTGAAGACCTTCCGAATCTGATAGTTTACGCTCCCGAGGGTTCTTCAGCAGCTGCATGGGCTTCTGCTATGGGCAAGCTGGGATAAAGGAGAATGATGATGAACAAGATGAAATTAACTGCATTGCTGCTGGCTGCGGCAATGGGCTGCGGTGTATTTACTGCCTGCGGCAGCAAAAAGAATAACAGCTCCTCTTCAGAGGTTTCATCCGATTCAGAAGCTGAAACAGAAGCTTTTGATACCGAAAGCTATAAAGATATCATCATGAAGGATATCGAAAAGGCCGAAGCTTCAGATGAACCCCTTGAACTGGGCAGTATAGGCGAAGTCGTTACTCCCGATGAAAAGGACGATGACGGCGACCTTGGTGAGTACCGTGTCAGCGACAGCGGTACGAAGCTTTACTTCAACAGCGAGGATTTCCCCGATGCGCTCATGCTCACACTTGAGCAGTATTTCAATTCCTTTGCAAATAATGATTATACCGCTTACAGCCGCTGTGCTTATCCCGATTATGTCGAAAAGATGGAAGCTTACCTTCAGAAAGAGCATGGCTATGATATGAAGACTTCCTTTGCTGCACAGTGTACTAACCTTGCTAACAATATGAACGGCAAGTTCAAGGTTACACGTATCAAAATGGATGTGCCTGCGCAGTACGATGAGACAAAGGATAATCTGGTGGGCTATTTCGAGAATTTCGCCGATATCCTCGGCGAGGACTATTATGAGAATCTTCTCAAGGAAGTTGACAAGGTATATGATGGAGAATTCTACGTAATGGCTGAGGGACACAGCGGAACGGAATCTTTGCTCATCAGTGCTTATGAGATTGTATTTGTTGAAAAAGACGGAAGATATTATGTTTTCGGTTGATAAAGGAGCATGGATATGAAAGCTATTTTAAAGAAAACAGCCGCTGTTGTAACAGCCGCAGCTATGATGACAGCATCAGCTGCCTGCAGCAGCAAGAAAGAAGAAAGCAGCAGTTTATCAAATATGGTTGGAAATGGTCCTTCTGACAGCCTTGTAATGGATGAGGACAATATGCCTTACGGCGCAACTATGACTTCACTTAAAAATTCCAACAACGATAAGGTAAAGATAGATATCGACTTTGACCCGAGATACTTCGTGCAGGATGGCACTGATTACCCTGAGATATATCTGCTGACAGAGTATATCGAAGCTATGCAGAATCGTGACAGCGAAAAGCTGGAAAAGTTATTCTATAAGCCTTACCTTGATTTCTCGGTTCAGAGAAGCAGCTTCAGCGATACTGCTGATTATCTTGAAAAATATGTCGATAACCTTGAAAACAGAGCAAAAAGCGAGATAGAATTTACCTATATCGTTGTTGATACCTGCCTCAATGAAAACGAAAGCGAGAATCTTACTGATTTTGAATTCGTTGATCAGAAGATAAACGAGCTTTCCGGCGAACAGCTTACGGATAAGGTCAAGAGCCGCAAGCTTGTGTATATGGATATCGCATTCAAGGATTCACAGGGCAATACCTACATGATAAATGATACCCTTGGCAGCGACCTTTCAGTTTACATTTATAATATCGACGGAACTTATTACCTGCTTTGATTGCATAAAGGAAAAGACGTAACACATAACCACGGTACTCTTACAGAAGTTTTTACACGAGTCTATTGAGGGAAACCCTTTTGAAAAAGGGTTCTCCCTCAAACTCCCTTCCTAAAACTTTCAGTATTAATTTTGCCCCCATATAGGGCGCACACAAGTAAAGTAAGAATTTTTCATTTCTTTCAAGTGCGCCCTATATGGGGGCAAAATTCTATTAAAAGTCTTTGGAAAGGGGTTCGGGGGAGAACCTTTCCTCAGAAAGGTTTTCCCCGATAAATGCGTATAAAGTTTCTATATGAGTACCGAGGTTATGTGTTACGTCTTTTTTGACAATATGAGGGCGCACAATGTGCGCCCCTACATTTATTGTTTGATTTAATAGCCGACTCGTGATCGCCGTCGTGGACGTCCACGTCAGATCTGTGTTGAGTAGTTAGGTGCTTCCTTTGTGATGTAGATATCGTGAGGATGGCTTTCCTTGAGACCTGCGCCTGTGATGCGGATGAACTTAGCCTTCTCGTGGAGAGTAGGAATGTCAGGACAGCCGCAGTAGCCCATACCTGAACGGATACCGCCGACAAGCTGGAAGATAGTGTCAGCAACTGCACCCTTGAATGGTACACGGCCTTCAACGCCCTCTGGAACGAGCTTCTTAGCGCCCTCCTGGAAGTATCTGTCTGTGGAACCGTTAGCCATAGCGCCAAGGCTTCCCATACCACGGTATACCTTGAACTGACGGCCCTGATAGATCTCAGTCTCACCGGGAGCTTCTGCACATCCTGCAAGGAGAGAACCGAGCATTACTACGTTTGCGCCTGCTGCGAGAGCCTTTACGATATCACCTGAGTACTTGATACCGCCGTCAGCGATAACAGGGATGCCGTACTTCTGAGCAACACAGGCTACGTCATATACAGCTGTGATCTGTGGAACACCGATACCTGCAACGACACGTGTTGTACAGATAGAACCGGGGCCGATACCTACCTTGAGGCAGTCAGCGCCTGCTGCGATAAGAGCTTCAGCAGCTTCGGCAGTTGCGATATTACCTGCGATAACAGGTGTGTCAGGGAATGCTTCCTTGACCATCTTCAGGCACTTGATGATGTTTGCGCTGTGGCCGTGAGCGGAATCGAGAACGAGAACGTCAGCCTGAGCTTCGATAAGAGCCTTTGCTCTGTCGAGAACATTAGCTGTAACACCGATAGCAGCGCCGCAGAGGAGTCTGCCCTGTGTGTCACGTGCAGAGTTAGGATACTGAACGGACTTTTCGATGTCCTTTATAGTGATGAGTCCCTTGAGGTAGCCTTCGCCGTCTACAAGCGGGAGCTTTTCGATCTTATGAGCACGGAGGATCTCCTGAGCCTGCTCAAGAGTTGTGCCGACAGGTGCTGTGATGAGGTTGTCCTTAGTCATAACTTCAGATATCTTTGCATTGAAGTCTGTGAGGAAACGCATATCTCTGTTGGTGATTATGCCGACAAGCTTGCCAGTTCCGTCAACTATCGGAACGCCTGAGATCTTGTACTTACCCATAAGTTCGTCAGCGTCAGCAACGATATGGTCTTCTGTAAGTGAGAACGGGTCAACGATAACGCCGTTTTCAGAGCGCTTTACCTTGTCAACTTCCTCAGCCTGCTGCTCGATAGTCATATTCTTGTGGATGATACCGATACCGCCTTCACGAGCGATAGCGATAGCCATACGTGAATCTGTTACCGTATCCATAGCGGCAGTCATGATCGGGGTATTGAGGTGGATAGTTTTTGTGAGCTGTGTTCCGATCTGTATCATGTTCGGAGTAACGTTCGACTCAGCGGGAATAAGAAGAACATCGTCGAAGGTGAGACCTTCTTTCTGAAATTTACTGTTCATGTCAGTCAGCATAATTTTTCCTCCTTAAAAATCTTCTGTATAAACTGACAGGTTTATTACCTTTAATGATACCATTTTTTCGGCTGAGTGTCAACAGTTTGGGAAAGAGGCGCATTTAGAAAAAACTTGTTCATTTATGCCGCCTTTTGGCGAAAAGAGCAATGTGCTCTGATATCATGTTAAAGCGATATAACGCAAAAAACAAGCGGCGGCACTCCTGTATGAATAAGAGTGCCGCCGATGATCCGGAAACTGTTTTCACAGCAGATGGCAGCGCCATTCTGTGAAGACATTTTCTTATTATGAGACCGATGTTTCAGCGTAGTATACAAGTATTGCAGATGCGTCACGGGCATCGATAACGCTGTCCTTGTTGAAGTCGGCAGCTTTGGTCTGCCTTGCTGAAAAAGTGGGGGAATAGCCAACGGATATCCTTGCGTATTCCGTAAGGGTAACGGTAGCATCTCTGCCGTCGATGATGCTGTCTTCATTGACATCGCCCGTCAGGATCGTTTCGTCCTCGCTGAAAACCATGGAAAGAGCGCTGGCGTATTTTTCAGCAGTCGAACCCGGGCTGCCGAGGATGCGGAAATCAGAGATATTGTCCTCCGAGCCGCTTCTCAGGCTGTATGTTCTGCCTAATGCGTTAGTGCCGATAGTTTCAACAGTCGGCGGTATATAGATGCTTTTCAGGCTCTCGCAGCTGTAGAATGCATTTGCGCCGATGTAGCTGACGGAAACGGGGATGTTTATATCCCTCAGTGCGGAACATCCGCTGAAACAGCTTTCGGGGATGGCTTTCAATGAGTTGCTCAGCTTAGCGCTTTCAAGTCCGGAGCAGCTGAAAAAGCAGTAATTGCCGATGGACGTTACCGAGTCGGGGATGGTTATATCATTCAGTGCAAGACAGCCCGAGAATGCGTAATCTCCGATCACCTCAACGCTGTCGGGGATATCAACGGATGTGAGGGCGGTCCTGCCGAAAAATGCACGTTTGCCTATGACACGGGTGGATGAGCTTATAACTGCATCGTCGCTTCCTGCGTAGAGGACAAGAGCGTCGCCTTTATAGAGTGAGCTGTTCTCCGAGCGGTAGACCGTATTAGCCGTGCTGACGCTTATGTTGCTGAGCGACGGACAGGCTGTGAAAGCATAGTCGCCGATATATGAAGTGTCCGAGCCGATGTAGACGCTGTTCAGCTTCTGACAGGCGCTGAATGCTCTTGTGCCTATACTGCGCAGAGTATCGGGGAGAATGACTGTTCTCAGCTCATTGCTGCCTGTGAAGAAGTTATCAGCTATGGATGTTACGTTAAGGCCTGCGATGGTGCCCGGTATCTCAAGAGTGCTTCCGCTTCCCGATACGCCTGTTATCGTAACAGAGCCGCTGTCTATGGTGAATATCAGCTCGTAGCCGTTATTTGTACCGTCGGCGCCGGCTGTTGTGGGGATGCACAGTGAAAACAGCATTGCCGAAGCTATAAATGCGGATATACATTTTCTCATAGTGATACTCCTTTCATGAAGGGATAAAGGATCAGTCAACTGTCTTTCCGTTGATAAGCACCATCACTGGCTCGCTCATAAGGTCAAGGGGATTCTCTCCCTTGCGGTAGAGCTGGATATCAGCATCTTTTCCTGCGGTGAGCGTACCTGTAACACCGCTGATACCCAGAATCTCAGCGGCTTCACAGGTAATGGCCCTGAGAGCGTCATCGAAGCTGAGTCCGCCCTTTACTGCCGCCTGAGCAGAGAGGGGGAGGTACTGTATGGGGATGACTGTATGGTCGGTGCATATTGCTGTTTTTACGCCGTTTTCAATGAGGACGGAGGCATTTTTCAGCTCCAGCCCTTTCATTTCGGGTTTGCAGCGGTCGCAGATGAGAGGTCCGCATATGACGGGTACTTTCTCCTCAGCGATTATATCAGCTATTTTCCAGCCCTCAGTGCCGTGAATGATGACCGGGTCAAGGTTGAATTCCTTGGCTATACGCATAGCTGTGCATATGTCGTCTGCACGGTGACAGTGGAAGAATGCTTTTATCTTGCGGTCCATAAGGGGAAGGAGAGCTTCACACTTGATGTCGTATTCGGGCGGGTCATAATTCTCGCTGTCCTGATAGTAGCTGTCCATGTCGTGGCCGTAGCGCCTTGCCTTGTAGAGTCCCTCACGGATGAGAGCGGTGACAGCCATGCGTGTTATGGGAGTCTCGGCTCTGTCGTTGTACACGTTTTTGGGATTCTCACCGAGAGCGAATTTGATTCCGCATACGGAAATGAGCATATCGTCGATGCGTCTGCCTGCGGTCTTTATGGCGCATATCTCGCCGCCGCACGGATTAGCGCTTCCCGGGCTTGAAGCAACGGCTGTAATACCACGCTTTCTCGCTTCCCCGAAACAGCGGTCGAAAGGATTTATGCCGTCGATAGCCCTCATCTGCGGAGTGAACGGGTCTGTGGATTCGTTGCAGTCGTCGCCCTCAAAGTCAAGGCCGTTTTCGATTATGCCGAGGTGGGTGTGTGCATCTATGAAGCCGGGGTAGAGAGTACCGCCCTCAGCGTTTATACTGCCTTCGGGGATGCTTTCGGGAGCGCCCTCGCCGACAGCTGTTATCTTGCCGTTTTCTATGGAGATATAGCCGTTGGGGATGATGCCCCTGCTGTCCATAGTGTAAATTTCAGCGTTGTATATAAGCATTGCCGCTCACTTTCTGACAGCCTGAGCTATCTTCTCTGCATTTTCAACGGGGCTTCCGTCGCATTCTACTCTTACAGTGGAATGGCTGAGGTAGACCTCTCTGCGCTGGTCGTAGAGGGCTTTCAGCTCCTCCTTTGTGGAGCGCATAACTATGGGGCGGTTGGTATCGCCGCTGATACGCTCATAGCAGGTCTCGAACGGAACATCGAGAAAAACTATCTCAGCGCCTGCTTCTCTTGCGGCTTTTGCGGTATCGGGATTGAGCATTGCTCCGCCTCCGCAGGCTGCAACTATGGTCTTGCCGCAGAGCGACTTGACTATCTCAGCTTCGGTCTGACGGAAGAAAGGCTCTCCCTTTTTCTCGAAAATATCGGGGATGGACATTCCAAGGGTGCGGACGATAAGATCATCCGTATCGGTAAAGCCGCTGCCAAGTTTTTTGGCAGCAAGCTTGCCTGCTGTGGTCTTTCCGCAGCCCATGAATCCGCATAAAAATATGGTCATATTATTCTCCTTGTTTATGCTTGTTGCGTGCCAGCTTCACCAGCGGCACCCATTCGTTCTCTATCATCTTCTCGCCTGTGAGCTCGAAGCCGTGGCGCTTATAGAAGGCTATCCCACGTGCATTGTACTCCAGAGCCCAGAGATTGTCGGCGCCGGAATTATTCACCGCATATTCCAGAAGCTCTGCACCTATGCCGCAGCTCTGAAACTGAGGCTCAACATAAAGCTTCACTACCTCTGTGCCGTTCATGCGGATAATTCCCTTTATTACGCCGTTATCGTCGTATACACAGGTGTGGAGGAGCTCCTCCGAGCCCTCGGAGTATTCCGCTGCCATCTCCACAACGTTCAGCGTGGAAAAATAGAACTCGTCATTATGGAAAAACGGGTAGAAGTTCACACGGTAGTTGGTTATAATTATCTCTGCTATGCGTGAGGCGTCTTGCGGTCTGGCAGGGCGTATCATATCACTTGTTCATCTCATCAACAGCATTTTCCACAGCCTTGATGATGGGGGCGATATCCTCGTTTGTGAATGTGCCGCCGTACCATATCTCATGAGCCTTTACAGCCTGATATACCAGCATAGCAGCGCCGCCCACAGCAGTCTTGCCCATTGCTCTTGCCTTCTTCATGAGAAGTGTCTCGATGGGGTTATAGATAACGTCGAAAACGCTTCCGCAGTCCTCGATGACCTTGTCGCTTACAGCGCAGGCATCCACCTTCGGGAACATTCCCACAGGGGTAGCGTTTATGAGGATATCGAACTTGCCTTCAAGCTCGGATATATTTACTATCCTTACCGAAGCGCCTGAGCATTTCTCAAGTATTTCGGCCATAAGTATCTGAGCGTTCTTGAAATCCTGCGGTATTACTGCGAGAGTGATATCTCCGCCGTGACGTGCAACTTCAATGGCGATCATGCGTCCTACGCCGCCGCAGCCGAGAATAGCTGCCTTGCCGCCGATAGGGAGTCCCTCAGCTGAGCGGAGGAAGCCGTCGCAGTCGGTGTTGTAGCCGATAAGTCTGCCGTTGTCGTTCTTTATGCAGTTCACGGAATTATAGCGGAGAGCGCTTTCTGCCAGTTCATCCATAAGGGGAATGACAGCCTGTTTGTGTGGGATAGTTACGTTCATGCCGCCCAGAGAAAGGAAAAGCTCACGGCTCTGTGCAAGCTTTTCGGGCTCGATGTCGATGAGTTCGTATTCAGCGTCACGTCCGCTGAGAGCGAACAGCTTTTCGTGTATCAGCGGAGACATTGAATGTCCCAGCGGATGACCTGTAAGTGCAAATTTATTCATATTTATCAGCTCCACTTTTGATTTATCCATAATAATTTATGGTTTCTTTCATGATATGCGGGATGTCGGGGACGCCGTCCCCTACATGATCATAATTCTGCTTTCTGACAACTACTTTCTGAATTACTGAAAGAGTGCTGCAAGTGTTTCGAGATTTTCAACATTCAGAGCTGTCGCTTCTTTAAGTGTCTTCTTAACAAGTCCTGTGAGAGTGCGTCCCGGGCCGAATTCAACAAAACGGTCTGCGCCTGCTTCGTTCATAGCTGCAAGTTCGGATGTGAAGCGTACAGGTGATACGATGTGCTTTGCAAGGAGTGATGCCATATCCGAGAAGTCTGTCAGCTCGCCGCCTGTAACGTTTGAGTAGTATTTGCACTGAGGAGCGTTGAAAGTGATGGTCTTGGCTGTCTCGTAGAATTTATCGGCAGCGCTCTGCATAAGCTTTGAATGGAATGCGCCTGCAACATTGAGGGGGATGACTCTTGCCTTCATCTCCTTGAAAATGCCGCTTACTTCCTCAATGCCCTCGGGAGTTCCTGCAACTACGGTCTGAACAGGTGAGTTGTAGTTTACAGCAGTAACGTACTCCTTAGCGTTTGCGCATACTTCCTCTACCTTTTCCGGCTCTATCTTCATGATAGCAGCCATAGCGCCCTTAGTGCCCTGTGTAGCCTCTTCCATAGCCTCTGCTCTTGCCTTGATAAGGCGGAAAGCGTCCTCAAGAGTTACCATTCCCGAAGCGTACATTGCTGCGTACTCGCCAAGTGAGTGACCTGCAACGCCTTCAAATGTGAAGCCCTTTTCCTTTGCGGCTTCAAGGCAGATTATAGAAGTAGCCATGATGGCCGGCTGTGAATTCACTGTTCTCGACAGTTCCTCAAGGGGAGCGCTGAAGCATATTTCCTTCAGGTCACGGCCGAGGATAGCTGAGCCGGTTTCATATGCTTTAAGCAGCTGAGCAGAACTTTCTGCGATATCCTTGCCCATTCCCTCGTACTGAGAACCCTGTCCTGAAAATAGTGAAATTGTCATAATGTAAAACATCCTTTCTGTATGTTATATACAAAATACTTAGCTAAATTCAACTGATTTCTTAATTAAAATTGTGCGAAATGCCGATATTTTGTTTTTGCTTCATCAAAGTGCTAAAATATCGTTGCAAAAAAATCAGAAATGATTTAAAATGTATTATGTGGGACTTTGCACCCATAACTATACTATAACATAATTTTTCGGATTTTACAACTATAATTTTAAATTTGATATCTTTAAATTATATATTTATTAAGGAGTTTTTGAATGGGAATCAATATACTGGGAATGGGCAAGTACCTTCCCGAGCAGAAGCTCAAGAACGACGATTTTAAGAAGTTCATCGATACAAACGATGAGTGGATACGCACCAGAACAGGCATAACCGAGCGCCCTATGGCAGGCTGGGAGCCTACATGGTATATGGGAAAGCAGGCGGCTCTGGCAGCTATTGCAAATGCAGGTATCGACCCGAAGGATATCGGTCTTGTCATATCCTGTACTGCTACCTCCGATTTCCATACTCCCAGTATGGCAAGCGTTATACAGTACGAGACAGGCGCAGTGAATGCAGGTGCTTTTGACCTGAACGCTGCCTGCACCGGATTTGTGTATGCTCTGGATACTGCAAGAAGATTCCTCGAAACAGACGAGAATATGAAATATGTGTTAGTAGTCGCTAACGAATCGCTTTCACGTTTCCTCGATTTCACTGACAGAAGCTCATGTATCCTTTTCGGTGACGGCGCTGCTGCTGCTGTTGTCGAAAGAAGCAGCAAGCTTTATTCATCAGTTCTCGGTTCTGACGGAAGCGGCGCACAGCTGCTCTGTGCAAGAACTCTTGACGTTGCCCCCGAAGTGGCTGTGGAAAGCGATTTTGAGGATCCCTTCCCGAAAATGCCGCAGCACAAGCTGCTCCAGAACGGCAAGGAAGTTTATAAATTCGCTACAAATGCGCTTCCGAAGTCGTTTGAACTTGCGGCTGAAAAGATCGGCATAACCAAGGACGATATAGACTGGTTCGTGCCCCATCAGGCAAATGTCCGTATAATTGAGACTGCCGCAAAGAAACTGGGAGTGCCGATGGATAAGTTCGTTATCACCCTCGACCACTACGGAAACACATCATCCGCATCCATCCCTCTCGCACTCTGTGAGGCTATCGAAAAGGGAATGGTGAAGAAAGGCCAGAAGCTGGCTCTCATCGGCTTCGGAGCTGGCCTGACCTACGGCGGCATCATTTTAGAATATTAATTGAGAATTGCGTATGGGCGGATATTAACCGCCCGTGTCAGAACGCTGATTATTATTCGGGCGGAGGGTATCCGCTCCTACAAAATACAAGGAGTACAATAATGAAAACAAGAATAACAGATCTTCTCGGTATAGAATATCCTATCATTCAGGGCGGTATGGCATGGGTCGCTGAGCATACTCTTGCTGCTGCCGTATCAAATGCAGGCGGTGCAGGTATCATCGCAGGCGGCAATGCTCCTATCGACTATCTCCGTGAGCAGATCCGTCTGTGCAAGGAAAAAACAGACAAGCCTTTCGGCGTGAACGTTATGCTCATGAGCCCTAACGCTGCCGACCTTGCACAGCTCTGTATCGACGAAAAAGTCGCATTCGTAACAACAGGTGCAGGAAATCCCGGCACATACGTTGCCGCATGGAAAGAAGCAGGCATAAAGGTCATCCCCGTAGTTCCTTCCGTTGCTCTTGCAAAGAGAATGGAAAAGAGCGGCGCTGACGCTGTTATCGCTGAGGGTACGGAATCAGGCGGACACATCGGCGAGAATACAACAATGTGTCTCGTTCCGCAGGTAGTGGACGCTGTTTCTATCCCTGTTATCGCAGCAGGCGGTATCGCTGACGGACGTGGAATGGCTGCATCATTCATGCTGGGCGCAGAGGGCGTTCAGATAGGTACACGCTTCCTTGCTTCCGAGGAGTGCCAGATACATCCTGTGTTCAAGGACCTCGTTATCAAGGCAAAGGACACAGACAGCGTTGTAACAGGAAGATACACAGGCCACCCATGCAGAAACGTAAAGACAAAGTTTGCAAAGAAGCTGGCTAACGGCGAAAAGGACGGCACACTCTCACCCGAGGAATTCGAGAACCTCACAGTAGGCGCACTCCGCCGTGCTGTTGTTGAGGGCGACCTTGAAAGCGGTTCATTCCTCTGCGGCGCTATCGCAGGCATGATAAATGATATCAAGCCCTGCGCTGACATCGTAAAGGAGATAAACGACGGCGCTGAGAAGCTTCTCTGCAAGTAAGGCAGTCTGTAGGGGCGCACAGTGTGCGCCCGTGTGAAAATAATAAAGTAGGGGACGGCGCCCTCGGCGTTCCACGAATAACCGAAAAACGACATTTACCCGTGTAGGGGCGGATATCATCTGCACGACAATGATATAGGTGAAAAAATGAAACAGTATAAATACATTAGTCTGAAACTCAGCTGGGGAGAATACCGCACAAGCAAGGAAAAAGGCAAACTCTCCCACAAAGAGGTCATAGACAGTATGGCTGAAAAGGGCTGGAAATATGTTGACCACATTCCGTGTGACATCTTAGGTAATGGCGGCGCAGTATATATCGACCTTGTATTTGAAAAAGACGTTGACGAATAAACAATAACAAGCCGTCGAGCGACCTGAAACTTATCGCTTTACAGAAAGTAAGCGAGTTTACGAGCGAATCGTGACTGTGGTCAAGCTGACGACAGCTTGTTTGAAAAAGACGTTGACGAATAATTCGTAGGGGCTGCCTTTGGCAGCTCTCCGGTATAACGATTAATGTGTTGAAACCAAATCGTAGGGAACGCCGCCCTCGGCGTTCCGAAGGTACAGTAAAATGTGCAACGGGAGCCCGAGGGCGGGCTCCCCTACGAATGAATTACATTGATGAATAAGGCGCAAACGGGCTGACGAATAATTCGTAGGGGCTGGCGTCTTCGACAGCCCATTGTTACAAAATGACTTTGCTGCAATCTGTGGAACGCCGAGGGCGGCGTTCCCTACACATTGTTACATTTGTAATTGCAACAAGTGACAAATGCCTGTTTACTTTTTTGATGATATGTGTTACAATATTATCAGACTTTGTAATACAGGCTTTGATATATACAAACAGTATTAAGGTGGATCAATTATATAAAGCGGTGATCGCCGCAGAAGAAATTGGAGGTAACAGTTATGGCAACAGCTATAATCACAGGCGCTTCTCAGGGAATCGGTGCCTGCATCGCAAAGAGACTTGCAAAGGACGGTTTCGATATCGCCCTCAACCACTACCCAAGTGACGGAGACAAGGAAAAGGCTCTCGCAGTTGCTGAGGAATGCCGTGCGCTCGGTGTAAGAGTTGAGTGCTATGCCGCTGACGTTTCAAAGTTCGACCAGTGCGAGGCTATGGTAAAGCAGGTAAAGGCTGACTTCGGCACTATCGATGCTCTCGTCAACAACGCAGGCATCACAAAGGACAAGCTCCTTGCAAGAATGAGCGAGGAGGACTATGACGTTGTTATCGCTGTTAACCAGAAAAGCGTTTACAATATGACCAAGCACGTCTGTGCTGTTATGATGAAGCAGAGACACGGACGTATCGTCAATGTTTCATCTGTTGCAGGCCTCTACGGAAACCCCGGACAGATGAACTATTCGGCAACAAAGGCTGCTATAATAGGCATGACAAAAACCACAGCAAAGGAGTTCGGCTCACGTAATATCACCTGCAATGCCGTTGCTCCGGGACTTATCCACACACCAATGACAGACGTTCTCTCAGATGAACTAAAAGCTAAAATGATAGATGCAGTAGCACTTAAAAGATATGGCGAGCCCGAGGAGATCGCTTCAGTAGTTTCATTCCTCGTTTCCGATGACGCTTCCTACGTTACAGGTCAGGTCATCGAGATCTCAGGCGGACTCTCCATGTAATGCATAATGCATAATGCGTAATTCGTAATTGCGGTGTCCCCTGTCGGGGACGGATTTAAAAATTATTTAATTTATAATTTTCTGAATCCGTGAGTTAATGCGAACGCCAATAATTACGCATTACGCATTACGAATTACGAATTGAATTGAAAGGATCTAATATGAGCAGAAGAGTAGTTATCACAGGTATGGGAGCTGTTACTCCCCACGAATTACGAATTGAATTGAAAGGATCTAATATGAGCAGAAGAGTAGTTATCACAGGTATGGGAGCTGTTACTCCCCTCGGCACAGGTGTTGAAAAATTCTGGGATGGCATCAGAGCCAACAGGATCGGAATTTCTGAAATAGATATGTACGATACCGAAAGAACAGGTGTAAAGCTTGCAGGTATCGTCCGTGATTTCGATGAGACAGCTTATTATGACGTTGAAGGCTGCTTCGATAAAAAAGAAGCAAGACGTATGGACAGATTCACAAAGTATGCGGTAGTTTCCGCTCATGAAGCATTGAACGACGCAGGTACGGATTTCTCCGATATCGACCCCTACAGAGCAGGCGTTATCATCGGTTCGGGTATCGGCGGTATCGACCTTACACTTGCCGAGCATAACAAGTATCTGGAAAAAGGCCCGAGCCGTATCTCAGCTTTCTATGTTCCTATGATGATCTCGAACATGGCAGCAGGTACAGTTTCAATGAAGACAGGCTTCCGTGGCGCTAATTTCGATGTTACCACTGCCTGTTGTTCGGGTACTCATTCTATCGGTGAGGCATTCCGCAAGATAAAGGACGGCTACCTTGATGTTGCCCTTGCAGGCGGCACAGAAAGCACTCACGAGGAATTCACTTTCGGCGGTTTCTCGAATATGAAGGCACTTACAAAGTCCGCTGACAAGAACAAGGCTTCCATTCCATTCGACAAGGACAGAAACGGCTTCGTACTCGGTGAGGGTGCGGCTGTACTGGTGCTTGAGGAATACGAACACGCCAAGGCAAGAGGCGCTAAGATATACGCTGAGGTGGCAGGCTACGGCGCTACCTGTGACGGTTACCACATGACTTCTCCTATGCCCAGCGGTGAGGCCGCAGGTATGGGCATGAAGCTGGCTATGGAAGAAGCAGGCCTTACTCCTGCCGATGTTGATTACATCAACGCTCACGGCACTTCAACAGGCCTTAACGATAAATACGAGACAGCAGCTATAAAGGTTGCTTTCGGCGATGAAGCAAAGAATGTGAAGATAAGCTCTACCAAGTCTATGATAGGCCATCTTCTCGGTGCAGCAGGTGCTGTTGAAGCTGTTGTCTGCGCAAAGTCCATTCAGGAAGGCTTCATCCACGCTACAGTAGGTCTTGAGAATCCTGATGAGGAATGTGACCTTGACTACTGTGCAAATAAAAATTATGAGCAGGAAGTCCGTGCGGTTCTTTCCAATTCTCTCGGCTTCGGCGGACATAATGCTACTCTCTGCTTCAAGAAGGCAGCAGAATAATAAGGAGGACATAATATGAGCCAGATCTTAGATATGGTCGATATCGAGACCATCGAAAAGCTCGCTGATATAATCAATAAGAAGGAACTCTCAGAGCTGACTATCGCAGACGGTGAGAGGACCATTACCATAAAGGGCAAGAGACCCGTTCCGCCTCCGCCGGCAGCAATGCCTTTCATGGGTATGCCTGCACAGGCACCTGCCGCTCCCGAGGATACTCTCGCTGAGTCAGAGGCAAATGCGGCCGCCGAAATAAGCGGAAACATAGTAAAGGCTCCTATCGTAGGTACTTTCTATGCAGCTCCTTCTCCTGACAAGCCGCCTTTCGTAAAGATCGGCGATACCGTCAAGAAGGGCGACGTTATCATGATAATCGAGAGCATGAAGCTGATGAACGAGATACAGTCCGACTACGACGGTGTTGTTGACAGCATCCTCGTTTCCGACGGTCAGACTGTTGAATTCGATCAGCCTGTCATGGTCATAAAGTAAGCAGAAAGCAGTAGCTGCTGAATTAAATTGAAAGAGAGATAGATTATGGCTGATATACTTATGGATCAGGAACAGATCAAGCAGGTGATCCCTCACCGTGATCCTTTCCTGCTTATAGATGAGATCGTCGATATGGAAGTCGGCGTTAAGGTTCACGCAAGAAAGTACATCAAGGAGGAGGACTTCTGGTTCAAGGGCCACTTCCCCGGATATCCTGTGACTCCCGGTGTGCTTATGATAGAGATGATGGCTCAGGCAGGCGCCGTATGCCTTCTCTCAAAGCCTGAATTCAAGGGCAAGATAGGCCTTTTCGGAGGTATCGACAAGGCTAAGTTCCGCAGACAGGTAGTCCCCGGAGATGTCCTCGACCTTGAAGTTGAGATAATCAAGACAAGAGGTCCTGTGGGTACAGGCAAGTGCCTTGCTACCGTTGACGGCGAAAAGGCTGTTTCATGTGAGATAACTTTCATAGTTGCTGACGGGGACAAGCAGTGATATCCGACAGCATAAAAGGAGATATACATTAATGTTCAAAAAAATTCTCATCGCCAACAGAGGCGAGATCGCAGTACGTATCATAAGAGCGTGCCGTGAGATAGGCATAAGGAGCGTTGCGGTATACTCTACCGCTGACAGAACGACTCTCCATGCCCAGATAGCGGATGAAGCTGTATGCATAGGCCCTCCTGCTACCAAGGACAGCTACCTCAATATGAACGCTATAGTTCAGGCTGCCATAAATACAGGCTGTGACGCTATCCACCCCGGCTTCGGATTCCTGTCTGAAAATGCAGAGTTCGCAAGGCTCTGCGAGTCATACGGACTGGTCTTCATCGGCCCTTCCTATCACTCTATCGAGATGCTGGGCGACAAGGCTGCTGCTAAGGCTACCATGAAGGCTGCCGGCGTACCTGTTATCCCCGGTTCGGACGGCGCTGTAAGCTCAGTGGAGGAGGCAAGACTCATCGCTGACAAGGCAGGCTACCCCGTACTTATCAAGGCCAGCGCAGGCGGCGGCGGACGAGGTATACGCCGTGTGGATTCTCCTGCGGAGCTTGAAGCACAGATGATAGCTGCTCAGCAGGAAGCCAAGAACTTCTTCGGAGATGATACAGTATATGTTGAGAAGTTCCTTATAAATCCCCACCATGTTGAGATACAGATAATCGCCGACAAGCACGGCAATTATATACACCTCTGCGAGCGTGACTGCTCCATGCAGAGAAGAAACCAGAAGGTGCTTGAGGAATGTCCCAGCCCTATCGTAAGCCCTGAGCTCCGTGCAAAGATGGGCAATGCCGCTATTACTGCGGCTAAGGAATGCGGCTACTACAACGCAGGCACTATAGAATTCCTCGTTGACGAGAACCGTGATTTCTACTTCATGGAGATGAATACCCGTATTCAGGTAGAGCATCCTATTACCGAGGAGGTAACAGGTTTCGATATAGTAAAGGCTCAGATAGAAATTGCGGCAGGTCTGCCTCTGAAGGTGACACAGGACGATATCGTTATGCGTGGCCATGCTATCGAGTGCCGTATAAATGCCGAAGACCCTGAGCATAACTTCCGCCCCTCACCGGGTACCATCACAGCTCTGTATATGCCCGGCGGCCCCGGTATCCGTATCGACGGCGCTGTATATCAGGGATATACCATCACTCCTTATTATGACTCAATGATAAGCAAGCTCATCGCTCACGGCTCTGACAGAAATGATGCCATTAACAAGATGAGATGGGCGCTTTCCGAATTCATTGTGGAGGGCGTTGAGACTAATATAGATTTCCAGCTCGGACTTATCCGGAATGCCGACTTCAAAAACGGCAATTATGATATCGGCTTCCTTGGAAGATACATGGAAGACAAGAAGAATAAGTAAAGCGGTGAATAATATTGTTTGAAGGTTTTTTTAACGTAGTCAAGGAGCGTTTCAACGGCGCTGAGGAGGAATACAAGCCCCCGATGTTCAAGTGCCCGAGATGCACTCAGACAAGCCCTCTTTCCAGATATGAGGAGCTTCACAGAGTTTGCCCCAAGTGTAATTACCACGGCAGACTTTCGTCACAGGAGCGTATCGCCATCACTGTTGACAAGGACAGCTTCAAGGAGCTGGACGGCGGCATGAAAAGCGGCAATCCGCTTGATTTCCCCGATTATTCCGAGAAACAGGCTGAACTCCAGACCAAGACTGGCTTGAATGACGCTGTTATCACAGGTACTGCAACTATCAAGGGCTCGCCTGTGGTCATCGGTGTCATGGATTCCCGCTTCATGATGGGAAGCATGGGAAGCGTTGTGGGCGAGAAGATAACCCGTGCCTTTGAGTATGCAACAGAAAAGGGACTTCCCGTTGTTATGTTTACTGCGTCAGGCGGCGCACGTATGCAGGAGGGTATCGTTTCTCTCATGCAGATGGCAAAGACTTCGGGTGCTGTCAAACTCCACAGCGATGCAGGCGGACTTTATATATCGGTCATGACTGACCCGACAACAGGCGGCGTAACAGCAAGCTTTGCTTCCCTCGGAGATATAATCATCGCCGAGCCGAAGGTGCTTATCGGTTTCGCAGGAAGACGAGTTATCAAGGGAACTATCAAGCAGAGACTTCCCGAGGATTTCCAGCTTGCGGAATTCATGCACGAGAAAGGCTTTGTTGATATGATCGTCGAGCGCAGAAAGATGAGAAGCGTTCTCTCACATCTGCTGAAGCTTCACGGCTTCTATCCAAAGGAAAAGGAGGTCTGAGCCATGGATGAGAAAAGAACAGCGTGGGAGCGTTTACAGCTTATCCACACAAAGGGCAGACCTACTATAAAGGATTATATCCCGCAGATCTTCACGGACTTCTACGAAATGCACGGAGACCGTCTCTGCGGTGACGATAAGGCTATCCTCGGAGGTATAGGCCGTCTCGACGGCAAGCCTGTCACCATTATCGCTCAGGTAAAGGGCAGGGATATCAACGAGAACAAGGCCTGCAATTTCGCAATGCCCCATCCCGAGGGCTACAGAAAAGCTCTCCGCCTTGCAAGACAGGCTGAGAAGTTCCACAGACCTATCGTTTGCTTTATTGATACTCCCGGCGCTTTCTGCGGCGTTGCTGCCGAGGAAAGGGGACAGGGTGAGGCTATCGCAAAAAATATAGCAGAATTCATGACTCTCCGCACACCGATAATCTCTATCGTTCTCGGCGAAGGCGGAAGCGGCGGCGCTCTTGCTCTGGGTGTATGCGATGAACTGGCTATGCTGGAGAATGCGGAGTATTCCGTTCTCTCACCAAGAGGATTCGCAAGTATCCTCTGGAAGGACGCATCCCGTGAACAGGAAGCAAGCGAAATTATGAAGATAACAGCGGAAGATATGGTCCGTCTCGGCGTTGCAGAAGCTATAATCGAAGAGCCCCTCGGAGGCGCTCATAACGATTTAGACAAAATTTCGGAAAATATCAAGGAATATTTGTCACAAAAAATTCCTGAAAAATGCAAAAAAGATATTGACGTTTTGCTTAAAGAACGCTATACTAAATTTAGAAAAATCGGAGCGTTCATTGAATGACCGGTTTTAATATAAAATGATGGAGGATAAATACATGATTTTTGAAAAACTCAAGGATATCATTGCTGATCAGCTCAGCGTAGACGCAGATGAGGTTACTATGGATTCCAATATCCAGGATGATCTCGGCGCTGATTCCCTTGATGTTGTTGATCTTATCACAACAATCGAGGACGAATTTGATCTTTCTATCCCTGATGAGGCTGTAGAGGAGATCAAGACTGTAGGCGATATCGCTAACTACATCGAGAAGAACACAGACGCTGAATAATAAAAGCGATCCCCGGTCTTACGGCGGTATTCGTACAGAAATTTTATGC
>ACOK01000077.1 GCA_000174895.1 Ruminococcus flavefaciens FD-1
CCTCAATAGACACACATAAAACTGCCATATGAATACCACGGTTATGCAGTCCTTTTTATGTTATTATTCGCTTATTGCCGGCTTCTGACCTCGGCGCCGCCCCATTCCACAACTGAGAATCCTTTTCTTTCAAATGCGGAAAGCTGCTGCGGTTCGATATCCACAGCATTTTCAAGCGGTACATATGCCATGAAAATACGGCATTCGCTGTCAGGTGTGGGAGTTATAGTCAGCTTTGCAGAGTTCGTGTAGGCTTCATCCTGGAATGAGATGAGGTTGTACGCATTGTGCTCCATCAGCGGCAGCCAGTATACGATAAACTCGTTCATTTCCTGTTCGGTCAGTCCCATATATGTGAGCTTTTCTTTGAGGAACGCCTCTGTATCGCTGCCTGCAACACAGAAGCCCTTGGAGAAATCAAAGCGTGTGCGGCAGTTTACAGCGTCCCAGAACAGATACTTATGATGTGTACTGTCTGCTTTGTTCAGGAGAGTACCATCCGGATATGCTGTCACGTCCCAGCCGTTGTTATACTTCGGATAAGTCGTATTCAGCTCGGATTCCGTCAGTTCAAGCTCCACATGAACGTCTGTCTCTTTTTCAGGGTAGAGATAGATAACAGGTTTCTTGGTTCCCTCTTCAAAATGAATCACCATTTTACCGTCTTTGTCTAATGTGTCGATCCAGCCGCATTGTCCGTTGTATTCGGTAAACAGCCATGTATTGTTATTCTTCTTGACACCGGATTCAGTAAGGCGTGTATCTGCCGGAATAGAAGCGATGACGTCATAGCTTTCATCAGGACCGGAATACAGCTTCAACCCATCCTTCACAACGTAGAAAGGTACGCCCCACTCAAACCGCTCATCAGGCTCAACGTAAGTTACGTCCATTTTCTTGATAAGCGCTTTTTTCATAAGGCAGAGGTCGAATATATCGAGTACATTATCCTCCACGAAGTCGCCGTTCTTCCAGTTTTTGAGGTTCGTTTTATAGTCTGACAGCAGCCATTTCTGAAGCAGTACAGCATCGGAAACATTAAATGTACCATCAGAGTTAAGGTCACCCTTTGTTGATCCCTTTACAATGGCAGGATTTTCCGTTACAAGTACAGGAAGGCAGGCGATTTCCTCAGCAATACTGTCTTCGCCGTTATATACACGGATATCATAGTTTCCCGTTTCGGAAGGTGCTTTCAGAGCAACAGAACCGCCCTCTATATCTTTAAGACGTGCCCAGCTGCCGTTATGTTCATCGCCGTCTTTTTCGGTATGAGGAATATCCGACGGTACAAATGTTATCCATGCATCATCAGGGATAGTACCTGTTATATTTACCTTGATCTCCATTTCTTCTGACGGTTTTACCTGAGTATTATCCGTACTTACAACAACTGAAAGGTCAGGTGCTTTACTGAGATAAATGGTCTTGCAGGCAATTTCAGAAGCAAGTTCTGGGATTTCGCCATTGTAGACACGAATATCGTACGCTCCGACAGTGGCAGGTGTATTTATAGTAGCGATGCCGTTTTCGATATCTTTAAGAGCTTTCCAGTTGCCGTTATGCTCATCACCGTCCTTTTCGGTATGAGGAACATCTGTAGGAACAAAGGTTATCCATGCATCATCGGGAACATAACCTTTAATATCCACTTTGATGTCGAGAGGTGCTTTTGCCTTGACAGTCCTGCTGTCAACATCGATGGTGACTTCAAGGTCAGGGGAGTATTCGAGAATTATGGGCAGATAAGTAATTTCCTTTGCGTCATCGGGGTTATCGGAATCAAAAACACGGATATCATAGTTTCCGACAGCCTTCGGGGCTTTCAGAGTCACTTCTCCGTTCTTGATATCTTTCAGATATACCCAGTTGCCGTTAAATTCATCGCTGTCCTTTTCAGTGTGAGGAACATCTGACGGAACATAGGTCAGCCATGCATCATCAGGGATATCTCCCTTTATATCGACGTAAATTTTAAGATCTGAATCAGACCTTACTATATTGCTGTCAGTTCTAAGTTTTACCTGAAGGGGAGCGGGATCCTGTTCAGGGATCTCCAGAATAGTTGCAGGATCGCTGATAAGATCTGACTCAGCCGAACTTGTTACGGGAACGGTCAGACCTGTCATACAAAGAGCTAAAAAACCTGTTATTGCCTTTTTGAATCTCATATATACCTCCGATCTTTAAAGAGATGGTTGTGTAATTATAATTATATTATATATTAGTCCTGCATATAGTTCAATACTTTTTGGTGCACTTCACAAAAAATTTACATAAAAATTTAACCACGATCATGTACAACTATTTGCGGTTGTTTCCTGTAGGAATGAGAACTGAGGCGTTGACGTCACGTATTTCATTCACAGCAGATGCTGAATCAGCTTTGGAATTATTGCATATCAAATTAAAAGCCATAGTAACGCTGAAAGGCGGTGATATGGCTTTTTTACGGAATAGCCTCATTCGGCATTGAAATTTCTGATTCAATATTGTATAATTAAGGCAACACCGTACAAAACTTGTGCTGAATATGCAAGCAGATTCAGTGCAAAGCCGTCAGGCGGGCTTTGTGCGGTGTTGCCTTAATTACAGCGGTGTTGACTGCCGTATGCGGAACAGGCTTTACCACAGCAAATGCTGATGATAACTACGGCACAGAAGTTCCCGAACTGCTTGAATTATATGAGAGTTACTGCGATACGGACTATGAAGCCTTGTATTTTGAAGAAGCAACCTCTGAGTATTCTTCATACTGTGCTATAAAAAATCTTGCAGATATGGGATATGTACAATTCTACGGCGAAGCTGATGATGAGGTGGATCTGAACAAATTGCGTCAGATATGCGGATACAGTGAAAACGAGCTTCAATTAAGATGCAGCTATAGTAAGCGTGCAGGAAATTGGTCACTCAATATGACTTTTCTCACATTTGATCACGATGCGAATTATGAAGCTGCGTTGAAGATCACAGATGCTATAGCTGAAAGCTATAAGATCAAATCAGCGTATATAGAAGTGGACGGTAAAATTATTATACGCAATAATCGTACCTGTTGGGATCGTATCCGCAGAATTGATGAGTTCGGCATAGAATCACCGCTTACTGAAGAACTTACTTCAAAGCAGATAGCTGATCTGAATTCAGATATTGCTGGGAATGGCTACAAAGCTTCAATAGATGAAAATACAGGCAGTATTATTTTTGCCGAAGGTGTGACTGAAAAAGAAAAGCTTGAATTTGCAATATGGTTCAAAGGCAACTACGGATTCTATGCGTTTACTTTTTCAGCCGCATTAATGGGAGAAGAAATACCGTATGAACGAAAGGAACTCTATTATACAGATGTTAAAGGTGATGTAAACAACGATGGTGTATTTAATGTAAGCGATCTTGTGATGCTTAAAAAATTCTTGTTCGGAACAGGTACACTAACCAACTGGAAAAACGCCGATCTCTGCAAGGATGATCGAATAGACGTATTCGATATGATAGAGGCAAGAAAGGAATTTTTACGTTCGGGAAGTACATCTATTTTTTAACGATAAAAGGCGGAGAGCATTTTCTCCGCCTTTCGCTTTATAGAATAATATTCTGAGTATTCATCATTTATACTGTTTTCTGTACTGAATAGCGGTCATACCGCATTTTACCTTGAACTGACGCATGAAATGGCTTTCGTTATTATATCCGCACTGTTCAGCTATCTCCTGTATACGCATATCGGTATTGGATAAAAGCTGCATAGCACGTTTTATTCTTGCCGAGATAACGTCATCCTTTATGGTCACACCGAAAATCTGCTTGTACAGCCTTTGCAGATGGCTTCTGCTTATTCCTATGGAGTGTGAAAGCGAATCAATATCCCAGTCCTTCTGAGGCTGAGAGATGAGAGTTCTTCGCAGACGGTATATCTGCTCCTTATAGTCGATATAATTGCTTTCAGCGGCATTTTTCTTATCGCTGAGTGACTGCATTGTCTCGTAAACATTCTTTTCGATATCAGCATTTTCCGAAGAATCCATAGCAGTAATATCCGTGACAAACTCAGGAAGTCTGACATCGCCGAATCGTTCACGCAGTCCTGCTTCTATCCCGGCAATAAGGTTTTCGGAATTGTTGACCATTTCATTGTTTTCATAATAGGGAAGAATAACAGCATAGGTATTATCGTTCACTCTTCCGCAAAGAGTATTGAAGCATAAACTCATCAGTACGGTGTCCACAGCGGCTTTCAGATCAATTGAATTTATCTTTTCGGGATAGTATGTCATAAGAAGCAGACAGCTTTTCTTCTGCTCGTTTTTAAAATTGTTGATCGTTTCCGCAGCACGTATCATAAAGCCACGTTTGTTGAAAATTCCTGTTACAGGATCGGTCTCGGATAATTTCTCAAGCTGACTTCTGTAATACTGTTCAAAGAGTTTTTTCTGAAGGCTTTTTACACCGTTAGCCACCGCATCACACCAGCTTACAAAGTGTTCGTCAAGAGCGATCGAGCGTGTTTCGGTATAAGCCATAGCAAGATAGCCGAATATCTGTCCGCTGCAATGCAGAGAGGTAAGTACGATAAGATGAGGTTCATGAGGGAGGTTCAGCGCAGGGAGGATATCCGCAGTTCTGAAGTTATAGAATGCCTTGTCATTGTGTCCCTTTCGCTTGGAAAGAAGCATATACATCTCATCGGGATAACCGTACTGACGGAAATCATCGGGATTATCCATATCGCCCTTCCAGTCGCTGCAAAGGCACACATCGAGCCATTCCACATTGCTGAAGATGTGTCCGACCTCATTTATACGCTCAGAAAGCTCCTGTTCATTTGTTGTACCGGAAGTATGATAGATATAATCGGTTGCGATAAACTGCCTTTTTTCTCTGCTTCTGAGAATCATATCAAATAATTGCGGATCGATCTCGGATTCCTTTGAACATCCGCAGCTTCTTCCGAAACGCATTCTCTGACTGAAAAGCTGCTGTTTGGGTGTGCTGCCGTTTATCATTCCGCAAAGCCTGCATACAGCGTCAGCTCCGAATTCTTTATCACGTCCTGTCATAGTTGTAAGAGAAGGCTTGCAGAAAAGAGAATCCACCTCTCCGTCAAAGCCTGTTACCTTTACGTCTTCCGGAACTTTTATGCCGTTTGCGGTGAGAGAATCGATAAGTGATATTGCCATAACGTCATTACAGCAAACCACCGCATCGGGACGCCTGATCTTTCCGTTTGCAATATCCTGTCCCAGTTTTGCGGGAACATCCTTCCAGAACCAGCCGTAGAATATATCTTCATCATTGATGCTGATACCGCAGTCAGCGCAGGCATCTCTGAAACCTCTGAGCCTTTCCTCAGAGGATCTATGGTCGGGAACACCTGCAAGGCAGTACAGCTTTCTGCATCCGTGTTCATCTGTCATATGCCTCGTTATCCTGTACATACTGCCGTATTCGTCAGCCTCCATAGACTGAGTTTTCGGAACTTCTCCGCCAAGCACCAGACAGGGAGTATCAGTCTGCGAAACGTAATCTGATATTTTATCTATTACTTCCTGAGTGTGATAGCGTTCGTATGCGTAAATTATACCGTCAAGCTCATTCATACAGACAAGGGTATAGACATTTTCAAGACCTGCGATATATGCGTCATACTGTATGCCGCGCATAGAATTGAACACACCTGTATAAACGATAAGATCGTATCCCAGCATCTTTGCCTGAGTATATGCGCCATCAACGAAATCATAGTCAAGCATACTGTTTATCTCAGGGACGATCAGACCGATCCTGCCTTTTGCTGTCATTTCGGCTCCTCCATTTCTATAAGCAATTTAATCTATAAGATGTGATTTTTTATGAGTTCAGTTTTTTACTCTGTTCAATTTCATTTGATATCCATTCCATAAGCTAAAGTCAGTATATCATAATTTTCCGTAAAGGTCAATGGAGATCCGGAATTGAAATAGGGCAACAGCATTTACTTTTTTGCGTTAAATCATAGATATTGAGAAACGTCCGTAAAGCATCGCTGCGCTTGCTTTACTGCTTTTTCAGGGGGGACGCTGTCCCCCTCATTCACCCCCTGCAAGGGAGATAACATCCCCCTTGACCCCGGAAATGCCGCCTTCGGCGGTTTCTATTATTTTAAAAAAGAAAATGCTGTTGCCGTGAGAATTGAAAAGGGAAACAGGTATTTCCGGGAGCAAAAAAATAATCAGCTGCACAGATCATGTACAGCTGATATATCTGATTTGTCCCTTACAAATCAACCAAACTCTCCTAAGGCAATACCGTACAAAGACTACCTGTCTCATGGGCATTGAATTATTTTCAATCTTTATGCGGTGTTGCCTTAATGTGCAGATAGAGAGCAGAGGCAACACATTAATGAGATCAGTCAGTCTCACCGATCAGCAGTTTCTTCATCCGACAGAGATCGAATACATCAAGCTCGTCATCGTCACAAAGATCTCCTGCTTTCCAGTTTTCAAGATGTGTATCAGGAACAGCGATCAGCCATTTCTGAAGTACGACAGCATCTGATATATTGAACATACCATCTCCGTTGATGTCGCCTTTGACAATAACAGGAGCGGTATCGGTAGTGACCGGATCGGTGACAACAGGTTCAGTGACAACAGGGTCGGTATCAATGATAACGGGAGATGTTGAGTTTTCGTCCATAGTACCGCCGTCAACTTCAAAATTTGCCTTCAGCTTTGAAGTATCTGTTTCAAGAACGTAATTACCTGTTGGTATATATGAAAGTGATTCGTTTGTATCGAAGTCGGGGAATTTATTATTATTTGAAATTGCCTGCGTTTTTGATTCCACAACAGTACCTGTTGTCTGATGCTCACAGTTTACAAATGCGTCATTGAAACTCTTGATAGCGCCGCCTGACTTGATAACTGTGCAGTCATCGCAGTTTTCAAATAAGTTATACTCAGAGAAGAAGTACGAATTTGCACGGGAATCCTGACCAACGTCGGTCTGATGTTCGTAGATATTGTTGTAAATGTGGATATTTGCCTGTCTTGCCATAGGTCCTCTTGCAGCACAATCCTTCCAGTAATTGTGGTGGAAGCTGATATTATACTGTAAGTTGCTGTCGTTAGCGCCTACCAGATTGGTTTTATGATATCCCTCATAGTAATTATAGCTGTTGGTGAAATACTGACCACGCTTGAAATCGCAGGCGCCGTCACCCTGCTTTTTATCGGACTCGGCAGGCTTTTCAATGTTCGGTACATAGAATTCGTTGTTGTGTATCCAGCATCTCTCAACTGAGGCAGTGACCACGCCGTTTACCTGAACGCCTTCCATACCAACAGCGTCTTCGGGGACATTTCTGAATGCTAAATTTCTGACTTCAAAGCTTTTGCCGAACTCGGGAGCAGCTTCCTCGCATATGAAATGTATTCCCCAGCCGTTTATGCAGGCGTCAGTACCGATACCCTCGATAGTGATATCCTTACCTGATCTCATTCTTGCCATGAAGCCGTTATCGCCCTTGAGACCGCCGAAATCAGTTGTATTGTAAGCTGTCAGTCCGTAAGGGGCTGTGACGTTTCCGACAATACGTATAACAAGAGGAGTGCCATCCTCGGCCAGCTTTTTAATTATGTCGCTGTTGGTATTGGTAACAGTGCTGCCGTTGGAACAGGTACCGTCTCCTGTATCCTGACCAGCGGAATTGAGGATATTACCGATACCGCTTACTGTCGTGCCGTCCTTGGAAGTTACCGAAACAGTATCCTTGTTTTCATCTGTAACATAGATCACCTTTGCATCAGGCTTTAACTCTCCGCTGTCGGTATAGGCACCAACGCCGTCAGTATAATTGAAATGTGCATAACCGGAGCGGTCCTGAGCGCTTACTGAAATACCGCTTTCGGTAAACTCGCCCTTTGAGGTCGTAAGAGTTACTGTATAATTACCTGCTTTCAGCCCGGGAATATCTACTCTGAGACCGTTATCTGTATCTCTTACAAGGTATTTGAGATCTTCGTCGGAGAAGCTGCCGTTTGAAGCTCCGCTGTAGGAAACGCCTGTAACGTCAGAATGAGCAATACCCGAGACAACAAGGTAAAGCATCTCATTCCAGCCTCCTGCACTCTCAGTTTTTACGCCTTCGATCACCGTAGTTGTTTCTGCGTGTGCATTATGTATGTAACTTAGCTTTGCCCCGTTACTGCCCACTGCTGTAAAAGCCGATGTGATAAGTGCAGCAGCTGCAATTGCAGAGCATTTTTTTATAATGTTTTTTCTCATGATCGGATACCTCTCTTTTTATTTCATCCTCGTATTGCAGCTGCGGAAGAACAGTCAATGATTCATCGGCAGAAGCAATGAGTATCTGGAACTGATGGACATGATGCATCATCCCTTAATAAGCACCGCATAAAGTCCGGCTGATGGCTTTGCGGTGATGCATTATTACTGCTCCGGGAACTATGCCTTGCTAAGGAGCATTTTTCGGGCAATAACAATCGTTTTCTATTTGTAGATTTATTATATCATAGCTTTGGAAAATGTAAATGATACTTTATGTTGATTTGCTGATACATTGTGCTGTATTTTTTGAGAAGTGTGCATAATATATCAATTTTAAACCGTTGGTGGAGAAATAGCGCTCCGAATAAAATCAATGCGGCTTACGGAAAAACATAAACAGGGTGTGCTGACACTAAGCCTGAAATGCAGCTTTGTGGAAGAATAATACGCATACTGCGCTGAGAATTCCTGCTGAAAAGCTGCATTTTTTAGTGCCAACACACCCTGATATACGTGTGAACTGACGGAAACAGTTTTTACTGTCAATACCGCAAGCCTGCCCGATCCGGAAAGTTTACTGATACTTTTTTTCGTGTTTTTCTTTATTCTGTGCAAGTGCTATAACGTTCAATGTATTACTGATAAAAACCAGACATATAATAAGCAGGATAATGACAATGCTTCTTGCCATATCTTCCTTGTTGAACGGAACAAGCCAGATCAATACCATAGCAATGATCGTTGAAACAGCCATTACAATCGTGAGCTTTTTTTCTCTTTGCTTGTATTCATTCTCGCTTAACCGGAGGGCTTCTGACAGATTTTCTTCCGCTTTATCATTGAATTCGCTTTGACTTAACCTCTGACCTGCGACTATCTCATTTATACTGACATCATATATATCCGACAGCATGACAAGACATTCCACGGGCGGAATATATGTTCCTGTTTCCCAGCGTGAAACAGTCTTGTTGGTCACACCGATTTTTTCGCCGAGTGTTTCCTGTGTGTATCCCTTTTCTTTACGAAGTTCCTTGAGAAATTTTCCGATCATTACTGTATCCATTATGGATACCTCCTTTCGTGTTTATGATCATATTATATATCTCTTACTGAAAAAAGTCTTTACCACAAACAGCGAAAACGGCGTAATTTCGGAGATTCCGCATAAACAGCGATATGATTTTTTCACGTTTTTATGTGTTCCCGTGCCGCAAGCTCTGCGTGGAGCCTTTACTTTTCAGAACGGCATTCTTTCATGCATATTTTTTTTTCTGCTGCTATTAGTATACAATAAAAACAAATAAAAATCAATATGCGGCCTCATCACTTGCTGACTGACACTTTTGGTAAAATAACGTAAGTCAGCAAAATATGAATACCTAAACAGCAATAATCGCCTTGCGATTTATCATGTATTGTAGTAAAATCATGACAGAGGGAATTGTAGGTTCGTTTTACGAGCTTGAAATTTACAGGAATTGGGGGCCTGATTAAGCCGAAAACGGCCTCTTGTCACAAACAAAAAAAGACAAATCGAAGCGATAGGAGGAATTAATCAAATGAGAAAATCTAATCTCAAAAAAACCGTGGCAGGTGCGCTTGCAAGCCTTATGTGCGCATTGAGTGTTCCTGCTGTTCCGACGGCTGTATACAATACAGCTTATGCCGCTCAGTCATTCACAGTAAACAGCAGCCAGCAGCAGTTCCGTGACGATAACGTTGACGGATACAGCTACGAGATATGGCTCGACCGTACAGGCGGAAGCGGCTCAATGACACTGGGAAGCGGCGGTGCATTCGACACACAGTGGAGCGCTGAAGTTTCACAGGGTAACTTCCTTGCCCGCCGTGGCAAGAACTACGACCGTACAAGGAAGGCTACAGACTGCGGTAATATCGTTATGGATTACGCAGCTCAGTATTCAGCAAGCGCAAAGGGCAATTCACGTCTTTGTGTATACGGATGGTTCGTTGATCCGCTGGTAGAATACTACATCATCGAAGACTGGGTAAACTGGTGCCCGTCAGGTCAGAGCAAGACAGTAACCATCGACGGCGCTCAGTACGATATCTTCCAGACAACGCATACAGGTCCGACCATCCTCGGTGATACACGTACATTCCCGCAGTATTTCAGTGTCCGCAAGCAGAAGAGAACATCCGGTACGATTACAGTATCAGATCATTTCAAGGCCTGGGCTAATGCAGGCATGAGCATCGGTAATCTGACAGAAGTTGCCCTCAACGTTGAAGGTTGGGAGAGCAGCGGCCGTGCTAACGTAACAAAGCTGACTATCAGCGATAAGTTGCCTGATCCTACTACAACAAGCGGCGACACTCCTGCAATTACTACGACTACAAAAGCAGTTGAACCTGACGCAAACGGCTACTATTTCAATGATACATTTGAATCGGGAAAGGGCAGCTGGAGAGGCCGAGGCGAGGCTTCTGCTGCGATAGATAATGATAATTCCGCAGAAGGAAAGAGTTCACTCTTTGTAAGCGGAAGAACCGACAACTGGAACGGTGCGGAGATGGAACTTGATCCTGCTGCATTCATTCCCGGAAAAACATACAGTTTCGGTGCTGCTGTAATGCAGAACACAGAGTCTTCAACAGCAATGAAGATGACTCTCCAGTATACAGATGCTTCAGGCACAGAACAGTACGACGAAGTTGCAAGTGCTGCTGCTTCAAACGGCAAGTGGACAGCACTCGGCAATCCAAGCTATACTATTCCTGAAGGCGCTTCAAATATGTATCTTTATGTTGAAGCACCTGAAAGCCTTACAGATTTTTACATTGACAATGTTATGGCAGCTGTAAAGGGTAAGGAAGCTACATTCAAGAACACCACTACCACGACTACGACAACATCAAGTATTACTCCTTCCACAGATGTCACACTCTGGGGCGATGCCAATGAAGACAAGAACGTTGATATGTCGGATGCGGTTATGATAATGCAGTCACTTGCAAATCCCAGCAAATATAAAATGACAAAGCAGGGAAGTGCCAACGGTGATGTTAACGCAGCAGGCAACGGTATTACCAATGCAGATGCCCTTGCTGTACAGAAGTACCTTGTAGGCTCAATTGATAAACTGCCCGAAAGCTACTCAGACGACTGGTCTTCCCCTGATGCCTCAAGATCAAATTATCAGTATAATCAGGGCGGCGGACTTGTCAGCTACACCCAGCGCACAATTCCTCCTGAGACCATAGTTTCAACAACAACAGCAGCAGCAACTACTGCAAAGGTAAATCCTTCAGAGATCAGCGGAAAGTCATACAAAGTCTTCAACGGCGAAAATCAGCATAAAGATGTTGAGAAAGACGGCTATTCCTACGAGATATGGCTTGACAGAACAGGCGGAGAAGGTTCAATGGTAGTCGGCGATAATGGTACATTCACAACAGAATGGAATGCCGAGGTATCACAGGGCAACTTCCTTGCCCGCCGTGGCAAAGACTTTGACCGCAGCAAAAAAGCTACTGATTACGGCAAAATTGAAATGGATTATGAAGCTGAGTACAGTGCAGGTACAAAAGGTAATTCACGCCTTTGTATTTACGGCTGGATGGTTGATCCTCTTGTAGAGTATTACATCATCGAAGACTGGGTAAACTGGCGACCGACCGCTAACGGCTATGCTAAGACCGTAACGATTGACGGCGCTCAGTATGAGATCTTCCCGCTTGATCACTCAGGTCCTACTATCCTCGGTGATACACGTACATTCAAGCAGTATTTCAGCGTTCGCCAGCAGAAGAGAACTTCGGGTACTGTCACAATTTCAGATCACTTCAAGGCATGGGCTGATGCAGGCTGGGAAATCGGTAATCTGACAGAAGCTGCACTTAATGTTGAAGGCTGGGAGAGCAGCGGTTCGGCTGAAGTTTCCAAGCTTCAGATCAGGATAGGCTCTCCGAGTGATACAGAAGAGAATAACAGCGTGAAAGTAACTTCTCCTGTTAATACAAATACTTCCGATAATTCCGGCGAGTTCACACCTTTCAAGTATGAAGCAAACAAGCAGTATAAAGCTGCTCCCGATTATTATTACAATGCCTGCCGACAGCAGGGTAAGGTAACTAAGGAAACATACAATGGAATCAGAGGCAGCAAGACTCTGAATGTCTACACACCTTATAACTATGACCCGTCTAAGAAGTACAATATCTTCTATCTTATGCACGGCGGCGGAGAGAATGAGAATACTCTCTTCTACCAGAATGATACAATGATACAGAACCTCCTTGACAACATGATAATGAACGGCGAGCTTGAACCGCTTATCGTTGTAACTCCTACATTCAACGGCAGCGGAAGCGAAGCCGGAAACTTCTATGAAGAACTTCGTCAGAGCGTTATTCCCTTTGTTGAGGGCAAGTATTCTACATACGCCAAGTCAACAAGTGCTGCTGATATAGCAGCATCAAGAATGCACAGAGCATACGGCGGCTTCTCAATGGGCGCAGTTTCAACATGGGCAGTTATCCAGAATGATCTTGACATCGTCGGATACTTCATGCCGCTCAGCGGTGATCACTGGCAGGGACAGGGCGCTTACAACAAGGCTAAGTCAATAGCAGATGCAGTTGACAAGTCCGGTCTGAAGCCGAATCAGTATTTCATCTTTGCAGCAACAGGTTCAAATGATATCGCATACCCTAACGTTAACCCACAGATAGACGAGATGAAGAAGATGTCACAGTTCAAGTTCACATCCGACTTCTCACAGGGTAACTTCTACTTCATGGTCGCTCAGGGCAATGAACATTGGTGGGGACAGGTAAGAAACTACGTTTACGATGCCCTCCCATACTTCTTCCATGAATCAGGAAACTGATGACTGAGTTGATTCCCTTACATTATATAGAAAGAGCAGCAATTGATTTTGCTGCTCTTTTTATGTCAAAGTCAGAATGTGAGTTATCTGACAGCGTCCATTCTTATTGTCTCGATAAGGCTTTGTCCTTTCATTTTTCTGACCTCGATAAAAGTTATCATCAGTACAACTGCAAATACGATGCCGATACTGAGAATAGCCATATACAGCGGCATATGGAACTTAACGGGGAAAGCGTTCCTGATGGAGAGGTTTATAAGCCATGGTATGAGAGTGCCGGTGACAGTGCCTTTTAAAGCGGCTTCCAATGTACAGTACATACTTTCGCTGTAAAGCATTTTCCTGAGAGACCTGCCTGTCATCCCGACACTTTTGAGAACAGCAAACTCTTTGCTTCTTGCACGGATATTCGCTGTGATAGTGCTGATAAAGCCTGCAAATCCGATAAGAGAAAGCATGATAACGAAGCCGTAGAGCAAGACTTCACAAAGCACAAGCATAACGTTGACAGCCTTGACCATAGTATTTTCCCTGCTTATTCTTACAGAGAATCCCTGGTCTGCATATGAATCATCGGAGAGTATCGGATAATATTCATCCATGACCGAACGTGCATACTCAGTGAATTCGTTTTCCTTTTCTCCCGGTTCGCACAGCCACTGAAAACTTCTTGCCTCAGCGCCGGGGACAATTACCATAACTGCCGCCCTGTTGAGATAATCGAAGTACCATTCGTCAATATCCTCACGGTCAAGGAAACCGTTTATCTCAAGGGATGACTCCTTTCCGTCAGGGGTAACAAGGGTCAATTCGCCTGTCGTCCCGGAGAAAGGAGTTATTTCTTTTTTTTCGCCATTCTCGTTGAATGTGTAGGTGTTTATGAGGATGTTTCCGCCTTCCCTGACACCGGCAGCCTTGCATATACTGCGGTAAAGCTCATCGGTAAGCGAGACCATATCGAATTCCATTTCTCCCATTTCGTTCAACATACCGGGGGCATCTTTTGCTCCGGGAGTAAATTCAGCACTATCAGCCTTGACGAAATAAGAGTCCTTGTTTCCTCCTATGCCGTAAACCTTGAAATCGCCGAATTCATTCAGCTTGTCGTTGATTGCGTTGTATCTTTCGGCATCAATGGGGTGGAGGATGATATCCTCACGTCGTCCCGTCTCTTTATTATAGCCTTCATTTCTCAGTGAAGTATAATCCACCATAAGGAGATCCTTGTCTGATCGCATATATTTTTCAATGTCCCTCAGCTGTGAAGCAAGACCAAATGTGGAAAGGAGAAGACATATTCCCATTGAAAGGGCACGTATAGCCGGCTTGAATGCTTTCTTATTCCTGCTGATATTTCGTGCACCCAGTTCGCCCTCAATGCCCCAGAGCTTCTTCCGGAATTTGTTTCCGGATATTTTGCCTGCCTTTTCCTTTTGGGTATTTCCGAAGCTTACGCACTCAACAGCAGTTATTCGGCTCATCTGTTTTGCAGGTCTCAGAGCTGAGAGCAGCACAGTCATAAGAGAAAAAGCAGATGCCAGTACAAAGCTGTAAATCTTTACGGAGAATACAAGATCCAGGTCGAATCTGCGCATTACGATACTCCTGGTTATTTCCACTATATCATCGATATATCCGCCGGCTATCTTTACACCTGCATATCCGAGAGCTGCACCAATGATAAGTCCCGTAGGGATACCGGCGAGGCTGAGCCATAGCCCTTCGCTGATAACGGTTTTCTTTATCTGCTTGGAAGTGCCGCCTACGCATTTGAGTATACCCAGTTCCTTGATACGGTCAGCTGCCGAAGCCTGAAAGATATTTGATATTACGCTCACTGACATAGAACCGATCAGTATGGTCAGGATGAACGCAGGCACAAAGACCATTGCTTTGTAAACTCCGCCGTATTCATTGAAATCCTCTCCGAGAGCATTTTTCAGCATATCGATACCGCTTGCGGCGAAGCACATTACTGCCGTGATAAGTGCGGTTGAAAGAGCAATAGCAATAACTGTACCTGCTGTGCGCCTCCTGTTTCTTATGAGCTGATTCAGTGCAAGTCTTGAAGTTATCTTCATCTCTTTATCACCTCATCACTGATGATCTTTCCGTCACTCATGGTCATTATTCTGTCAGCCTGGAGAGCGATCTTTTCATCATGAGTTATGAGCAGTATAGTCTGGTTGAACATCTGATTGGAGTATTTCAGCAGGTCCATTATCTCCCCGCCTGTCTTGCTGTCAAGGTTGCCGGTAGGTTCGTCAGCAAGCACGAATGCAGGAGCGTTTATCAAAGCTCTGCCTATTGATACTCTTTGCTGCTGACCTCCGGACATCTCACCCGGGAGATGCCCGGCTCTTGCGGTAAGTCCCAGAGCTTTCATGATCTCGTACAGTTTTTTTCTGTTTTCTTTTCTGCCGTCAAGCATCCATGGCAGAATGATATTTTCCTCGGCTGTAAGAGTAGGGATAAGGTTGTAGAACTGGTAGATCATGCCCACGTTTCTTCTTCTGAATATAGCGAGTTCATCTTCATTCATTTCTGTTATCTCCCTGCCGTCGATCCTTACCGAGCCTGATGTGGGGTGATCGATACCGCCTATCTGATTCATAAGAGTTGATTTCCCCGAACCCGATGCTCCGATAACAGCAACAAATTCGCCTTTCTCCACTGAGAATGAAACGTGATCGAGTGCAACTACTTCTGATTCACCTTCGCCATATATTTTTGTCAGCTCTTTTACCTCTAATACTGCCATAGTAAGTATGACCTCCTTTTGTTTCTGATAATATCCTACACAACGAAAATGACTTTAAAGTGACTGTGCCAAAAAAATAAGTGACTTTTCAGTCACTTTAGCCAACACCGCACAAAGCCTGCCTATCGGCTTTGCGCTGAATCTGTCGGCGCATCTTCAGCACAAGTTTTGTGCTTAAAGAATTTCAGTATGAATACAGTGCCTTTTCCGTTCTTGGGAATATCTATGTCAATATCTCCGCCCTGTCCCTTCATTATAGATAGTGCAAGTGGCATACCAATGCCGAAGCCTGATTCGTTGGTAGAATAGCGGAAACGCTGGAACATTGAGGAATATGCAGCTCTGTCGAGGCCTTCGCCGAAGTCTCGTACAGAAATCCAGCTGTATATCGCATTTTCACCGCAGTCCATTTCTATTTTTGAGCCTCTGGGGGAATGTTCGACGGCGTTCTTGACGATATTGGTGAGCGCCTCTACAGTCCAGCGCTTGTCACATTCAAGCTCAGTATCGTTCAGCATTTCGATACTCTGTTCATTGATATCAAGGAGGATGCTAACCGAAGGGGTAACGTCATTCATAAGCTGAGAGAGAGTTATCTTTTTCTTTGCGAAGTCCACAGAGCCTGCATCTATCTTAGCCATATCAAGAAGTGTTTTTACCAGCCAGTCCATCTTTCCGAGCATCAGCTTTATATTATGTATGAATTCAGTCTGCTTTTCGGGATCAGCGTCTTCAAGGAGGTCAGCCATTATCAGCATCGATGTAATGGGTGTTTTCAGCTGATGAGAGATATCCGACATATACTCAGCCAGGATATCACGCTGTTTCTGCGTATTTTTAAGCTGCTCCTTCTGCGATTCTACAAGGCTGTAGATGTCATTTTTCAGAATGGAGAAAGCGCCTTCTTTGTTGTCTCTGATATCAGTATCATCGCCTGTGGTATAGCCTTTGACGATATCCGAAAGAGCCTCTATTTCTTTTTTACTGATCCACACGATAGCCTATCCCCCTGACAGTTTCGATATTTATGCTGTCTCCGAGTTTTTCTCTCAGGCGCTTCACATAAACAGTCAGGGTATTATCTTCAACAAAATTTCCTGCTGAATCCCAGATCTTTTCCAGTATCTGATTTCTCGTGAGAAGCATTCCCTTATTGCCTGCGAATATGAGAAGAAGCCTGTACTCCAGCGCAGTCAGTTCGACCTGTTTTTCGCCGGTATAGACCTTGCCGGCAGACGTATCTATTCTCACTCCGCCGATCTTCACAAATTCATCTTTGCTGTCATTGATCCTGCCGATGGTTCGCTTTATGCGGGCGAGGAGTTCTCTTATGCCTGAATGGCTTTACCACATAATCATCAGCACCCTCCTCAAAAGCCTTGACGATACCGTATTCATCGTCCTCTACTGTAAGGAATATAACAGGTACTCCGTTCTCTTTAAGGCTTTTTCCAATCTCCGTGCCTCTGCCGTCGGGAAGCTGCATATCAAGTATTCCGAGGTCAAAGACAGTGCTGTTTATGAGTGACTTTGCCTCTTTCAGATTTTTAGCATGGAATGCCTCATAGCCTTCAGATTCGATAGCATATGTAAGCCCTGATGCGATCATTGCATCGTCCTCTAAAACCAAGATCTTATACATATAATTCCTCCATATGACCGTGGCGGATCATAAAACAAATTCTTATAGGCAACACCGCACAAAGCCGTCAGGCGGGCTTTGTGTGGTGTTGACTTAATATTTTTCGGACAGAATCATGTCCTGATTTTATTCTCATGATATACTTAGTTGTCATTCGGATTGTTCCTGATATTATCAGTATACATCAAAAAAGGCGAAAAATCAATATGTGGAACAATATTATTACGTCAATAATATTCGGTATTTGAAAATGCAAATGTTTTCATGGAGTACCCGATCATTAAACCGTTACTATTCGTAAACCATGAGACGAAATATACCTGCTGCAATTACTGCTTTTAGCAATAATAGCAATAATTGATGAAAAAATCAGAGACGATGACAATAATTTACTTGATTATATACATAAATCGGTTATAATCAAATTAGAAATATAAAACCGGGGATTACTAAATCACATTCTTATTTTTACTGAAAAATCAGACTAATTTAAAGGAGTGGTTTTAGTGAGCAGATCATTATTCAGACGAACATTCATCAGTACCATCGCATCACTGGTGGTCACATCATCAGTTTCGGTTATCCCATCTGGTGTTTTTGATTCAGCCTATGCTGCTTCAGCAGGCCAGACTCTGAGTGTCGGCAACGGCCGTAACCAGCACAAGGAAGATAACGTTGACGGATACAGCTATGAGATATGGATCGATACCACCGGCGGAAGCGGTTCAATGACTCTCGGCAGCGGTGGTTCATTCAGCACAGAATGGAGTGCACAGGTATCTGCCGGTAATTTCCTTGCCCGTCGTGGAAGGAACTATGATGCATCCAAGAAAGCTACACAGTACGGCGATATCGTAATGGACTACTCAGCTGAATATTCAGCAAGTGCTCAGGGCAATTCACGTCTATGCGTTTACGGATGGTTCAAGGATCCGCTGGTAGAGTACTATATCATTGAGGACTGGGTCAACTGGTGTCCGTCAGGACAGAGCAAGACAGTTACAGTTGACGGTGCTCAGTACGATATCTTCCAGACACCGCATACAGGTCCTACTATTCTTGGTGATACACGTACATTCCAGCAGTACTTCAGCGTTCGTAAGCAGAAGAGAACATCCGGTACGATCACAGTATCAGATCACTTCAAGGCTTGGGAGAATGCCGGATGGAATATCGGCAACCTTACAGAAGTTGCACTTAACGTTGAAGGCTGGGAGAGCAGCGGCAAGGCTAATGTTTCAAAGCTCACCATCGGTACCGAAAGCAGCGGACAGCAGAATGATACACCTGTAACAACACAGCCTGTGCAGCAGGGCAGCACCGATAACGGACAGGGCTGGACTATGCCGGGTAACGGCAATGGTCAGGGATTTGACTGGAGCAGTTTCGACTGGAGCAACTTCCAGCTGCCCGGGAACAGCGACAACGGACAGAACTGGACATTCCCGGGTATGGGAGACAACGGACAGAACTGGCAGATCCCGGGCAATAATAACCAGCAGACTACTGATACAAACAATAATACTACGACAACTCCGAATGTTTCGCAGAATTCAGACGTTATAAGGATCATGCCTGCCGGCGATTCGATAACTTTCGGTATGGGCGATACAGGCGGATACAGAAAATATCTCGATTATTTCCTTAAAGAAAAAGGCTATAACAATATAGATTTCGTAGGCCCCGAAGGTCAGAACAGCGCTAACTTCAGCTACAACGGCAAGAGCGTCACATACGATGACAATCACGCAGGCTACAGCGGCTACACTATCAAAAAGCAGCAGGGCGGCTACGGCGGCGGTCTCTATGATGTCCTCAAGGAAAAGAATGCCGTAAAGCAGGCTCAGCCTGATATCATCCTTCTGATCATCGGAACAAACGATATGAACGGCAACCGTTCAACAAGTGACTGTGAGAGGGAGCTTCATGATCTGCTTGATTATATGCTGGCAGATATGCCTTCTGATGGTATGATATTCCTTTCAACCATCCCTGAACTCACCAGTATGTTCGGCGGCGGTGACAAATCAGCTCAGATAGCAGCCTATAACGACACAGTAAAGAAAGTCGCCAACGAATACCACAGCAGCGGTAAGAACGTGACATTTGCCGATATCCACGGCTGTCTCAACGGAACAGCTGATCTCGGCGACGGAATTCATCCTAATGCAGCAGGCTACGAGAAAATGGGCAAGTACTGGGCAGGTTTAGTTGATGAGTATCTCAAGTCATCAAAGCCTGCTGAGACAACAACAACTACTACTTCTGCGACAACAACCACCACAACCACTACAAAGACCACTACTGCTCCTCCGACAACAACAAAGGAAATAACTTCAACTACAACAGAGATCAAAGCAACTCTTGTCGGTGACGCAAACGTTAACGGCGGCATTAATATCTCCGATGCTGTTCTTATCATGCAGGCTATTGCTAACCCTGCATTATACGGTCTCAACGGCAGCGATGTAAACCACATGACATCTCAGGGCTGGGCAAATGCAGACTGCTGCTCGGTAGGCGACGGTGTTACGGTCAACGATGCTCTGTCCATCCAGAAATATACACTCAAGCTTATTGATTCTCTTCCTGAGAAATAAACTGCAAAAATGGCAGATCGAATAAAGCAACGAACTGGCTTCGCATTTAACCCCGGTACTCATATAGAAGTTTTTACACGTGTCTATTGAGGAAAACCCTTTTGAAAAAGGGTTCTTCCTCAAACTCCTTTCCTAAAACTTTCAGTATTAATTTTTCCCCTGAGAGGGCGCTCCACGAAAGATGTGAAAACCAGTAGTATTACTGGGAGCGCCCTCTCAGGGGAAAAATTCTATTAAAAGTCTTTGGAAGGGGGTTCGAGGGTAGACTCCCTACGGGGTAGGGAGATGTCAGCGAAGCTGACAGAGGGTACCGCCTCCGTCAGAGGAACCTTTCCTCAGAAAGGTTTCCCCCGATAAATGCGTATAAAGTTTCTATATGAGTATTAGGGTTAAAGCGGAGTCAGTTTTGTTTTGGGTGATACGCTGACAGAGGTGGGGAGAGCATGAAAAGAAACCATTGATCGGTATTGTGACATCCATTCCGGCACGGAATCAAAAACGCAGACAGGCACAAAGCCCATCTGCGTTTTTTTGATTCTGTATCACTTTTTGGAAGCGATCACCTTTCTCATATAAATGAGGTCGAATATGTCTACAAGACCGTCGTTGTTCAGATCAAAGTACATATCATTGATGTTTTTTGTCTTGCCGAGAATAAAGTTGCTGAGTATCTTGAGATTTTCACTGGTACATTCTGCATCGATGACCATTTTCTTTATTAATACAAGATCTGCTGTATTGACAAAGCCGTCTTCGTTGATATCGGCAATTTCGTTATATATCTTTTCAGCATTTTCTGACAGAAGCTTTACCATTAATGAAATATCAGCAGCTGTCACTTTTCCGTCAGTGTTAAGATCACCCTTTACCTCCGAAACCTTGTCAAGTTCTTCCGCGGGCTTAGCTGCTTTGAGAAAATCAGCGAAGGTCATGGTCGTTCCGTCTGAGAAAACAACTTCATTTATACCTGAAACTTCTACGTAGCTGTTTTTGCTGCCGATATAGAAACGATCAACCTTTGTCCCTTCGTACACTGAAGTTTCGGTATAAATATTCTCCATTACAATGCCTTCACCGAATTTCAGCGTATTGTAGCCATTGCCCATACTGTCGAGTCTATAATAGTGTCGCAGCCGTCGCCCAATTCATAAATGTAGAGATCGTCACCGCCTCTGCCACGTATGTAATCATTTCCTTTTCCGCAGTATACGATATCATCAGCAGTCGAATCCATCAGACTGTCATCGCCGTCAGTGCCTTTTATCCATGTGACATAGTGACTGTCAAGATAATCATGATCCCATACAGTTCCGTCTGCAAACTGTATCTCCTTTATCTGGAAAAGATTTGTTAATCCTGAAACTACATTTCCTGTCATACCAAGTGACTCGCCTGTTTTGTCGAACCAGAGAGTGTAAGAATATTCATCAGCCGAACGTTCAATTGTTACCTCATCAGGAAGTATTTCTTTGCCCAGTACGACAACATTGTGACCACCCTGCGGATATGAATATTTTCCGTTGCCCATGTCTATAAGATCATTTCCGTCGCCAAGTTCATAGTAGAAGGTATCATCACCGTTTCCGCCACGCATAACATCGTCGCCCTTGCCGCCGTAGAACTTGTCATTTCCCTTTGCGCCGGTAAGAACATCGTTGCCGCCGAAGCCTTTGAGTATAGCATCAGGAACATATTCTTTTTTGAATTCGGCATCAACATCTACTACTGCTGTGAGTGTATCATCACCATCTGTGCCGTAAAGGTAACGAGTACGTTCAAGAAGATCCAGACGTCCCCATGTAGTTCCGTCTGCGAAATGTATCTCCTCTATCGGGAATACAGGAGTAACACCTGAATACATATTTCCGGGAATTGTAATAGTATCGCCTGTTTTCGTGATGTGAAGATTGTACTCATAATATTTGTCAGAGAATGACACCTGTACCTGATCCGGAAGAATACCTTCGCCAAGCCAGAGTACATCCTTGCCGCTTGAAGGATAAGATCCTTTTCCGGTAGTATCGTCGATATAGTCGTTGCCGTCGCCGAGTTCATAGTAAATGATATCTTCACCGCTGCCGCTCTTGATAATATCATCGCCTTTTCCGCCCCAGATGAAATCATTGCCGCATCCAAGTCTGATGGTGTCATTTCCGTCCATGCCATAAGCATAGTTATTGCCTGAATTATGTGAAAGCAGACCAAAGCAGCCATCGGGAAGCGTTAGTGTATCATCACCGTCACCGCCAAACAGATAGTCATCGGTTTTGTTTCCGCAAATGTAATCGTTACCGCTCAGACCCCAGATATAGTTTGTTTCGGGATAGCCTGTTATAGTATCATCTTTCTCAGTACCGACCTGTGCGTTTGTGATATAGCATACATCTTTATATGTCATATCTGTACCGTCTTTGAACGTTATATGTTCGATACGTTTGGCCGGTTCTGAGAAATATTTGCTGCATATCAGATAAACTTCATGTTCGGGATCGTTGATGAAAAGGTCCTTTCCCATGCGTATGAATTCCAGATCATCCGGAGCAGTGTCATAGTCGAGGAACAGCGTATCATCTTCACCTGAGAATCCTACGCCTCTTTCGGAGATTATAGCGTAAATTGGTTCGTCGCCCACATCATAGACGTGGTATGTATCGCTTCCTGAGGTAAGATCGTAGAAAAGATGCGGAAGTGAATCCAGCCATTTTTTAGTTTCCTCTAATGATGGATCAGGCGGAAGCTTATAGATCTCGGTGGGACCTTTTTCGGGATCGTAAGGAATTGCTGCTTCTTCTTCCTTAACGTTCCAGTATCCCATTTCAGTCATTTCATACTCGATCTGAGCAAGCTCACGATTTCTCTCATCTTCTATTAGAACGACATTCTGGAGTTTTCCGGTAACAGTGAAATTATCTATCTTGTCGTAATCCCAGTCAACTTTAAGAGGATCTGTATAGAATAAGCCAATCTGGAACTGTGCGCTTTCGTCGAGGTCGCCTGCCTGGAAGGGCATATCCGAAATAACGATCACCGAGCCGTTGATATAGTAGAGATTAAATCCGTTATTGATCATCTCGTCTACTTTTTCCGGGGGCATTACTTTGAGAATCGCATCAATTGTTTCCTGACGTACAAACTCAGTTGATATAGAATCAGGATCTCTGGTTTCATAATCGTCGTACTCTGTGGATACAACAGTAGTTGTGGCAACAGGTGCTGTGGTCTGTGCAGTAGTTGTTAAAGTTGGATCGTTTGCCGCAGCATCAGCAGCTTTTTCTGCCTTTTCTTTTTCGGATAATTCATTCCAGCGTTTAATGAAGTATTCCTTCAGCTGTTTGTCTGCATCAAGCTCCTTGAGATAACGATCGTTGAATTCCTTGATATAGGCATTCCAGCGATTGATGGTATCTGCCTTGGATACACTCCTGACACTTTTCATGTGTTCAAGTTCACGCTCATAAACCGCAAGTCCATCAGTTACACGTGATTCTGCGGTCACAGCATTCGTGGTATCTCGGCAAAAGCGCTCGCTGCGGGTAAAGCAGGCAACAAGCGTAATGCTAGT
>ACOK01000076.1:0-643 GCA_000174895.1 Ruminococcus flavefaciens FD-1
TAACTTGTGTAGCTTTAATTACATCTCCAACAGGTTTTGTTCTTATTTGGTAGGTTTTTCCAAAATATATAAGGGACACGGTAAACACCAAAATGCAAAAGAAAATCCTTTAGGTACTGGACATTAAGAGTATTTTCGAGACCATTTGAGGATTTTTTATCACGAAGTGTAAAATTTACACAAATTTAATGGGCATGATATTTCGCACGGTAAACTATTTTTGTTGCGAGCCATCCGTTTTATAGAACCCGAGGGTAAACAATTCTAAACTTCCGCTCAAAGGATCTTATTGTCTTTTAAATGAGGTTTCATCAAGGTCAGTTATGATCACAATATAATGTATTTCATTATCCCATTGAGAAAATCGCTCCTGACTCCTGGTGTAGTCAGTTACAGGTCGCTCCATCATGTAGACATGTCTACTCCCGGGATATGCCTCCGAGTAATCATGTTTCGTATCACCTACTGTGAATTCTAAGAATTCACTCAGAATACCACGGAAATACGCTGAGTTACTAGTTATTTACACAGGATCAGACGTAATGTGCAGTGTTCTACAAAAGTAAGTTATGATTAAAGGTATTCATAGATTATGGGATGAAGTAGGTATTTTTGTCATTATTTTGGGAGNTTNNNTNNTANG
>ACOK01000076.1:648-37113 GCA_000174895.1 Ruminococcus flavefaciens FD-1
GNNNGNNNGGNNTNNNNANNNNTTTCCCTCAATAGACTCGTGTAAAAAATTCTGTAAGAGTACAGCGGTTAAAGCGCCTCCTTATTTTACGTAGAAAAGCGTGAAACTGCTTGACGAAAGGGCGTGAAATATGTATAATTATAGTGGACGTCAGAGGAATCCGGCGTTAAAAATATTCACATAAACACAAAAAGGACGGTACAATAAATGAGATCCATTTTCAGATACACATCATTTCTTTTAGCGGTAACTTTTATCGCTTCCGCAGTTTCATGCTCGTCTTCAGCTTCACCATCAGAGCCTGAGCCGCAGAATACAGAAGTTACCACAGCCGCAGTTACTGAGGAGGAAACAACGGCGGAAGCTGTTCCTGCTATGGCTGTTACAGGGGACATTGTCAAGGGCAATTTCTACGATGCAAACGGCAAACTCCTTGTCAGCTCCGAGGTACAGGACGACGGCTCGGTGAAGCGTGTATATGAAAAGGAGTATGCTGTTCCTTTTGCAAATATTATTACTGAAATGTCGGCGGGCTATGATACCACTTTTTATGAAGTTCTGATGACTGAAAATCCCGTATCTGCTGACAGTTCATTCGCTTACCCCGTGGGACAGTCCATACAGCTCACCCTTGATGCTGACAAGCAGAAGGCTATATATGAGTACATGGACGAGAAAAAAATCAAGGGCTCATGCGTTGTACTGCGCAGCGACGGCTCTATCCTTTCACAGGTAAGCTACCCCTCATATGACCCCACTACCGTAAAGGATCAGAAATACGATGAGGACCTTGCATGGGGAGATGTGGGAAACAAGGCTTTCCAGAACTACGAACCGGGCTCATGCTTCAAGATAATGTCGGAAGTCATCGCTGACAAGCACGGCATTTACGAGCAGTGGGACGAGGGCGAATGGGACTTCGGCGGTACTCCTATCGTCAACTGGGATCATGAGACCAACAAGAACAGCTACCCTATGTCACGTTCACTGTACTGGGCATTTGTAAGCTCATCCAATATTTTCTTCGCCAAGACGTTCGACCAGATCGGTGTGGACGGAGTTCTTGACGATCTTGAGACTATGTTCCATTTCGGCGCTGAATGTGATATTCCATGCGATTTCGGCGATATCGAGAACAACGTGGAGATATACTGCGATGACGACCTGAGAAGAACTGCATTCGGTCAGTCATATGTGCTTACCTGTCCCATTTACCTTGCAGCACTGGGCAGAGAAGCTGTATTCGGTGATATGGTGCGTCCTTTCGTGTTCAAGAATATCGTTGACACCAACGACGGCAAGACAGTGATAGGCGAGGGCTCAAAGTCCGGCGATGTTATTGCGTCCATTCCTGAGGCTTACCGTCAGGGACTGAAAGACGGCATGATCGGAGTTGCATCCGAGACAGGCATCTATCCACCCGAAGGCTATACTCTCTACGCAAAAACAGGAACTGCCGAAACATGGTTCGATGACGATTTCCTTTATATTACAGGAGCGATCGTCAATGAAAAGGACGACCCGAAGGCTTCATATACCGATTACAGCAATTACGGCGAGAAGGGTTCATACTCGATAGTATTGCAGGTGCAGAATCCGTCAGAACTGGGATATTCCTTTGCGATACACGCATCCGCACTTTACGGCGATATTATAAATATACTTCTGAAGTGAACGAATATTTGCATGGGCGCATAATGTGCGCCCATTTTGTTTATATGTGTGAATCGGTCAGATGCCTATACAAAAAAATTGATTTGCGTGTTGATCTGATCACGGCAACAGCATTTACTTTTTTGGGGCGATTCATAATTCTTGTAAACCATCCGTAAAGCATCGCTACGCTTGCTTTACTACTTCGTCAGGGGGACGCTGTCCCCCTCATTCACCCCCTGCAAGGGAGATAACATCCCCCTTGACCCCGGAATGCCGCCTTCGGCGGTTTTTTATTATTTATTTAAAAGTAAATGCTGTTGCCGTGTTAATCTGATAAATTATGCTTGACGAAATATGTAAAAAATAGTATAATGATAGTATATATATAGATAAGTACCTGATGTACAAAAGGACGGATTTACTATGATAACAAAAGGAATGATAGCAGGAGCTGTACTTTCAGCAGCAGGAATTGCGGCACTCTGTTCGTGTACCGCTGATTCCGACCTTATTCATGTAGTTCCGTACGTTCCCGATTCTTCTCAGACTGAGACCACAGATACAGGCAATACTGCGGCGGATGAGAATGAAAATACCGGGACTGCTGCCGAAACTACCACCACAACAACTACAACGACTACCACGACCACCACTATTGCGGTGCTCAGGGGTAATGTCTATGACTGCAACCGCACGCTCCTCACATACAGCACAAGAAGTGAGGATGGCAAAGAGGTAAGACAGTTTTCCGAGGGATACAAGTATTCCTTTGCGAATATAATCAGCGAGCTTTCAGCAGGCGTTGATACCGAAATGGAGGAAACTCTGAGAACGAAGAATCCTTCTCCTGTTGACGGCGACGAAAACGTGGGACAGTCCATTCAACTGACCATTGACGGCGAAAAGCAGAACGCTATCTATGACTATATGGCAAGTCAGGGAATGGCAGGCTCTGTTGTCGTTATGCGAACTGACGGCTCACTTCTTGCTGAGGTAAGCTATCCCTCATACGATCCTGTGCTTTACGTTCAGGACGAAAATTACGCTCAGGGGCTGGAGTACGGTTCTGTTGCTAACAAGGCGTTCCAGAACAATCCTCCCGGTTCATGCTTCAAGATAATGTCTGAGGTAGTGTCCGATATGAACGGTATTACCTGCCTTTACGACGAGGGAACATGGGAGATAGACGGTGCGACTATCGTCAACTGGGATCATGACACGGGATATTATCCTATCCCTGAAAGAACCCTCTATTCTGCATTCGTGAATTCATCGAATATATTCTTTGCCAAGTCCTTCGACCAGATAGGCGTGGACAAGGTAATGTCCGACCTGGACAGTGTGTTCCACTTCCTCAGCCCTATCTACTGCGATTTCGGACCTATCGAGAATAATTTCGAGGTCTACAGCGGTGACGACCTGAGAAGAAGCGCATTTGGTCAGGCATACGTAAGGACCTGCCCCATCTATCTTGCTGCACTGGGCAGAGAAGCTGTTTTCGGCGATATGCCGAAGCCTTTCGTAGTCCAGAGCATTGTTGATACCAACGACCCAAACAATCAGGTATTTCCGGGCTCGGCGCCTTATGAGTGGCTGGGAAGCATCCCCGGTGAGTGCAGGCAGAATCTGCTTGACGGCATGACAGGCGTTGGCGGAAATCTCGGACTTTACTGGCCTGAGAATTACCGGTTCTACGCTAAAACGGGAACTGCCGAAACAGGCGGCGAGGATATCCTCTACATAACGGGCGTACTTCAGGAGGTCAATGACGCAAGCTACAATAATGCGGTATGGTCCGATTACAGCGGCTATAACGGCTCTTATATCGTTGTTATGCAGCTTCAGAATCCTACCAGATTCTCATTTAATTTTGCCAGCGAATCGGGCGGACTCTATCAGGGACTCATCAATATAGTAACAGGACAGTGATATATCAGGGAAAGCTTTTCATCAGAGCTTTCCCTGATTTTTTTGCAATGGCGGAGAATATGGCAATGCCGTTTCCCGTGCATTCTCTGCCAGGGCAACAGCATTTACTTTTTTGGGGCGATTCATAATTCTTGTAAACCATCCGTAAAGCATCGCTACTCTTGCTTTACTACTTCGTCAGGGGGACGCTGTCCCCCTCATTCACCCCCTGCAAGGGAGATAACATCTCCCAACGGTCGCCCGTCCCCTCTGTCACTTCGTGACATCTCCCCACACTGTGGGGAGTCACCCTTGACCCCGGAATGCCGCCTTCGGCGTTTTTTTATTATTTATTTAAAAGTAAATGCTGTTGCTCTGCATTCTCTGCTTGCTGTCCTTGACAAAATCAACAAAAAGATGTATAATTGAATTGTATATTCTGGTATTGCTTTACGAAAGGCATATGCCTGTTTATCTGCGGAGGTGTGTTTATGACCGAATACCTTACTCAATACATGGAAACCGTTGCAAAACGTCTCGGACAGTGCACGGATAAAGCTGAACTTGACCTGATAATGGCTGAACACAAGGATAAGATAGCTTTTATGCAGCATGAGCGCATAGTGCACTTTCTCGTCACATTCATGTTTGCAGTGATACTCTGCATATTCATCGCCATTCTGCTTCTCATGGACAATAAGGGCGGCGGTGAAGCCATAGGCGTTACGGCGCTGATTGTAATGATAATGGTGCTGGAGGGATTCTATATCAAGCACTATTACTTCCTCGAAAACACCGTGCAGAAGATGTACAGAGTATATGACGAACTGCTGGCAAAGCAGAAAGATATGGCAGGTGATGCAAAGTGAAGAAAAAGGAAATAGCTGAGCTTGCAGTGGCTGAGCTGAAAAAGCTTTATCCTGATGCTTCGTGTACGCTGGACTACGATGAGCCATATCAGCTGATGTTTGCGGCTCGTCTTGCAGCACAGTGTACAGATGCGAGAGTGAATATCGTCACTAAGACGCTTTTCAGGAAATATCTCACATTACAGGCGTTTGCGGATGCTGACCTTGCGGAGCTTGAACAGGATGTCAAGCCCTGCGGATTCTACCACACAAAGGCAAAGAGCCTGAAAGAAATGGCAGGGCAGCTTATCAATGATTTCGGAGGCGAAGTCCCTGACACGATGGAAGAGCTTCTCACTCTTTCGGGGATCGGCAGAAAGACCGCAAATCTCATGCTGGGTGATGTTTTCGGCAAGCCGGCGATGGTGACGGATACTCATTGCATACGCATCACGGGCAGACTGGGGCTTACTGCAAACAAGGAGCCTGCAAAGGTGGAAAAAGACCTTGTGAAGCTGATACCGCCCGAAGAATCATCGGATTTCTGCCACAGGACGGTGGAATTCGGCAGGGACATATGCAAGGCGAGAAGCCCGAAATGTACAGAATGTCCGCTGAATTATTTCTGTAACTACTATTCAAAAAAATAAAAAAACGGCGAAGCCATGTTTTACAGACTGGCCGGTAAAAGCGTCGGTCAAGCCGAGGGGAGTGCTTGTGTAACAGCCGTCAGTCAGCGCTTTGCTGGACTGACTACTTTTCAGGGGGACGCTGTCCCCCTCGTTCACCCCCTGCCAAAGGGAAGTACATTCCCTTTGGAATCCCGATATTGGCGGCTGCGCCGCATATTTATCAAATTATAAAGGAGAAACGACCATGTTATTCGATTTTCAGCTTGAAACTCCCGCTGAGGGACTTGTGAATATTACCCGTGAAGTCAGTGAAGCCGTTAAAGAAAGCGGCGTTTACGAGGGCATATGCGTCATTTTCTGCCCTCATACCACTGCCGCTGTCACCATAAACGAAAACGCCGCCCCCGATGTCAGAACAGATTTTGTTATGGGCATGGATAAGATCTTCCCCGATATGGCGCAGTTCCGCCATGTTGAAGGCAACTCCGATGCTCATCTCAAATCTTCAGCAGTCGGTGCAAGCGAAACTGTCATCATCAATAAAGGAAAGCTGCTTCTCGGCACATGGCAGGATATCTACTTCTGCGAATTCGACGGCCCGAGAACACGTAAATTCTATGTCAAGGTAATGGGTGAGTAATTATGGATGAGAACATTCAGAAGCTTTCGGATATCGTTAAAAACTCGCAGAGGATCGTATTTTTCGGCGGCGCAGGAGTGTCCACCGAAAGCGGGATCCCCGATTTCAGAAGCGTTGACGGACTTTACTCACAGCAGTGGGATTATCCTCCCGAGACCATTCTCAGCCACTCTTTCTTCGAGAGCAAGACTGATGAATTCTACCGCTTCTACAGAGCAAAAATGCTGTGCCTTGACGCTAAGCCCAATGCCGCTCATCTCAAACTGGCGGAGCTTGAAGCTCAGGGAAAGCTTACAGCTGTCGTGACCCAGAATATCGACGGTCTCCATCAGGCGGCAGGCAGCAAAAAAGTGTATGAGCTCCACGGAAGCGTGCTCCGCAACTACTGCACAAAATGCCATAAATTCCACGATGTGCACTTTATCATTGATTCTCAGGGAGTGCCTGTCTGCGAATGCGGAGGCATCGTCAAGCCGGATGTGGTGCTGTATGAAGAAGCCCTCGACAACGATGTTGTGAACGGCGCTGTAAAGGCGATCTCCGAGGCTGATACTCTCATAATCGGCGGCACTTCGCTGAATGTTTACCCTGCGGCAGGCCTTATCCGCTATTTCAGCGGCAAGAACCTTGTCATTATCAATATGTCACCCACACAGATGGATAAGAATGCCGATCTGCTTATATGCGACAGGATAGGCTCTGTATTCTCGCAGATCTGAGGGAAATGGCCATGCTGAAACGTTTTATCATTGTTGGTGCAGCGGCGCTTCTGTGCCTTTCATCATGTTCATTCGACATATTCCGCCCGAAAATCGAAAGCGGTACCGAGATAGAGAACGACCATCCAGGTGTGGCTATGAATTCGGCTCCCGTTGTGATGAAGACCGAACCTCCTGCGGTTTCGCCCTATACCGATGCTTCGGAGATACTCTGCAAGGTCAGACATTATCGCAATGATTCCTATACCAAGTCGGACCTGATAGTTCAGGCGGACGGGCGTATATGGTGCGGATTCTATTTTCAGAACGAAGGAACTATCGGCGCTGATAATATCCTCAGAAAGAGCGACGGCTCGGAATATGATGAGATATATCTCATGGACGACAAGTGGATGGACGCTTACCTCACCGAAGATGCTGAGGATGACTTCATGCTTTTCGGCGAAATGTTCGAGCTGGGAAGTCTTTCCGACAGCGACCTTGAACAGCTGAAAAAGTATATATCCTCAGTTGATGCTGACAGCGGCATGAAGCCTTACGGCAGTAAGGATACGCAGGCTGAGGACTATTACTACTGCGATATCACAGTGAAAAAAGACGGGGACTCTGTGCGTGTGCCTGTCCGTGCGGATATAGGAAAATACAGCATAAAGAGCAGTGACTCCAACGCAGAAAAGGCCTGCAAGCTGGTCATGAACAGTTCTGCGGACTATTATAAGCAATGGGAATCCCTCTGCGTCGAAAATATGACAAAGGATAAATAATGCAATAACGGCGGTGTTTTACAGTTGTAAAAACACCGCCGTGTATTTATACAAAATTGTGGTCAAAGATCAGGACATGGTAGCTATGTGAATTTATCACAGCCTCCAGGTCTTCGCTGACCTCATTCATAAGTTCTGAGTTGGAATCGACAAGGTGCTTGTACTCGCTGCCGGTGAGAAGCAGGAAGTATTCGTCCTTGCCTTCCATGTCGTCGTACCATTTTTTCGATGACTGGTAGAAGCGCTTTCTGACTGTACCGTCATTGATGATGACCTCTCTGACTTTGACCTTATTGCCCGATATAACGGTAACGGAGTTGGCCTGCCAGAAAGTTGCATAGCCGTTTTCAAGTTCCATATTTTCCAGAAATTCTTCGAGGCCGAAAAGATCATTTCTTTTGTGAGGGTCACTTGGCATTGACGCCGCATTTGAAAGGTTCATACAGCAAACTATCAGTGCGGGCAGCATAAGTATGACGGAAAGTCTTGAAATTGCCGTCTTCCGTGTGACAGCCCATCTGATGAAAAGGATGCTGAGTATCAGCGATGTGCCGACTATTGGAGTAAGCCTCCATTCGGCAACTGCAAGAACTCCGCAGATGTAGCCGATGAGGACTATGACGGTAACTGCCCAGTGTATCCACACCCAGTATCTCATTGCCCTGCCGAATTTGCTTCTGCCGTATTTCGGGTAGCATATCGTAGCGATAACGGGTATTACTGCCAGCATGACAGCATTGAAGATGTAGAAGAGATTATTAAGTCCCAGCCCCTGCATGAGGAACTGTCCCTCCATACTTTTCACGCCAAGCAGACTCATCCAGGCGGTAGGGAGGTTTCTCAGATGGTCTGACCACGTACTCATTGCGGAGTACATGGAGTTCGCCTCCTGATAGCCTGCGGACAGGTCGCCGATAAGTTTATTGTTGAGGAAGATTCCAAGCAGTGTCATAACTGCGACTGCCGCAACTCTCAGCGCCATGTAAAGAGTGTTGAAGCTGAACAGCCTGTTGCGCATATCGAGGAAATATTCAGCGGCAATGGCTGCCATCAGCGGCAGAGCAAAAATGGAAATTGCAGATATACCGTCGGTTGCGGCCAGCATTATGAATACTGCGAAAAGACAGGCAGTAAGGGCTATGCTGTAGTTCATACCCGAGGTGTCGCCGTTTTTCGCATTGATGCGTCTCAGACTGTTGCCCTTCGTCATTATCCTGAAGTAGAGGGCGATGCCGATTATAAGGAAAAGTATGCCCAGTGTGTAGTAGATGGTGTGTCCCCAGAATATCTCTCTCAGCTTCCGTGATGAAAGGGTCATAGCGAGAAATACCGCCGTGCCCAGTGCCGCACCTCTTGCGCCTGTGCCGATAACATTCTGCATGATGAAGAACATCAGAGTGATGATCAGGAAAAATCCTGTCATACCGAGAATGTGTGTGGTGAGCGATAATCCGGTAAGGTGGATAAGCGGCTGCATTATAAGATTCACGCCGAATGGCAGAAAGCAGGCGTACTTGAAATCCGGGTCATACACCGAACCGCTTTCGTATGAGGCATTCGCCCACATGAGAGTGTCAGTGCAGTCGGAGTGAAATTCGTTTCTTGAAGCGACGATGACGTAGTAGAGAGTGATGACCACGCTTACCATCATCACGCCGAATGCGAAGATGTAAGACAGCACCGTCAGGATATCACGGACTGATATCACCTTCTGCTTAGATGTACCTGCACGAAGCACAAAAGCTGTGATGCTTCCGTCACTTTTTTTCAGTGTGCGGATAAGATGTTTCCGGGGTTTTTTGATTTCCGGCGAGGAGTCTTTATTATCCACAGACTCACTCCTTTCCCTCTTTTTTTGTGTAGAGGAGTATCTTTCTTGCGAAGAAATTCCACAGGAAGGATACAGCTGTTGAAACAAGTTTAGCTATAATCTGGAAAAGGCTTGTGGTATCTCCCAGCCATATCTCGAAAAGCTTTGTTATGCCGATGGTGATGAGGAGTCCAACAACTCCGATAGCGGCAAAGCTGATAAACTCCACCAGCTTGTTTTTCACCTTTGATTCCTTGAATATCCAGAAGGTGCTGATGATGTAATTCACAGCAAGACCTGCCACGAATGAAAGGGAATTGGCTACCCAGCCCAGTTCTTTCCTGTCGCCGAAAACGAAGTGGAAAAGCAGCCATGAGACTGCGAAATCCACCAGAAAGGCAAGTCCGCCAACAAAGAGATAACGGAAGAACTGTATCAGGGTATTATCAGTATCCCCGACAAACAGCTTTTTGAACTGTCTGTCACGGATTATCTGCTTTATTTCGTCCATTACTTCTGCTTCTCCTCGTGGTATTCCTTTTCCGTATTGACGTTCCAGATAGCGGATTTATCGGTGCTGCCGCTCTTAATAGCCTTTACAGCCTCGAAGGATGTTACCATTGAGTGGTCGATGTTGTTATAGCGGTGCTGACCGTTACGTCCTACGCAGAAAAGGTTGGGGATGGTGTCGAGGTATTCGATAAGGGTATCCATCTCCTCGTAGGTATCGAAGTAAGCAGGATAAGCCTTCTTCACCTTCTCCATGTGGGTATCAAGCACCTGATCGGCACTGCTGATAAGTCCCAGCTTTACCATTTCCTTTACGCAGAAGCGTGAGAACTGTTCCTCGGTCATATTCCAGAACTTGTCGCCCTCGGTAACGAAGTACTCAAGGCCTACCCATACAGTGTGGCCGAGGTCCTTTACCATGTAAGGTGACCAGTTGTTGTATATCTGGAAACGTCCCATCTTGACACGTCTGTCCTGAACATATACCCAGCAGTCTGGCACGATATTGCCGACAGTACGCATATTTGTCTTGTTCTTCAGATTAAGCTTCGGAACAAGTACGCCCAGTGTCATGTAATCACGGTAGGGGAGGCCTGCTGCGATACGTGCAGGTTCTTCGGGAACATCGTTCATGCCTGCCACAAGGTCCTTTACAGGCATTGAGGAGATAACGTAGTCGCCGTCAAGCTTTATCTCCTTGCCGTCCTTGACGTAGGAAACGCCTGAGAGAGTGCCGTCCTCGTTCTTGTGAAGCTTCTTTACAGCGGCTTCCATTATAATAGTACCGCCCAGCTTCTTTACCTCGTCAGCGGTAACTTCCCACAGCTGGCCGGGGCCGAGCTTCGGGTACTTGAATTCCTCGATAAGGGATGTGTTTACCTTTCTGTCCTTGACTTTGAACAGCTTGCCGAAGAAGTCCTTGATGATGCCGACTATGGAGAGACCCTTTGTACGCTGAGCGCCCCATGAAGCGTCAATTTCGCTGGGGTGGCGTCCCCACAGGTTCTCGGTGTAGTACTCGAAGAACATGGAGTAAAGTTCCTTGCCGAAGCAGTTGATGTAGAAATTCTCAAGATTGTCCTCGGGACGCTTGTGGATAACGGCTGCAAGGTAGCTGAGGCCGACTTTCATAGTTGTGAAGAAACCGAAGTTCTTTATGGTCTCGGGCTTGAGTGAAACGGGGTAATCGTAGAATTTGTCATTGAAAAGGATACGTGATACTCTGTGTCTTTTCAGCATAACACGGTCGGTCTTCTTAGGATCGGGGCCGCCCTCTTCAAGGGTAACGCTTCTCTTCAGGTACTTGTCATCCTTGGAAGGAACGCCCTGCATCGGAAGCATTTCGTTCCACCACTGGTTTACCTCCGGTATCTTTGAGAAGAACCGGTGGCCGCCCATGTCCATACGGTTGCCTTTATAGTTGACAGTTTTTGAGATACCGCCTATAGCATCGGTTTCCTCCAGAACTGTTACTTCGTATTCGTTTGAGTTGTCTTTCAGCAGTTCATAGGCAGCAGTAAGTCCGGCAGGACCTGCACCGATGATGATTACTTTTTTCAAGATATGACCTCCTTGTAATAGGCTATAAAAATGCAATTTTAATTATATCACATTTGATACTCAATTTCAACCCCTGTGTAAGGAAAAAAACAGACATGGTTAACCGTGGTACTCGTATAGCAGCTTTATGCGTGTCTATTGAGGAAAACCTTTCCTCAGAAAGGTTTCCCCCGATAAATACATATAAAGTTGCTGTATGAGTACCACGGTTAACCGTGTCTGTTTTATTATTCGTATCTGAGTGCGTCGATGGGGTCGAGTTTGGCGGCTTTGTTAGCGGGGTAGATACCGAAGAATACGCCGATAACAGTTGAGAAGATGAGTGAAGCGATGATAGCCGAGAAAGAAACTCTTATGTCGAGAACTACCAGTTCTGCGTATTCGGGGAAGGCTTTGAGTGCCATATTGCCTATGACCTCCACAAGCAGTCCGTTGAACATACCGAAGAGAACGCCTATGCCGCCGCCTACAAGGCAGAGTATAGCGGATTCAATCAGGAACTGCACCCTTATAGCGCTGTTTTTAGCGCCGAGAGCTTTTCGTATACCGATCTCACGGGTACGCTCTGTGATGCTTACCATCATGATGTTCATAACGCCGATACCGCCGACCAGCAATGAAATTGCAGCGATAACAGCCAGCACTATGGTGAGGATGTTCATTACCATCATAGTATCATCCATCTCTTCCGACATATCGTAGAACATCGGCTTCCAGTACTTTGCGTTCCTGTACTTGCTGTCGAAGAAAGCCTGGATATCATCTATGGCTTTCTTGGAATCAGTCTTGTTGTCGCAGATTACGAATGTAGGGTATATGTCGTGATCGGAAGCGGGTTCTTTGAGACTTGTAGCTGTATAGTAGGGGATGAATGTCGGTGTAGTCAGCTGTTCCTTTGGTGTGCCTTTTTCAGCCATATACTTGAGATAGCTGTCGGAAAGGCCGAATATGCCGACGATGGTGAAATCGATATTGCCGACGCCGTCTATTGAGATAACGATATCATTTCCGAGAGCATCGGATTTTTTGCCGAAGTACTGCTCGGCAAAGATATCGGATACCAGAATGGTATGCTTCTTACCGTTGTTATCCTCAATAGTCGGATATCTGCCTTCCGTCAGCTTGTAGAAATACTTGTTTTCTCTGATAAATCCCTCGGAAGCACCTGAAACTATAACATTAACTTCCTTGCCTTCGGAATTTTTGAGTGTTCCATGGCCGACAGATGATGTACGGCTGACCAGATATTTTCCGCCGAAATAATCTTCAAACTCATCCAGCATCTCAGTTTTGATGTAATCTTCTTCAGAAAGGTGTTTTTCTATTGTCAGATCCTCTTCACGGATGTAATCATAGTAGGTATTGACAGACTGGCCTTCCAGCATATTCAGTGTGCTGTTGAGGGTATCCTTCAGCGAGTTGCCGATAGTGGTGATAGTGACCACGGAGCTTATGCCGATGATGATGCCCAGCATTGTCAGCACTGAACGAAGCTTATTGGCTTTCAGCGAAGAGAGGGCGAGGCGGATATTTTCAAGAAAGTGCATCTGTCACGCCTCCCTTGCTGTCTGATACGATATTTCCGTCGTTGATCGTGAGTATCCTCTCAGTCTCGGAAGCAAGTTCCGGGCTGTGGGTGATGAGGATGATGGTTTTTCTCTCCTCTTTGTGGAGCTTATGGAAGATGTCCATTACCATGCGTCCTGTTGCCGAATCGAGAGCACCTGTGGGCTCATCGGCAAGGATTATTGACGGTGTGTTTATTAAAGCTCTTGCTATAGCGATACGCTGTTTCTGGCCGCCTGAAAGCTCATTTGGGTTGTGGTCGGCACGGTCGCTCATACCCACAAGCTCCAGAAGCTCCTCAGCACGTTTTCTGCGTTCTTTGCGGCCTACTCCTGCGTAGAGCATGGGGAGCTCCACGTTTTCGATGGCGTTTGTCCTTGAGATGAGATTGAAGTTCTGGAAGACGAAGCCTATCTCTTTGTTCCTTATTTCGCTCAGCTCGGAATCATCCAACTGCGAGATATCGGTGCCGTTGAGCTCATAGAAGCCTGAAGTAGGCTTGTCGAGAGCGCCGATGATATTCATAAGGGTACTTTTTCCCGAACCCGAAGGTCCGACGATAGCGGCGAATTCGCCTTCGTGTATCTCAAGGTCAAGGCCGTGGAGTATCTCCAGCTCATTAGGCTGACCTATGAAGTATTTCTTGACAATATTCCGCATGGAAATGATGCGTCTCATTTTGTTATTACTCCTCCGATGTATCTAAAGCAACTATATCTCCGTCGGAAACGTTGGATGTTCCTGTGATAACGATGTCGCCTTCTTTAAGGTCGCCGGAAGTGATCTCTGTGTAGTAATCAGCTTCAAAACCTGTCTTTATATCTATTTTCTTTATCTTGTAGTTATTGCCTGCTGTTTTATCAGCCTTCCATACATAGCAGTTATCGTTTTCGTCCTTCTGAACAGCGTCGTATGGGATGCATAAAACATTTTCCTTGTGGTCGAGGACTATCTTGACGTTAGCGTTCATACCGAGAAGAAGCTTGCTGTCGTCGAATGATACCTCAACAGCGTAGCCGCTTGATGAGCCGTCTGCTTCCTTGCCGTTGGAGCTCATCTCAATACGCTCGACCTTGCCGTTGATAACGTCCTTGCCGAGAGCGCTTGCAGTGATCTCGGCGCTCATGCCCTTGATGATGCTGAGGATGTCGTTTTCGCTGACCTTGCCTCTTACGATAAGTGAAGAAGCATCGCTGACTGTCATGATGATGTTTGATGTTGGGAGAGTGCCTTCAGAAATATTGAGCTCTGTGATGATGCCGTCAATAGGAGCGATAACTGTACAGTCATCGATCTGCTGGCTGAGCTTCTTCAGTTTCTCAGTAGTTTCCTCATCGACAGCTGCGTACTGTTCCTGATCAACTGTATCCTGAGCGTTCTGGAGAGCATCGTCCGCATTTTTTACTATGGTGTCATAAGCTCTGTTTGCAGCAGTTATAGCATCATCGTAGCCTGCGAGCTGTGCGTGATCTGCTTCAAGTTCAACATTGAGAGCAGCAGCCTGAGCTTTGAATTCCTCCCACTTTGTCTCAGCAGCCTTTGCAGCTTCTTCATCGGCAGCGTCGATCATTTCAGCATAGGTACGGTCGATCTCCTGGTTGATGTCGTTGTAGCGCTGTATCTTTGCGTTGTAGTCGGCATAAGCCTGATCACGCTTTGCAACAGCATCGTTGATGTCCTGCTGAGCCTGAGAGATGGCATTTGCTCTGTCACGCTTAGCCTTTTCGAGATTTCTCTGGTTGATGCCGTGAGAGTAGTTTGCAGCGTCCTGTGTCTTGGAGCTGCTTGCGGAAAGTGCGTCGAATTCCTCCTGGAGAGTGGTGTTGTCGAAGATGCAGAGGATATCGCCCTTCTTGACCTCATCGCCCTTCTTGACGTTGAGCTTTGTTACCTTCAGTGTAGGGTCGCCTGTGATGGAAACGCTTGATTTTCCGTCAACGGTACCTGACATGGTAACGTATTTGTAGAGGTCCTGCTTTTTGATCTTACCGCTTGTGTAAGTACCCACGGGTCCGGAGCTCTTGTTTGAAAGTCTGGATAATACCACGCCTGCAATGACGAGAAGCAATAATACTGCAATGATTATCCATTTGATGATTTTTCCTTTTTTCTTTGATTTGCTCATATAAAACTATCCCTTCTGTAAAATTAATATACATAAGTCATGATATCATATTTCAGGATCAAAGTCAATACTTATGGCTGTAATACTGTAAATACGCCACCTTTCCTTTCATTGATATAATTATATCATGGCAATTATTAAAAAGTCCTTAAATATCAAAAAATATTTAATATCTGAGAACGGCTTACATTATAATACGTACACCTCCCTCGTTTCTTATCCTAAGCACATGGCAGCTTCCTTTCCCGAAAACACGCTCCATTCCGTCAATGTACTCCCTGACTGTGTAAATGGGGACGAAAGCCTGTACCGTGCCTGCGAAGCCGCCGCCGTGAACACGTACAGCGCCCGAACCTCTCAGTATGCGCTTGCTCAGCATTATTGCAAGAGGGATGGACTGAGACTGCGGAGAGGACGGGGGATAGAGGTTCTGGAGAAGCTGCGCCGAGGAATCACCGGAAGCATTTACAAGTTCAAAGAACTCCTCTGTATCGCCGTTTCTCAGCGCCTGCGCCTCCAGTATTGCTCTTTCGTTTTCAGCGAAGAAATGGGCTGCACGGAGTATCTCACGGTCGGAGCAGACTTTTCTCAGTTCGGGGATAAGGCGGTAAAACTCCTCCTCATCCGCCTCACGGAGAACTGAATATCCCATGGTCTGTGCGATATGCTTCATCTCCGCCGGAACAGCTGAGTAATCATCGGAAAGATCGGCGTGACTGCTTCCCGTGTCTGTGATGCAGATACAGTAGCCTGCATCTTCAATGCTGAAGTCAATGCGGTCTGCCCGTGGAGAATCGGGAACTTCAAAGTCTATGGCCGCCAAGCCGCCGAGAGCGCTTGCCATCTGATCCATAAGGCCGCTTGCTTTGCCGAAGTAGAGGTTCTCGGCAGCTTGTCCGATGCGGGCGATCTTCTCTGCGCCTGCTTCGCCGCCATTGTAAATACAGTCGATGACTGTGCCGATGAGGACTTCAAAAGCCGCCGATGAGGAAAGTCCGCTTCCCGTCGGGATATCCGATGAAACAAGGATATCAAGTCCGCCAGCTGCTGTTCCGATGTTTGCAAAACCTGCGGCGATACCACGTATCAGTGAGGCAGTAGTGCCTTTTTCCTCCTCGTGGACGGCAAGGTCATCGGTGCTGACAGTGCATTCGGGGCATTGCTCCGAGGAAAAACGTATAACTCCGCTGTCATTGGGGGCAGCAACAGCTATCATATCCATATTCACCGCCGCCGCAAGCACACATCCGTGCTGATGGTCGGTGTGGTTGCCGCCTATCTCGGTGCGTCCGGAAGCGGAGAAAATCTGTATTTCGTCCTGTTCGGGATAAAGTCTTGAAAAGCGCTCGCAGGCACTGAGAAAGCGGATGCGCTGAGGAGTGACCGAGCCGTAGAGACTGCGGAATCTGTCATCGAGAGCGCCTGAGTTGATGTTGTTTATCAGTTCACTTAGGTTCATATTAGGCTCCTTTCACTGAGATAATTTATGATAACAGGCCGTGCCTTATCCATGGATACAGGGAGTCCGTGACCTGTCGCAAGCCATTGGGGAGATATTTTCAGTATGCGCTTTAATGAGTGCTGCATAGCCTTGAGGGAAGCAGCATGGGGAGTGATGTCGGGTCTGCCCCATATAGCGGTAAAAGCGTCGCCGCAGTAGAGTACGCCGTCCGCCAGAACCCCCACCGAGCCGAGGGTGTGCCCGGGGAGAGGGACGATATCCGCGTCATAGCCGAGACTGCGGAGAATGCCGCTGTCCTGCGGCTTTATTACTATATCGGGGGAGTAGGGGCGTGTGCTGAAAAGCTTCATGCCTCCGCACACATTCTGCTGGATATTGCGCAGACGGTACTTCCTCATAGTCGCTTTGACGGGCTGACTGCGGTAATTGCCGATGAGCGGGACATCCTTTTCGCTGAGAAGTATCTGCGCACCTGTTGATTTTCTCAGCTTTGCGGCATTGAAGTCGTGGTCAATATGGGCGTGAGTGAGGAGGATGTGGCAGATATTGAACTGACTGAGCCATTCCCGAAGCTTGTCATAGCAGAAATAGAAGCCTGTATCAATGAGAAGACTGCCGTCTTTGCCGTTTATGACATAGCAGGTGACAGGTGATCCTCCGATATGCATACATATATAATGTATATTATTAATGGGACGGGTAGTGCTGTTGATTATTTCCATAGCTGCTCCTTTTGGGTCTTGTAGTAAATTAAGGCAACACCGCACAAAGCCCGCCTGACGGCTTTGTACTGTATTGCCTTAATTATACACTATGGGCATATGCAAGTCTACATAATAGCTGTAAATTCTGAATGTAGAAATATGAGCGGAAAATTAGTGCAGTTTCACGAATTTACTTAAATTTGATTTTAAAGCTTGACTTAACCGATTAATTGTAGTATAATTTAAGCATAGGAATTAAGCTTTTGTTAAGCAAAGGAGATGGACTATGGCTGATATCAGAATAATCGGAGATAATCTTTCAAATATGCCATGGCAGGATAAGCCTGCCGACTGTACGGCACCTGTGTGGAGATACAGCGAAAACCCCGTTATAGGCAGAAATCCGCTGCCGAATGTGGCACGTATCTTTAACAGTGCGGTGCTGCCCTATGAGGATGGCTTTATCGGCGTTTTCCGTGGTGAGCAGAGAGACGGTATCCCGCATATATATTTAGGCAGAAGCAAGGACGCTGTTCACTGGGAATTTGATTCTGAGAAGATACCTTTCACTGACAAAAACGGCGAGCCGTTCATGCCGAAATATGCCTACGACCCACGCCTTGTCAAGGTGGAGGATACATATTATATAATGTGGTGTCAGGATATGTTCGGTCCTACCATCGGAGTTGCGGTCACTAAGGATTTCAGGACGTTCACCCGTGTGGAGAATCCATTCCTGCCGTATAACCGCAATGCCGTGCTTTTCCCGAGAAAGATAAACGGCAATTTCGTAATGCTTTCACGTCCCTGTGACAACGGTCACACCGCTTTCGGCGACATTTTCATCAGCGAAAGCAAGGATATGGAATTCTGGGGACGCCACCGCCATGTGATGGGACGTTCCGAAAACTGGTGGGAAAACCTTAAAATAGGCGGAGGTGCTGCTCCTATCGAGACTGACAAGGGCTGGCTGATGCTTTACCACGGAGTTGTGAACACCTGCAACGGATATGTCTACAGCATTGGTGCGGCTATCCTCGATATAAACGAGCCTTCAAAGGTGCTTCACCGCTGTTCAAACTATATCCTCGCTCCCGAAGAATGGTACGAGGAAAGGGGATTCGTGCCGAATGTGTGCTTCCCCTGTGCTACTCTCCATGATGCGGAGACAGGCCGTATCGCCATTTACTATGGATGTGCCGACAGCTACGTTGGTATCGCTTTCACGACCGTTCAGGAGTTGTGGGACTACATTATAAAGTATGACAAGCTCCAGCTGGATGATGAGAGTATTGGCATGAGATGAAATTCAATATCTCGCCACGGGTAAAAATGCACAAGGATAAATAATCACGAAATCAAAGAGCCGTTTACCGTATATCGGGAACGGCTTTTTCTTTTGGCCGGTCATGCAGCTTCGTCATTATTACCATGGACAATGTGCACAAGGGTACCAAAAAAAGGAAAATCAATCGGCAAAATAAACAAAAATACTTGTGGAAAATTGTCTGCGTTACGCTTTACTTGCGAAATTTACTGTGTTATCCTGCATTTTCGCAAAAAATACTTGCAGTTTTTTGTGAAATGTGATAAAATATAGTGATGCTTGAAAATGACTATACTCAATTTTCGATACTATTACAAAGGAGAACAACATGGCAAAGATAAAGGCAGCTGTGATTTTTGGCGGTACTTCGAGAGAGCATAAACTTTCACTGGCTTCCGCCGCTGAGGTCATCAGGAATATTCCCGAAGATAAATATGAGGTGATATGCATAGGCATCACCAGAAAGGGCAGATGGCTGTACTTCCCCGGAGATGTGGAGGATATCCCTACAGGCGAATGGGAACAGGACCCCGATTGTACATCGGCTATAATCTCTCCCGATCCGCTTCACAGAGGCATAATCCTCATCGAGAACGGTGAAGCCGTTGTCAGAAAGATAGACGTTGTATTCCCTGTGGTCATGGGAAAGCACGGTGCTGACGGCACGATACAGGGACTTCTCGATCTTTCGGGCATTCCTTATGTGGGATGCGGAGTTCTTGCTGCGGCTTCGTGTATGGATAAGTCACACATCCATATGGTCATGGATGACTATGATATCGCTACCGCAGACTGGAGGATAATCACTCAGCGTGAGATAAGTGAAATTGACAAGCGCTGTCACGAGATAGCAGGAGAACTGGGATTTCCGCTTATCGTCAAGCCGGCAAAGAGCGGCACCAGCGCAGGCACAGGCAAGGCTGATGATCTTGCACAGCTTATCGCAGCTGTAAAGGTGGCATTCTCCAACGATAACAAGGTGGTCGTTGAGAAGTACGTCAGCGGCCGCAAGATGGAAGCTGCCGTCTTCGGCTATGATACGCCATTTTCCACTTATATAGGTGAGATACTCGATCCCGACAGGGTCTATGATCCCACGGAAGTAAACCAGAGCACAGGCGACGGACTGAAGATCCCGGCAGATATTTCCGATGAGCTTCAGGCATCCATCCGTGAGACTGCTGTCAAGGCTTACAAGGCTATGGGCTGCAAGGGACTGGCGAGACTGGATTTCTTCCTGACAGACGACGGAAGACTCCTCCTCAACAAGATCGGAACATCTCCCGGACTCCGCAAGAACAGTGTGTTCCCGAAACTGATGGAGCATATGGGCATCAGCCATGAGGACTTCGTTGATATGCTCCTTGAACAGGCTATAGATAATGCGGAAAGAACATACTGATCCATATAAAAGGAGACTTGTCTTGAAAAAGAATGTAATGATATGCCTGACCAGTGTCCAGTGGCAGGACGACGAAAAAAGCGAAACTGAACTGATGACCAGGGCAAAGCATATCCGTGAGAACGGCTGGGATATAATATCATACGAGGATACCTCAGCTACAGGATTTGAAGGCTCGGTCACCACTATCAAAGTGGACAACGGCAGGAATGCTTCCATAACCCGTGAGGGTACGGCAAATTCGGTGCTCTCCCTTGAGATAGGACGCAAGCACTTCTGTCAGTACGGTACCCCTTACGGAAACCTTCAGATAGGAGTTTACACCCACGCTATAGATAATACCATCGCAAAGGATGGCAGACTTTATCTTAAATATACACTTGATCTCAATTCCTCATATCTGTCTGATAACGAGATAATCATGACAGTGCAGGAGTGATAATAGAAAGGACGTTACACCAATGTCAGATCTTATTAAAAAAGCGTCAAATCAGCTCCGTGAAATGATAATGGATGCTCTTGGCGTTCTTGTAGCGGAACAGGCTGTACCTGCCGTTCCGATGCCTGATTTCACTATCGAGATACCTGCGGATAAGTCGCACGGCGATTTTGCTGCAAATACAGCTATGGTCTGTGCAAAGGCATTTAAAATGCCTCCGAGAAAGATAGCTGAACTCATCACAGAAAAGGTACAGATGGAAGGAACTATGTTCGAGAAGACAGAGGTAGCAGGCCCCGGATTCATGAACTTCTTCCTTGGCAGAAAATGGTTCTCCCAGGTAGTGGAGAACGTTCTCGAAGAAGGCGAAAACTACGGCAAGACCGATACAGGCGCAGGCAAAAGAGCGCTTGTTGAGTTCGTTTCCGCAAACCCTACAGGACCTATGCATATCGGTAATGCCCGTGGCGGCGCTATCGGCGACTGCCTGGCAAGCGTCCTTCAGTGGGCAGGCTGGCACGCTGAGCGTGAGTTCTATGTCAACGACGCAGGCAACCAGATAGAGAAGTTCGGAAAATCTCTTTCTCTCCGCTATATGCACATCTGCTCCGAAAAGGGACAGGAAATATACAAGTCAGCTGCCGATACCGAGGAAGTTTGCAGACGTATTTACGGTGAGGATGGCAGCAGCGAGGATTTCCCCATGCCTGAGGATGTTTACCTCGGACAGGATATCATCGAACACGCTAAGAATTACTTCGACCTCCACGGCAATTCTCTTGAGAATGTCAGCGAGGAAGAGCGCCGCAAGGCTCTCGTTGATTACGCTCTGCCGCTGAATATCGCAGGCCTTGAGCGTGACCTGAAGAAGTACCGCATCGTTTACGATAACTGGTTCAGAGAGAGCACAGTCCATGAGAAGAACGAGACAAAGCTGGTCGTTGACAAGCTCATGGAAGCAGGCAAGGCTTACGAGCAGGACGGAGCTGTATGGTTCAGGGCTACAGATTACGGCATGGACAAGGACTTCGTACTGAAGAGAAGCAATGGTCTCTATACTTATATAGTACCCGATATCGCTTACCACTACAACAAGCTGGTAACTCGTAACTTCGACAAGGCTATCAACGTTCTCGGTGCCGACCATCACGGATATGTACCTCGTCTGAAGGCTGCACTCACTGCTCTCGGAGTTGATGCTTCAAAGCTGGATGTTGTTCTCATGCAGATGGTACGTCTGGTCCGCAACGGCGAGACAGTCAAGCTTTCAAAGAGAAGCGGCAAGGCTATCACACTGGTAACTCTCCTTGACGAGATCCCGATAGATGCAGCACGTTTCTTCTTCAATCTCCGTGAGGCAAATTCACAGTTCGAGTTCGACCTTGATCTGGCTATCGAAAAGTCCTCACAGAACCCTGTTTACTACGTTCAGTATGCACACGCAAGAATTTGCAGTATGCTCAGGGCTCTTGCGGAAGAGGGAACACAGGTACCTGAAAAGGCTGATCTGAGCGTTCTTACAGACAGCCGTGAGATCGAGCTTATCCGTCACCTCGCTTCTCTGCCTAAGGAAGTTGACCTTGCAGCAAAGACTTACGATCCTGCAAAGATCACAAAGTATGCTGTTGATCTGGCTACACTTTTCCATCGTTTCTACGATGCCTGCAGCGTAAAGAATGCTGAGACTGAGGAGCTGAAAAATGCAAGACTTCTTCTCTGCGTTGCAGTTCGTCAGACACTTAGGAACGTGCTCACGATACTTAATATCGAAGCTCCCGAGAAGATGTAAAAACAAGGTCTCGGTAATTTATATAGGTATATTAAAAATTACAAAACGTACTGAAAAGTTACGGATTGGTTACAAGAAAAATCGGCTTTTTGTGGAAACGATACAAAAAGCAGCAAAAATCAAGTCTATGTTTGTGACCATTCAGAAGAAAGTTCACAGTTTGTTAACAAATTCCCTCGAAGAATGTGTTACAATTTGTAATATGTTGAGGAGGCGGCATATCCTCCTCCGCACAGCTTTCCTTGAAGGTCCGTTCAAAAAATCTAACGAAGGGATGTAAAAAATATGTCAAACAGATTATTTCAGGGTTTAGTTCATCAGATGCGTGACACCATCGACGCTACTATCGGCGTTGTTGATGAGACCGCTACCATCATCGCCTGCAGCGATCTTACCCGTGTGGGTACAACAAATGAGTTCGTTTCTCTCGACCTCAGCGATTCTCACGATATTTTTATCCGTGACGGCTTCACATACAAGCCTTTCGGCTCAAGAGTAAAGCCTGACTATGCTGTTTTCGTAGAGGGCGTTGACGACGCTGCAGCTAAGTACGCAAGCATTCTCGCTATCACTCTTTCAAATATCAAGCAGTACTACGACGAGAAGTATGACAGAAACAACTTCATCAAGAATGTCATCCTCGATAACGTACTCCCCGGCGATATAGTCATCAAGGCAAGAGAGCTCCACTTCAATGCTGAGATCAGCCGTGCTGTTTTCCTTATCAGGATCATCTCCGCCAATGACATTTCAGCCTACGATGTTATCCAGAACCTCTTCCCGGACAAGAACAAGGATTTCGTTTTCAATATCACTGAGAGCGATATAGTTCTGGTCAAGGAGCTGAAGAGTACTGTTGATTCAAAGGATCTCGAAAAGCTTGCACGTTCTATCGCTGACACACTCAGCAGCGAATTCTACACAAGAGTAAACGTTGGTATCGGTACAGCCGTTGTCGGCGTCAAGGATCTTGCCCGCTCATTCAAGGAAGCTCAGATGGCTCTCGAGGTAGGAAAGGTATTCGATACTGATAAGGTCATCGTCAGCTACGATAATCTCGGTATCGCAAGACTTATCTATCACCTCCCCACAACCCTCTGTGAGACATTCCTCCATGAGGTATTCAAGGTGGGAAGCATTGAGTCACTCGACCACGAAACTCTTTTCACTATCCAGAAATTCTTCGAGAACAATCTTAATGTTTCAGAGACATCGAGAAAACTCTTCGTACACAGAAATACTCTCGTGTACAGACTCGAAAAAATCAAGAAGCTTACAGGTCTTGACCTCCGTGAGTTCGATCATGCTATTATCTTCAAGATCGCTCTTATGGTAAAGAAGTACCTGTCTGCAAATCCTGTCAAGTTCTAAGTTCTTTCGTGTGGCTATGCACACTTCTTGACAGCCAATTTTTAAGGTAGGTGTAATCTTTTGGTAGAACTTAAAAACGTATCCGTGACCTACTCAAGCGGTGTTGACGCTCTCAACAACGTCAGCCTGCGTATCAATGACGGCGACTTCGCCTTCGTTGTAGGTTCATCAGGTGCGGGTAAGAGTACTATGATCAAACTACTTCTGAAGGAAATAGACGCTACCAGCGGAAGCGTAATGGTAAACGGCTATAACCTCAACAAACTCAGAAAGAAAAGGATACCTGAATTCCGCCGTACTCTCGGCTTCGTATTCCAGGATTTCCGACTTATCCCGTCTATGACAGTCTACGAGAACATCGCATTCGTTCTCAGAGTTATAGACGCACCAACTAAGCATATCAAAAAGCGTGTTCCCTACGTTATTGATCTTGTAGGGCTCCACGATAAAATGAATTCTTACCCAGACGAGCTCTCAGGCGGTGAAAAACAGCGTGTTGCCATCGCAAGAGCACTCGTCAATGACCCTCAGCTCATCATTGCCGATGAGCCAACGGGAAATATCGACCCCGAGCTTTCCTACGAGATAGTAGAACTGCTCAAGGGTATCAATGATCAGGGTACTACCATCCTCATGGTCACCCATGAACATGACCTTGTCCGTCATTTCGGCGGACGTATCATCAATATCACCAACGGCGAGATCGCTTACGATAACGTTATCGCAGGCCTTGCAGAGCTCCCCGAGGAGCTTGAGGCGGGGCTTGACGAGATCGACGACCTTGGCGGCGAATTCCCCATGGAGACTATGGTGGGTTCGTTTATTGATGAAGAGGATCTTCAGCAGGTGGACTCCGCTGCTGAGGAAACTGTGACAGCTATGGAAGAGACAGCCGTGGAAGAGCCGTCTGTCAGCAATACTGAGGAGAATATGCCTCTCAGTCTTGACGATATGACACCGGAGGATATCATTTCCGCTATTACCGAGGATAAGCCCGAGGAGACAGCTGAGGATATCCGTGAACAGGCTCAGGCTATTATCGAGGAAGCTGAAAAGAAGCTTGCCGAGGTAACAGCTCAGCAGGAGGCTGAGGCAGCTCATATCTCAGAGGTGCTCTCTGAGGCGGCAAAGGCTGAAACAGCCGAAACAGCCGCTGAGACCGTCAGCAGTGTAAATGATGCTGTAAGTACGGAAACTGCGGCAGAGATCGCTCCCGCACAGGCTGAAAAGCCCGCAGGGAAAAAGCATAAAAAGAAAAAACACAAGAAGTCCGCAGGTGCCTCCGGCAATAACGAAGGAGGCGCAGATAAATGAAAATAAGCGGTATTAAATATCTGACCGATCAGGGCTTTGAAAATATCTGGAAGAATAAGATGATGGCATTCGCAACTTTCTGCGTTGTGCTCATATCACTGCTTCTGGTCGGAATGGCAGCTCTTTTCTATCTCAACCTTAACTCAATGATAGCAGGTCTGGGAAGCCAGAACGAAATAGTCGTAATTATGGAGGTAGGTTCTACAGAAGAACAGAACAAGGCTGCTGAGGAAGCTATAACAGCAATGGCAAACGTTGATACTGTTGAGTTCATCTCAAAGGAAGACGCTCTTGCAAGACAGAGAGCAAGCCTTCCTAACGCCGAGAAGATCTTCACAGGCTATATCGGCGACGACGCCAGCTTCATGCCCGACGGCTTCAGCGTTACAGTCAACAACAACGATATCATCGCCGATACAACAGAAGAGATCGGCGCTATAACAGGCGTACAGAGCGCTTCATCATCACCGCAGGTAGCAGAGTTCCTCAGAGAATTAAGACGAGTTGTCACATTCGTGGCAGGAACAATAGTTATCGCTCTGATAGTTGTATCACTCATCATCATATCCAATACCACAAAGGCCAGCGTGTTCTCACGCCGTGAGGAGATACAGATCATGAAGTACGTCGGCGCTACAAACGGCTTTATACGTATGCCATTCTTCATTGAAGGAATGGTTACAGGCTTTGTGGCAGGCGTAGGAGCGTTCTTTATCACATGGGCAGCCTACAGGGCTATATACAACCTGATGATAGGTCAGTCCATGCTTATGTCCACTTTCGGTATCGGAAGTATCATCCCCTTCAGCGAACTAAGAATACAGATACTTGTAGCCTACATCATTGCAGGCGCACTCATAGGGGCATTGGGCAGTGTTATCAGTACAAGAAGACACATAGACGTTTAAGGCAAGCATCTCGCAAAGCCCGCCTGACGGCTTTGCACTGAATCTGCTTGCAGGTTTTCCGCCATCTCGCACAGAAATCCCTTGACATACGAAAGTATGCCTGCGGAATTTCTATACGATCTGACGAAAAATCTGACGGCGCATCTTCAGCACAAGCTTTGTGTGATGTTGCCTTTAAGGCAGCACCTTGTAATAATCGCCGTAAAAAGGCAGTTTTCAGTTATGCCGTGGGCTTTTGTTCCACGGCATAATTATGAGGTGGATGCCGTTCTCAATCGGAAGTTTTTGAAAGGAGGATGCGGCATAAACTCCGCATCATTACTATGAAAAAATTAAGAATGATAAAACGAGTTCTTTCTTTTGTAACTTGCAGCGCATTGTCGATCGCACTTATTGCAAATACTGCTGCTTTCAATTACGAAAGCGGAAAGACAGTTCACGCTAAGACTCTCAGTGAGATACAGCAGGAACGACAGGCAAATTCACAGAAAATAGCTGATCTTGAGGTACAGATCGGTTCTCTGGAGGGCAATAAAGCCCAGGAACAGCAGTACCAGAATGTACTCAACGAACAGATCGGTTTCATACAGTCAAACATTGACCTTCTCAATGTAGAGCTGGATCAGATATCAGGCGATATCACCAACGCAGAGACTAATATACAGCTTCTCGACCAGACTATTGCAGAGCAGGAGGTAAAGATAGCTGACCAGCAGAAAGCCATCGAGGAAAAGGTGGAGGTCTTCAAGGAAAGACTCTGCGCCATGTATGTATCGGGCAACGAGCAGCTGGCATCTATCATCGTAGGTTCGGCAAGCTTTTATGATATGCTCTCACGAGTAGAAATGGTCAACCGTATAGCTGCCAACGACGAGAAGCTAATCAACGATATTCTCGGCGAGATAAGCACTATGGAGCAGTACAAGGCTGATCTGGAAACAGAAAAGCAGAACCTCGAACTCGAAAAAGCAAACCTCGAAAACAGCCTCGCTCAGCAGCAGGCAAGCAAAGAGGAAAAAGCAGGCGAGATGGTAACTCTCTACGACAAGATGCAGCATACCCAGAGCGAGATCGAGAGACTCTCGTTCGAGGAGAATCTCCTTTCACTCAGCAAGGATGAGCTTGCTCAGATCAATGCTGAACTCGACAAGGAAGAGGATAATATCAAGGAGCAGATACGCAAGGCTGCCGAGGAAGCCCAGAGACGCTACGAAGAAGAACAGCGCAAAAAGGCTGAGGAGGAAGCAAGACGCAAGGCTGAAGAGGAGCGTATAGCCGCTGAAAAGGCTGCCGCCGAAGAAGCCGCACGTATCGCTGCCGAAAAGGCCGCTGCTGAAAAGGCTGCCGCTGAGGAAGCTGCACGTATCGCCGCAGAGAAGAAGGCTGCCGAGGAAAAGGCTGCCGCAGAAGCTGCTGCTCAGGCTGCTGCACAGAGAGCTGCCGAAGCACAGGCTGCTGCTGAAGCTGCACAGGCAGAAGCTGACCGTCAGGCTGCCGAAAAAGCCGCTGCAGAACAGGCTGCCGCAGAACAAGCCGCTCAGCAGGCTGCAAATACCATCGCAGGCAGAGTCGGAGCATCAGGCTTCATGTGGCCTGTTCCGGGATTCAGCTACATCACCAGCGGTGTCGGACCGAGATGGGGCAGAAGCCACAACGGTATCGATATCGGTGACGCAGGTATCTATGGCGCTAAGGTAGTAGCTTCAAGATCAGGTACAGTTCATGTAGGATGCAGCAGCTGTCCGCATGACTACGCAAAATCAGGAAGCTGCGGCTGCGGAGGCGGCTACGGCAACTACGTTATGATCTATCATGACGGTACATATACAACTCTTTACGGACATATGAAGTCAGTAGCTGTTACCGAAGGACAGTACGTAGAGCAGGGACAGGTCATCGGATATGTCGGCTCTACAGGCTATTCAACAGGCGCTCATCTCCACTTTGAAGTACGTAAGAACGGCGGTTTCGATGACCCTGAAAACTACGTTTCACCATAAACGTATCGAAAGGAGTATTCGGATCAACCGGAGTCTAATATGAAAAATATCAACAGGATAATGGCTTTCGTCATCAGTGCCGCTGTTACGGCAGGCACTGTGATGAGCCGTCCATATAATACAGTTTCAGCAAGAACAGTTGAGGAGATACAGCAGGAGAGAGAAGCAAACTCACAGAAGATCGCCGATCTTGAGGTAAAGCTCAGTTCTCTTGAACAGAGCAAGGCAAGTGAGCAGCAGTATCAGAATATGCTCTCACAGCAGCTTGAAGCTATAAGCGAGAATATCGCTCTGCTTACAGCCGAGATACAGCAGCTTTCGGATAATATCTCATCAGCTCAGGATAAGATCGCTCAGATAGATGTTCAGATAGAGCAGCAGGAAAAGGATATCGCCGCAAAGGTGGAGACCTTCAAAATGCGTCTGAGTGAGATGTATGTTTCAAGCACAGATAATTTCGCAACCGTACTCATCGGATCATCAAGCTTCTATGACATGATCTCGAGAGTTGAGATGCTCAACCGTGTGGCTGAACACGATCAGCAGCTCATAGATGATATTCTCGGTGAGATAAACAGCATGGAGCAGCTGAAGTCAGATCTGGCTCAGCAGAAGGCTCAGCTTCAGGAGAGTATCCGTATGCAGGAAGAAAGCGCTGCGGAGAAAAATGCCGAGGTGCAGATGCTGGGAGAAAAGATCGCAAGCAGCCAGCAGCAGATAGCTTCACTTGACCGTGAGGAGCTTATGCTCAGCATCAACAGGGACGAGCTTGCAGCCGAAAATAAAAGGCTGGACGCAGAGTCCGAGGATGCCCACAGGAAAAATGCTCTGGAAGCGCAGAGGCTCTATGAGGAGGAAATGCGCCGCAAGGGCAGAACAGTCACAAGCGTATCTGCATCAGCTCCCGTGGTTACTTAAATTACCGTTCCTGCCGCAACAGAGGCTCAGACAGTGATAAGAACTACGGCTGAGAGAGTAACTTCCGAAAAGGTCACATATGCGACTGAACCAACGGCAAGACCAACTCAGGCTCCTACAGCTCAGCCCACTACAACCACAACAGCAGCAGTTACGGTTCCGCCCACAACAGCGGCACCTGTAGTTACAGCACCGCCTGTAGACGATTCGTCAGACTGGACATGGCCTGTTCCGGGCTTCAAAAATATAACCAGTCCCTTCGGCTACAGAGCAGAGTTTGATGAGTTCCACAAGGGCATCGATATCAGTTCAGACGGTATCTACGGTCAGCCCGTAGTCGCTGCAAGAAGCGGTATCGTCGATATCGCAGCAGGCGGCTGTACTCATGATTATCCCAAGACCAACGGAGTAAAGACCTGTTCATGCAACGGATATTTCGGCAACTATGTCCAGATATCACATGACAGCTCCACATACAGCAGATACGGCCATATGCGTGAGATCGTCGTAAGAAGCGGACAGTACGTCAATAAGGGCGATGTCATCGGTTATGTAGGCTGCACAGGATGGTCCACAGGTACACATCTTCACTTCGATGTGAATGTGAACGGACAGTGGGTCGATCCTCTTAATTTCGTAAAATGACAATGATCGAATTCAGGGCAGTATAACAGCTGCCCGAATTTGCGTTCAGGAAAGTGATGATATAATGAATAAAAAGATAAGTCTCGGACTTGCCATATGCCTTATAGCGATCGCTTCGGCTGTGACATTTATACTCACATCATTCTATTCGCTGAAAAGCTTCAACGAAAAGGTGGTGGACGTCAATGAGAAGGCTCAGAAGTACAATTCGCTTCAGCTCCTCGACAGCTATGTCAGGGATCACTACTACGGTGATATCGACGAAAATGAGCTGAATGACGGAATACTCAAGGGCTATATAGATGGTCTGGATGACCCGTATTCACGTTATCTCAGCGATGATGAATATATGGATGAGCTCAGCGAGGATCAGGGAAAACTCATTGGTCTCGGACTCACTCTTGCCAAGGATGAAAGCGGCTATATCAGCATCGAGGAGATACTTCCCGATTCGCCTGTGGCTGAATCAGACGTAAAGGTAGGAGATATCATCACTATCGTCAACGGAGTTGATGTTATCACAGCAGGCTTCGATGAGTCGGTAGAGGCTATGAGAGGCACTGAGGGAAGCGACATCAGCCTTACTATCCGACGTGAGGGTATCGACAAGGACTACACCTTCACACGCCGCTCTATCGAAGTTGAAACAGTAAGCGGCGAAATGAGAAACGACTATATCGGCTACATCAAGATAAGCGGATTCAAGAAGAATACTCCCGATCAGTTCGTGGCAACTCTGGAAAGACTTACATCAAACGGAGCAAAGGCGCTTATTTTCGATGTACGTGACAACGAAGGCGGACAGATATCCGCTCTTGAGGATTGCCTCGATCCGCTTCTTCCCGAGGGAGTTATAGCGACCGCCGAGTACAAGGACGGAAATTCCGAGACTATCGTCTACTCCGACGAATCGGAGATAGATCTTCCGATGGTCGTGCTGGTCAACGAGAACACAGCAAGTTCCGCAGAGCTTTTTGCGGCTGCACTGAAGGATTTCGGAAAGGCATCACTTGTAGGCGTAAAGACCTACGGCAAGGGTGTAATGCAGGCAACTACAGAGTTTGAGGATGGTGCGGTAGTTCTCACTGTGGCAAAGTACAAGACAGCCAAGTCTGAGTGCTATGACGGAGTTGGACTTACTCCGGATTATCAGGTAGAAAATGATCAGGAAGGCAATGACGTACAATACAATCAGGCTGTAGAGACAGCAAATATGGCTATTGCAGGCTGATAAAAAGCGGATGACGTAAGGTCATCCGCTTTTTTAATGCGTAATGCGCAATTGTGTTGTCCGCTAATTAATTCGTAGGGGCCGCCTTTGGCGGTCCTTGCTTCGTTTACCATGAGCCGAATCTGTAGGGGCGCTTTCCGAGCGCCCTTTATATCATCCGTCCTCATCCTGCCAAAAAACATCGTGGAACGCCGAGGGCGGCGTTCCCTACAAAGATTTGCATCTGTAGGGGCGCTTTCCGAGCGCCCTCGGAATACCGCCATAACTGCCCGTTATTGTCGGGGACGGCATCCCCGACGTCCCATATAGCCTCACATTTTTCTTGCGACAGCTTTGTGTCAGCCAAAGAGGAACACCTCTTGGGACAAGGAGAGAGGGGAGAAAGAAAACCGCAGCAAAATCCGACATCCCCCCTCTCTCCTTTTCCCAGTCGGTTTTCCTCTCTGGACTCTCTTTTCCCTCAACCCATTTTCTCTCTCCCTCCTGTCGGATTTTGCTTTCTATGGTCAGGCTGAAAGTTTGAGCGTTCGCCCAAGCCTCTGAGCGAGCCGAATCTGTAGGGGCGCACATTGTGCGCCCTCGGAATACCTTCACATTCAGGTGTGACGAAAATTGTTGGAGCCCGAGGGCGGCGTTCCCTACAAAGATTTGCATCTGTAGGGGCGCATTCCGTGCGCCCTTGATATCATCCGCCCGTAAATTGTGGAACGCCGCCATCGGCGTTCCCTACAATACAAGAAGTCAGTGGCTTGCACCGAATCGTGATCGTGGTCAGGCTGACGTCAGCTTGTATTTTGGGGAATATCATGGTATAATAATAGAACAGATCAAATCAAAAAGGATGAAATTATGAGCGCATATGTTGAATTCAAAAATGTCAGCAAAGTGTATAAGACAGGTGAAGTGGAGATACACGCTCTCCGTGACGTAAATTTTCAGATAAATAAAGGCGAATTCTGCGTTATCGTCGGTGCATCGGGCGCAGGCAAGACCACTATCCTCAATATTCTCGGCGGTATGGACTCTCTTTCCGGCGGCACTGTTACCCTTGACGGAAACGACATTTCCTCAATGAACAAGAAACAGCTTACCGCTTACCGCTTACCGCCGCTATGATGTGGGATTCGTTTTTCAGTTCTACAACCTTGTGCAGAACCTGACCGCTCTTGAAAATGTCGAGCTTGCGGCGCAGATATGCCGTGAACCTATGGACGCTTCAAAGGTCCTTGAACAGGTAGGGCTTTCCGAGCGAATGAGGAATTTCCCTGCACAGCTTTCGGGCGGCGAACAGCAGAGAGTGGCCATTGCAAGAGCGCTTGCGAAGAATCCGAAGCTTCTTCTCTGTGATGAACCGACAGGTGCACTTGACTACGCTACCGGTAAGGCGGTGCTGAAGCTTTTGCAGGACACCTGCCGACAGGGCGGTATGACAGTTGTGGTAATTACCCACAACTCGGCGATAGCGGATATGGCAGACCGCATAATCACTGTAAAAAGCGGAACTATTGCCGATGTACGTATGAACGATAATATCGTTGACGTTGCAGATATTGAGTGGTGAGCGCCATGAAGTCAGCAATAAAAAAATCGTCCCTCCGTGAGATACGTGGGACATTCGGACGTTTCTTTGCGATACTTGCCATTATCGCTCTCGGAGTCGGATTCTTTTCCGGCGTAAGGGTAACAACTCCTGCTATGGTACAGACGGTGGATGATTTCCTACAGGAGAATCAGTTTTACGATTACAGGCTTCTCTCCACCCTTGGCTGGGAGGAGGCGGATATAGAGGACTTCCGCACACGAAAAGCCGTGCGATACGCAGAGGGCGCATACAGCCTTGATGTGATTATCTCCGCAGGCAACCGTGAGGAGGTCTACAAAGTACACTCGCTTACCGATAATATCAACGGCATAAAGCTGAAAAGCGGACGTATGCCCGAGAAGGAAGGGGAGTGCATAATCGAGTACCGCAAGGACAGGGACTGGCTTGGCAAGGAAATAAAAATATCCTCAGAGAATAACGAAAGGACTAAAGAAGCTTTCCGCCCGGATACTCTCAAAATAGTGGGAACTGCCGATTCTTCGCTGTATATCAACTTCGAGCGTGGTACTACCTCCATCGGAAGCGGCAGTATCGAGGGATTCATATACGTGCTTCCCGGGGCTTTCGACCTTGAACAGTACACTGAGGCGTATATCCGCTTTGATGAGGACTATGTGATATACTCCGACGAGTACGACGACTTTATGAGCGGACGTGAAGAACAGTGGCAGGATATCGCTCAGGAGAGGGCAGATATGCGCTATGACAGCCTTTACAGTGAAGCTGATGAGAAACTCAGCGACAGCAGGGCTGAACTTGAGAAAAATCGTGCCGACGGACAGGCCTCCCTTGACGATGCAAAAAAACAGCTGGATGATACACAGTCACAGCTTGATGAACAGGCGAAACAGCTGGAGCAGATAAAAGCGCTGTCTCCGAAAGATTACGAATCAGGCAAGGCGCAGCTGGACGAGGGCTACAAACAGCTTGAACAGGGAAGAGCCGACTATGAAGCGTCCCTTGCGGAGTTCAATGAGAAAATATCCGACGGCGAATCAAAGTTTGCAGATGCGGAAAAGGAACTGAGCAAGCTGAAAAAGCCCGATACCTATGTGCTTGGACGCAATACCAATATCGGCTATGCCTGCTTTGAGAGCGATTCTGAGATAGTGGCGCAGGTGGCAAGGATATTCCCTGTATTTTTCATTCTTGTAGCGGCACTGGTCTGTATGACTACCATGAGCCGAATGGTCGAGGAGCAGCGCACAGAAACAGGCGTTCTGAAGGCGCTGGGCTATTCCGAGGCTTCAATTATGGGCAAGTTCATGTTCTATTCGGGGCTTGCCGCAGTTATCGGCTGTGTGGTGGGATTCGCCGTAGGAACGGTGCTTTTCCCGAGAGTAATCTGGATGACATATGAGCTGATGTACCTCGACCTGCCCATGCGCTACCTTTTCGATAAGAAGATGGCGGCAGCGGCACTGGCGGCTTCACTGCTCTGCTCGATAGGTACAACGTGGATATCATGCCGTGTTGAACTGAGAGAGACTGCCGCACAGCTGATGAGGCCTAAATCGCCGAAAGCAGGCAAGAGGGTGCTTCTGGAATACATCCCTTTTGTGTGGGAGAAGCTTAAATTCCTTCACAAGGTATCGATAAGAAATATCTTCCGCTACAAGAAGCGCTTTTTCATGATGATAATCGGCATAAGCGGCTGTACTGCTTTGCTGGTGACGGGATTTGGCCTCAAGGACTCGATCGCAGGCTTTGCGGAGGTGCAGTACGACACTATTCAGACCGCCGACGCACAGGCAGGCTTCAAGACTGAAAACGGCGATATCCCAGGGAATGTCAGGGAGCTTCTGGCTGAGAATACTGAGGGATATCTGCCTATGTACACGGGTTCGTGGGATCTTCTCTACGGCAGGAAAGTCAAGAGCATCACCCTTAATGCTCCCGAGGATTATGCGGATTTCGGAAAATATTTCGACCTACACACCGAAAGCGGCGAAACAGTTTCACCTCCTCAGGAGGGCGAGGCAGTGGTCAGCCATAGCATATCCGAGAGGTACAATGTAAAAAAAGGCGACGAGATAGTTCTGCGAAATGAGGAAATGAAGGAGCTTCATCTGAAAGTCACAGGCGTCTTCGAGAATCATGTTTACAACTACGTGTTCACGACTTTCGGAACTCTGGAAAAACAGCTGGGAACTCCGCAGGAGCTGAATTCTGCGTATATTGATTTCCCGTCAGACGCAGATGTGCACGAAGCGGCTAAGGAGATATCCAAAAACGGAAACGTCTCCTTAGTTACGCTGTTTCAGGATCTGAAAGTCCGCCTCAGCAAAATGATGAGCAGTCTTGACTACATCGTGCTGATAGTAATCGTATCAGCGGCAGGACTGGCATTCGTGGTCATTTACAACCTTACCAATATCAACATTACCGAGAGAGTGCGTGAGATAGCGACTATAAAGGTGCTGGGATTCTTCCGCCGTGAGACTTCGGCATATGTTCTGCGTGAGAATATCGCCCTGACTGCTATCGGTACCGCCGTGGGACTGGTGCTGGGAATATTCGTCCACCGCTTCGTCATGGCGCAGATAGTTGTGGATATGGTGGAATTCAGCGTAAGGATAAAGCCCATAAGCTTCGTCTACAGCGCAGTCCTCACATTCGTGTTCAACTTCATCATCGACCTCTTCATGGAAATAAAGCTTGAAAGTATCAACATGGCCGAGTCGCTGAAATCAGTGGAATAAAAATGCCCCTGTCTGCTTAAGACAGATACCTATATAGAAATTTTGCCCCTGAGTGTTACAAAGCACTCAGGGGCATTGTGCATATTTATGTTGCAAAGCTAAATCAGAATTTGTCAGCCAGTTATTTGAGCTTTAGTAGGTCCCTTTGAATTACCGCTTACTTCTACGGAATGACCGCCGAATGCTCCTCCGTCCGTATAGTATACGATATACCGACCGGTGCTCCTCATATCTATACCTTCCGGAACTAATAGCGAATAAAACTCTTCTTCGGTAATGTGTGCTTCGCCTTCTTCATCTGCCCATTCATTTGCAAGAGAAGTGAGCTTTCCTGCTGCGAAACGGCGCATTTTCTCATCATGAGCTTTGAAATCCTGAACAAAAGCTTCGAGTTTGGAAACAGTTTTTGTAGCGTCATCGCTGTTGTCGATGCTGAATTCAATTTTATGTCCCATATATTCAAAAGTCCCGTCAAAACTGTTGTACCTCTTGTTGAGCAGCAGGTCTCCGAACATTTTTGTCTGAAGATATACAGGACGGTCACGTTCCTCAACATATGCAGCATATAGCTGTTCCAAAAAAGGCTCGCTGTCTGCAATGCCGAGGACCTCAATCGGGTACAGAACGACATTTTTCTTCTGCATTGCAGCACGGATATGATAAACGACACCGCCTTTGAACAGTTTTTTGTATAATTCCGTATCGTGTTCCTCAGGAGTCATTTCCCAAAAAACAGCATCCTTTCCACTGTATTGCTCACCCGTGGTCAGGTCTATGTGTCCGAGAACGGTTCTTGAAGTTTTATAATTCGTTTGTTTACCGTTGATTGTCTGACTGTAGCAGTTCTGTTCATCGTCGGTGGTGATGATCAGATATTCATGTGCTTCTTCGTTCCAATAAGGCTTATTTTCTTCATCGACTTTGCCAAAGCCTACTGTATAAGGATAATTCATTTTTAACCTCCGAACTCCTGCATTGTATTTTTCTTCCGGTTGATAATTTCTTACAATGCATAGATTAATAAATTCCGATTTTTGTCAGTAAAAATTATAGCACATCATCTCTGTACTGTCAATAGAAACGCCATAGTACTTCTGACCTTACATCAGAAATACTATGGCGTAAAACTTCTTTATGCGTACCGAGGTTAAGCAGTCAGAGCATTGCTTATTTGCTGATCTCAGCCTTGATAGCGTTGAGGAGTTCGTCGTAAGTTTCAAAGGCGGGGAGCTGTGGGTTATCGGCCTTGATCTGGTCGGTGCTCTTGAAAAGGAATCCGGCCTTGCTTGCCTTTATCATACCGAGGTCGTTGTAGCTGTCGCCGCTTGCGATAGTCTCATAGCCGATGGACTGGAGAGCCTTTACTGTGGTGAGCTTGGACTGCTCGCAGCGCATCTTGAAGCCTGTGATCTCGCCGCTTTCGGCAACTTCGAGAGAATTGCAGAAAATAGTAGGCCAGCCCAGCTTCTTCATAAGGGGAGTAGCGAACTGTGAGAAAGTATCGCTGATGATGATGACCTGACAGATAGAGCGGAGTTCATCAAGGAATTCCTTAGCGCCGGGGATAGGGTCGATCTTAGCGATAGTGTCCTGTATTTCTTTCAGACCGAGACCGTGCTCCTTGAGAATGCCTAAACGCCAGTTCATGAGCTTGTCGTAATCAGGCTCATCACGGGTAGTCTTCTTCAGTTCGGGAATGCCGCTTGCTTCGGCAAAAGCGATCCATATCTCAGGTACGAGAACACCTTCAAGGTCAAGACAAGTAATGTACATAATTTTTCCTCCGATAAAAATGATTCCCGCTCTTACGGAAAGAGAGGGGAGGCGCCCATGAATGAAGCCATGGACAAAAAGCCTCACCTGTAATTATACTATACTTTAACAGATTTGTAAAGCGCTGAAAAGAAAAAAC
>ACOK01000075.1 GCA_000174895.1 Ruminococcus flavefaciens FD-1
CTGGGGAAAAATTAATACTGAAAGTTTTAGGAAGGGAGTTTGAGGGAGAACCCTTTTTCAAAGGGTTTCCCTCAATAGACACGCATAAAACTGCCGTATGAGTACCACAGCTATGTACGGTGTCTTTATTATATCATTTATTCTCGACTGATGCTTTTGCGTAGGCTGTAAGAACTGCTGTAGCGTCTCTTGCGTCGATAATGCCGTTGTAGTCGTAATCGGCAATTATAGTATCTACGTCATTGTCGCCGCCTGCCGATGATTTTGCGTAGGCGGTGAGTATATCCGTAGCATCTCGTCCGTCGACGATATCATCGCTGTTGACGTCGCCCATCTTTTCCTCGCAGGCAGGCATTTTCTCCCACTGGAAGTTATGCATTATAGACGGGCATCTCATTGACCAGTTTGCGTGGGAAGGATCGTCCTTTATTTCGCTGTCCGCTTTCATGAACCAGTTGTACGTTGTTATGTCTTCGTCATTGTCATCCCATGTGGGGTCAACGTGGAAATAGTGATCTCCCAACTTTACTATGACCCATGCGTGTGAGGCAGTGTCAACATAGCAGGACTCGATACCTGCTTCATGAAGCATGAGATTCATAGCACGGGCATAGCCCTCGCAAACTGTTGAATCGTTGAGGAATACCGAAACATCAACATGATTTTTCGGGTCCTCTGTATTGCCGTGATCGTATGCAGTCATACTGCAAAGCTTGTCGTGAAGCGCCTTGACTTTTTCCATATCTGACATATCGTCGGTCACAGTCTCACTGACAGCTTGCTTCACTCTGTAATCCACATACTTGTTCACGAATCCTATGCCGTCGGTATTGTAGAATTTCTCCTTGAATATCTTCTCATACTCAGGCTTTATAGAACCGTCGTCATTTACCGGAGATTCGCCGTTTATGGTCATAAGGTCACGGCACTGATTGAACGTTACACCGGCTGGAAATTCGTCCGGGCTGATATTGATATTTTTCAGCTTTTCGCATTTCCAGAATGCTGTATTATCCAGTTCTGCCTTGCCTTTGAATGTAACATCCTCAAGGAACTGATTCCCGTAGAATGCCATAGCCGGCAAAGTCACATCTCCGCTGAAAACGATCTCTTTTATCCGGGAAGACTTAAAAGTGATCGGGTCAAAATTCAGAAAACAGGAAGGAAGAACCAGTTTCCCTATATTCGCTTGGTCAAAAGCTGTATATTTTATTTTCAGATCTTTTATATTATCGGGAATCACACATTCTTCAATTTCAATAGTTTCCGAATCATAATCATTTATCATGTCGGACAGAAACAGCTTATCCATACCTTCAAGGTGAGTTGCCAGGTCAGGTGTATCAGCTGCAAAAACGATCCATGCAGTGTCGGAGCCTCGATAATAATTTCCGTATTCTTCCAGATCGCTATCCCATATATAGTATCCGATAGCTGCATTATACTCTTTGAAGTTGCCGCTCTCTACTTGATAATAGTTATAGTCATCGGCTGTATAATTTTCTGTCTTCCCCGAAGGATATTCCAGTTTTATTTTCAGTATATGCGTTTTTTGGGCCTCCCAGTGATCATATACCACTTCTGCATTTTCAGGCACTTTCAGAGTTAATTCATACAGATAGGCGTGATCCTTATCACTCATAGACTTTCCGCCTAATGAATATGATATCCAGTCGAGGGCAATATGCGGACAATGAACATCCCATTTATCGCAGCTGTTAGTTGTACGGAAATTATCAGGAGCATATCGTTCAGATTTATACCTTGTCTCATTTCCTGTACTGTCAGTTATATAGATATCTCCAATGCCTGTATCTTTATCGACCCAATGTGTGTCAGATAAAGCTATGCTGTCAGGCAGAGTGAACATTACGCAATCGTGATAATACCCTTCTCTTAGCCTCGAAGGGTTTATGATATCTTTAAGATTCAGCCTGTCTATTTTAACGCCGTTATACTCTTCAGGTATGATCAATTTCTCTCCATTTGTACCGATAAAGACTTTCAGATATGTTAAACCATCTTCTCCGGTATATACAATATATTCAGTTTCGTTTTTAACTTCGTATGCAGGTTTATCTGTTATCGGGTACGGAATATTATTGCGCTCATTGATCGAATATCCGATAAGCTTCCGGGCGAGTTCCTCATCCGTTATTTCATTATGATATGATCTATAATATGATCTTAAATATTCAGCCACTTTCTCATAATCATCAGCTTTTATATCTTCGACCTCACCTGATGCATATACCAGTTCTATAAATGGTATTCCCGTATCATTGCAATTCCAATGCTTATTGACTACCTCTACTCCGTCAGGAACAATAATGATCACTCTGTCAGTATCCGATGGTATATATTTCTCAGCAAAATAAACGTGTCCAAGATCCAGCTTTCCTATCTTTCTGCCATTACATTCAGTCGGCACTTTAAAATAGATATTCCGCAATCCGACACCTAAATAATACACACTATCCTCTTCATCATAAAGAAAACTCATATCATTTATAAGCTCATCTTTTGTCAGTGTCTTAGCGGTATTTTCAGCGTTTATGTGTACCTGCGCACTGCCTGTTACGGCTGTTAAAGGCTGAAATGCTGCGGTTACTGCGATAAGTGTTGTTAAGATGTATTTTGCAATTTTCATTGATTATTCTCCCTCTGATGCTGATGCTTTGGCATAGGCTGTAAGAACAGCTGTAGCGTCTCTTGCGTCGATAATGCCGTTGTAGTCGTAATCGGCAATTATGGCATCTACGCTGTTTCCGCCGCCTGCCGATGATTTTGCGTAGGCTGTGAGTATGTCCGTAGCATCTCGTCCGTCGACGATATCATCGCCGTTTACGTTGCCCATTTTTTCCTCGCAGGCAGGCATTTTCTCCCACTGGAAGTTATGCATTATAGACGGGCATCTCATTTTCCAGTTTGAATGGGACGGGTCATCCTTTATTTCGCTGTCCGCTTTCATGAACCAGTTGTACGTTGTTATATCTTCGTCGTTGTCATCCCATGTAGGGTCAACGTGGAAATAGTGATCTCCCAGCTTTACTATGACCCATGCGTGTGTGTCAGTGTCAACATAGCAGGATTCTACTCCTGCTTCGTGCAGCATGAGATTCATGGCACGGGCATAGCCCTCGCAAACCGTTGAATCATTGAGAAATACCGAAACATCAACATGATTTTTCGGGTCATCCGTATTGCCGTGATCGTATCTGGTCATACTGCAAAGCTTGTCGTGAAGTGCCTTGACTTTTTCCATGTCGGACATACCATCGGTAACAGCCTCGCTGACAGCCTTTTTTATACTTGCCTGCACATACTTTTCAATGAAGCCTACACCCTCCGCACTGTTGAAATTCTTCCTCAGGAAAGATTCATACTCAGGCTTTATCGAACCGTCGTCACCCAGCGGTGATTCGCCGTTTATGGTCATAAAATTATTGCAGTGGTCAAAGGCTATACCGTTTATGGATGCATCTGTGCTTATGTTTATATTTTTCAGACTGTTACAATTCCAGAAAGCAGTTAATTCCAGATTGGCATTTCCATTGAAAGTAACATTTTCAAGGTTGGGATTATCACGGAAGGTTTTATGCTTCAAAGAAACATCTCCTTCAAAAATGACCTCTTTTATATTACTTTCTGCGAAAGTATTATCATCATAAAAAAGCTTGCAGCCGGGCAGTATGAGCTTATTTATATTAACATTTTCAAAAGCCGAGTCTTCCAGGTAGAGTTCCTTTAAATTGTCGGGGAATTTAAGCTCATCAACATCTATATTTTGACGCCACGGTCCGAGATAATATACTACGAGCCTGCTCCCATCGGTATACTCAGGGATGCGGTCAATATCATAACAAGAGGAAAACAGCCAGAGAATCTCGTCATTGAACGCCTCTTCCCCGAACACTTCCATATGTCCGCTGTAGTTCCAATTTGATAATATCCGGTTATATTCCTTGAAGTTACCGCTTTCCTTCCGGTAATAGTCATAATCCTCAGCCTTGTATATTTCTTTTTTGCCATCAGGATAACAAACCTCTATCTGAAGGATATTTGTATCCGATGCAAGCCACTTATCATTTACAACTTCTGCATAATCAAGAACACTTAATTTCAGATTTTCGCTGTATACATTAGTCGGCTCACTCATATCTTCCTGATCTGCAAAACGGAATTTTATTTTGCTCAGATCAACATAAGCATTCAGGTCATCAAAAACATAATCATCACTATAAATATATAGATCCGCCATTTCCGATGGCCATACATGATACTCTTTTCGTTCAAGATCGCTGTCATACACTACGATAGTATGTAAACCTGATCCTTCAGCGTTCCACTTTACATCGGGATCCAGTTCAACTCCTTCAGGAAGATATAATTCAATAGCATCCAGTCTTTCCGCATAGATGCTCTCCGGACAAACAACATCGCTGAGTTTTATCCTGTCGATCTTCTTGCCGTCGTATTCATCAGGGATATTTACACTCTGGTTAATATCTGCCATGCCGACGTTCACCCCAAGATACGTCAGTGAATCTTCACCCGTATATGCATAGTAATTTGTATCATAAGTATCTGTATCATCTCCCATTTCCGTTACCATTGCATAATAAGCTTTTCGTTCAGCATCGCTGTTATACACTATAATAGTATGGAAACCTGTTTCATAAGCGTTCCATTTCACATCGGGATCCAGTTCAACTCCCTCAGAAATATATAATTCAACAGAATCAAATCCGCCCGAATCGATGTTATCCTGACAAACAACATCTCCGAGTTTTATCCTGTCGATCTTCTTGCCGTCGTATTCATCAGGGATACTTATCAACAAGTTTTTATCTTCTCTGCTGACGTTCACACGCAAATAAGTCAGTGAATCTTCACCCGTATATGTATAGTATTTTGTAGCATTATATCTTTTTATCGGATATGCCATTATCTGATGCTGAGGATTCCTCCGTAAACTAAAGACCATTGCATTAAAAAGCAGATCTTCGGTGATATCGAAACCATCGTTTTTTAAATCCTCTGTCGTTTGTTCGGCCATTTCATCATAATCATCAGCTTTAATGACTTCCGTCTCTCCCGAAGCATACACCAGCTTTATGCACGGTATTCCCGTAATGGCACATTTCCAGTTTTTTTTGACCACTTCTACTCCATCGGGTATATTCAGAGTAAAAAAATCTTCACCGACGCTTCCTATCGGGCAATCATCAGATACATAGACATGGTCAAGGCACAGCTTGCGGACATTGAAATCCTCGAACTGTGCAGGCACATCTGTTTCGGCATATTTTACACCGATAGCGATATAATAACCGTCGCTTTCATCATCCTCCATAAAGCTAAGGTCACTATCTTCGCTTTCATCTTTCACTGCTGTCTGTGTAATATTCATATCGGTTGTTATCTGCGCACTGCCTGTTACGGCTGTTAAAGGCTGAAATGCTGCGGTTACTGCGATAAGTGTTGTTAAGATGTATTTTGCAATTTTCATTGATTATTCTCCCTCTGATGCTGATGCTTTGGCATAGGCTGTAAGAACAGCTGTAGCGTCTCTTGCGTCGATAATGCCGTTGTAGTCGTAATCGGCAATTATGGCATCTGCGCTGTTTTCGCCGCCTGCCGATGATTTTGCGTAGGCTGTGAGTATGTCCGTGGCATCTCGTCCGTCGATCATATCATCGCCGTTTACGTCGCCCATCTTTTCCTCGCAGGCAGGCATTTTCTCCCACTGGAAGTTATGCATTATAGACGGGCATCTCATTTTCCAGTTTTCATGGGACGGGTCGTCCTTTATTTCGCTGTCCGCCTTCATGAACCAATTATAAGTCGTTATGTCTTCGTCATTGTCATCCCATGTGGGATCAACGTGGAAATAGTGATCTCCCAGCTTTACTATGACCCATGCGTGTGTGTCTGTGTCAACGTAACAGGATTCCACTCCTGCTTCGTGCAGCATGAGATTCATGGCACGGGCATAGCCCTCGCAAACCGTTGAATCATTGAGGAATACCGAAACATCAACGTGATTTTTCGGATCCTCTGTATTGCCATGATCGTATGCAGTCATACTGCAAAGCTTGTCGTGAAGTGCTTTTACTTTTTCCATATCTGACATATCGTCTGTCACAGCCTCGCTGACAGCTTGTTTCACTCTGTAATCCACATACTTGTTCACGAATCCGATTCCGTCGGTATTGTAGAATTTCTCCTTGAATATCTTCTCATACTCAGGCTTTATAGAACCGTCATCATTTACCGGAGATTCGCCGTTTATGGTCATAAGGTCACGGCACTGATTGAACGTTACACCGGCTGGAAATTCGTCCGGGCTGATATTAATATTTTTCAGCTTCTCGCATTTCCAGAATGCTGTATTATCCAGTTCTGCCTTGCCTTTGAATGTTACATTCTCAAGGAATTCATTCCCGTAGAATGCCATTTTCGGCAAAGTCACATCTCCACCGAAAACGATCTCTTTTATTTCGGGTTTATTCAAAGTGGATCTTTCAATTTCCATAGGGCAGGCAGGGAATACAAGTTTTCCTATTTGGGGAGATCCGCCCCGGGGGTCTGTGATATCTCCAAGCTTCAGCCTGTCTATTTTCTGACCGTTTAACACTTCGGGCAGATAGATATCTTTTCCTGCCATGAAAGCCATTATTTTAATATATGTATGGCCGTTCTCCCTATATGTTGAAAAGCCTCTGTCATACTTGAAGCCTGTCTCCAGTATAGGGTATTCCCTGTTTTCACGCCCCGTATTATAAGGCACGATCTGAAGCATCATATTCTTATATTCTGCTTCGGTAAGACTGATATCATTTTCCGATTCGGTTTTGATCTTTTCAAGTAAGCTTTCATAATCAGCGGATAAAAAAGTTTCTGTTTTACCCGATCCATACGCCAGCATGATACACGGCACACCCGTTTGTTCTGCTAACCAGTACTTGCCATCAACAGCTATATCGTCAGGAACATGAAGGATCACAGTATCAGTTTTAACATCAGGCGGGAAATCATAATCTGCAATAAAGACGTGATCGAGATTGAGTTCCCCCACTTTCTTGCCGTTATATTCAGTCGGGACTATGCATTCCACATCATGCATACCAACGGCGATGCAATAATAATTGTTTTCTTCATCATAAAGGTAGCTGAGGTCAGGATCAGCTAATGTAGTATTTGCTGCGCTTACGGATAAGACTGATGCTGATTGCAAAGATACGTTTACTGCGACAAGTGCTGTTAAGATGTATTTTGCAATTTTCATTGTTTATTTTCCCTCTGATGCTGATGCTTTGGCATAGGCTGTAAGAACGGCTGATGCGTCTCTTGCGTCGATTTTTCCGTTATAATCAAAATCTGCGATAACTTTGTCTGCGTCCATATCATCTCCCACAGACGCCTTGGCATAGGCGGTGAGTATGTCCGTAGCATCTCGTCCGTCGATGATATCATCGCCGTTTACGTCCCCCATTTTGTCCTCGCAGGCAGGCATTTTCTCCCACTGGAAGTTATGCATTATAGACGGGCATCTCATTTTCCAGTTTGAATGGGACGGGTCGTCCTTTATTTCGCTGTCCGCCTTCATGAACCAATTATAAGTCGTTATATCTTCGTCATTGTCATCCCATGTGGGGTCAACGTGGAAATAGTGATCTCCCAGCTTTACTATCACCCATGCGTGTGTGTCAGTGTCAACGTAACAGGATTCCACTCCTGCTTCGTGCAGCATAAGATTCATAGCACGGGCATAGCCCTCGCAAACCGTTGAATCGTTGAGAAATACCGAAACATCAACATGATTTTTCGGGTCATCCGTATTGCCGTGATCGTATCTGGTCATACTGCAAAGCTTGTCGTGAAGCGCCTTTACTTTCTCCATATCTGACATATCGTCTGTCACAGCCTCACTGACAGCTTTTTTAACGCTGTAATCCACATACTTGTTCACGAAGCCTATGCCGTCGGTATTGTAGAATTTCTCCTTGAACATCTTCTCATACTCAGGCTTTATCGATCCGTCGTCGTTTACAGGTGATTCGCCGTTTATGGTCATAAGGTCACGGCACTGATTGAACGAGACACCGGCAGGAAATACGTCAGGGCTGATATTGATATTTTTCAGCTTCTCGCATTTCCAGAAAGTCGTATTCTCCAGTTCTGCCTTTCCTTTGAATGTTACATTCTCAAGAAACTGATTTCCATAGAATAGCATAGACGGTAAGGTCGCATCTCCGCCGAAAACGATCTCTTTTATTTCGGCATTTACCCAGGTGGTCCTATCGATATTCACAGGACAATCGGGGAGGACGAGTTTTCCTATTCTTGTATTATCAAAAGCACTGTATCCGAATGTCAGCTTTTTTATATTATCGGGGAATACCAGTTCCTCAATATACGGAGCAGAAGTATAATCGCTTATATTGCCCACAACAAGCTTGTCGGCATCCGTATACTGCGGCAGCCTTTCATAATCGTCGGGAGACGATAATATCCATGCCGTATCTTCCCCCATCACATCATCAACTTGTCTCATCCAGTCATAATCGGACATAATACGGTTGTACTCCTTGAATCTTCCGCTTGTCTGAAGATAATCCTCGTAATCTTCCGATTTATATGTCACAGTCTTTCCCGAAGGATATTCCAGAGTTATCTGCATTATATGAGTTATCGAGGTTTTCCAGTGATCATATATGACATTTATTGTTTCGGGCACTTCTATATACAGATTCTCGGCATAGACAGGAGAATCATCAGTCCACACACTACAAGTGAATGCTATCTTATTGAGGGAAATATTCGGGGCATTATCCTGCCAGACCATATTACAGCTATTAACATCTATATAAGGTGCATTCTGCAATTCCGCCTCAAAAAGTTCCTCGTTGCCCGCTTCATCAACTAATATAATGTCACTGAAACCTGTATCCGTATCCACCCAATGCAGGTCGGAGACCCATATGCTGTCGGGAAGATAAACCGTCAACCCCCAGTTGCCCCAGCCCATTGTTCCATCCTCAGATGCATGGATATCACCCAGCTTCAGCCTGTCTATCTTTTCTCCGTTGAACTCTGCGGGAAGGTGGATCTCTCCTGTCATTGCCAGAGTCTCCACTTTAAGGTATGTATAGCCTTTTTCATCCTTATATGTGGACAATCCGCAGTTATACCTCGGATCTATCTCAAGTATGGGATATTCCACGTTCTCACGTCCGGGACTGAATGGCACGATCTGAAGCATCATGTCCCTGTATTCCTCTTCGGTGAGTTCCATATGGCTTCCCGTCTGAGTTTTCACATCTGCCAGCAAATCATCATAATCGGCGGATTTATATACTTCTGTTTTTCCTGATTCGTAAACCAGCCTGATACACGGTACTCCCGTTTGTTCAGCCAGCCAGAAATCTCCTCCTACTTTCATGCCGTCGGGGATATGAATGGTCACGGTATCGGATTTTATGTCACTCGGGAAATCATAGTCAGCGATATAAACGTGATTAAGATCGATCTGTCCCACTTTTTTGCCGTTGTATTCAGATGGTACTGTGCATTCCACACCATGCATACCAACAGCAACGCAGTAATAATTATTTGCTGCGTCCTCAATGAAGCTGAGGTCGGGCACAGCCTCATCCTGTGCGTCTGTCTTCTGAGAAGTTTCAGCTGCTGCGGTAACTGATACGTTTACCGGCAGGACAGCCGCCGGCTGAAAAGCCATAGCCGCTGTTAAAAATGCTGATAAAAGGTATTTGCTTTTTTTCATTTTTTACTCCTGTTCTACTGAAGACTTTGCATATGCTGTAAGTACTGCCGAAGCATCTCTTGCATCTATCATTCCGTTGAAGTCGCAGTCTGACAGTACGATATCTATATTCATTTCATCGCCCACTGAAGCCATTGCATAGTTTGTGAGGATCTCTGTTGCATCTCGTCCGTCAACTATGCTGTCAAGATTCACGTCGCCCATTTTGTCTTCGCAGGCAGGCATACGCACACTCTGGAAGCGGTGAAGCGAAGACGGTACGCCTATGGACCACAGATGGTGTGAATCCTTTGGCTTTATCTCCTCATCTGTTTTAAGGAACCAGTCATATGTTACCACATCTCCGTCATCCCATGTGGTATCAACGTGGAAATAATGGTCACCCAGTCTGACTATTACCCATGCGTGGTCTTCGCTGTATACGTAACAGCTTTCGATACCTGCTTCATGAAGCATGAGATTCATGGCACGGGCATAGCCTTCGCATACAGTTGATTCACTGAGGAATATGGATATATCGGTATGATTCTTCTTATCTCCGATATTGCCGTTGTCATAGCTTACCATACTGCATATCTTGTCATGGATAGCCTTTATCTTCTGAATATCGCTCATATCATCATCAACGACTTCCGCAACTGTTTTCTTTATAAGGTACATGGTGTAATCGTTGACGAAACCGCAGTCATCGGCGCCTGTGAAATTCTTTCTGATGAAATCCACGTATTTCTTTTTCGGCTCGCCTTTTTCATCAAAAATGCTTTCGCCGTTGATAGTTTTCAGCTTTTCACAGTCAGAGAAAGCAGTGCCGTTTATCTCGGCGGATGGGTCTATGTCAAGATCTTCAAGATACAGGCATTTGAAGAAAGCCTCATCATCCAGTTCCGGTTTGCCGTTTATAGTTATCTTTTTGAGATTGTTACAGCCGTTGAAAGCATTTTTTGCTATTTTGGGCGAACCGTTTATGCTCAGTTCCTGCACAGCGCCTCTGCTGAAAGCAGATTCTCCCACATAGGATGTACCTTCGGGCAGAACGATATTCTTGCAGGCGTTCCTTGAAAATGCACGTTCACCTATATAAAGGTCGTGGCACTTTTCGGGGAATTTTATGCTGCTGAGAGAAAGGAGATCGCCGGCTGCATAATTTCCTATCCTGATATCGGAATTTTCTCCGCTGAAAGCAATATCTGTAAGGTAAGAATTATCCGTCAGCGCATTTTCATCAAGAGTTGCCGAACCCGGGAATTCCAGCGATGTTACGCCTGATCTTCTGAAAGCTTTTGTGCCGATCTCAACATTCTTGCTTTTTATTTCTATATCCGTAGAAAATGCCGACTGCTGCTCACTGACCGACTCCTGAATCTCTTCAAAAGAATAAGACGTTACGGGAATGTATTTATCCCGGATACCTTCATAATCGTAGATATAATACTTCATTTCATCGTTCGTGAATTTTTCCTTGCCTTCGGGTATGACTATCTTAGCGCCCAGAGGTTTTGTTTCGGAAAGTGCAGCCTTTACAGGATAGCCTCTGAATTCCGTGGGGATCTCATCAGTAGGGTCAGGCATATATATCAGCTCAAATGACAGCTCATGATCGTTTTCACCGATAGTGACCCGGTATGTGTATCCTGTATCAGGGTCGGTCATCATGAAAGGCTCCATAATCGTGACATCAAAATCCACGCTTTGAGGTGTATTGATAAACACCAGATTGTCCTCAGGCACGATCTCATTCCATAATTCATAATCGATCTTCCAGCTTGATGTAGAAAAAGGATTGATATATCCGCCGGAATACCTGCCGTAACAGTCTGAAAACAAAGCATCACTGACGAAGGGTACATTTTCTATACCCTTTATCTCATCAAGGAAACGGCAGTCATCGAAACAGCCGTAAGGCAGGAACTTTACCTTTTCGGGAATGTTTATCGATCTCACCAATATTTCGCTGAATGAAAACGGCGCAATATAATCAACAGTATCAGGGAGAGTGATCGTAACAGGCTCTGCTCCTTTACGTGCACTTGACGAAGTAATGCTGATGCTTCTGACAGGAATACCGCCAATATTCTCAGGCACATCCAGATTCAGCATATAGTAGTTATTGAATTGTTTCAGCGCCCACCAGTGTTCATCAGGGTTTTCACTGCTTGTTTCAAGATGATATGTTTCTGCATAAGAAAATTCCAGATAGCTCCATGGCTCCTTTGACCTATTGATATAATCATAATATTCATTACTATAATTTTCCTCGTCTTCGGAAACCGACGGCGGTTTGGCATCAGGGTCATAATCATCGTTAATAGTATATTCAACGAACTCAATGTCCAGATTGCCGTTATAATCCAGACAGCCGTCAGTCAGCTGTATCTTCGGGAAATCCTGAACTGCGACGTTTCTGTAGTACTCAGCTAATTCGTCTTCACTTAATGCAATGCCAGGGAATCTATTATTGGTCACATAGGCAGGAATGTAAAACATGATGGAATGCTTCTCAGGTATATCCTCAAATATTTTACCGCCTATTTTTACAACAGGATACCCCTCAAGCTTCAGCGGGCACTCGATCAGTCCCAGATGGCTTCCCTTATATTTCAGAAGCTCCACACAGGGGCCGTCATAAACTCCCTCAAGGCCGTCGAGTATACGATATTCCCACGCTTCCGGATCAAAATCCTTCAGATTCATATCACTGTTGATGAACCCGTCACTCTCTTCCCCCCATTTTCCCGGATGATATACCTGAGGCTCACCTGTTGACCTCACTATGGTGACAGAATCAAAACCATACATCTGGTCTGCACTGCCATCTGTCTCTACAGAATCAGGGATATGGATCGTTATATCTTTATTATAGTTATACTCACCGAAGAAATACGGAAACTCAAAATGTATAACAGGGTAGCCGTCTATCTCCTCAGGCACATATATATCTGATTCCGAACCGCAGTACTGTACATTGCGCAGAACTATATTACCTTCTCTGTCATAAAAGGTCTCATAGTACCATTCATCCCCTTTTACCGAAGCTGATTCTGCTGTAAACGGGCAGACCTGCAAAGCCATAGCACCTGCCATTATCAATGATAATACTTTTCTTCTCATCCTCATAAATGTCCCTCCCTCAGTGTCGGCGGAATCCGGCTGAAGTGTGATTTTCAGCACAAACACCAAAAGGCGCTGATGGATAAGCGCCTTTAATTATCATTCTTCTTTCTGCCTGCTCGTACAGCAGTACAGTATTTTTGATATTCATTCTGTTATCCTCCATTAATAGCCGTTTGTATATTTTTCTGCGGCTGATTATGTCCGGACTTTCTTTTGTTCCCTCTTTATTATAGATTGTAACATATTAACATATAATTGTCAAGTAATTAACGATATTTTTATTGAGTTAGACCAATGCGCATCAAGAAAACTGTGATATTCTCCTACAAATACGATCTGTTCCGATGTTTGACCTTTATATCCATCTATGATATAATGAAAAAAATCATATCAAGGAGGTGCGCTGTGAAAAAGATCCTTACAGCTGAAGATGACAGGGAGATAAACCGCCTTATCTGCGAATATCTTTCCTCTCAGGGCTGCGAAACCATTTCCGCTTTCAACGGCCTTGACGCTGTGCGAATGGTGCGTGAGGAAACCGGACTTTCTCTGCTTATCCTCGACCTTATGCTTCCCTTTCAGAGCGGAGACATGGTGCTTCAGAAGATACGTGAATTTTCCGATATCCCCGTTATCGTGGTCTCAGCAAAAAGTGAGACTCACTCAAAGATCGAGCTTATACGCATGGGCGCTGACGACTATATTACCAAACCTTTTGACCTGGATGAACTGCTTGTGCGTGTGGAGGCAGTACTGCGGAGATACGACGGAAATAATCACACAAATCAGGAACAGAAGATACTCACCTGCAAAAATCTTTCGCTGGACCTGACATCGGGTATAGCAACCGTATACGGAAACGCTCTTACGCTGACAGTCAAGGAATACACCATACTTCAGCTCATGCTGGAGAATCCGACAAAGCTGTGGTCAAAGGCCAACCTTTTTGAAAGCGTATGGGGCGAGAATTACCTCAGCGACGACAACACCGTGAAAGTGCACATGAGCAATATCCGTCAGAAGCTGAAAAAGCTTGACCCCGATACCGAATATATCGAAACTGTCTGGGGAATGGGATACAGACTTGTCGGTGACTGTACATCAGATGCTAAAGATACACCTTAATCTTTTTTTACCATTCACTTAACCTTTTCTTTACCTTTGGCTGATATGATAAAGGCAAAGAAAAACGAAAGGAGTGGAAGCTGTGAGCAACAGCGTTATTACCATAAGAGGACTTTGCAAGTCCTACAAAAAGCATGAAGTCCTCCACGATTTCAGCCTTGATGTTGAACGTGGACACATATGCGGACTTATCGGCCCTAACGGCGCAGGCAAGACAACTGTCATGAAAATAATGGGAGGTCTTATCAGGCAGGGCAAAGGCGAAATGGAATTTTTCGGGGACGGCGATGACCTTGACAAAAACCGCAGTCGCATGAGCTTTATGATAGAACAGCCCGTTATCGCCAACAATATGACCGCAAGGAACAATATCGAGTATATCCGCATTCTCCGTGGATATCCCGACGACAGGAGAGTTGACGAGATACTGGAGCTTGTGGGGCTGACAAACACAGGCAAAAAGAATGCAGGGAAATTCTCCCTCGGCATGAAGCAGCGTCTCGGGATCGGCATGGCGCTTCTTCCGAAACCCGAAGTAATGGTCCTCGACGAACCCGTGAACGGCCTTGACCCCGAGGGCATCGTGGAGGTGCGTCAGCTTATAAAGCGTATGCAGGAGGAATGGGGCGTGACTGTCCTCATATCCAGCCATCTGCTCTCGGAATTGTCGGAGCTTTGCACGGATTTCTCCATTATCAGCAGCGGCAGACTTGTGGAAAATCTCAGCCGTGAAGAACTTCTCATCAAGTGCAGAGGTCATCTTGCTGTGCGCACCGACAATATCAACAAAACTGCCGCAGTCCTGGAAGACAAGCTGTCCATCTCCGATTACAAGGTGATACACGGCGAGGAGATACATATTTTTGAGCGTCTTGATGAAATCCTCCGCATATCAAAAGCTATCACCGACAGCGGACTCATCATCACCAAACTGAACGAAGAAGGACAGAACTTAGAGGACTATTATCTCGAAAAGGTAGGTGGCAGAAATGAATAATCTCATAAAAGCTGAATGGTTCAGATTGAAACATTCGGGAAGTTCCGTGCTTTCCAGCAATCTTTTCCTTATAACATTTACGAGCCTTGCCATGACTTTGTTCCAGTTTATAGGCAGCGAAGGACTTGATATATCAGCTATGACATTTGTTACCCATGCAGGCATGGGAATATCTATGTCGGTCATGATGCCTGCCGCCATGATAACAGGAACTTTCGACAGCCGTATCGCCAATTATGAGATAATGAAAGGCACTCCCCCATTGCAGACAATACTCAGCAAAATGCTGCTGGTGCTTATACTGAATACTGTTTTCTACTTCATTCCAAGCATAATACTGGTACAGATATTCGACAGCGGCATCCTCACTGCAAAGATGATACTGCTGATGTACGTATGCCTCGTAAAAGCGATCGTATTCGCCACATCCATCTGTATTTTATTCAAAAGCGGCGCCGGCACAGTCATATTCGTATTTGCATTCTCTTTTCAGACAATGCCGCTGGTCATTCTGCAATACTTCACAGGAATAGATATGTCTGCCGCAGCCAGCTGGTTTACGACCACGCAGATAATGATAATAGGAAATCAGCAGCTGCTGGATCTGGAAGATCTGACCCTTCCGCTGGATGGATCAGGCATCGAGATAAAGATCATCCTTTCATTCATGATCGCAGCTGCCGTAATGATACCGCTGGCATACAAGTCGCTGAAGGACAAGTGGGAAATTCAGCTGACTTCACATGCATGATTTATATATGATAACAAGGAGGTACACGATATGGAAATTCTTCTCGGGACAGTATGCGTGTGCCTCTTTGTCTTTTCGGCTGTTTTGCTGTGGAAATATATCTCGGTGAAAAAGAATATCCGTCACTTCTCAGAGGAGCTGGAAAAGCTGAAAGACAGCGATTACAGGCAGCCTCTGAAAGTATCGGATTTCGATAAGGATATCGTTGAACTTGCGGTAAAAGTCAACGAACATACCGATATCCAGCGAAAACTCGGCAATGACTACGAACAGAGCAAAAAACAGCTTAGCACGGTCATTTCGGGTATCTCCCACGACTTCCGCACTCCCCTTACAGCTTCGCTGGGATATTTGCAGATGATCGGGAAAAGCGGCGAACTGTCGGAGAAAAATGCGGAATATCTCGGTATCGCCATGCAGAAAAACCAGTACCTTAAAGAGCTGTCAGACGAATTTTTCGAGCTCAGCAAAATCGACAGCAGCAAAGAGCAGATGAATATGGAGGAGGTCTGCCTCAGCAATATCCTGACAGAACACATTCTCGAACAGCACTCATGGATAGCCGAAAGAAATATCTCCGCAGATTTTGATATGACCGACGGCATTATAGTTCAGACCGACCGCCGCTGCCTTGAGAGGATACTGAACAATCTCATGTCAAATGCGCAGAAATATACCGCCGACAGATTCAGTGTAACGCTGAAACGTGACGGCGGCAAAACTGTGCTGACTGCGGCGAATACACTCTCCGACAGCAGCTCAATTGATATCGATAAGGTGTTCGAGCCCTTCTACCGTATGGACTCCCGTACCGCCGGCGGCTCAGGCCTCGGACTGTACGTCGTGAAAAAACTCTGCGATAAACTTAACTGGACCGTATCCGCCCAACTGACCAACAACGTCTTTTCTGTAAAAATAAGCATATAAAAGCCACACTTATCCGTGGTACTCTTACAGCAGCTTTATCTGTATTTATCGGGCCGCTGCGTGCCGGCCCGGCGGCGCAGCTCGCGCCGAATGTCTCGTCCT
>ACOK01000074.1 GCA_000174895.1 Ruminococcus flavefaciens FD-1
TGGAGACCTTTCCTCAGAAAGGTTTCCCCCGATAAATGCGTATAAAGCCTCTATATGAGTACCGGGGTTAACCGTCAGGGGTATTTTTCTCCGTAAAAGAATATGAGAGAGGGCTGTTCATCAGAAAGCTCCTCTCTCAATATTTGCGTATTAAAATCTATAAAAGTATATTATCTGCCCGTGAGCTCTTATATCAGAATATGCCGTTAGCTGCTTCTTCTATGCGCTGTTCGTAGTACTCCTTGCACCAGCTGAAATCGAAATTGCTGAACAGATTCAGGCAGCTTCTTGCGTTATCAAGAGCGCCCTCCAGACCTTCCTCATCCTCTGCCTTAGCAAAGATATACACGACAGTGATGAATATTTCCAGAAGCTTCACGTCGTTCTTGCCCTGCGGCTTATATCCGAATTTCAGCAGTTTCAGCGCCTGATCATACTTCTGTGCTGCGCAGTCGGTGAGAGCAAGGGCCATATAAAGATCGGCCTGCTGCTTGATATCCACCTTCTCGGAATGCTTCTGCATGAAGTTGATATTATCTGTACGGAAGTCTATTGCATCACGCCATTTTCCAAGAAGGCTGAGAGTTCTGAGTGTCTCTATGCAGTAGGCGAATTTTTCAGCTCCGCCCAGTTTTTTGTCAGCAAGCTGTTCAAGGTAGAAATATGCAGTCTTATAATCATGTATCCTTTCATAAAGCACAGCAAGCTGCACCATATCGAAAGGATTCGGCTTTTTTACATTATCCACGAAAGTATCAGCATACTGTTCACAGAGATCCTTGTTATAGCCCGTATTGGCATAGGTAAAGTAGACCTCTTCATATTTTTTCATCTCGGCGTTATGGGACGGACGAAGTGAAAATGACATTTTCTTTCTGTCTATCGGTGAGATCATGGGTCACCCCTCCTTAATATACCAGGATATTCCGCTGTCTCGGAACAGCCCGAACATATACGCAGCACCGCACAAGCAATACAGACACTGTCCATATGTTATTGCGCAGTATTGCCTATATATTTACCCCGAAGTAAATATCGTATAAATAATTACCTGTATAAATTATTTTATCACAAATTCAATACTTAGTCAACAATTGTTAGACGCATAACATAAAAACTGTTGAAATGCACAAAAATCAAGACAGTTTTTTTCTAAATAAAAAGTATTAATCATGTCTGCTTTTAAGCTTATTTCAAGTTTTTGTGTTATAATAGTATATAATGGATAATTATAGGCGGAGCTTTGTGCGGTGACGCCTTGAATAAAAGGGAGATAATTATGAGATTACTGGTTGTAGAAGACGAAGTTCAGCTTGCTGACGCTCTCAGCGAGATACTGAAAAGAAATATGTACAGCGTCGATACCGTTTATGACGGTGTTGACGGACTTGATAATGCGCTGACTGGAGTTTATGACTGCATCATCCTCGATATCATGCTCCCCGGCATGAACGGCATAGAGGTGCTGAGGAATCTGAGGCAGGAACACATCAACACCCCTGTTCTCCTTCTTACGGCAAGAAGCGAAGTGGAGGACAAGATAAACGGTCTTGACTGCGGCGCTGACGATTACCTGACAAAGCCTTTCATCACAGGCGAGCTTCTCGCAAGAGTACGTGCCCTCACAAGGCGAAAGGGCGAGATAGTTGACGAGAGCAATCTGGATTTCAACGGACTTACCCTCAACAAGGACACCTGTTCCGTTATCTGGAAGGGCAGCGATGTAAAGCTCAGTCTGAAGGAATATCAGATCATGGAGCTGCTCATTTCAAATCCACGCAGGATCCTCCCGAAAGAGCGTATCATCGAGAAGATATGGGGATACGAAAGTGATGTGGAATACAACAACATCGAAGTATACATATCATTCCTGCGTAAGAAACTGGCTTCCATAAGCGCACCCGTTCAGATAAAAACAGCAAGAGGTATTGGTTATTCACTGGAACAGGAGGGATGATCTGATGTTCAGAAAAGCTCAGCTAAAGCTTTTTGCGATCATAACAAGTATCCTTCTGGCGGTGTTCATCGGACTTCTCGTTGCGGTAAATGTCATTACCGAACAGGCCATGAACCGTCAGTCGGAATTCGTTCTCAAACAGATCGCAGCATCACTGGAATATGATGATATGTTCCATCAATTCATTCTCAGCCGTCCCGATGTCTATGACCCCGGAAAATTCGACATCTGGAAAAATGAACCTCCGCCGAAGCCTACCGAAACAGAATCCGCAGAAGTATCAACCACAACTGACACAACTACCGGGACCACCACTACAGAAACCACTTCAACTACAGTTACAGAAACAGAACCGCCAACAGAACCCGAGGAGATCCAGGAGGAGATCATCGAGGAAGCAGAACCGGAATACAACGAGCCTGAAAATAATCCCGAGCCTCCGCAGCAGCAGCCTGCCGAGACCGATCCGCCTCAGCAGAGTCAGACTCCTTCTGAAGGCAGCCAGGGCGGAAATACCCAGGGCGGCGGAAACGAGCATAAGCAGGAGTGGAAAAATCCATGGGGAGATTATCAGCCTCCTACATGGCAGAACCCCGGAGGAAATAACAACAACCAGCAGGATAATGGCATGGGATGGTGGCCGTGGGGCTGGGGCTACTGGCCTCCGGTTTATCCCGATAACGGCTGGGAGAATAAATCCAAGGAAAAATATGATGATGACGACGATGATGATGACGATGACGACGACCGGTACAAGTACCGGAAGACTTCCTTCGGCGATTTCGAGGGCGGCATAGTTGCGCTTGCAAATACAGTCACCACCGAACCATCATCGGATAAGTCAACGTCCGCAAAGACTACCACAGCCAAGAGCGACGGGACAAAACCTCCCGAGCCGCCTGAGGACGGTCACAAAAACGCTCCACCCGACGATCACAAGAACAACGGCGAGAAGCGTATAGAGCCCATCCCGAAAACTCTCGGCAAGGTTGATTTCTTTGCGGTCATGGCTGACAAAAACGGCAAATTCAAAGCCACACTCAACAACGACGACCTTTCAGACGAGACCGCTCAGTCATACATAACTGCGATCATGGAAAAGAATGTGGATACTGCAATGCTCAATTCATTCCAGTTTTTCCGCACATCCAAAAAGAACGGCACTCTGATAGTATTCACCGATAAAAGCGGCGAGCTGGACGTTCTCAAGCAGCTGAAAAAGATAACTATTATCATCGGTCTGATAAGCACTATCATCCTTGCCGCAGCAGCTTACTTCCTCAGCAAGAAGTCCATTGAGCCTATCAAGATAGCTTTCAACAGGCAGAAGCAGTTCGTATCCGATGCAAGCCACGAGCTGAAAACTCCGCTTACAGTAATATCTGCAAACGCCGATGTACTCGAAGGCGAGATAGGCGAAAACAAATGGCTGAGCTATATCAAATCCCAGACAGAGCGAATGAATGTCCTTGTAAATGACCTGCTGAGCCTCACAAGGCTGGAAAATAATTCCTCAAAGTTCATGGTAGCTGAATTCGACCTCAGCAAGGCCATCGAGAATACCGCACTCCCGTTCGAGTGTCAGGCATTTGAACAGAACAAGAAGTTCATCATCGACGTGGACAAGGGAATAAAGATATCAGGCAGCGAACAGCATCTGAAACAGATGGCGGCTATATTCATCGACAACGCCCTGAAATATTCCAATGACGGCGGTACTGTCAAGGTAATGCTGAAGAGACAGGGCGATAAGAAGATATTCTCCGTTTATAACACAGGTCAGGGCGTCAAGGATGAGGACAAGGACAAGATATTCGAGAGATTCTACCGAAGCGACGAATCACGAAACCGCTCAACAGGCGGCTACGGCCTCGGTCTTGCCATTGCAAAATCCATCATAGAAAAGCATAAATTCAAAATAAACGTCCTCAACCAGCAGGGCAAGAGCATCTGCTTCGTCGTGACAATGTAATGTAAAAAAACCCATAAAGAAGTTTTGTCTTCTTTATGGGTTTTCTATTGTTATCAGGCAGTAATATCGTCGGTCAAGCCGAGGGGAGCGCTTGATAAACAGCAGTAAAGCGTTGCTTCGCTCGCTTTACTGCCTCTCCTGACTCTGGTGTATGGCGGCTTCGCCGAACTTTTTATCTTCTCGGTGAAGGACGTGAACCTGTAATACGACCGTCCATGGATACGTCAACGCCTGACATACGCTCGGTAGGCTGTATGATAATAGTTGCGGGGTTATGCTGTGCCCACTCAAACATATAGGATTCGCCTGAGCTCTGTCCGATGAAGTTACGCCATGAGATATCGGTTCTGAATTCAGGGTCTGAGCCTATCCAGCACACAACAGCATCGGGGTCAGCTTCGATGGTCGAGCCGTTCTGAACATTGCTGAGAACAAGTGGGTTGCCGTCAACGAGGACAGCCACGAATGCGTTAGGGCCGTTTCCTGTGAGAGTTGATGTAGCAAGGCCTTTCTGCGAAATAACGCCCTGTGCAAGGAAGCGGACGTTGTATTTGCAGTCTCTTGAAAATGCAAGGATATTCTCGCTTTCCACGGAAATAGTCTCATTCTGCTGAAGCTTGTACACTACAACGTGCTGCTGGTTATTAGCGTAATATGTAATGCTGTCGCCGTTGAAATCAACCTTCATAAGAGGCAGATTCTCACCTGCGAAACGCCTTGTCAGCTGACCGAGAAAAGCACGTCCTGCATTCTCTTCGGGGCCAAGCATGACCTTAGTGAAGTTGTAATTTTTAGCACCGTAGCATTCGCCTCCGATAAAAGCGCCTGCCTTGGTATATATAAAATCTCCGCCGCCCTGACAGGTGACCATCAGGCACAGCTCATTAAGAGTTTCAAATTTTATCACGATGATTCTTCCTTTCTTTATTCCATAACAACGCCGTACATAGCGCAGAATTCCGCAAGGTCACGGGCAACTCCCGAGCCCACTGCATTGAACTTCCATGCGCCCTTATAGCGGTAGAGTTCACCCAGCACAAGAGCAGTAACGTTGCTGTAGCATTCGTCCTGCACGAAGCGTGTAGTCTCCTTGCCTGTGTCGGCATCCATGATACGTGCATACACATTCTGCACCATGCCGAAATTAAGTCTGTTTGCCGAAGCCTCATATATAGTTATGGCTATGAGTATCTTTTCAACATTCGGGCTGACCTTGTTGAGGTCGATGGTAAGTTCAGCATCGTCCTCGCAGGCAACGCTGATATCGAAGACCTTATACTGCACACTGCTGTCGGGGCTTGTGTCCTGACCGTAAAAAATGAACCATTCATCGCCCACTATGCGGTTGTTCTTATCCAGCATAAAAGCAGAAGCATCGAGGTCACAGCGTGAGTCATTGACATCCCAGCCCAGGCCTATTTTCAGTCTGCCCGAGCCTGTAATCGGTATCTTCTGACCCTTCATCAGAGGCGCTCCGGGATTAGCAACTCCGGGACGTCTGCGCTTTGGCTTAGGAAGATTAGTAGTAGCCGCCGCAGAAGGATTTCTTGCAGGCTGACTGCTGCTGAAGCCGCCCTGCTGATTACCGTTTGCAGGTCCGAGAGGCGGCTGTGCAGCTCTGTTAGGCACATTGTTATTGAATCCGTTATTATTGTTGTAGCCGTTGTTGTTCTGGTTATTGAATCCGTTGTTATTGTAGCCGTTATTGTTCTGGTTATTGAAGCCGTTATTATTGTTGTAACCGTTATTGTTCTGGTTGTTGAATCCGCTGTTATTGTTGTAGCCGTTGTTGTTCTGGTTGCTGAATCCGTTATTATTATTGTAGCCGTTGTTGTTCTGGTTGCTGAATCCGTTGTTATTGTTGTAGCCGTTGTTGTTCTGGTTATTGAATCCGCTGTTATTGTTGTAACCGTTATTATTCTGGTTATTGAATCCGCTGTTATTGTTGTAGCCGTTATTGTTCTGGTTGTTGAATCCGCTGTTATTGTTGTTAAAGCCGTTGTTGTTCTGGTTATTGAATCCGCTGTTATTGTTGTTAAAGCCGTTGTTGTTCTGGTTATTGAATCCGCTTGTATTGTTGCTGTTATAGTTATAATTGCTGCTGTTGCTGCGGTTTCCCTGCTCCATCAGCTGTTCGAGCATAAGGTACGTTCCCACGTTCTGCATATTCATCGAGCCGTATCCTCCGTAAAGAGAACTGCTGTCAAAATATCCGCCTACATTCATAGGCACTCCCAGAGGATTGCCGCCGAATGCACCAAGTCCGCCGTAGCCGCCGCCTATATAATTTCCCCTGCGGTAGCCTCCGCCGTTTCCACTGCCGCCGAAACCGCCCATGCCTCCGAAATCGTTGTTGAAGATCATAGTATCCCCTCCTTTTACAAGTATAAAACACTTATTATCATATTATACAACATTTGCGTAATAATTTCAATATATCCCTATGTTTTTTACACTTTATTAATACAAGAAAATCTGATATATTCCCGTACCTTATCGAATATCCGCTCTTTTATCTTTTCGGGAACAGTCTGAGGAAGTTCATCAACGGGAAAAAATCCCTGTTCAGTCACCTCGTCCTCCTGCACTTTCAGCGTTCCCGTGAAGTCACGGCACACATAAAGTATACACGCAAGATAAACCTGATCGCCGTTGGGATACTCATAAAACGAATCCTTCCCCGACAGTTCCATAAGGTATTCAAGCTTTCCGCATTCAAGGCCTGTTTCTTCCTTTACCTCACGCCTTGCACATTCCTCGAAGCTTTCGCCTGTTTCCATCGAACCTGCGGGATAGTCCCAGTATTTGTTATCTTTTCTTTTTCCGAGGAGAATCTCATTCTTATCGTTGATGATGATAACTCCCGCACCTGCCATTATTATGGGACGGCTTCCCAGTTCCTTGCGAAGTTCAAGAATATAGCCCATATCATATCTCCTTTTCAGTATCACCGCAGTCAAACGGAAATAAAGCGGCGATCTCTCCGTATCGTGCGTATTTTTCTGCATCGATCAGTATACCTATGAATAATTCCTCAACTTCCTTGTCGCTGCCGAATATCATCAGGTATCTGAGCGCATCACAGGTCACATCATATCTGCTGTCAAGTGCAGCAGCAGCCATAGCAGATGACCTCAGCCGTATATCCTTTGACCGTGCCGCTTTTCTGAACATAAGGCACAGCGCCGCTAATACACCTGCATAACGCCTTTTTTCTTTGCTCCTGAAACAGAATTTATCCTCATCAAAGAATCTTTGCAGGCTGTTCTTATCGCTGATGTTTGCTTGCAGATAGTCTGCAAACTCATCGTATCTGCGGTCAATACCAAAATGTTTCTCCAGTACATGATCCTCAGCATCGGGATATTTGTCTGCGTTTGCGAGATATTCGTCCTCCCACTGACGTTTGCGGTATAATATGTCCTCATAGTCTGAAATTTTCGGGAGGTCAGACCAGAGCTTGTCCTGCTTTCTGATTATATCCTTTAAACTCTCATTCACTTCTTCAGCCGGAAGATAAATGTCATCGGTGAATCTAAGTTTCTCTTTTGTCATGCCATCCTTATGTATCCATTCATTTCTGCCTTTTATAATGATAAGACATTTCAGCGGTATACCCAGTTTTGCCGCCGCAGCCGCCTTATGGTGACCGTCGAGCAGTACGTTCATACCGGACTTGAAATTATATGCAATGGCACGGGGAGGCTCTTTTTCAGTTCTGAATAGCCCGGCGTAATAGTCCGCACGTTCTTTATTGAAAAGCGCCGCTGACTGGCTTGGATAAAGATAAATCGGATCAACCGACTCGATCCCGTAAATATCACATTCACGGACATTACCAAGATAATAATCCCCTGCGGTACATCTGTAAAGCCTGAAATCCGGGTCTGCATCCCAGAAGAACCTGCCTTCACCGTCAGTCGGAGTTATCTCGGCATCAGCCAGCAGATAAACGCCGTCCTCAAGAAGTCCGAGCAGCGGCTTTACCGCCTCAAAAGAATGCTCTATATCTATGTAAGGCGAATTTATAGCAGCGTCAATAGCTTTCAGCTCCTCACAGTCAGCGTTTTCGATACCGTAGCCCTGTGCCAGCAGATACGGCGTTGTTGAAGAAACACTGCCGTCAAACTGTACCAGAGGCGTTCCGCCGAGGAACAGCACACCCTGCGATGCCCATTCATCACGGTCTATCCATTTTTCACATAGCTTATTCAGCCCGTTTTTCACGCTGAATATCACTCCGCTTTTTACAAAGCCTTTCTCTTTCACCTTATATACAGGCCGTATCACGGACTGTGCTTTTCCCCATATGCTCATGATTTTACCTCCTTTTTTTAATGAAGTATTACAGTATATCACAAGTTTCACGATCTGTCAAGTGCTTAAGATGTGAGGCAAAAAAAGACAGCGGAGCAGCATCGGCCTCTGTTACTGCTAACAGGAGGTCAAGCTGATCCGCTGTAAATACTATAAAACTATACGCTGTACATCAATTAATATTACAGCTTAAATTGTAGTACGTATCGCATGACATCGAAAAATAATACGTGCCTTTTTTCAGATTCAGCCGTATATCATCTTCATGAAAGCTGGTATCTGTTATCTTATACACCGTCTCACCACTCTCGCTAACGACCTCAAATGTCATGGGATCTTTGGATTCAATGCCAAGATCAAGAAAATAATTATCGGGATATTTTACTTCAAAACCTCCGAAACGCTCATTGTTTACTGATTCTTCATTTGCTTCCGGTATCCTGTTTACTGTAATATTCGGACGTTTACCTGAAAGGAATATGCCGGATGAAGTACCAAGAATGATAGTCAAGAAAAACACAGTAATAAGAACACTGTCCCTATACCTGTTTCTTTTCCTCTTTGATTCTTTAGCACGCATTATAAGTACTCCACGGAAAAGAACGCTAAATTCAATAAGAAAAGTCAAAAAGAAAAGAAGAAACGGAACAGATGGCACCATTATCAGTTTGATGCCATAAATCAAAGCCATAATGCCACCCAAAATAGCTATAACCAATGCAATCCGTGCCCAATTTTTCTTCATGGCATTAAATGACTCACGGTCTGTGAATATTTCATACTCCTCTTCCGGAAGAGATGGGTCATATATCTTTCGGAAATAATGCCAGCCATTTATGGTCGAATCAACGTATTCCCAGCCCTGCTCACGAAAAGTTTCGATATAGCGTCCCTTATCTTCGATCCTGCGGAAATCAAGCTGATAGCGGTAACGTATCTTTTCATTTTTTACGTACTTTCTGTAAAAAAGTGCTCCTTTTACAAGCTGCCAGCCATTTTCAGAATACTTATCCAGTTCTTCAACTTCGTTCTGATAATTCCATGCCGAATGAAGTGCGAAAGAATATTTGTATTTATTTGCCATATGTTATACCTCCTCTGCATTTTCAAGCATTCTTTTAAGCCTTTTGATCTCAGCACGCAGGGCATCCCTGCCGGAATCTGTCAGCTGATATTGTCTTCGCCGCTCAAAGCCGGCACCGTCAGATACTATTTCCCGTATCCAGCCTTTCTTCATCATATTGCTTGTAGCACCGTACATAGTACCTGACCCGATTTTCACATCACCTTTTGAGAGTTCTTCTGTCATCTGCATTATTCCATATCCATGATTTGCTCCTTTTGCAAGACATAGCAGGATATAGTAATAGCTTTCAGATAAAGGTTCACTTTTCTTCATTTATGTCGTCTCCCGATACATCACCTTACGAGTATATTGTATCACGATATATGTCGTCTGTCAACATATATTTATGAATTATTTTTTATTCCTGTTACAAGCAGCTAACCAAATCGATTCTGAATGCTGTTACGGAACTTCGTTTAACATAAAAAAGTCCTCACAGCCGAAACTGTGAGGACTCATTGTTTTTATTCAGTTTTCACTTTATGTGAATATCACTTAATCCGTATCAAGAATTACTTCTTGTCAGCGATTGCAGCCTGAGCAGCCCTCCACCAACGCAGGCGCATAAGACGCCCCGAAAAGCTCGATTTTATGGGCTTTTTTGTCACCCTCCACATTGCACTTTTTCGGAGTTTTGTCATCGCCCGAGAAGTGCAGATACCAATCGAAGGAGTTCTCGTTCACCACAATTTTTTCTACAAATGCTTCGATAACTGCCTCGGGAATATCCTCGTCTGAGTCAAAATTCGTGTACCGTTCAAGAGCATATCTCAGAAGAGTTATACGCTCGTTATAGTCGGGAACATCACTTGTCTCTGTGACTTTCTCCGTCGGCGAAAGCTCGCATATCTGCTCCTGCAAAGAAGCTATCTGCGTATCGACTTCCGACTTCATGTTCATGAACTGCTCTTTCGTTATCTCATCGTCAGCCCTCATGGAGATCAGTTTGCTCAGACGCTTTTCCAGTTTTTCAAGCTCTGCCTTTTTCTGTGCGATGAGCTCGGTATTATCCTCAGTGATCTCTTCATCGTTGATATGTTTTTCAAGCATCTCCTCGGCAATGTCAAGTATCCTGTCGGTGTTCCTCAAAAACTCACGGAACAGGTTCTTCGCCATGAACTGCAACTTCCACCCCGGTATCATCTGCGAGGTGCAGATACCCTCCGTAGGCAGTCCCTTTTTCAGCCTTGTCCTTATAGTTCCGTTGCGTATCTGCGAGTAGCACATATACCCGTACTGCGTACCCTTTGATGTGGTGTGCCATACTTTGCGGTTGAATGTGCATCCGCAGGAGCATACCAGCAGCCTGCACCATACGTCCGAAACAGGCTTCTTGCCCTTTTCCTTGCGTCCTGTCTTGTTGGCAGGATTTTTCAGTCTCTTGCTTTCCATTATCTCTTGCACCCTGTTGAATTCCTCCAGTGTAACGATAGGTTCGTGTCTGCCATCAACTCGCAGACGATCTATCTCACCAAAATTGTTGATCTTCTTCTGCTCCAGAAAGTCGGGAGTGAACTGCTTGTGGTACTCCAGTATACCTGCATAGAACGGGTTCTTGAGTATCTTGCTGATGTTGGATTCGTACCACCTGGTCTTGCCCATAGCAGTGAGTACACCCTCTTTTTCAAGCTCAAACTGTATCTGCCTTACACCCATACCGTCCAGATACCAGTCGTATATCTTCCGCACCGTCTTAGCCTGCTCGGGATCAATAACAAGTTCTTTGCCGACCCTGTTGTACCCGAGGATATTTCCGTTGCCGTAATATACGCCGTTCTCCATAGATGTCTGCTGACCGCTTTTCACTCGGATAGAGGTCTTGCGGCTTTCGTCCTGAGCAAGCGTCGCCATTATTGTCAGACGCAGCTCACCGTCACCGTCAAATGTCCTGATGTTGTCGTTGATGAAGAACACCTCCACACCCAGCCTTTTCAGGTCACGGGTATATTGCAGAGTGTCCACTGTGTTTCGTGCGAAACGTGATACCTCACGGGTCAGTATCAGGTTGAAGTCGCCGTTCTTTGCATCACTGAGCATCTGCATGAACTGCGGACGTTTCTTTGCCGAAGTTCCCGTGATACCCTCGTCAACATAACTGCGGACGAATGTCCATTCAGGATGTTGTTCAAGCAACGGCTTGTACCAGTCCAGCTGATTCTCCAGAGCCGAAAGCTGAGCTTCATGCTCGGTGGAAACTCTTGCGTAGATGACAACGTTCTTCGGCATAGCTACCGCATTATATCCGTACATCATACCGCCTCCTTATCTTCAATGTTTGGTATAGTATAGCGCGCATCTGCACCGTTGTCAAGCCCTTTGCCGTAATACTCGTTGCAGATATTGCGGTAAACGTGTTTGGGTATCTCACCCTGTTCGTACAGCAGACCGATGAGCTTCAAAGCTGCACCGATCTCCTGTTTGGTTGCGTTCTGTGTGACATTCTTTTTGTTTCTCTCAGATGTCATTTTGTCCCTCCATAGCAGGTACTTCCCCTGCTTTCTATCTTTTTATATTTCTGTTTTTCTGCCGATTTTCATCGGCTGATAATATTATAGCGCGCAACGATAGTAAAAGTCCAGATTCATTGCGCACGAACTTTGGAATGAATTTCAGTTTTCCCCGGTGTAATTTGCACTGGAAAAATGAAAAAAGCAGTCCCCGAAAGGACTGCTATGTGATATGCTATTGTATGCACTCGTTAAGTATATCATTAACTATTTTCCAAATTGATAGTGAGGGGTTATCCTGATAATACCTAAAGCCCTTATAGCTTTTCTGAGGATTTCCTATCTCTTTATTATTCTGAGTGATCTTCTTTGCTATCATGACAGCATCCTTTACATCGGATAGACTAAGCTTTGAGAGACACCGTTTAAAATTGCGTTCTTCTTTATAGCTTTTCAAGGAATTGAACTTTTCGTTATATGCAGAATTGATCGGTGCAAGATATTGTGATCTGTCTGAAAAAGGAGAGTTGCATTCTTTTTTATGCAGTATCATCCAAAGTTCAAAAGTCAGGTTTGTATATCCAAGCCCGTATTCTATATGTTTCTGCTCTTTGGCTTCCTTTAACTGTGACAGCACACTATGAAACTTTTCAATATCCTCAGCTGATTGACCCTCAACATCACAGATATGAACCACGGAAGGTGTAGACTTAGTGTTGAGCTTTTTGATATAAGAGAGTGGGAACTGCTGAATACTTGTGTTGATCTTTACCTTGTATCTTGCATTTTCAGAAGTGTTTATTTCTTTCTGAAGCCATTCAAAATACATTTTCTCAGTCTCGCCCTCAACGGTTAAGGTGTACTGTCTTGTTTCCTTTCTCTCAATCATCTGCCGCCACCTCTTTACCTTTTATCATCTGCTCGATAAAATCAGAGAAATCGACTTCTTTGATAGCGCCGTATCTGTTGACAAAATAATTATTCATATAATCCTCGCCCTTGCGGATACCGTCAGCAGTCTTGAAGTCTGAGAGTGCATAATGAACACTGTGGTTGGTATCGTCGTCACGCTCAACAAATTTGATCTCGTCACGTCTGAACAAAGAAGCATCAAGGAATATCGGATTATGGGTATTGAAAATTATCTGTGCTTTGTTGATATTGATCTCATCATTATGGAAAATATTGATGATGTTCATCAGAGCCATTGGGTGTATGGAAGCATCGAATTCGTCCATAACAAGTGTACCGCCATTTTTCAGAACATTTATCACCAGCGGAAACTCATTTATAAATCTTACCGTGCCGTATGACTCAAACTGTTCAGCAGGGATAATTGCTTTTTTGTCTTTGAAAATTGAGCACAGAACAGCATCGTCGCCCTCAGCAACTGTCTTGTATCCGAGCGCATTAGAGTTGATACCAAATATCTTTGAAACATCAGTGAGCGTTTTCTCAACATAAATTGTATTCTCGCTTGTGTCTGAGAATTTCTTCATGATCTTTATCGCATCGGAACGGATTATTACCACAAACTTCTTTTCAAACCAACCGAGGATAAGTGCAACGAGCTGTTTTGCAAATATGTTTTTGAAGCCGTTGTTAAGGAAAAGCTCATCATCGCTGAGGCTGTTTACGGAGATGTCCTTTAACTGCTGACTAACGCTCTTGATATTTGAATTCAGATAAGGCTTGATGCAGGAGGGTATAGATACTTCGAGTTTATCGTTTCTGATAAAAACTGGCTTTTCATTTACAGCAAGTTTTTCCTCCAGAATTTTTCTTGGGTGATCCTTTTCAAGAAAACCACCGAGATCAACGATCATCGAATAGTCGATAAGCATATCGTTCTCAATAAACCTGATAGAGAATTCTACAGGAGCAGAATTTGAATCACAGTTTGGAATAAGTTCCAGTAATGAAGAAGCTGCATTCATCGACATTGGCACATCTGCATTGCGTATATTCCCACGCATAATGATCGACTTCATTGTATCCATCGCACCAATGATGTTGGTCTTTCCGGAAGCATTCGGACCGTACACGACCGCAGAACAAAGAGACTTGTAATTTTTTGCTCCGATCTTTGTGGTCTGAACACTGTAATCCAGCCCTTTCTGCTTTGGTGCAGGAGACATAATAAAGCTCATTTCATCTACAAATGATTTGTAATTCTTCGTTTTGAATTCTAAAAGCATAAATTTGCCCTCCATTTTGCATAAATTTTGCAAAATCCCTTGATATTAGTGTATCATATATCGGCTTAAAAGTCAATATGATTTTGCATGATTTTCGCAAAATCACATTACAATTTTACGTTCTGATTCATTATATGATATTTTTTGCGTGAAAACGATCGATATTCATACTCATTACCTCAAATTATTATGAATATCTATGAACTAAAAATACGTCCTATTTCTTATTAAAATCCAATGTTGAAAAAGGTCTGCATTGGCAGATATTTCTATGATAATCGTTCTGTTGATATGAACGATTATCTCTGCAAGCTTCAAGACATCGACTGGCTTCGCTCTAATCAAGAAAACTGGCTTGGCAGAGCTATAAAAAGCGATGGTAGGATCAACAATAATGAAGAGGCTGCCATACTAACTTGCGCAAAAATCAAACAGCTGATTGGAATTCCATTGTCTAAAGAAGAGAAGACAAAGGAACAACAGCTAACAGAAATGAATCATAAATAATAGGAGCATAGATCATGGAAGATAATACAACCTGTAAGAGTTGTAACTCGGAAACTACTATAACAACGCAGACAGCAGAACACATGATTACGGCGAGACAGCACGTTCTGCTGTTGAAAACGCTCGCAAACAGGTGGCTGACTTATTGGCTATCAAGAAGGACGAAGTGTTCTTTACAAGCGGCGCTACAGAAAGTGATAATATCTCTATATTGGGTTTACAGGAATACGCTGAAAAAAATTCAAAGAAGCATATTATTACAACAGCTATAGAGCATAAAGCTGTTCTAGAACCGTTGCACCATCTTGAAAAGCAGGGATTTGAAGTAACATATATCTCACCGGATTCAAGCGGACGAATAAATGCCGATGAGTTGCTTAGTAAAGTCAGAGATGATACTTTACTTGTCTCTGTTATGCACGCCAATAATGAGACGGGTATCATTCAACCTATTGATGTAATTGGAGAAGAGCTCTCCAAAACAGATACATTCTTTCATGTAGACGCTGCTCAGAGTTTTGCAAAGCTCGTTGATGAATTGCGAAGCGTTAAGTATAACTTTTTGTCTGCAAGTGCCCATAAAATGTATGGACCGCAGGGAGTTGGTGTTTTAGTCTTAAAAAAGAAACGTTATAAGATGCCACCAGTGAATTCGATTATGTTCGGAGGAAGTCAGGAAAGAGGAATACGTCCCGGTACAGTTCCGACCGCATTAATTGCTGGTCTTGGAAAGGCCTGCGAAATAGCCGCTGAGGAACACGCTTCTAATTACATCAAGTATCTGGATAATAAAGCTATCATTCTAGATGCGTTGAAATCTTCCGGTATTGATTATAGTGTAAACGGGGATTTACCCTCGTTCATATTCAGCTTGTCGCCGAGTATCTGCTTGTATACCTCATCTTCCAGTAGTTCGTTCTCGTCAAAGGCATGGCTGACCAGCAGTCCCGTGTCGCCAAGATAGCACTTCACATACGCTCTATTCTCATTGATCGACAGCCCGACATTTGGATCATTGCACAGAAAGCATTCGTTGGAGATCATCGAATCCGACAGCCAGAAGAACGTTTCCTCAAACTGGTCTGCCTTGCTCCCTGCTGAAATATCATTGAAAACGACACGCTTTTCGTGCTGAGACAAGAGCCCCGGTATCTAATCGAATATGGTAAGGGCTTTGCTCCTGTACTTGCGGCTTATTTTCAAGATCTCACTGCGGTACAGCGAGAGAATATCACGCTTTTCGATATCAGCTTTGTCGAAGTCCTTCCTGCTTTCAAGAAAAGCGATAACGCTCTGAGACATACCGCCCACAAGCATATACTGCTTGAACAGGAGCATCGCTTTGTGTTGAAGCTCATTTTCAAGGGGAACTCTATCGACAAAGCACTTACGAATATAACTGCACATCTGTTCATCACCCAAAGCATCGCAGAACTCCTCGAAATCCAGCGGATACATACTCAGATGACTCTCCTCCGAGGGGATGTCGATATCCTTGACGTTCTCCTTTATCGAAACAAGTGAGCCCGTTTCGATATAGTCGTATCTGCCGTCAGCAACAAGATACTTGACGCATTCTCTTACCTTCGGGTACATCTGCACCTCATCAAAGATGATAAGCGACTCACGCTCATACAGCTTCACGCCGTAGTAGGTGGACAGCAGCATGAAGAACGTATCAAGATCGTTCATGTGCTTGGCGAAATAGTCCTTGACCTCATCAGGGCACTTGGCGAAGTCGATCAGTATGTAGCTCTTATATTCATTTTTGCCGAATTCCTCACAGATCGTTGACTTACCGATACGCCTTGCCCCCTCGATCAGATAGGCTTTTGGGCCGTTAAGCTCGTTTTTTAGGGTCAGCAGCTTGTCGTACATTTTACGTTTCAGTATCATGATAACGCCTCATTTCCATAATACGCATGTTTTAGCTTGCTTGTAAGTTCCTCAATACGCAGGTTTATAATACGCTCTAAATTCCATTATGCGCAGGTTTATGATAATTATACTATATGAAAGCGAAAAAGCCAAGTGTCAAGTAAAAACGCATTTTACGTAAAAATCTGTCAGCTAAAACGCACATTTACGTAAAACGCCCATATTTCAAGCCACAAAAGAGCTCCCACAGCCGAAACTGTGAGAGCCTTATTATTAACTATTCTATCGGCTCAGACATACACGTTTACACGGATGTCATGCCAAGTATGGAATTCACGCTTCTCGGACTTAGCTTTGAAGTACATCTCCGCATCGCCCTGAAGCAGCGTAAAATCGCCGATTTTGAGATAGTCGTGAATTACTTCTTTTCGTTGATAGCAGCCTGTTAGTTAACCAAATACATCTCTCTGATATAAAAGTGTGTATTCTTTCCGTACTAGCAGTGAACTATGATACTACTATCAAAACAGAAATACTGGTTTATTCCTGGATGATAGATTATTAATGGTAAGCTTATTAACAAAGATGCGACTCAAGATAACGAATATACCATAATAATTGTCCAGCTAATTTAGCATTATTTTTAAGCAATGCGTGATCAAGTTCTTTTTTTATATATTCAATACAACCATTCAAAAGACTAAAAACCACAGATCCTTCCCGTTTGCCCTGGCACATATAATCAAGAAAATCCAAATAGAAACAGTAATCTTTTTCATCTTTTGTGAAGAAGTATTCTTCGGGTGATTTACCTAAATTATTCAAGAGTCCAATAAAACTATTGTCAGTAATTATTCTTGGATAAATTGCTTTTGAAGACTCAAGCTCATATGCTGTAATTGGTGCCTGACCTAAAACGATATTTGTGTTTAAAAGTATTCCTTTATCTTTAGCAGCTTGATCAACTACAAATACCTTTCCGTATGTTATTCCACCACGAAGTTTAAAGCAATCCCAGTCTATTTCACTCCAGTGTGATCCATCTTCATTAATATGAATCGTTGGAAGTCTATTCATCAACATAGTATAGGCCATATTTGCTAACTGACATACCAAATGATCTAAATATTGTTTTTCGCAAATAATGTACATACAATCTGAAAACATGGTAATATGTAGTTTGCCTTCTGCAAATGGCTGATTTGCTTGACCATTAAGAAGCGTTGTATACATTTTCAAATCCTTTGGTGTTGCAGCTTGTTTCATTCTATTTTTAATTCCCATAACATCTACAAAGGCTACTATTCTCTCCTGATAATTATCCGCATTTTCAAATGCTTTTGATGTTTCATACATAATATTCATGATTATTCACCTCTCAAGATTTATAGCTATTTTTTCTCAATATTGTTCATAACCCTAAGTATTTGATCATCGATAACATATTCTCAATTCTGTCAGCCTGAGCGGCACAGGCATCTACACGTGCTTTTTGCTGTTCTTTCTGAATTGGATTCAGAAGGGGATTATTGTCTATCGCTTGTTTCATCATGTCTTTTATCATTTCATGCTGCATATGTTTTTCAATTTCGTTCATGCAATATCATCTCCTTGATATCTTCGATTTTATCTCTCCCACCAAACAATGCACGGTAGTACAAGGACACATTTCTGACGGCTTGTCCTTACCGATTGCTATGTGCTCATTGTACTTCTGTTGAGCGAGTTTTACTGCCTGTCCTTCGTCACCGTAGCGATTAAGTTTTTCATAGATACCCTTATCCGACTTAGCATATTTCTGACCAGTAACTCTTTTGAAGGTCTGTGCAAAGCCGTTGCAACAAGCGACAGAATCCTGATATGTAGGCATAGCGCCGAAGTAAGCGTTGAACCATTCCTCGATACATGGATTAGTCCAGCCGACGTTAATGCCTTTATCCTCAGCTTGGCGAATTATCTCGTCAAAGTTCTTGACCTTATCACGATCAAAGATTATCCATATCTCGCCGTACTGAGGATTGATGGAAGCAAGGTTTCTGGCTTCGTCAACGAGATTGTTGGATTTAGTCTTAATGACCTTGATGACCAATTTGCCTTGCAGTTCTTTAGGAATAGAGTCCCTGAGCCCATACATATAATTTTGTTCTGTTTCTTCTGTATCGGTTACTATAAAGTAATATCCAAGTTTAGGAACTCTTCTTTTGACCATCTGATCACGGTTTTTTCGCTTTCCGTTTCTTTCAACATGAGCCATACTTTATTCCCCCTTGAACATATCAAAATGCTTCAGAGTCGGTATTGCCCCGTACTTGCCCAACAGATAGTTCTTCTCGTAATTCTCATCCTTGCGAATCTTAACGCCGTCTTCATCTACAAAATCAGCCAATGAGAAAAGATATGATATTCCGTTTGAATCCTTTTCTGTAAACCAGATCTCATCTCTTCTGAGGATATTACCGTTAAGCTGCCATGAGTCATGAGATGTAAAAATCAGCTGAGCGTGATTAGTATTGATCTCAGGATCAAGGAACGTAATAACAAATGCTCTTACAAGAAGGGGATGAAGTCTGGCATTAAGCTCGTCAATAAAGAAAACTCCACCCGTTGACAGCACATCCTGTAACATAGGATATAACGCAAACATCTTAAGCGTTCCTGCCGATTCATGCTGAAGGGGGATAGATGTTGTCTGATCGGAATCTATCATTTTGTGAACTGCGTCAATTCTGAACTGCTTATCTGCATCATCGACTTCAGACTTGATAACTTCAACGTTAAAACCAATTATTGACGGATCAAATGATGAAAAGTAGTCAACGACCTTCTGCTGAACCTTTTTATCTTCTTCAAATCCTTCCGGGATAAGCTGAGATAAGAAAAAGTTCTCGATTGGTCTGCCAAAATCTGCAAAATCATTATGCACAAACCAATCCCTTATAAACTTAAGCTTTGCTATTTTGAGCTTAGCACCAAGTGAGACAACGAGGGTTTCCTTTTCTAATGCGATAATTAAGTTCTCCCTACTTTTTGCAGGAATACCAGCAAAATCAAACTCTTCTCCATTACGATAGAAAATACGCTTGAAATCACCTCTCGATGACTTAGACTTATAGTTTAGCCATTCCTCACATACGCCATTACTATCGACTGTGAATCCATAATTGTAAGTCTTTGCACCATTTTCTTCTGAGTCTATAAAATAAACTTCAAATGATGATTCGGCATTTTTGCTGGTACTATCAAATAAAAATGGGGTTGGCTTGAAAAACTTTGATTTTTTCTTTGAATCAGATTCATCGCCATAATCAAGTGAGTTTATAACATATGTTGACATATATCTGAAAGCTTCCTGAACATTTGACTTTCCGCTTGCATTCGCACCAAATATAGCTGCAACAGGCAATACCTTTTCATTTGCAATAGAAACAACATGGTTATTAAATTCAGAAATTTTTGTTGCCGATAAATCTAATATTGTATCATCCCTAAATGATTTGAAATTCTTAAAATTGAACTGTAATAACATAATGTAAAGCCTCCTTATTTTCTCCTTACTATATATTATACACAAAAAACCAAAAATGTCAACATCTAATTGAGGAAAAATCTCATTTAGGTGCATTTTATGCTTGCATATTAAAAAAATCCTCATAGAAATAACCTATGAGGATTTTGGCTTATTACGTTTTACCAATAAATAATAGAAAATTACTATCATACTCCTACCATTGATATTTTCTCTTTATGGATATCGCTTATCATCTGCCCACCACCTTATTTAACATCGTTTTTATCATTATAACATTTCTTATGTTAAATTGCCAATTTCAATGTTAAATAAAATCGCTCAAAAATGTATTAAGATATCTGAATTTCTAAATCATTGAAATACGAAAAAAGCTCTCACAGCCGAAACTGTGAGAGCCTTATTATTAACTATTCTATCGGCTCAGACATACACGTTTACACGGATGTCACGCCAATTATGAAATTCACGCTTCTCGGACTTAGCTTTGAAGTACATCTCCGAATCGCCCTGAAACAGCGTAAAATCTCCGATTTTGAGATAGTCTTGAATTACTTCTTGTCAGCGATTGCAGCCTGAGCAGCAGCCAGACGAGCGATCGGAACACGGAAAGGTGAGCAAGATACATAGTCAAGACCGATCTTGTGGCAGAACTCTACAGATGTAGGATCGCCGCCGTGCTCGCCGCAGATACCGCAGTGGAGCTTAGGATTTACAGGCTTACCGAGCTTGATAGCCATTTCCATGAGCTTGCCGACACCGGCCTGATCGAGCTTAGCGAATGGATCGTTCTCGAAGATCTTCTTGTCGTAGTAAGCGCCGAGGAACTTACCAGCATCGTCTCTTGAGAAGCCGTATGTCATCTGAGTAAGGTCGTTAGTACCGAAGCAGAAGAAGTCAGCGTTTGCAGCGATCTCGTCAGCTGTAAGAGCAGCTCTTGGGATCTCGATCATTGTACCAACTTCGTACTCGAGGTTAGCGCCAGCTTCCTTGATAACAGCGTCAGCAGTCTCAACAACAACCTTCTTAACGTACTTGAGCTCCTTAACATCGCCAACGAGTGGGATCATGATCTCAGGCTTAACGTTCCAGTCAGCGTGCTTCTTCTTAACATTGATTGCAGCCTTGATAACAGCCTTTGTCTGCATTGCAGCGATCTCAGGATATGTTACAGCAAGACGGCATCCACGGTGACCCATCATTGGGTTGAATTCGTGGAGTGAAGCGATGATGTTCTTGATATCAGCAACTGACTTGCCCTGAGCCTTAGCGAGAGCCTCGATGTCAGCTTCCTCTGTAGGAACGAATTCGTGGAGAGGAGGATCCAGGAATCTGATAGTAACAGGGTTACCCTCGAGTGCCTCATAGAGAGCCTCGAAGTCGCTCTGCTGCATTGGTTCGATCTTAGCAAGAGCAGCCTCTCTTCCTTCAACAGTATCAGAGCAGATCATCTCTCTGAAAGCAGCGATTCTGTCTGCCTCGAAGAACATATGCTCTGTACGGCAGAGACCGATACCCTCAGCGCCGAGCTCTCTTGCCTTCTTAGCGTCAGCAGGAGTATCAGCGTTTGTACGAACCTTGAGAGTTCTGTACTTATCAGCCCAGTTCATGATTCTCTCGAACTCACCAGCGATCTGAGCGTCAACAGTATCAATGATACCATCGTAGATGTTACCTGTTGTACCGTCGATTGAGATGTAGTCGCCTTCCTTGAAGGTCTTTCCGCCGAGTTCAAACTTCTTGTTAGCTTCATCCATCTTGATGTCGCCGCAGCCTGAAACGCAGCACTCACCCATACCACGAGCAACAACAGCAGCGTGAGATGTCATACCGCCACGAACTGTCAGGATACCCTGAGCAGCCTTCATACCTGTGATATCCTCAGGTGATGTCTCGAGACGAACGAGAACTACCTTCTCGCCTTTTTCTGCCCATGCAACAGCGTCGTCAGCTGTGAATACGATCTTACCGCAAGCAGCACCGGGTGAAGCACCGAGACCCTTGCCGATAGGAGTAGCAGCCTTGAGAGCCTTAGCATCGAACTGTGGGTGGAGAAGTGTATCGAGGTTTCTTGGGTCGATCATTGCAACAGCTTCCTGCTCTGTCTTCATGCCCTCATCAACGAGGTCACAAGCGATCTTGAGAGCAGCCTGTGCAGTTCTCTTACCGTTTCTTGTCTGGAGCATATAGAGCTTCTTGTTTTCAACAGTGAACTCCATATCCTGCATATCGTGATAGTGATTTTCGAGAGTCTGGCAAACTTCCTGGAACTGCTTGAAAGCCTCTGGGAATGTATCAGCCATCTGCTGGATAGGCATAGGAGTACGAACGCCTGCAACAACGTCTTCGCCCTGTGCGTTTGTCAGGAACTCACCCATGAGCTTCTTTTCACCTGTAGCAGGGTCACGAGTAAATGCAACACCTGTACCGCAGTCATCACCCATGTTACCGAAAGCCATTGACTGTACGTTAACAGCAGTACCCCAAGAGAATGGGATATCGTTATCTCTTCTGTAAACGTTAGCTCTTGGGTTATCCCATGAACGGAATACAGCCTTGATAGCGCCCATGAGCTGCTCCTTAGGATCGTCAGGGAAGTCTACGCCGATCTTAGCCTTGTATTCAGCCTTGAACTGGCCAGCGAGTGTCTTGAGGTCGTCAGCTGTAAGCTCAACGTCCTGAGTAACGCCCTTTTCTTCCTTCATCTTGTCGATAAGCTCTTCAAAGTACTTCTTACCAACTTCCATAACTACGTCAGAATACATCTGGATGAATCTTCTGTAGCAGTCCCAAGCCCATCTTGGGTTATTTGACTTTTCAGCGATTGTATTAACAACTGTCTCGTTGAGACCGAGGTTAAGGATTGTATCCATCATACCAGGCATTGAAGCTCTTGCGCCTGAACGAACAGAAACGAGGAGAGGGTTCTCCTTGTCGCCGAACTTCTTGCCGGTGATTCCTTCCATTTTTACGATATACTCGTTGATCTCAGCCTGGATCTCATCTGAGATACCGCCGTCCTCGTAGTACTGAGTACAAGCCTCAGTTGTGATAGTGAAGCCCTGAGGAACAGGGAGACCGATGTTTGTCATCTCAGCCAGGTTTGCACCCTTACCGCCGAGAAGCTCTCTCATGTTGGCATTACCTTCTGAGAAAAGGTAACAATACTTATTTGCCATTGGTGTATACCTCCATTTTTAACATTACCGAACAGCAGTCCACATGGACATACTATTCCAGTTATCTATTATTATACCATAACTTGCAAAGAAAAGCCATATAGAATCTGGTAAAATTATCCTGTTGAAAAACGTTTATTTTATACAAAAATATTGGACGAATTATAAATTCAGAAAAAAAGACTTGCATTTATTGTTAAAGTATGTAAAAATAAATTATGTATCAGCTGTCAGCCGTAATATAAGAACCTGTCCACATAGGGATTCATGCACGTCTTTTCGTCAAATTTTGCCGGTGACTGCGTTAAAAATCCTTGAAAGGCGACAGCCCGTCAGCGGATTTTTGCCTTGTCACCGACAAAATTATGCCTGAAAATCCGCACATTCACCCTATGTGAACAGGTTCTAAAAAGGAGCAAAAATGAAAAAAATCATATCAGCACTTCTTCTCTGCGGTATGCTGTCATTTGCGTCATGTACGCAGAGCGATACACAGCCATCGCCAGCGGAAGAAACTGCCATCACTACAGAAGCAGCAACAGAAACACCAACAGAATCCGAAACAGAGGAAGTTACAGAAGAAATTACTGAAGAAATTACCGAAGAAGTTACAGAACCGGAATATTTCAGTCAGCTTGTCTATCCCGATACAATGACCGATAAGGAGAAAAACGGCACATACTACCGTGGAGATACCATTCTCGACGCTGACAAGGCATATGAGATAGGCGAGTATCATCTCCCCCTCGACCCTACTGCAAGGTCAAGGGTGAAGAAAATGATGAGTAATAACCGTGAGATGAGGGTATATGACGAGCAGCTTGACTTAAACTTCATGGCAAACATCGTTCTTCCGCCAGACTACGACGAAAACAAGGAGTATCCCGTAATTCTCATTACTGATTCGCAGTACTGGATCGACGAGGTCGCAGATTTGTGGAAGCTTATCGGTGACGGTGAGTCTTCTCCCGTGATATTCGCCACGCTCCGCCTTGACTATGATATAAACGGTTATACCGATGCCCGATATGACGAATTTGTATTGAATCAGGACAAAACTCTGGATTTCATAACCAACGACTTCATGCAGCTTGTCTCGCTGAATTATAGAACTGACAGCAGTCAGAGCGTTTTCTTCGGTCATTCACTGGGCGGACTTTTCGCACATTACGCACTATGCAATTCTGATAAATACGAATATCAGCCGTTTGCGAAATATATCATAGCAAGCCCCGCAATGTGGAGCTACTATTATGATGACAGCGAAAACGTCAAAGATGATTATGACATAGAAAAGGTTTCAGACCCTTACGCATACAGGGAAGATTTCGGTTATTTCGACCGCAATAAAGCCATGGACAAAGACGTATTCATATGTGCAGGTGCAGACGAGCATTATGATTTTGATGCCCCCGACCTCGCCACTATCCCGGAGGATGCACAGACGATATACGAAAGATTCACCTCACACGGCGTAAATGCAGATATAAAGCTTTATGAGGGCATGATGCACATGAGTTATGTTGAGGATATGCTTAAAGATTACATCAAAAAAACTTTCCCGATGGGAAATAATTTACAGGAGGAACACAAATAATGAATAAGGCAATAATTTTAGCCGGCGGACAGGGCAAGCGCATGAAAGCCGATATGCCCAAGCCCCTTTTCAAGGTTTTAGGCGAACCTATGCTGGAATGGGTAATATCCGCCTGTGAGGGTGCAGGAGTTTCCGACATCTGCGTTATCAAGGGCTTCATGGGCGAAATGATCGACGAGTATCTCGCAGGCAGATACACTACCGCCCTTCAGGCCGAAAGACTGGGCACAGGCCACGCTGTAATGCAGGCTATCCCCTTCATGAAAGAGGACGAAACAGGCAATACCCTCGTACTCTGCGGTGACGCCCCTTTCATTGATGCCGAGACCATCAAGGCTTCACTGGAAATGCATGAAAAGCAGAACAATGCCGTTACCGTTATCACAGCCGAACTTGACCAGCCAAAGGGCTACGGACGCATTATCCGCACAAAGGACGGCATAAGCGGCATCGTTGAGGAAAAGGATGCTTCCGCTGAACAGAGAGAGATTAAGGAAGTAAACTCAGGTGCTTACTGGTTCAAGACTTCCGACCTCATTTCTCTCCTCGGCAAGATAACCTGCGATAACGCACAGAAGGAGTATTACCTGACCGACACCATCTTCCTCGCAATCAAGGAAGGCAAGAACGCAGGCGCTTACAAGTCGGAGAACGCCGATATCATCAAGGGTGCCAACGACAGAAAGGATCTCCTCGCACTGAACGATTACGCAAGAATGGAAGTCATCGGCAAGCACCTTGCCAACGGTGTTGAGTTCATCTGCACAGACGGTGTTGTTATCGACAGACACGTTGAGATAGGCGCAGGCACTCAGATACTCCCCGGCACTATCATCCGCAAGAAGACCGTTATCGGCAAAAACTGCAAGATAGGCCCTAATACCGTTGTTGAGAACTGCACTCTCGGCGACAACGTTAATCTTCACGCTGTACAGGCTTTCGAGTCAGTTATCGAGGAAGGCGTTGCCATCGGACCGTATGTACATCTCCGTCCTAACACAAAGATATGCTCAGGCGCTAAGATAGGCGACTTCGTTGAGATCAAGAATTCTACCGTAGGCGAAAAGACAGCTATCGCTCACCTCGCTTACATCGGTGATGCCGATATTGGAAAGCGTGCAAACATCGGATGCGGTACAGTTACCGTAAACTATGACGGTATCGAAAAGAGCCGCTGTGTTATCGGTGACCACTGCTTCATCGGCTGCAACACAAACCTTATCGCTCCGCTGAAGCTGGGCAAGGCCGTATATACTGCCGCAGGAACTACCGTTACCCGTGATGTTCCCGATTATGCCCTTGCTATCGACAGAGGTGTCATGAAGATAAACGAAGGCTACACACTCCGCAAGCTGAAATCTCAGATCGGCCATTCACATATCAGCAAGGATAAGAAGTAATATTACCGCAGGGGCGCACAGTAGTGCGCCCTTGATTTTTCCGTCCGCTGTAAGAACAAATTCTCCCTGTTCTATTGAAAAAACGGATCGGATATGTTACAATAGGAGTATAATTTTTACCCGAAAGGATATGATAACTATGGGATTCCATCTGAGAAAAAGCATCAAGCTTGGCAAATTCTTCAAGATAAACAAGACCAAAAAGGGATACAGCGTCACCATCGGCGGAAAGAACCTTAAATTCACCCTCAATGATAAAAAGAAGCTGACCGCAAGTCTTCCCGGTACAGGCATATCCTACGATACAAATCTCGGCAAAAAGGACAGCAGGAAATAATAACTCTGCACACATAGCAGCACGAAAGGACACTGAATGAAAAATCTTCTCTTCATAGGCGATGTCGTAGGAAAAACAGGCTGTGATTTCCTTGCATCAAAACTCAGCGGACTGAAAAAACAGTACAATATCGACGTTACAGTTGTCAACGGCGAAAACTCATCACAGGGCAACGGCATTACCGAAGAATCCGCAGACAGCATTATCCGTGCAGGCGCTGATGTTATAACCACAGGCAACCACGCTTTCCGTCACAGGGACTCAATGCATATCTATGAGCGTGACTTCATCATCCGCCCTGCCAACTATCCCGAGGGAGGATGCGTGGGAAAAGGCGTTTGTACCCTTGATATGGGTGCATGGTCACTTACCGTCATCAACCTGATGGGCACCGCTTTCATGGACGCACTTGACAATCCGTTCACCAAAATAGACGAAATACTCGAAAATACTGACAGTAAAAATATTCTTGTGGACTTCCATGCTGAGGCTACATCCGAGAAAAAGGCTATGGGCCACTATCTCACCGACAGAGTTACCGCTATAGTCGGCACTCATACCCATGTCCAGACCTCCGATGAGATCATACTCGGCGGCGGTACTGCATATATTACTGATGCAGGAATGACAGGTCCCGAGATATCCTGCCTCGGTGCGGACATCGGCCCCGTGATAAATACTTACCGTTTTCATATGCCCGAGAGGTTCACTCCTTCAGCTAACCCCTGCTTTCTCTGCGGAGTCGTAATCGCCTTCGACGAAAAGACTGGCAAATCGCACAAAATCGAACGTATAATTATAAGATAATTCACAAAGTTTACCTTGGATACTTGAAATGTTCATAAATATCGTTTATAATATAAGTGTACTATAGCCGAAGTGTACTATCAAAATACTATACGTACAAATATATTACTCACAGGAGGGTTATTATCATGGAAATTTTAAAAGTATCTTCACATTCATCACCAAACTCTGTAGCAGGCGCAATCGCAGGCGTTATCAGAGAGCAGAAGGCCGTTGAGGTACAGGCAGTCGGCGCAGGCGCAGCAAACCAGGCAATCAAGGCTATAGCTATAGCAAGGGGATATCTGGCGCCCATTGGTATCGACCTTATCTGTATACCTGCTTTTGCAAATATCCAGATCGACGGCGAAGAGAGAACAGCAATCAAGCTCATTTGCGAGCAGAGATGATAAACATCTGATCTTGCGGGCGGACTTTTTGTCCGCCCTCTTTTATTGCGGGGACGCCCCCGCTGGCGGTCACGATGCCGCTCGTAAACTCACTCACTCTCTGCGGAGCGGTCAGTCTGCTTTCGCTCACTGATACAAAATGTGAGTAATTGACGTAAAATAAACGCCCCCGCTTGCAGGTAACGCCGCCCTCGGCGTTACACATAAATTTATACAAACCAAAATGGTACGCTGAGGGCAGCGTTACCATCATATTATAAAGCATAAAAAGGAAATTTATGGCAACACATTTATTCAGCGAAATCGAATACCTTAAAGGCGTAGGCAAGGCAAGAGGCGAAAAATACCGGAAGCTTGGGATAAACTCCCCCTACGAACTGATATACCACATCCCACGAACCTACCTTGACTTCCGTGCATACGTCCCTGTGGCCCAGGCTAAAATAAACGAGTACAATGTTCTGAAACTTACCGTGTACAAGAAAATGCCTCCTCAGCGCATAAGGGGCGGACTTGTTATCTGCAAAGCCGCCGCTACCGACGGTATGGACGATATCCTCATCGTGGTATACAACAACGTCTTCGGCTTCCAGTCACTGAAAGAAAACGAGACTTACTATATGTACGGCAAGGTCAGCGGCAATTTCCTGCGCAGGGAGATAAGCGCTCCCGTATTCATAAGCGCTGCGGAAAAGGTGCTGATACAGCCCGTTTATCCCCTCACTCAGGGACTTTCCGTGAATATGGTCCGCACCAATATGAAGCAGGCTCTTGAGCTTATGCGTGCCGACCCCTTTGAAACTCTCCCCGGAGCGGTCATGGAGAAGTATGACCTCTGTCCGCTGATGACGGCGCTGGAGAATATCCACTTCCCCGAAAGCGAAGAAGCCTCGGAAGCCGCAAGACAGCGCCTTGCCTTTGATGAACTGCTGAAACTTCAGCTGGGTATGTCGCTGATGAAATCACGCAGCAGGCGCAGTACAGCCTACAAAATGGACAGCAGTATAAGCGCCGCTCCGTTTACGGAAGGTCTCCCCTTTGAGCTGACTGACGACCAGAAAAAAGCCGTTTCGGAGGTGATCTCCGACCTGTGCCGTGATGTGCCTATGAACCGCCTTTTACAGGGCGATGTGGGAAGCGGTAAAACTGCCGTTGCTGCGGCGGCCTGCTACTTCACCGCAAAGAACGGCGCTCAGGCCGCACTTATGGCTCCTACGGAGATCCTCGCATCCCAGCACTACCGCACACTTTCGGAATTTCTCGAACCTTTCGGCGTTAAAGTCTGCCTGCTGACAGGCTCGCTTACCGCTAAGAAAAAGGCTGTGATACGTGAGCAGATACTGTCGGGCGAGATAGACGTTATCGTCGGCACTCACGCCATAATCCAGAAAGACGTTGAATACAGGGCGCTGGGACTGGTCATCACCGATGAACAGCACCGCTTCGGAGTTGCTCAGAGAGCGGCTCTGGCAGAAAAGGGAGATTCTCCACACAAGCTGGTAATGTCAGCTACTCCCATCCCCCGCACCCTTGCGCTGATAATCTACGGAGACCTCGATATATCGGCAATAACTCAGCTTCCAAAGGGACGCAAGCCCGTGCAGACCTACGCTGTGACAGGCAAACTCCGCCACCGTGCATTCGGCTTTGTCAAGGCAAGACTGGACGAGGGACGGCAGGCATATGTGGTATGTCCTATGATAGAGGACAGCGAAAGTGACCTTTTTGCCGTGAAGTCATACGCTGAAAATGCCGCAAAGGGCGATCTGAAGGGATATTCCACTGCTCTCCTTCACGGCAGGATGCGAGCCGCCGAAAAGGAAAAGGTCATGAAGAGTTTCCGTGACGGCGAGATACAGGTGCTTATCTGCACCACCGTTGTGGAGGTCGGTGTGGACGTTCCCAATGCGGCGGTGATGGTCATAGAAAATGCCGAAAGATTCGGACTTTCCCAGCTTCATCAGCTTCGTGGACGTGTGGGACGTGGACAGTATGAAAGCTCATGCATACTCATTACGGACAACACCTCCGAGGACTGCGTGAAGCGAATGAAGATAATGTCATCCACCTCTGACGGATTCAAGATATCGGAGGAGGACCTGAAAATGCGTGGTCCCGGCGACTTCTTCGGAAGCGCCCAGCACGGACTTCCGCCGCTGAAAATAGCGGATATCGCCTGCAACATGGAACTTATGAACAAAGCCCAGAACTGTGCAAGGGAACTGCTTGAAGCCGACCCACAGCTTAATTCCCCTGAAAACAGAGCGCTGAAAATGGATGTTATGCGACTGTTCAACAAGGATATCATTGGATAGAAAGGAAATGAATGCTATGTCAGATGAACTCAAAGACCGATTTGCCCCATTACTCCAAAAACTTGAACGAAACGAAATAATACTTAGCCTTAATGGAGCAGAAGAGCTTTCCGCAGGTGCAAGCAAATTCGGCGGCGAACCCGATCTTCCGTCCGATCATAAATGGCCTTACTATAAAGAAAAGCCACTGTCTTTCCTTGCACAGATCGATCTTGCTGAAGCCTCGGAGTACGATACAGAGGGACTTCTCCCCAAAAGCGGTACTCTCAGCTTTTTCTATGAGTGCGACGACCAGCCGTGGGGATACGACCCGAAACACGCAGGCGGTGCAAGAGTATACTATTTCCCCGAGGGAACTGAACTTATAAGGACTCCCGTCCCCGATGATATGCCTGAATACCTGAAACTGTCCGAATACGGCATGATATTTTCCTCTCGCTCAGGATATCCTGATCTGAGTGAACTTGATGAATATGCCGCAGATATCGGTACTGCCGTTCCCGTATACAGTGATGACGAGGAAGATGAACTGTGGGACTCCTACATGGAGTGGACAGAACGTGACGGCGCTGAGAACACGAAGCTTCTGGGCTATGCGGAACTTGTGCAGAACCCCATGCGTGATGAATGTGAAAAAGTCGCCGTGCGCAGCATCTACACAGGCGACAACGAATACCGTAAAGATCTCACAGACAAAGACAACGAAAATATCGAAAAAAACAAGCATGACTGGATACTGCTTTTTCAGCTTGGCGACGATATAGCAGAATCGATCGGCACTATGTTCGGCGACTGCGGAAATATCTACTTCTGGATAAGAAAGCAGGATCTGGCTGAACGCAGATTCGATAAAGTCTGGTGCATACTTCAGTGCGGATAAAAATATGCGGAGTTTTCAACAATGCGGATGCAAATGTTGAAAACTCCGCTTTTAATGTATCATTCACTGTTGTCTGCACATACTATCTCTGCGGATATTTTCCGCAAAGAAAGGTGATCGCCAATGAAAAAAACCGCATACACCTCAGCTTTCCTTGCCGCACTGTCGGTACAGCCTGCCGCCGTTATCGCCGCAGACAATACCTGTCACGGCTACGGTCAGGGTACGGCTGTTGACGATAAAAATCGTCCATGCGGCGCTGTAAGCTTCACAGAACAGTACAGCTGTCTCGACGCCTATGCCCTTACTCCCGATGATGACAGGATAATCCTGACCTTCGATCAGGGCTACGAAAACGGATATACCTCAAAAATCCTTGATACGCTAAAAGAAAAAAACGTTCAGGCTGTTTTCTTCCTTACGGGAGATTACGCAAGAAGCGAACCTGAACTTATAAAGCGTATGATAAATGAAGGGCATATCCTGGGCAACCACAGCATGACACATCCCTCCATGCCGTCGCTTTCTCAGGATGGTGTACGTGAGGAGATAATGTCGCTCCACAACTATGTGCTGAACAATTACGGCTACGAAATGCAGTATTTCCGTCCGCCCTGCGGTGAATACTCCGAGCAGACACTTGATATCACGCAGAGATGCGGTTACAGGACTCTGTTCTGGAGTTTTGCCTACGTGGACTGGAAACAGGACGAACAGCCAGAGCCGTCGGCTTCACTTGAAAAGCTGATATCATCGGCACACGGCGGAGAGATACTTCTCCTCCACTCCGTATCATCCACAAATGCGGAGATACTGGGAAAGCTTATAGACAGCCTCCGTGCCGAGGGCTACAGAGTATAACAAATAACAAAAGCCGTACAGAAAGACCCCCATCCTTCTGTACGGCTTTTCCCATTTCATCCCACTATAACAACATCCGAAGATGCTGCTATCATGTTGAATCGCCCATGTTTTTGCGGCTTACTTTGCAGTTTTGCCGCTTCCGATGTAATACCTGCCGTCGAGACATGAAACTATCATGCCGCTCTTCAGCAGTTTCTTGGTTATTGCACAGAAGGCCTGCGGATTGATAACGCCTGCCTCCTGAAAAGTTACAGCGTGTTCAGCGTCAAAAGCTCCCGAAGCGGCAAGCTTCTTCATGATGTGCTGCTGTCTTATAAGCGGTATCGGCGGAAAAAACATAGACTCACCCCCAAGGGGAAATATCCCCGTATAATAATAGTTGATCTTGCCATGCCGGAAGCTATCCCCATAGCTTCCGGCACATACCCCTGAGCTTTTCAGCTCTGCCATGTCTCCCTATTGACATGGTAATTGCGGCGTCCCCACGCCTTATCCCTATATGGACAGATGAGATACCGCCGAAGCGGCATACATACCCCATGCCCCGTCCCCACGGAGCAGTGCCCAATAATATATATCACGTAAGATCATCGAAATCCCGTCGATGATTATTCCCCATAAGACCGCAATACATCTGAATCCCCCGTATTACCGCCTTACTTCTTATATTTACCCATACCATTTGCCGTCCCCACGGCTTATCATGACAGATGAGTTCATTTTTCGCCTAAAATCCAAGCTGTAGTTGCGAGCAGATCGAATATTCCTGATACCCGGTCGAGAATATCACCGATTACCCCTAATCGCCATATTCTGCTGCTTCTGTTGGTTCTGATGTCCATTATTCATTTTCCTCCGGCTGAACAGGCTGTGTTGTTTCAGGAACTCTGTAGGACTGTGATGCTGTGTCATCTTCAAGATCCACATTTATCAGAAGTCCGCTGTCGCTGCCCGTGACCTTAGGCATAACGCCGTTCCATTTCTGAATCTGCTCATAAGCTATTACCTTATTTGAAAGTGATTCCTCAAGGAGCTTATTCGCATCCGCCTGAGCCTGAGCTTCGGCAAGAATTGCCTCCGCCTCTGCATTAGCTGCGATGACCTTCTTTTCAGCTTCGGTCTTGGCTATTACCTTAGCCTGTTCCTGTTCTGTCTTGGTCTTCAGAAGATTCTGTTCAGCTACCTGTTTTGCTTCGATCGCTGTGTTGAATTCAGCAGAGAAATCGAAGTTTACGATATTGAATTTTTCAATGTAGATACCATAGCTGTTAAGCTTTTTGTCAAGATCGCTCTTTACTTCGTCACCAACAGCGGCACGTTCTGTAATGAGCTGTTCTGCGGTATACTTTGCAGTTGCCGACTTCATGCATTCCTGTACCACGGGAGTGATAAGGACTGTCTGATAATCAACGCCGACATTCTTGTACATATCCGCTGACTTATCCGAAACGAGCCTGTAGTTTACGGCGATGGTACTGCTTACCGTCTGAAGATCCTTTGAAACAGCCGATGCAGGAGTTTCGTAAACCTGTATCTTATTGGACATACTCTCTACCTGCTGGATGAATGGAGCCTTCACATGGAAGCCCTCAGTGAATGAGGTCTCGGCAACCTTGCCAAGAGTAAGTATTACGCCCGTATTACCTGCGGGAACTATTGTAAATGAGCTTGCTGCAAGACCGATGGCAGCTAAAGCAATAACTGCGATCTTTACGCCCTTGAAGCTTTTTTTGATGGAACCATCTTTATTGAGTTCCTGTATCTTGTTCATAAACTTTCTCCAGTTCTATATCATTATATATTTCAGGTGATATCTGCCTGTTTGGTTATAAGCTTTTTTCCTTTTTGTGTTTGAGTGCATGACCGAGCATCATTACGAGTATATCGTCTATCGGACCCGGTGCCAGATCGTTCGGGGATAAAACATAAACGAGAACCAATAATGTGATGATTATTTTTCCTGTGTTATTCATGTACATCCTCCTATTCTCGGGGTCACGCCCCGAATTCATCAAGTATAACTTTAAGTCCCTTTTCCATTTCGGATTTGAGGTAACCACTTCGGTAAGCAATGATCATGACGTACATAGCCTTTTTCAGCTTGACCTCATCGGTGATCTCACTGGCATACTCTTCAACTTCATGCTCGACCAGCTCTTTTATCTCATCGGTATTGAATTTTCCTCTTTCCTCAGCCTCGAAAATTATCTTGCACAGGATATTGTACAGCAGCTCGTCTGCGATGATATCGTCCGAAGTATCCTCAACGTCACCGTTGACGTAAACCATCAGGTTAGCGATATCGTCAAGCTTCATAGCGCCTCTGAGCATATTTATCAGCAGAATTCTGAGGACCTGCTGCTGCGTATACTTCTTTCTGCCTCTTGTAGGAGAGACCCAGCCACGCTTTATCCAGTTCTGGATAGTCGTGCCTTCGAGACCTGTAAGCTTGGAGAGCTGTGAGAGCGTAAGCCCGCCTGTCGCTTCGAGTATTGGGGAAATGAGTGAAAAAGCAGCGTCTTTAGCCTGCCCGGAGTATTTCATGGTTGTTCCTGGTATGAATCGATTCAAAGTTCAACATCTCCTCTCACGTGATGATATGATTATATCATAAGTTCATATGAACCGCAACTGTGTTCTGATGATAAAAACAAGCATTTCCGGACGCTTTTCAATATTTTTTGTAATATATCTTCTCCTCTCTTATTTTTTCATCATTTTTCTCGCTTTTTCAAATCTGCGCATAATAATAAAAACACCGCATATAACCGTGGTATTCATATGGCAACTTTATATGTATTTATCGGTGCTATCTCTCTCTTTAGTTTTTTTAAATTATTCTATACGAATATATGGATATCCGATTTACAATCTCATGTCTTCTGTCTGATAGAGCTCTTATTGTAATTTCTCTATAGTCTTCAGTTTTTGATCATATTCATATCTTTGTAATTATTTTACATCTCTTAAAATCTTTTTTTAATTTTTCTCTCTTTATATTTCTTCTAATATTTATAAAATTTCTTATTTATCTTACCATATATAATTTACATTTTCTGATCTTTTCATAATATTTAGGTATATTTTCTGATTCTGATCATTCTATCATGTTGTTTTGATATTTTCTTATATAATTGTTCTTGTTATCTTTTTTATTGTTATCTGTATTTACTTTTCTACATATACTTTATACATGCTTTTTAAATTTATATCTTTTATGAGAACCATTCCATTACTTATCATTGAAATAATTTATTTCTAATTTATTTCAAATCTTTTTGACTGAATTAATACTTGAGTATCTAATCAATATCTTTCTTATTTTTGTCAATTACTTTAGTACCTTCATATACGTATACTTTAATATTACTATGATCTTGTATATTATTCCATTATATTCAATTAATCTATTT
>ACOK01000073.1 GCA_000174895.1 Ruminococcus flavefaciens FD-1
CGAGGCCCATTCATTAAGGATACGAATAACGAAATTTTATGGCAACTAAGAATGCGACATTTTGACCTTGAGGAAAGGAAGCGGTACCCCCGGGAATCAATAGACGTTTAGGGAGTTTCCTAGACAAAAGAATATCAAGGGGAGATATTGGTGTAAATAAAGAAGAGAAAGAAAATCATAAGTAAGGAGGAGACAAAGTAGTATGAAAAAAGTCCAGTTTCAAGGAATATTTAAGCATATTATGGATAAACCAGGGCAAAACTGGGGGGTGTAGCCTTCAATAACAGAAAAGGAAAGAGAATGTAACAAACATGAATGTAAGGCGAAGGGGTCACTGAGGAATACGAGTAGAATCTTAAAGCATGGAAGATCAATTCAATAGGAAATAGTGTTCTAGCGTATAAGAATATTCATTAGAAGGAAAATCACAATGAAGATCATTACATTATTAAGTAATAAATATTCATGAAAAAACTTAGGAGAAAAAGGAATTAGTGTGAGTAGATTCAAAGTTACATATCCGGGACTGCGGACATAATACGGGCATCGTCTAAGCCGTAGGAAGCGCAACAGATGCCAATATATCGCAGGAATACACTTATTCAGCATGATGCAGAAGACATGGAGATTAGGTACAGAAATAACCGTTCGAGTATATGCCGGTGACGTAACAGTTGAACAACATCATTCATCATGACGAGGTAGTAAAGCGAGAGTAGCGATGCTTTACGGATGGTTTGCAAGAATTATGAATCGCCCCAAAAAGTAAATGCTGTTGCCGTGAGTCCGCAATAAAAAATCCTTGCCTTTTCTGCGAAAGTATATTATAATAGAAATGATAGTGTAATATCGTCGACAATCATAGTGACGAATTTAAAGGAGAATTATAATGATATACAACAACATACTCGAAGCAATCGGCCACACTCCGCTTATCCGACTTAACCATATGGTAAAAAAGGGCAGCGCTGATATCCTCGTCAAGTTCGAGGGCCTCAACGTAGGCGGCTCGATAAAGACAAGAACTGCTTACAACATGATAAAACACGCCGAGCGTGAGGGCAAGATAACCAAGGATACCATAATCGTTGAGCCTACCAGCGGCAATCAGGGCATCGGTCTCGCTCTCGTAGGAGCTGTAAAGGGCTACCGCACCATTATCATCATGCCCGATTCCGTCAGCGAAGAGCGCAGAAAACTGGTAAGACACTACGGTGCAGAGGTTATGCTCATCCACGATGACGGCGATATCGGAAAGTGTATCCAGGAATGCCTTGACACTGCTCTCAGAATGGCTGAGGAGGACAAGAACGTTTTCGTTCCTCAGCAGTTCTCCAACGTGAACAATATAGGCGCTCATAAGTACCACACCGCTCTTGAGATACTGGAGCAGACAGCTGTCAGGATAGACGGATTCTGCTCGGGAATCGGCACAGGCGGTACTATCACAGGTATCGGTGAAGCTCTCAAGGCTCAGTATCCCGATATGGTCATATGGGCTGTCGAGCCCGAAAATGCCGCTATCCTCGCAGGCGGAAACATCGGTACTCACCTTCAGATGGGCATCGGCGACGGTATAATCCCCGATATCCTCAACCAGAATATCTACGACGATATCTATATAGTTACCGACGAAGAGGCTATCCAGACCGCCAAGGACTTAGCATCAAAGGAAGGCATCATGTGCGGTATCTCCAGCGGTACTAACGTAGCCGCCGCTATAAAGCTGGCCGAAAAACTGGGCGAGGGCAAAACAGTCGTTACTATCCTCCCCGATACCGCCGAAAGATACTTCTCAACTCCGCTTTTCGAGGACTGATGTAATTTCTGTAATAATAAAACCAAAGGGCGCTCGGAAAGCGCCCCTACAAATCGTATATTTCCCGTTTGCTTATGTAGGGGCGAGTTCCGCTCGCCCTCCCCTGATTGGAAATGTAGGTAATAACTTATGAAAACCTCAATTGATATTTTAATTGAAAGAATTTAATCAGGTGAAAAAATCATCTGCAAAAAGTGCCAAAAAGGTACAGTGGTCTACGAGCATAAAGAGGGGCACAAATTTCCAGACATTTATTGCAACAATCCCGACTGCAATGCAAAAGTTATATTTAATTAAACCGCCCTGCAATGAGCGGTTTTATTATAACCATTTGAAAATATATACCAAAAAGACTTCGCAGAACCAACTGCGAAGTCTTTTTTACTTATTCGATCCCTGCCTGCTGTTTAGCAGCTGTGAGGGTATTTTTCATGAGCATAGCGATATAACAAAGCGATATTTCAGCTATATATCGCTATTCTGCAATTTTACTGACACCTTCCTGACACCCATTGTTCAGGTATTCGTCCAGTTTATTCATGCTTTTCTGTTTGTACCGGCTGTCGAGATGAGTATAGATCGACATCGTTGTTCTTATGTCGTTATGGCCTGCCTGCTCCTTAGCAGTCAGTACATCTATTCCGGCAAGATAGAGCATTGTTATAAATGTATGGCGACACCAGTGAGGCGTGAAGCGAGGGATAACAAACGGTGGATCCTCCCCTTCTTTAACTATGAAGCTTGAAAAGTCACCGTACTTTCTGTTCAGCTTATTCAGATAGCTGTCCCACTTCCTGTTCCATGTCTTGGTGTAAAAATGGCCACCCTCAGGAGCAGGGCATACATATAAAGAATTGCTTCGCTTAACACTGCGGAGATAATCCGCAAGTAAAGAAGGAATGTATACAATTCTCATTCCTGCTTCTGTTTTAGTCATAGGCTTGACAGTAAACCTTCCGCTTATAACCTCAGCAGCTTTGCTGACAGTGATAGTCTGTTTATCCAGGTCAATATCGGTCCAAAGCAGAGCAACTAACTCTCCCCTTCTCAGTCCTGCAAATGTCATTATCATTGCCGCAGTCTGCATGAAGTCAGGAGTATCGACTATCCACTGTCTTTCTTCCTCAGTCAGAGCACGGCGGTCAGATAGTTCTGTCTTCTTTGGTATCTTGACATTTACAGCAGGGTTATAGTCCATTATCCTGTTGTCGATCGCAAGCTGTATGATCTGCTTTGCCGCACTTTTCAGCATCGAAAGCGATGTCGGTGAGAGATCCGAGTTATCAAATATGACATTCTGGATATCAGACACGGTGAGCCTTGTGATAGTTGACTCATCCAAAGCTGAAAGCCTCTTTGATATACTGCTGTATGAATTGTATCTCTGAACTGATACGGTATTCTTTTTCAGCTTCAGCCACTGGCTTCTCCAGAACCCGAACTTATCATTGTTAGCGGTAACATCAAGGCCTTTTCCGAGAGCGATCTTCACATCCCTGACCTTGGCTTCAAGTTCCTTCTGAGTACCCGCATAAACATATTTGTACTTTGCCTTGCCGTCAATGACCCCAAGATATACCTTTGCCTGCAATCTTCCGTCAGCTCGTTTCTTGTTCCTCAGTCTCGGCATAAGATCAGCTCCCTTCTTATATTTATGCTATCCCCCCTGCGGTGTTCTGAACACTGTGGGGGATTTTTTATTTCAGACAATATTGTCTCAATTCAGTCATCTTATTCTTCAAATACTCAATAGAAGAACTATCGAATTCTGAAAAATATAATTTAAGATCATTTTCAGCTTTATCAATATTATTTGCTTTTGATTTTTCAGTTTTTAAGGTAAAGCATTTTTCACGTAACTTTTGGCTTATTCTGTCAATCAATCTCTTAATTGCTTCCTGCTTTTCTTTTTCCATAGTTTTTATGAATTTAGAAGGTTTATCACCTGTAAATTTGACCTTGCCTTCCATTTTGGATAATTCATATAAACGGAACAGTGCAAAGCCGTATCTACTAAAAAACACTTCCGGATTCACTGTTGAATTGATGAGGTTGACACTTTCTCTTACCTGCTTCAGATACTGGGGGGCAATGAACTCAGCCTCTTTTGATGAATAATGATTTTGCGAACGTGCCCCAAGAGAGTACTTTTCATATGGATTACCTGAACTCTTAAACAGCCCCATATATTGCCTCCTTTACTCTGCCAACTCAGCTACACCTATTACTCTACCCTTACACTCTATATCTCCATCCGCTGGAGAAATATCATCATACTCAGGATTACGTGAAATAATACAGCCATTGCCAGCTTCTTTTATATATCCTTTTCCATTTTGAATAAATAAACCAACTTGACCGATAGGAACCTCTGATGTTAATTCAATATAAACGATATCGCCATCATAGTAGTCAGGCTCCATACTCCTGCCCTCAACTTCAACAGCAAAATCGGCATGTCGTGCCTCTGCGGTATCAACCACTTCAATTGCTTTCCATTGATCGGGGTCGTTAAGATCAAAACCTATTCCTGCTGACACTTTATTCTCACTAAGTTTGCGAAAAGTGAACGAAGGTTTTTTCTGCACTTTACAACGTTTTGATTCGATATCAAGAATGCTATCAACTGCCTTTTTTCCATATTCATCAAGAGTATTGTATTTTTTTGTTCGTTCTGAGTCTATCCCCCATAGTTCCGCTGCTGAGATCGGAGCAGTTTCTATTGGAATTTGCTTTTCAAAATTTAAATTGCAGTGTTCATCTGCAAATGCTAAATAGCTATTGCCTTTATATGTTTCAATAACTAAATAAAAATGATGATCCGTTTCACATTGAAATTCAATGGCAATTCCACGGCTTTTTTCACTATTAAAGTCAACATTTAATGTGCGAATAAAATGTGTACATTCATAGCCGCAAACAGGACATACAAGCATAGCATGGTCATCATCTAATTCACGAGGTACAAAGTCGAACTTTATCGTATCGGATAACAGATAATCTATTGAAACTTCAAAATAATTTGCAATCTTTTTAAGCATCAACAAATCAGGTTCACGTTTATTAGTTTCCCACATTGCGATAGTACTTTTGGAAACGGAAAGAATATCAGCTAAATCTTGCTGATAAAGATTCTTTTTATTTCGTAGTTCTTTTAAAATATCTCCCAACATATAAATCACCTCTTGTGATTATTGTATCACATTTCGTGAATAGTGTCAATAAACTCTCAACAAATTTATACTAAGTCACGAAATGTGATTTTATATATTGACAATTCACACATCGTGAATTATAATTAGTTTAGTTCACAGTTAGTGATTATTCAAAAATAACAATAGGACTGGAGGTGATTTAAAATGATTGCAATATACAAATACCGCACTGCGCTGCATATGACGCAGACTCAGCTTGCGGCACTTGTAGGAGTAACGCCTAACGCAATTACACAGTATGAGAGCGGGGCGAGGAAGCCCAACATCCTGATGCTCAAAAAGCTTGCAAAAGCGCTGAACACAACAGCTGATGCGCTTTTAGAGCCAATTGACGTAGAGGAGAAAAATAACTGAATAATGAAAGGAGCATGACTATGAAAATGACCAAGCAGTTCACAAGCTGGAATCAGCTGCCGATAATACTTGATGTCCCGCAGGTCGCCTGTCTGCTGTGTCTCCATCCGAACACAGTGACAAGGCTCTGCCGCAACGGGAAGCTGACAGGACAGAAAATAGGCCGTGAATGGCGCATAAACAAATCTTCTGTCATGCAGTTCATGAACTACGAGGAGGCAGTATGATCCAGGCAATAATCGGATTCTACCTGGGCGTCGCAGTGTGCCTGCTGAAAGGCGGCATAGAGGACCTGTCAGAGGGCCTGCGGTACCTCAGGAGAAAGAAAGCGCTGGAAGCTGATATCAGCGACCACAGTGAAAACATAAGGCTCTACGGCGCATTTATGAGCGTCGAGGATGCCGAAAAGGAAAAGGCCGAGCTCGCCATGCTCAAGGCCGAATTAGAGAAACTTGAAAAGGAGTAATTAATATGGATATGACACCCGATGAGATCGTAATGTGCTACAGACAGGCCAAGCACAAGGGCGAGCAAATCAAGATACTTGCAGATAGGAATGTTTGCAGTATTGAGGATATTCTTAAAGTTCTTGTTGAACATGGTGGCTATGAGCTGGCACGTATCAGCAGAGCAATAGGATCAGCGAGGAAGGCAAGCACTAAGAAGCCGTACAAAAAGCCGGAGATCATTCCAGAGCCGGTGCCCGAAGCTCCGCAGGAAGAAGAAACAACAGAATATGTTATCCCTGCGAAATCTGTACCCGAAATGCTTGTGGATTCTGCGCTTAATGTTATCCGTGCCGAACTCAGCGAAATAAACCGTCAGCAGTATCAGCTCGATATGCGTAAAGCCGACTTATACAAGCAGCTGTGGGATATGCTTGGGGAGGTGCAGTGATGCTGAATATCAAAATAGAAGATCAGAAGATCGAAACTACAGCCAAAGGCCGCAGTGACGATATCCTTGCTGGAACTATTCTCACAGTTATCGGCGCAGCAAGAACGTTCTCGGAGATAACACATATCCCTGTCGAAGATGCCATAGGACTAATCTGTTCATCCGCAAGAGAGAACTGTGCTTCAGAGAATTATGAGGGCACTGTTGTGCGTATGAAGGTTCCGAGAAAAGGCGGTGAGAAGAAATGAAAGCACTGAAAGTTGAAGGCAGAAGCATTACTGAGACAGACATCCCCAACACACTGGAAGCGTTGCAGGCAGCAGTTGACGGATACATCGAGACCTTGCAGCTTGTTCCCGATCAGGCTGTGATGATAGTCAATGAGGAGGGACTTCTGAAGGACCTTGAAGTTAATACGTTCGCTTCTGCGATCGCAGGCACAATGATAGTCGGTACTGCTCTGATCGTCGGTGTGGACGGAGACGAGTTCACAGATATCCCTGGGGACGTAGTGAAGTGTATCAATGCACTGTTCGCATAAAGAAAAACGCTCCCCGAAGGGAGCAAAGATAAATTTATTACCACCACAATCATATCACAGAAAAGGAGAAATGTCAAATGGACGACTACTATATTCATGCCATCCCCATATGGGAGCTGGCGTTCTACATATCAGTAACGCTGAACAGGATCCTCAAAAGCATCCTGTGCTACAGGAACGGCGTTATATGCAGCAGTCCCGAGATACAGCCTGATGAGATATTGAAGAAGGCTTCGGGGCGTAAAGAACTGGAATTCTATTACAGAAAGCTGGTGATGAATAATGGACGCTGAAAAATACTTTGCCGTACAGGGCATAACAGGAAAGGTCCAGAAAATCATTGCACCTAAGACCGCCGAAGCACTGAAGCTGTTCTGTTCCCAGAGCAGAGAGTTCGCACAGGCAGTGGAACAGTCGGACAAGACTTTCCAGGACTGCCTTGACAGCATCAACAAATCCGTGAACAAACGGGACGCTGTCAGTGATCTGGACGTGTTCAGGATAGCAGCTGAGTTCTACTTCATGGGGGCTAAGATATGTTACGAAATGCATATTGATCTTGGCGAGAGCGATAGCATATCAGTATCACTCGACAGCCTTCTCGACTTCTGAGGTGGCACTATGAAAGAGAGACGAAAACAAGAGTTACTGCATTCATTTCCGCCTGTGCCCGATGATATCCTTAATAGCATGAAAGGCCGAGGAGCTCAGAATTTCGTTGTAATGCTTGTCAAAAAGGTAGACGGTGAACTGTTTGCACGATGCTTCCATCGCTACACAAACGGACAGATCGTAGAGCGGCAGAGGTATGTTTTTACCAAAGACGGGGCGGTCCGTTACGGCAAAGACGACGGCAAGCCCTGGACGATCCGGAAAGAGTTCCGTGAACCTGTATTCTGTCAGTCAGGATATGGCTATACATTCGACAACAGCTACTGCGTGATGAACTACAATGAGATCAGCCGAAGCTGTATGAAGTATGCTCGCATAAGCGGTCAGACATCTTTCTTGTTCATGGAATATCTCGGACTTTATTGCCGGCATCCGAATGTTGAATATCTGATGAAAACAGGCTACGATTTTCTCATAAGCGAAGAATACGACGGCTACTGGGGGACGCACACCTATCTTTCGGTCAGTCCGCTTATCAACTGGAAAAGCAACGACCTGCGGAAAATGCTTAGCCTGACAAAGACTGAATTCAAATCGCTGCAAGGCCGTGAGACCATATATCCGTGCTACATGATGTGGAAGAAGGCATACCCGAAATACAGCATCGAGGAACTTATCAGAATAGCAAGTGTGTTCAGATATGAGCAAGGCACAGCTGAACTGCTTGAAAAGCAGACAGAGTTGAAACTTCGCAGAATAGCAAGATACCTCAGCGAGAACAATGTAAACGTCCGTGACTACAGCGACTACATTGACCAGTGCATAAAGCTGAAATACGATCTGCACGACACCGCAGTGTCAATGCCGCATAACTTTCTGGCTATGCATACAAGGCTCAGCAATATTATCAAATATGGAAACAGCGAGGGGCTTGCTCCTTTATTCCGTCAGAACATGGAGCAGCGCCGGCAACTTGAATTTGAAGGCGACGGCCTTTTTATCCGTCAGCCTGAAAGCTTTGAGGAGATCGTAGCTGAAGGCAACTCACTCAATCATTGTGTCGGAGGTTACGCTGAACGTCATGCCCTCGGAAAGCTGCACATCATGTTCATCCGTAAAAAGGATGAACCCGAAAAGCCATACTACACAATGGAAGTCAGCATATCAGGCAAGATAATACAGGTCCGTGGAGATCGCAACTGCGCTCCGACCGAGGAAGTCAGTGATCTTATAGAAATGTACAAGGCTCACCTTGAAACGTTGTACGATCGTAAAGGAAAAATGAATAAACGCTGCCGAAAAGCAGCAGAGAGGGCAAATGTATGAATAATAAACCTACAAGATGCATTGACCCTGTTATAAAATTCTGTCAGGAATGCCGCTGGGGATGGACACACTATCCTGAATGGGTTGAGACCGCTGAGGACTTATCATTGTGTTGTATCGAATCGGGCTGTACTCTCGGCTTCGATCAGGGCAGACCGGAAGACGAGCCCACAGAAGAAGAACTAAAAGAATTTGAAACCTGGAGGAATCATAATGATAGAACCACAGATGAAAACACCGCCTGCCGACACGAAGCAGGCGGTAACAGACAAATACACAGAGGCATATAACCTGAATGTCAGGATATGTATTAATGCGCAGATGGCTCAGCAGAACCTTTACGAAGTCTGCAAGGGCTTAAAGGAAATGCGTGACGGCAAGCTGTACAAGGAACTGGGCTACAACAGTTTCGAGGATTACACCGAAAATGAGGTAGGGCTAAGTCGTTTCATGGCTTACAAGTATGCAGCCATTGCGGATATGAAAAATGTTGAATCGATTCAACAAATCGGTGTGACAAAACTCGCTCTCCTCGCCAAGCTCGACGAGCCTCAGCGTGAGGAAATCCAGCAGTCAGTGAACGTGGAAGAAGTATCCGTCCGGGAGCTGAAAGCCGAGATAGACAAGCTCAACAAGGAAAAAGATGGATTTAAGGAACGCCAGGATAAACTGCTCACCAGAAATAAAGAGCTTGTAAATGAACTGGAACGAACCGGTAAAAAACTGGATCAGACCGAAAACGACCTTGATGAAGCCAATGAGACAGTACAGAGCCTTTCACGGCAACTGGAAGAACTTGAATCCCGTCCCCGTGACAGCTATGAGGATACTACCAAGATCGAAGAACTGAAAAAACAGCTTGCAGAGGCTGAGGAGAGGCATCGTGCAGATCTGCGTATTAATCCCACTGAGGATATCAAAGGCATATTCAAAGCGCACATGATGGCAGCAGTCGATGCCCTCAGAAATCTCACCAAGTTTGTCGAATCACATGAGAATTCGCCTGAAAAGGCACTTTTCATAGAAAAGCTTGAAAATGTAGATATGCTTATCAACCAGACAATAAACAGACTGAAAGGAGTATGAATATGTCAGTCAAGATCAACACACTGGAATTTGAAAACGTGAAGCGCATCAAAGCGCTCGCCCTTGAACCCTCGCCCAACGGCCTTACTGTTATCGGAGGCAGGAACAACCAGGGCAAGACCTCGGTACTCGATGCAATCTGCTGGGCTCTCGGCGGTGAGAAATACCGCCCGTCACAGGCTCAGCGTGAGGGAGCACTCCTTCCGCCGACACTGAAAGTCACTCTCAGCAATGGCATTGTTGTAGAGCGCAAGGGCAAGAACAGCGCACTGAAAGTCACAGACCCCAACGGCAATAAGTCAGGACAGCAGCTCCTGAACAGCTTCCTCGAACCGCTTGCACTTGATCTTCCGCAGTTCATGAACAGCAGCAATAAGGACAAGGCAAACACCCTTCTCCGCATTATCGGTGTAGGTGACAAGCTCGACGAACTGGAACGCACGGAAAAGGAAATGTACGACAAGCGTCATGCTATCGGTCAGATCGCAGACCAGAAAGCCAAGTATGCAAAGGAAATGGTCAGCTATGAGGGAGTTCCCGAAATTCCCATATCCGCTTCTGATCTTATCGCACAGCAGCAGGCTATACTTGCAAGAAACGGCGAGAACCAGCGCAAGCGTCAGCTGAAAGCGCAGTACGACTATGAACTGGAACAGGCTCGTCAGGCCCTTGATGAAGCAAAGAGGCGTTATGCACAGGCACAGGCGAACGCTCAGACTGCTGCTAAGTCCGCAGAGGATCTTGTAGACGAATCTACCGCCGAACTCGAAAAGAATATTGCTGATATCGACACCATCAACACAAAGGTACGTGCTAACCTTGACAAGATGAAAGCCGAAGAGGAAGCCAAAGGATACCGTGAGCAGTATGACGCACTGACTGTACAGATAGAAGATGTCCGCAAGGAGAAGTTTGATCTGCTGAACAATGCTGATCTTCCACTGAGAGGACTTTCCGTTGCTGATGGTGAACTGACATTCGAGGGGCAGAAATGGGACAATATGAGCGGCTCACAGCAGCTGAGAGTTGCAACTGCTATAGTCCGCAAACTCAATCCAGAATGCGGATTCGTACTTCTTGACAAGCTGGAGCAGATGGATACTGATACGCTTAAAGAGTTCGGACAGTGGCTTGAATCCGAAGGCTTGCAGGCAATTGCAACAAGAGTATCACTTGGAGAGGAATGCAGTATCATCATTGAAGACGGCTATGCAGCCGGTGAAAATGCTATACCTGTTCCTGCATCACCTGAACCTGAAGTGATCACACAGCCCTGGAACACGGGTAAATTCTGAAAGGAGAAATAAGCATGATTTTTGAAGAAGTAAACGGCATCCAGACAGGCAGCGGTCTGAAAATCGTTATCTACGGACAGGAGGGTGTGGGCAAGTCAACACTTGCCTCGCAGTTCCCGGGAGCTGTATTTATCGACTGTGAGGGCAGTACATCAAGGATGAACGTCCGCAGACTGCCGAAGCCCACAAGCTGGAAGATGTTCACAGATGAATTTGAGTACATACTCAGCTCCTGCAAGGCAAACGGCTATAAGACTGCTATTGTCGATACTTTCGACTGGGCTGAGCGGCTGGCTCTGGAAGCACTCTGCACTGAACACAATGTCACAGGCATTGAGGGTATGAACTACGGCAAGGGATGGGAATATGAAAAGGAAATGATAGGCCGTTTCCTTGACAGTACGGACCGCCTTATCAAAGAAGGTGTGAATATCGTGCTTCTCTGCCATGCTATCAGCAGAAAGACTACTCTCCCAGAGGAAACAGAGGAATTCGATCACTGGGAGCTGAAGCTGGGAAACAAGACTACCAACAAGATCGCACCGCTCCTGAAGGAATGGTCTGATATGACTCTTTTCCTTGCATTCCGCACTAACATTATCGCCGTTGATGACAAAGGCAAGAAGCACAAGGCTACATCCTGCGAGCGTATCATGTACACCACAAAAACAGCGTGGTGGGATGCAAAGAACCGCTTCGGAATGCCCGACAAGCTTCCTCTCACCTGGGAAAGCCTTGCTCCTATTTTCGGCAGCGCTCCTGCTGCTGAGACTGCACCGCCTGTGAATACACCACCGGCTCAGCAGGTAATAGAAAAAGCTCAGCAGGCAGGTATCCCGACGGAAACAGTGAAGGAAGATCTCAGCAGCTTCGTTGACATCCCGACAGCACCTCAGCAGCCAACAGGTTATCAGCGTGTACAGGGCATCCCCGATGCTCTTGCAGATCTCATGCAGCAGCATAATGTAACGGCCGAGCAGATCGAATACGTCAGCATCGATGTCCGTCACTACATGGCAAACGGCATGAAAATTCAGCAGTTCCCGACAGATTACCTCATGTACCTGACAACAATCTGGGATCAGGTAGTACAGCTTATCAAGGAAAACTGCAACGACTATGTTCCATATTAAGGAGGAAGAAATTATGGATTATCAGAACAATTACGCTAACCCCTACAACAGCTATCAGCAGCAGGCTCAGACACAGCCTCAGTCCGACGGAGTATTCGGATGGGACGACGAGATCAAAGAGGAGAGTAGTTTTATACTACTCCCCGAGGGCGATTATGTATTCACCATCAAGAAATTTGAAAAGGGCAGATATGACGGCGGTGACAAGATACCTGCCTGCCCTAAAGCTATCGTCACATTCACCGTATACACCAATGACGGACAGTGTATCGATTTGCAGGAGAACTTCCTGCTTCACAAGAAGATGGAGTGGAAGCTTTCTGAGTTCTTCGCATCTATCGGCATGAAGAAAAAGGACGAACCTGTCCGTATGCTCTGGACTCCCGAACTTATCGGCAAGCAGGGTATATGCAAAGTGGTTGTACATAATTACAAGAAGGACGGTGAAAACAGGCAGACTAACCGTATCGACAAGCTCTATCCCAGCTACAATCAGCCTGCACTTGCACCGCCGTCACAGCAGGCACCGCCTCAGCAGTACCAGCAGCCACAGACTCAGTATACACCGTCTCAGCAGACGCAGCCATGGCAGCAGGGATGGAAATAACAGTAATATCAAAGGAGTGTAATAATGGAACTCAGACCATATCAGGAAGAAGCGAGAAAAGCGGTCTGGGGAGAATGGGAACAGGGCAGAGATAAAACTCTGCTCGTTCTTCCTACAGGCTGCGGAAAAACTATCGTATTTGCGACTATCACGGAAGATTCAGTCAAAAAAGGCAGCCGTGTTCTCATCCTCGCTCACCGTGGGGAACTCCTCGATCAGGCAGCTGATAAGATAATGAAAGCTACAGGGCTTGGCTGCTCAGTTGAAAAAGCTGAGCAGAGCTGTCTCGGGCAGTGGTACAGAGTGACAGTCGGAAGCGTTCAGACTCTCATGAGAGCAAAACGTCTGGAGCAGTTCAGCCGTGATTATTTCGACACTATTATCATTGACGAGGCACATCACGCCGTATCCGAAAGCTATCAGGTCATACTCAGATACTTCGATAAGGCAAAAGTCCTCGGAGTTACAGCAACACCAGATCGAGGAGATCAGAAGAACCTCGGCAAGGTATTCGACAGCCTTGCCTATGAGTACACACTTCCGCAGGCTATAAAAGAAGGCTACCTGACACCAATCAGAGCGCTGACTATCCCGATAAAGATCGACTTCACAAAAGTCGGAACGTCCGCAGGAGACTACAAACCCAATGACATTGCAACTGCCCTCGACCCGTACCTTGAACGTATCGCCGAGGAAATGGCAAAGCACTGCGCCGACCGCAAGACAGTTGTATTCCTTCCGCTTATAAAGACCTCGCAGAAATTCCGTGACATACTGAACAGACACGGCTTCCGTGCCGCAGAAGTAAACGGTGATTCCGACGACCGTGAGCAGATACTGAAGGACTTCACTGACGGCAGGTACAACGTGCTGTGCAACTCCATGCTCCTGACCGAGGGATGGGACTGCCCGGAAGTTGACTGTATAGTAGTGCTCCGCTCTACAAAGGTGAGGGCGCTGTACTGTCAGATGGTAGGACGTGGAACGAGACTTGCCAAGGGCAAGGATCATCTGCTGCTGCTCGATTTCCTATGGCACACCGAACGGCATGAACTGTGTCGTCCTGCCTGCCTGATCGCAGAGAATGAGGAAGTAGCAGAAAAAATGACAGAGCAGATAGCAGCAGCAGGCTGTCCTGTAGATATTGAAGAAGCGGAGCAGACAGCCTCTGAGGATGTCGTCCGTGACCGTGAAGCCGCTCTCGCCGAAAAGCTTGAAAAGCTGAAAAAGCGCAGGTCAAAGTTGGTGGATCCGATGCAGTACGCCATGAGTATACAGGACAATTCTCTCAGCAGTTATGTACCGTCATTCGGATGGGAGCAGAATCCCGTGACAGAATCACAGAAGAAAGACCTTGAAAAACGAGGCATTGACCCGTCAGCAGTTGACACCGCAGGCAGAGCCGAACAGATACTCCGTGCCTGCGCTCAGAGACAGCTTGCAGGGCTTGCTACACCTAAGCAGATCCGTATGCTTGAACGCTACGGCTTTCAGCACGTAGGCAGATGGAGCTTTACAGCAGCAACGAATATGATAACCCGTATCGCAAGCATAGGCTGGAAAGGCGTTCCGAACGGTGTAGACCCTGCTACATTTATACCTCAGGAGGCATGAAATGAACTACAAAAACGACAATTTAGAAGAACTCCTCGAATACATCGACCCTTCCGAGCTTGACTATCAGCAGTGGTGTGGTATAGGAATGGCTCTTAAAGATTCAGGCTATGACGGATCTGTCTGGGATACCTGGTCTATGCGTGACGCTGCAAGATATCATCAGGGTGAATGCGAAAAGAAATGGCGCAGCTTCAACGGGAGCGATACTCCCGTAACTGCCGGAACAATAGTAAAAATGGCTTTAGACGGCGGATATCATCCTCCGTCCAAGGCCCCAGACAAAGTTCTTGCCTGGGACGATGTTATCGGCGAGGAATACACTGTAACATCCGCCGAGGATACTCAGGAGCTTCCGATACACGAACCGAAGATATGGGACCCTGCATCCGAGATCCGCAGGTATCTGGAAGCGCTGTTCGACATGAATGACATAGTCGGTTACGTGACTGAGGTGTGGAAGGATGAAGCTGACGGCGGAAAATTCAAGCCGAAAGCAGGAAGCTATGACCGTACCGCAGGTCAGCTTTTACAGGAACTTGCAAGGTATGGTGGTGATATCGAATCAGTATTCGGCACTATAAATGAAGAATGTGGTGCGTGGATACGCTTCAATCCGCTTAACGGTCAGGGTGTAAAAAATGACTGCGTGGCTGACTACCGCTATGCTCTTGTAGAATCAGACAGCATCCCTGTTGCACAGCAGAACGGTATCATGCACGACCTGAAGCTGCCTATCGCCGCACTTGTTTTCACAGGCGGAAAATCACTTCATGCAATCGTAAGAGTAGAAGCAGGCAGTTTCAAAGAATACCGTGAACGAGTTGAATTCCTGTATAAGATATGCGATAAGAACGGACTGCACGTTGACCGCAACTGCCGTAACCCCTCACGGTTGTCGAGAATGCCCGGAATAATGAGAAACGGAAAGAAGCAGTTCCTGGTAGAGACCAACAGCGGCTTCTCATCATGGCAGGAATGGAAAGAGTGGATAGAATCAGTCAACGACGATCTTCCTGACTTCGAGGATATGTCTGACGCATGGGAGAATATGCCTGAACTTGCACCGCCGCTTATCGAGAACGTACTGCGTCAGGGACACAAAATGCTTCTGGCAGGTCCTTCAAAAGCAGGCAAGTCATTCGCCCTCATCGAACTTGCAATAGCTATTGCCGAGGGCAGGAAGTGGCTGGGCTGGCAGTGCGCAAAGGGAAAGGTGCTGTATGTGAATCTGGAGCTTGACAAAGCGTCCTGTCTGCATCGTGTAAAGGATGTATACAATGCGCTGAAGATACCGCCTCAGAATCTGCACAACCTCCGTATCTGGAACCTGCGAGGAATGACAAAGCCCATGGACAAGTTAGCGCCTTCGCTGATCTGGAGAGCAAAGCGTGAGAACTTCCTTGCAGTTATCATCGATCCCATATACAAGGTCATCACAGGCGACGAAAACAGCGCCGATCAGATGGCTCATTTCTGTAATCAGTTCGACAAAGTGTGTACTGCTCTCGGATGTGCTGTCATTTACTGCCACCATCACTCTAAAGGCAGTCAGGGCGGCAAGCGCTCAATGGACAGAGCGTCAGGCTCGGGAGTTTTCGCCCGTGATCCTGATGCGCTTCTTGACATGGTCGAGCTTGAACTCACTGAGGATATCAGGAAGCAGCTGAAGAATAATGAGGGCTGCCTGGTATGCGCCGATTATCTCAACAGGTACGCTCCCGATGTTGCAAGGAATGCCTCTCCTGATGATCTGCTGAGCCGCAGTGCCTCGATGAAGCTGTGCTGTGACAACTTATCCCGTGACAATTACGAAGCCTTTAAAACGGCTCTCAGCGCTTCCGATGCATATATTGATTCTCTGACCGCATGGCGCATGGAAGGCACTCTCCGAGAGTTCCCGAAGTTCCAGACGAAAAATCTGTACTTCCGCTACCCGATACACGACGAGGACAAAGTCGGAGTGCTGAAGGACTTGCAGACGGACGATATGCTTACTTCGTATCAGAGAGGGGCAAAGAGAGGGCACGCAAAACAATCTGCAAATGCAAAAGCAAAGGCTGCGGATAAAAACGCCGAACTCATCAATACATTCAATGCTGTGAATGTAGACGGGAAAGTTTCAGTACAGGAGATAGCTGAGTATTTAGGAGTCGATCGCCGGACCATCGAGCGCAGGCTGCAAAAAAGCAACGAACTTGCTCTTGAAAACGGCATAGTCGCTCGAAAATGAATTGCGACAAAAATTGCGACAAGTGGCTATATAAATATATAGAAATATTGTCGCAATTAAAGACAAGTGAATAGAGCTATAACAAATGGCTTAAATAGCCAGCCATTTGTCATACGCTCTCACATTCACTAAGGCGAACAGGAAGGAAATGAAACAGATGATTGAATTCTTCATGAATATGATACCGCCCACTTCTACACAGCAGGAACGGGGCTGTACTATCATAAACGGAAAAAGGAAGTACTATGACAGAGGCAACAGCGACGCTCACCAGAAACTGAAAGCTTACCTCTCACAGCACCGTCCGGGCGCTCCCTTAACAGGTGCATTACAGGTAGTGACAAAATGGTGCTTCCCAATAAAGGCTAAGCATCATGACGGTGAGCCGTATACCAATAAACCTGATGCTGATAATCTCTGCAAAGCATTCTATGACATCATGACGGAACTCGGATACTGGAAGGATGATAAGCAGATCTACAGCAGCATCACCGAAAAGTTCTGGGCTCAGCGTCCGGGGATATACGTTAAGATCGAGGAGGTAAAACCATGACTTGCAAAGAATGCATTCACTACATACCTGATAAGGAGAAATACATAGGCAGGTGCGACCTTACGAACAGGCCGATGATGCAGGGCGACACCTGCGGATTTGTGGAGGAGAAGAAGAATGAAGAACCGTGACCGCTATATACTGAATCAGAGCCCCTATGATCTGATGCTGGCTATCGAGAGAAACACAGGAACGTGTCCGATTCGTGCAGTTGCCGGGATATCACATGACGAGAAAATAAGGCTCTGCTGCATCTACGCTGAGAACGGATGCGAGCTGTGTGTTATGGAGTGGCTCAATAAGGAGGAGAATAATGAACATAAATAACAAGGAGCTCAGTGAACCTGAAGTAAAGGCATACATCCACAAGCTGGAAGATCTCCTGCGTGAGACAAGACCTGTGCTGAGGGCAGCAATATTCGTCAACTACAAGGACACCAACAAGGCGAATGAGATCTACAACAGGATAACTAATCTTGTCGGGAAGGAGTGATAACTATGACAGATACAGATATGCTTTACATGAGCTCGCAGGCTAAGCGCATTACAGATCTGGAGAACGAGAACAGGGAGCTGAAAAAGCTGCTGAAAATCGCTATGAGTGACATATACAAAAAGTGTTCTTGTGACAATTCCGACTGCGATATATGCGAAAAGGAAGCTTGTGAGGTAGCCTGTGATTACGATGACAGGTTCATATGGAATCAGACTGACGAAGCTTTGAAGCTGATAGGAGATAATGACAATGGATGAGTATATAAGCAGAGAAGCAATGCTGAATCTTATAGCACATAACGATAAGGTATGCCATTATGCAGATGAACGATATGAAAACGTTGTATACGCAACAACTCAGACAATCTGCAAAGTCGTTGCTGAAATGCCAGCCGCCGACGTACAGCCTGTGAAGCGAGGAAAGTGGGAAGAACTAACCGATTACGGCGGATGGGGCGATACACATTACCGTTGCTCAGTGTGCGGTGAAGAATGGCACTTAGAGGCTGGAACACCACAACAGAATAATATGAACTTCTGTCCGAGGTGTGGTTCGAGAATGGATGGTGATTACTGATGCCAGAAGTTATAACCGCTCCCTGCAAGGACTGCCAGAAGCGTCAGCTCCACTGCCACAGCAGCTGCGAGGCATACAGAGGATACAGGCAGTACCGGGAACAGGTATATGCCGAGAAGATGAAACGGGCTGAGGAGTCGGACTTCATGAGGGCGGTCAAGCGCAAGGCCGCACTCATAAACATCAAAGCGCAGATGAGCGATAAGCGCAGGAGGAGGTGAACAGCATGGAATTTATACTTGGAGCATTTGTCGGCGCACTTGCTATGGCTGCCGCAGTTGCTGTCTCGATCACCTACGATCCCGACGGCAAGATCACAGAGTACAGGCTTATGCTTGGATTGGAGGATGAAGATGAGGGACTATCAGAGACAGAAGAATAATCCGTACAAGCTTCCACATCACCTTTACATGAGGATGCTGTATCTTGTACGTGACTATGAGCGAATCAGATCAGAGCGTGAAGATATCCTCAACGCTTCTCCACCCACCGACGGTGTACCGCATACAGGTATAGGAAATCCCACCGAGCAGAAAGCTATCAGACTTTGCGAACTCGGTAACAAATGCGCTGCTATTGAAAAGGCATACGAATCGATCCCTCCTGAATACAGAAAAGCAATCTGGAACAATATCTGCTATCAGTCACCTTATCCGATTATAGCGGGCGAAGCTACATACAAGCGCTGGCGTTGCAGATTCATTTACGAGGTAGCAAAAAATCTTCACGAAATATAAAAAGTGATACCCACGGGAAAAAATCAAGTGCTATTATAATATCATAGAAAGCAGGCGGAACAGACAAGGCAGACTTTCGGGAGCACGTGATCCCTGTGCCTCCGCCTACTTCTATGTATGTCCTTTCTTTTGTTCTACAGGACTGCCTCTGACCGTAACCAACAGCGGCAGTCCCATATCCGGCAGAGTAGAGCATCGGCGGCTCGCAAGGCTCATAACCTTGAGATAACAGGTTCGACTCCTGTCTCTGCAACCAATGGCTGAATTGACATATTAAACTCCTTGCGGAAGTACCTCGGCAATAGTCGGGGTATTTCTGTTATATGGAAAGGTGGTGAGCCCTTATGACAGAAAAACAGAAGATCTTTGCGGACGAATACCTCATCGACCTTAATGCCACAAGGGCTTACAAGGTCGCTTATCCGAATGTGAAGAAGGATGAGACGGCTCGTGCCAATGCTTCACGATTGCTAACTTATGCTAACGTTAGAGCGTATATCGAAGATCAGCTCCAGAAGCTCCATGACGAGCGCTCGGCGACGGCCAATGAAGTCATTGAGTATCTGACATCTGTTATGCGAGGCGAAAGCAATGCGGAGGAGATCGTGACCGTCGGCATCGGTGACGGCTGCTCCGAGGCACAGAATGTGCAAAAGCGCCCCTCTGAGCGTGAACGGCTGAAAGCGGCTGAACTTCTTGGCAAGCGTTTCGGACTGTTCTCAGAACAGAATTCTCCTCAGGGTGAGAAAGAGCTCCCTGCTCTTTTTGCGGCTCTGGAAGCCGATGAGGGTGGTGACTGAGAGTGGTATTCAACAAACTTTCACCTAAGCAGAAAAAAGTGTTCCGCTGGTGCTATGCTCCTGACAGCTACGCCCTGATCTGTGACGGCTCTGTCCGTTCCGGCAAGACTGCTGCTATGTCATGCAGCTTCATACTCTGGGCTATGAAGTGCTTCAACGGTGAGAACTTCGGCATCTGCGGCAATACCGTACAGGCGGTGGAACGAAATATCATTGCTCCTCTCACGCAGATGACCGATATCACCTACTACTTCAGGCTGAAGTACGTCGGCGGTGGTAGGCACAGGCTCACGGTCACCGGTGCAGGCAGGGAGAATTATTTCTATGTCTTCGGCGGTAAGGATGAAGCGTCCTACAAGCTGGTACAGGGCATAACGCTCGCAGGAGTTCTCTTTGACGAGGTTGCGCTCATGCCCGAGAGTTTCGTCAATCAGGCTATTGCAAGAACTCTGTCAGTCAGCGGAGCTAAGCTGTGGTTCTCCTGCAACCCCGACTCCCCTGCTCATTGGTTCTATACTAACTGGATCCTGAAAGCGCAGGAGAAAAATGCTCTCCGAATACATTTTCGCATGGAAGATAATCCAGTGATGACTCCCGAGAAGATCAGACGAACTGAGTCAACTTTTTCGGGAGTTTTCTATCAGCGGTATGTCCTCGGCGACTGGGTAGTTGCTGAAGGCCTTGTCTACACAATGTTCGATCGTGCGGAACATATCTTCAATGCCGGCGATCTGACAGTCGATCCTGTTGCAGGCGATATGTTCATCAGCATCGACTACGGTACAAAAAACCCGACTTCAATGGGGTTATGGTACGTGGATATCAGCGGACACGCATGGCGGATCCGTGAAAGCTACTACGACGGCAGGAAGGGCGGCTCTCCCCGTACCGATGAGGAGCATTACGCTGAACTTGAACGGCTTGCCGGAGAATATACAGACTTCATTGGAAGCGTTATCGTTGACCCATCCGCTGCCAGCTTCATCGAATGTATCCGCAGACACGGAACATTCAGAGTCCGCAAGGCGGACAATGATGTTATCGACGGCATACGTGATACTCAGACGCTTCTACAATTAGGGTATCTCCATTTCGCCGAGACCTGCTCCGACAGTATCCGTGAATTCGGACTGTACAGCTGGGACAGCAAAAAAACAGATGATGTTGTTATAAAGGAAAACGATCATGCTATGGACGATATCCGCTATTTTGTCCACACAGGCATGAGGCGTATCCTCAGAGAAATACGAGAGGAGGATGCTCTATAAATATATTTCAGTTCATAGCCAACCTTTTCAGCCGCAAGGAAGAAGCTGAAAAGCCTGTTTCACCCGAAATGCAGTCGGCTATCGACACATGGCTTGAAATGTACCGCTATCACGGCAGTACAGCCAACAAAAACTACAGCCTCGATCTTCCTGCGGCGATCGCCTCGGAGTTTGTACGCCTTGTTACAGCAGAATCTGAACTTACCATAAGTGGAAGTCAGCGTGCGGACTATCTCAATAAACAGTTTATTAAAGCCTTTTTCTATTTTGTGATATTCCGTGCCGAAGCTGCCCTGGCTCTGGGCAGTATGGCATTCAAGCCCTATGTATCAGGCGATAAGATACTTGTAGATATGGTCAGGGCTGACCGATATGTCCCAACCGCCTTTGACGATTCGGGGGAAGCTTCATCTGCGGTATTCATGGCTCGCAAGGTCATAGGAAAGAAATACTACACCAGGCTGGAAACTCACACTTTCGACAGCGAGGCCAAGACCTACACTGTTGAGAACAAAGCCTACATCTCATATGACAGCGGGGTTCTCGGCAGAGAGACAGATCTCACTTCCGTCCCCGGCTGGGAGCAGCTCCAGGCTGTACAGACGATAGCCAATGTTCAGCGACCGCTGTTTTCAGTGTTCAGAGTTCCGCAGAGCAACACTGTAGACCTTGACTCCCCTCTCGGTATTTCTGTATATGCTCATGCAACCGACCTCATCCCCGAAGCTAACGAACAGTGGGCCCGTATCAACTGGGAGTTCAAAGGCTCGGAACTTGCTGTCGATGCGTCGGAAGACCTTTTCCGAAAGGATAAGAAAACAGGAAAGCTGATCGACCTTCCTGTCGGCAGCAAAAGGCTTTTCCGAAAACATTATGCTTCCGATAAGAAAGTTTCGGATGATATGCAGGTATTCTCCCCTGCTATCCGTGACAGTTCACTGTTCAACGGCCTCAATCACATATTGCAGCGCATAGAATTCAACTGTGGGCTTGCTTACGGTACGATCTCCGAGCCTGCGGACATCGAGAAAACTGCTGAGGAGATACGCTCCTCAAAGCAGCGCTCCTACACCTATGTCAGCAACATCCAGAAAAGCCTTGAGGGCGCTCTGGAACAGCTTGTGTATGCAATGGACGTATATGCAGATCTTTACGAGCTTGCCCCATCTGGTGAATATGAGCTGAACTGCACATGGGGCGACAGCGTCCTCGAAGATACTGACAAGGAATTCAGCAGACGCTTACAGCTTGTCACGGCAGGAAAGCTGAAGCCTGAAAAACTACTATCATGGTATTTTGGTGTGGACGAGGATACCGCCCGAAATGAATATATGCCGACGGAAACGGAGCTTTTCAATGCTGACTCCATCAGAATATGAACACCTCTGCGATCAGCTCATAACTCTTTACGATGAGCTTGACAGAGCGGTGATCGATGATATGGTCAGGCGGATGATGCGGATGGGAAAAGTCTCGGATGCAACATCATGGCAGGCTAAACAGTTGCAGGAAGCAGGATTGCTGTATGAGGATATCATCTCAGAGATAGCACAGCATTCCGATGCTTCCGCCGCTCAGGTGCGAACGCTGTTCGAGGATGCAGGTGTGCAGTCAGTCCGTAACGATAACCACTACTACACCGACGCAGGGCTTGAAGGCGTCATACGGCTGTCAGATGCAGCATTGCAGACGCTCAATGCAGGTTATGTCAAGTGCAGAGGCGAACTCCGCAACCTGACGCTCACTACTGCGAATACAGCTCAGACAGCCTATCTCAATGCCTGCGACCTTGCTTACATGGAAGTGTCGAGCGGAACTATGGACTACGGCACTGCCATACGCAGAGCTGTACAGTCTGCCGCCGATGAAGGCTCAAAGGTGCTTTATCCGTCAGGCCACAGCGACAGGCTCGATGTTGCTGTCCGCCGAAGCGTTCTCACGGGTGTCGGCCAGACTGTCAGGCAGTTGTCTGCGATAAATGCAGGCGATATGGGCTGTGATATCATGGAGATAACCGCTCACTCAGGCGCTCGCCCCTCTCATGCGGAATGGCAGGGGAAGCTGGTCAGCCTGTCGGGTGCAAATGCCGGGCGGATCATTGACGGTGTGAAGGTACTGACCACAAATGATATCGGCTACGGTACTGGTGACGGTTTCGGGGGCTGGAACTGCCGTCACGACTGGTTTCCGTTCATTGAAGGTATCAGCTCCCGTGTCTATTCCGATGAACGTCTTGCCGAACTGAACTCCCGTAACATCGAATACAATGGCAAAATGTACACCGAGTACGAGATAGATCAGATGCAGAGAGCGCTGGAACGTGATATCCGTGCCCGCAAAAGAGCAGTCTCCGCTGCCGATACCGCTGTGAAAAACGCTCCCGATGAAGCAACAGAAAAACAGATGCAGGAGCTGTTCACCGCAGAATCCGTAAAGCTGAAAAAGGCGGAAAAGGAACTCAGCACCTTCCTCGATCAGACAGGCAACCTCCCCGACAGTACCCGTGTATGGGTCAACGGCTTCGGAAGAAGTACGGCGCAGAGAGCGGTGTGGGCGAGTAAAAAAGGTCCTATCCGCTTGACAACTTTGCTGAATGATGATACAATTGTAGACAAGGTAGCTGAACTTAAAAAAGCGCTTAAACTCGGCAGGCTCAATGTAAAAATTGACGAATCACAACAGCCAAAGCACGCTTATGGCAAGCCATGGAAAAATCAGGTAAAGCAGGCAATTCAAAGCAGAAGTAATCCTGATCCAAATAAACACAAAACTCCTAAATCTGTTTTAGATCCCACCATCGACCCTAAGAAATTAGTTGATCAGTACGGCGGTACAGGAATAATAGTTATAAGCGGCGACAAGAAAACTGCCAATGAATTTATCAGACTTCCATATGTTGTAGGAAGAACATTTGACGAAGCAAGCGGCGGGTACATAAGCACACATACTATCCAAATAAAATACACTAATAACGGAACTCACGTATTCCCGACAAAGGATGTGAAAATAAATGGAAAATAAAAGAAAGATCGTTATGCTCGAAGGCAGAAAAGCGACCGTTTACTGTAAAAACGGAAAAGTATATGAGGGATTTGGAAATATTCCCTGCATAGCAAATGAAAATGATGAAGATGTTGACGGAATACTATTCACGCTCAACAACGGTGTAAATGTTATTCTTACTGAAGCCGATATTGAAAAAATAGAGTTTTCAAATTAAACCGCCCAGCAATGAGCGGTTTTCTTATACCCATTTGAAGGAGGTGAGGAGAATGGAAGACTGGAAGGACAGGCTGAAAGCTGAGTACGCTCAGACTAAGGAACGCTACGAGAAGCTGAAAGCCTATAACAACAAGAAGGAAGTTGAGTCCAATCTTATTGAAGTTACAATGAAGCAGGAAGACTACTACAACGGTCGGCTGATGAAAGAACAGCAGAGCGTCATGGGCGAGTATCTTCACATACTGGAGCTTCGTGCAGAGCTGGCTCACATCGAACTTTAATACCGCTTACAAGCATTTGCCAAGGACATAAATGTCCCTCGCAGTTGCTATTTTTATACCCTGATATAAGGAGGAACACACAATGGCAGAAGATACAAACAACACTGCAAATGGGTCTGCTCCTGCGCCCTCTGAGGGCAGTGGCGCACCTGCTCCGAAAACCTACACCGAAGCAGAGTACAACGCTTTACAGAGCAGTCTCGACGCTGTGAACAAACAGCTTGCAGAAGCGAACAACACTATCAAGTCCTACACCGACATGGATATCGATGGTATCAAGAAATCGGCGGAGGACTGGAAGCAGAAGGCTGAAAAGCTGGAAGCTGATCAGAAGGCACAGGACTACAGCAATAAGCTGGACAAGTTCGTGCAGGCTCAGGGGATGCGCAACGACATCTACGCTGCGCACCTTAAATCACAGCTTGCTGCTGCGGAGCTGAAATTTGACAAGGACGGTACTCTCATCGGCGGTGAGGACATCGTGAAGAAGCTGAAGGAAAGCTGCCCTGATGCTTTTGCCGATACTAAGCCCAAGCCCGAATTTGTCGGAAGCACTCCCGGCAGTACACCCAAATCACCCGATGACGACTATATCAGAAAAGTCATGGGACTTAAATGACAGGAGGAATAACTAATGCCTAACAATTTTGCACTCATAAGCAAGTACGTTGCCCTGCTCGATGAGGTTTACAAGAAGTATTCCCTCACAGGTGACCTTGAAGCAGACGCTTCAACTGTTCGCCAGGGCAATAACGCAAACGAGATCCTCGTACCCAAGATGGATATGGACGGTCTTGCTGATTACGACCGCACAACAGGCTATGCCGATGGCAGTGCAAGTCTCGAATGGGAAACCAAGGTATACAACTACGATCGTGGCAGACGCTTTACTGTTGACGCTATGGACGACGAGGAGACCGCAGGTCTGGCTTTCGGCAAACTGTCTTCGGAATTCATCCGCACTAAGGCAGTTCCCGAACTTGATGCATGGAGATTTGCAACATATGCTGGCAAGGCGGGCACTTCCAAGTCTGAGGCACTCAGCACAGGTGAAAATGTATGTGCTGCTATCACAACTGCAAACAACGCACTTGACGAAGCAGAGGTTGACGGTGAAGGAAGAATTCTCTATATCACTCCTACTCTTCATAATGCTATCACATCCCTTGATACATACAAGAGCAAGGAGATGCTCAAGGGCTTCAGTAAGATCATAAAGGTGCCTCAGACACGTTTCTACAGTGCAATCTCGCTTCTCTCCGGCAGGGTCATCACAGAAGGCGGCACCAGCACTGATGAAACTATTGGTGGCTACACCAAGGCGGCCACAGGCAAAAACCTTAACTTCATGATAATTCAGCCTCGTGCTGTTCTCCAGTACACTAAGCACGCTGTAAACAAGATCATCACTCCCGAAGCTAACCAGAGTTCGGATGCATGGATGTTCTTCTACCGTGCTTATGGTATCTCAGAGGCATACGACAACAAGGTCAAGGGCATCTATGCTTCTGTAAGCACCACATAAGGAGGTATCGGCGATGAAAACGATCGGACTGGAATTTCCTGTTGCTAAGCCCGAAAAGGCTGAAAAAACAGATAAGAAGTCAGAGAAGCCCGAGGAAAAGAAAGCCGAAGGCAAGTCATGACATACGCTGACTACGGATACTACACCGGCGAATACGGCGGAAAAATGATTTCGGAGGCTGACTTTCCTGTTTACAGCGGTAAGGCCTCCGACCGTATCGCCGCTATGACATTCGGACGGCTCGATGATAGTGTTCCCGAAGAATACTCCGATAAAGTAAAGCGCTGCTGCTGCGAGCTTGCGGAATGTATATTTATATATGCAGGCATTTCCGATGGCAGTGCTTTTGCGGGAGCAGGCAGTATAGCGTCAGAAACTAACGGCAAATACAGTGTCACCTTCAGGAGCGGTACCGAGCAGCTGTCAGCTGTTGCAGCTCAGCTTCACGGAGGCACTTCAGGACTTGAAGATATTTATGCTGATATCGTCCGCAGGCATCTTGGAAGAACAGGCCTGCTCTATCGGGGAGTTGATGATTAATGTTTACCAACAGAAACGGCTGCACGATCTATGAAAGGATCGTGCAGAACCGTACACCTGCTTATATACGGCATACAACCAGGGCAGTGTACTGGGAAGATACCAACTGTCAGGAAATAAGCAGCAGCCGTAGTCAGAATTCAGGAAACGACCGTGCCCCTGATAATAAAGCTTTTATTTCTATTCCTGCTGCTTCCATCGACTTCGTTCCGAAAACAGGTGACAGGATAGTGGGCGAGATAATCAGTGACGCTCAGCCACCGCCAACAGCAATGACGATCATGGCGGTTGATAACTTCTGCTACGGCTCCCCTGCTGTTCAGCACTGGGAGGTAAATGCAAAATGATGAGATTCACAGGAATTACCTTTGACCCGAATTTTCAGCAGAATACCGAAAAACAATTTATGATGGCACAGAAATGCATAGACAGTGAAGTGCTCAGGCATTCTGATCCATACATTCCGTTCCGTACAGGAACGATGAAGAAAAGCGGTATCTCAGGAACGGTCATCGGATCAGGTGTGGTAGAATATACCGCACCTTATGCAAAGCCTCAGTATTATCTGAACCGAGGTCTCGGAAAAGAAGGCATGAACCGCAAAAACGGAACAAAAGGTCTGAGGGGACCTTACTTTTTTGAGCGCATGAAGGCCGACCACAAAAAAGAGATCGAAAAGAAAGTAATGGAGAAATTCACATGAGAACAGTTACTGAAAGTATCAGGGACTACATCCTGCACTTCCCCGAGCTGAAAGACGGATGTCTCCTTGTTGACTTCCTGGGCGATAAGGCGGTGGAATACACGATAGAGCCTGTCCCCTGCGATCCTGTTGTAAAAAAGTATACCGACGGGAGCTGTATAAAGCAGTTCCTTTTCCTTTTTGCAAGCCGTGAATATTACAGCGAGGATGTAAACCTCTGTCTTGATAATCTCGGCTTTTACGAAAAGTTCGAGGAATGGATCGAGCATCAGAACGACGATGAATGTCTTCCCGAACTTGACGGAGAGCGTGAGCCGATCAGCATTGAAGTGCTGACAAAAGGCTACGCTTTTTCCGCAGAAGCAGATACCGCAAGGTATCAGATACAATTACGTTTATTATACGAGGAGGAATAACCTATGGCTAATAAGATAGTTGAAAGACACAAGATTCTCGCTTTCTACGGTGTTCCGGGTACAAATGATGCCGTTACCTACCACCGTATGAAGAAGTTCACGCAGTTCTCCCACAGCAAGAACCCCATCGAGTACAGCAGACAGTACGTTGACGAGCCTTTCCAGCAGACAGATGTTGTAGGCTTTGCGCCGTCATACTCTTATGCTTTCGATAAGCATACAGACCTGCCTGTTCAGACTGATATGGTCAATATCACTAACGAGGAGAAGCTGGGCGACGATGCTGTACGTACCATCATCCTTGTGGATACTACCACAGCTACAGGCACAACAAGTGTTACCGCTACTGCCTATAAGCGTGACTACTCTGTTATCCCCGGCACTGAGGGTGACAATATCAATATCTACACCTACTCAGGTGACCTCAAGGCAAGGGGCGAGCAGTCTCAGGTGACTGTATCCACTTCCGATGACTGGCAGACAATAACTATCAGTGAATAGATGAACGGAGCTGAGCCGGAGATGCTGAATCTGAACAAGGTTCAGCTATCCGACGTCACTCCAACAACAAATGATCTGACGGACGATGAGGAGTCCGAATCCGAGGAGGAATGAGCCTATGAGCCTTAAATGGGAAATAAACGGTCTGAGTCTTGAGCTTGATCTTGACAATGCAGATAACATGGAACGCTATGAAAATGCCTTTGAACTTATGGCAAAGGAAGAAAACGAGATACCAAAGGACGGAAGACAGTCCGAGCGGATAAGAGCTTACTGTCAGCTTTTCCACCACCTTTATGACCGTATTTTCGGTGATGGTACGTCCGATCAGATATTCAGTGGCATCCCCGACAGCGTAAAGGCCTGCGACGAGATATACCTCAGCTTCCTTAACTTCGTACAGGAGCAAAGAGTATCTGCCGCCCAGGAGCGGGCAGAGTGGCGTGCTAAGTATTTCCCCAACCGGAAGCAGAGAAGAGCAGCTGAAAAAGCTGTAAAAAAGTCTGCTAAGAAATGATAAACGCACTGTATGAGCATTTCCCTGAGACGGTCATGATAAATGGAAAAGAATACCAGGTTCTGACTGATTTCAGGGACTGGCTCAGGTTTGCTGATATGCTGGAGGATAAAGACATCCCGGACCGTGAAAAGCTGTTCATGATGTCACAGTGGCTGGAGGATGCCCCAGCTGTTATCAGTAAAGAAGTAGTAACAGCATTGTGCAGATTCTATCGTGCAAACGAACTTGAACAGGATATTCCGGAAGACGTGGACGGTGGCACCGATGAGATCCGCCGTCCTCCTGTTATAAGCTGGAAGATAGATGCAAAATATATCATCGGCGACTTCCTGCGGTATTACAGAATAGACCTGCTGACAGCAGAAATGCACTGGTGGAAGTTCAGAACGCTTCTTTCGGCTCTGCCCGATGAATCGCAGATGATGAAGCGCATTGCTTACCGAAGCGCCGACCTGAGCCTGATAAAGAATGAAGCCGAGCGAAAACGCATCATGCGTATGCAGCAGCTCTATGCTCTGCCGTTCGAGCTGGACGATGAGGACATCGGTGCTGTTTTCGCAGGAGGTGTGATGTGAAGAAACTTTCCATGCCGCCTATTGAAAGAAAATGGGTAAAATGCCCGTACTGCGGCGCAAAAGTAATGCTGTACGACAATACAGCACAGTGCAGAGGAGTATTTATAAAATGCTCCCGTGGCTGCAAAAAAGAATTTGAAATAAAAATAATCGAAGGAAAACAAGTGCATTGAGCCGATGAGCCGCACATTCCGAACATCAAGGAGGGATAGTGCGTGTTCGACGGTACACTGAAATTTGATACTGCCATAGATCAGACAGGCTTCAAGCTGGGGCTTTCGGGTCTCGGCGGCATTGCTAAAACGGGAATGAGCGTAGTCACTAAGGCTGTCACTGCGGCTTCGGGTGCAGTTTCGGCTCTTGGTGGGTATGCAGTCAATGTAGGTAAAGAATTTGAAGCGAGTATGTCGCAAGTAGGTGCAACTCTCGGTCTCTCAGTAGAAGATATTGCTAATAATGCCGAGGTCACAATAGGCGGTACTGTCACAAGAGCGGGCGATGCAATCGATAAACTGACAGCAAAAGCTGAGGAAATGGGTGCTAAAACCTCGTTTTCTGCTTCACAAGCCGCTGAAGGACTTAATATCCTTGCAATGTCGGGCTATGGTGTAGATGAAGCTATATCCATCATAAACAGCACTCTCGACCTTGCTGCCGCAGGTGGAATAAATCTTGCCGAATCCGCTTCATACATTACCGGCTCGATGAAAGGTTTTGCAAGTGAGGCTTCAAACTTTGCAGATGAGACGGAAGCCTCCGCATACTATGCTGACCTTATGGCTAAGGGTGCAACAATGGCAGCAACCGATGTTAATAACCTCGGTATCGCAATGTCAGGTGCTGCTGCTATTGCTGACAGCTACAAGCAGAATTCCACAGAAACCGCAGTTGCACTCCTAAGACTTGCTGAACAGGGTGAAACAGGCTCAGCCGCCGCTACAGCTCTTTCTGCGGCTATGAAAGACCTGTACTCACCAACAAGCACGGCTAAAAAAGCACTTGAATCGCTGGGAGTCAGTGCATACACGGCAAGCGGTGAAGCTAAAGACTTCAATGAGGTAGTCGGTGATCTTGATAAAGCTCTTTCAAATCTGACAGCAGAGGATAGAGCAAGTATGGAAGATGCTATCTTCGGTATTCAGGGAAAAGCGGCATTTGATAAAATGATTGTCTCTACCGAAGATAAAGTGCAGAGCTTTTATGACGGGTTATCCGAAGCAAGCGGGAGCGCCGCAACTCAAGCACAGACAATGCTTGACAACCTTGAGGGCGATCTTACTATAATGAATTCCGCTGCTGAGGGATTTGGAATAAGCATTTACAAGGCTCTCAATGATCCTCTTCGTGATCTTGTACAAACAGGAACAGAATATATCGGTCAACTTACATCCGCTTTCAAAGAAGGCGGTTTCGAGGGACTTGCCGATGCTTTCGGCGACGTTCTCGGTCAGGCTGTAACAAAAATAACAGAATATATCCCTGCAATTGCAGAAATGGGCGCCTCTGTGATAACCGAATTTGTCAGCGGTATCATGGATAACATCAGTACTGTATCGGGTGCAGCTTCACAAATACTTCTTACCATCACTGACACCGCTGTGCAGGTAATACCTCAATTCCTCATCGCAGGCACTGAGATGATCGGCACTCTGGCTCAGGGGCTGGCAAACGCAGCACCTCAGCTTCTGGATTCCGCCGCTGATGGAATTAAGCAGCTTGTGGAGGGATTCGCTGAAAATCTGCCTCTTATCATTAACGCAGGCGCAGACATTTTTTCTGCATTTGCTGACGCTCTGAGCGAACATCTTCCCGAACTTGTGACCGTTGCTCTGAACGCAGTTCAGCTTATTGCAGATTCGCTCATTGCCAACCTTCCAGAACTGCTCAGCGCCGCTCTGACCATCATACAGGCATTGGCGCAGGCGGTTCTCGACAACATCCCTCTGCTCATAGAGATAGCTGTACAGCTTGTGGATGAGCTCGTAGACTTTCTCATCAGCAGTATACCTGTGATTCTGAATGCAGCTGTAAAGCTGTTCATGGGACTTGTCAATGCACTGCCGCAGATAATATCCGCACTGCAAAAAGAATTTCCGAAACTGCTCAAAGCGGTTCTTGGAATGTTCCCACAGATCTCACAGGCGATCACTCAGGCAATGCCGGCAATTATCACCGCTGTCACAGAAACATTGCCGATAATCATAGACGCTGTTGCACTCGCTCTCCCTGATATCATTACAGGCATTATCGATGCACTTTCTTCATCGGGCGGTCAGCTTCTTGAAGCGTCGGTACAGCTGTTCTCGGCTCTTGTGGATGCGCTCCCTGTTATTCTTGAAGCGCTCATTGAACAGCTTCCTATGATTATAGGTGCGGTGATCACAGTTCTTGGAGAAGCTGCTCCCGAACTTGCAAAGGCATCGCTGACACTGTTCATGGAGATAGTAAAGGCTATCCCTCAGATTATAGCAGAAGTTGTCAAGGGAATTGCACAGCTTGGCACTGCGGCAGCTGAAGGAATAGGAAATATTCTCGGCGATGGTCTGAAGATCATTGTCGGATGGTTCGCTGATACTCTTAATACGGCAAAACAGGGCGCTGTTGACATCGTCAGCGGTGTAATGGAGTTCATGAATGAGCTCCCCGGGAAGATAGGCGATATGCTTGGTAAGGCACTGGGAAATATTGCAAAATGGTGCATTGAAGCTCCTGACAAGGCAAAAGACGCAGCAAGTCGTTTCCTCGACAATGTAAAAGCCTTCTTCTCTCAGCTCCCCGACAGGATAAGAGAATTCCTTGATAAGGCGCTGGACAAGGTCACAGAATGGGCAAGGAATCTGACCGAAAAGGGCAGGAATGCTGCAAGAGACCTTGTTAATGCTGTTGTGAACGGCATCACATCACTGCCGCAGAAGATGGCTGATGCAGGAAGAAATCTTGTGCAGGGGCTCTGGAATGGCATCACAGGAGCAGGATCATGGCTGAGAGACAGGATATCTGACTTCGGTCAGGGTATCATTAACGGCTTCAAATCCGCTTTTGGTATAGCATCGCCGTCAAAGGTGATGAGAGACCAGGTCGGTAAATATATCGCTCAGGGTGTTGGAGTAGGCTTCACGAATGAGATACCTGATATTGCAAGAGAGGCTGTAAGCGCTTTTGAAGATATAAAGCTGACTGCTCCGGAACTCGATGTTCCCGAACTAAAAATCGACACTCCTGTTATCGAAGCTCCTGAGCTTGCAATAGAAACTCCGGTCATTGAAGCGCCGGAACTTGAAATCGATGTTCCCGACATAAATGTCGGTGACAATATCAGTCTTCCTGATCTCAACACGGATATCCCTGCAATACAGCTTGAAGTGCCTGAGATAAGCGTTCCTGAGCTTAATGTATCAACTCCCGATATTAGCGCTCCGGAACTGGAAGTACCTGAGATAGATATCCCCGAGTTAAGCATAGATAGTCCTGAAATACCGGAGCCCGAGACACCGCAGTTCTCCATCCCTGAGATCGAATCACCTGAGATCAGACTTGAAACTCCCGAGATAGATGTTCCCGAACTGAGAATAAAAGCTGAAGAACCAGACATCACTATTGAAAACGAAATACACAGCGCCCCACGAATAGACGAATCTGCTTTCAGTGCACTGCGAGATCAGAGTATCGATATCAGCGCTTCGTTTGCGCAGCCTGCCGCATCCTCTGAGGTCGTTAATAACAGCTTCACATATAACAATACCCCCGAAAACAGAAACGCTCCTGAGAGTTCTCAGGAAATTGTGCTGAACGCTCAGTTTACAGTCGGTGAAGAAATCGTCGCAGAAGGAGTACAGCGCATCATCATTAACGAAACTGACAAGCAGCAGGGCATTACAGTCAAGCTGAAAAAGAGAGGTGTTACAACATGATAAAGGGCATTACTGTAAACGGCAGTCACAGCTATTACAATTTTGGTCTGCGTATGCTGAAGCGCTCTATAGGCTCTCCGCCAAAAGATGAGCACCTTGAACGTGTACCCTACAGTAACATTACTTACGATTTCGATGAACTGTTCGGCAATTCAAGCTACGGCGAACGTCAGCTTATATATCAGTTCGATCTGATGCAGCGTCACGGCCGTAATGCTGAGGACAGACTCGTTCGTATCATCAACAGTCTGCACTGGAAAGGGCGCAAAGAGCTTTATGATGATCTGCTCCCGAATTATTATTTTGAAGTCCGTGAGCCAACTGTGACATATACTGAGGATCATGGTATTTATAAGCTGACGATAACGTTTATGGCGTCCCCTGCGATGCTGCCCAAAAACAGCAAAATGAAATACACTCCCTCGAATGTAGTGATCCCTGATGTTGACGAAAACGGAATAGTTGACAACCGGGACGCTGCAATGATACTGAGTGCCTACTCCGGCAGTATAGATCTTACCCCCGAACAAATGAACGCTGCTGACGCTGACCGTAACGGTTTGGTTGATGGCCGTGATGCTACACTTGTAGCATCATTTTACGGCAAAGCATCAACAGGAGCTTACGACGGCCTCAGCGTTCCGGAGGCATGGGCAGCATTTATGAATGAAACTTTCGGCGATGAAGGAGGTGTATACTGATGTATACCATTTCGATTATAAACGGCGGCGCATCCGAGATCATACATGAAAGCGATCCTGAAAGCATACGCCGTCTCAGATCAGGAAAGTGGGCTGACGAAGTCAACTGCGTACCGTCTTTCGATTTTTCTATGTTTGCTTGCCATCCGAGCTGTTCTTCACTCCATGATCGTAAGACCATCGTATCAGTTTTCAACAACAAAACTAACGATGTTGATTTTGAAGGCCCGCTTATTATGTCAGAGGATGAGGTTACCAGGAACGGCAAAGCTTACAGGTCGTGTATCTGTGAGGGATATCTTGGGTATCTCTGTGATAGTATCCAGCCTTACCACCACTATGAGAGCAATACAGTCACGGAATTTCTCACAGGGCTTCTGGATTATCATAATTCTGTAACTCCCGTTGAAAAGCATATTTACCTCGGCTCATGTGATTTCTCAGGCGATAACACCAACAGCAAGACTACTGCTTACAGGAATACTCTGGAGGAGATCAAGGTCAATCTGATACAGCGCCTTGGCGGAGAAGTCCGTATACGCAAGGCAGACGGAAGACTTGTGCTCGATTTTCTGAAGCAGTACGGCAAAAAATGCAATACTGTCATAGAACTTGCTAAAAATATACAGTCGCTGAATGTATCTACCGACTCATCCAGCATAATCACAAGACTTGTTCCTCTGGGTGCTCAGCTGAATGATGAGACCGCCGAGCGCCTGACTATTGCAGAAGTGAACAGTGGATGTGTTTACATCGATGATACGGCCGCTATTGAGAAGTATGGAGTAATCATGGGAACGCAGATATTTGACGATATCACGCTCCCCGAAAACCTGATACAGCGTGGCAGAGAAAGCCTTGAAAACAATAACCGTGTCAGAAAAGCCTATGCTGCCCAGGTTCTGGATCTGTCGCTCATTGACAGCAATACGGACAGCATAAAGGTAGGTAATACATATCGTTTCAGACACAGCGTTATCGGGCTCGATGAAGATCTCAGGCTCATGAAAGTATCTGTGGATATCTTCAAGCCTTATCAGCCGGATGTCGAGATCGGTGACAAGGCGGAGTCCATAACTGACATAGCCACAAGAACAGCACGGCTTATAGAGTATGAGCTTCCTGAGCAGAAAATAGATATCCTTGCATCTGCAAAAGCTACAGCAACTGCGCTTATCAACGCAGGTATAAACGGCTATGTTGTTGTCAACACCAATGAGATACTGATAATGGATACTCTCGACAAAGAGACAGCAACTCATGTATGGCGGTTCAATGAGAACGGATGGGGATACAGCAAAACAGGATATAACGGTACATACACCACTGCTGCTACTTTGGACGGCGGCTTCGTTGCTGACTTCATCACAGCAGGGGTTCTGCGAGGTCTTGAGATCGTGAACGGAAACAATACATTCCATGTTGATACCGATGGAAATGTCACCGCCGCATCAATAAATATAACAGGCGGTTCAATAAATATCGAGACAAATTCAGGAAGTGTGGATGTGATACAGCTAAAATACAGCGATCAGAACTCATCCCAAAGAATGATCATATCTCCTGCGGCGGTTACTCTGGAAAATAATAACAATGGCAGCACGAACAGAACTATTATGAACGGCAGCGGTATCACTATGACAGGTGCTATCAATACTAATAGCTCAGTCTATGCAGGTGGTACGATCCATGGAAGCACCGTCTCGTCTTCGGGAAATATAAATGCTGACGGTAATGTTTACGGCAGTCAGCTTCTCTACCAGAAGAACGGCGGCTATTACAATGTACAGACTATGATAGATCGTCTGTGGGATGAAGTATTCGGAGGTGGTTCATAATGCTTAGATTTTACGATAAGCTCCCTGATATGGAGTGTCTGACAGGTGATGCTTCACCTGTATTCAATATTGAAGCAGAAACGTCTTATGATCTTAACGAATGCACGATGTATATGGTGCTTACAAAAGATACAGATCCAACATCTGCGATAGTGACAAAAGAATGCGAATTTTTCAACAATATATTCTCTGTCCAGCTTTCAAGCAGTGATACGGCAGGGCTTATGGAAGGCTCATATTCATTATATTTCTCACTCCATACTCCTGATGAGCTGAAGCATAAAAAACTCTACGGCCACATCTATATCAAGGCTTCAGCCTCTGTCTGATCGGAGGTGAAAGAATGCCGAAACTGATTTTTAGTTTTACTCCTGAAGTAAAACTGCGTGTATTCTTCACTGAAAAGATTGAAGAACACTTTGACCCTACAGACGAAAACGATTATATTTATGACGGCAATACGATAGTTTACTACATCGGCACAAGCAAGCGCCCCGAAATACCGCAGACCCTGGGCGGAGTTCAGGTGCTTGCAGTTGAGCGCACGGCTTTCAATGACACCGATGTGGAAGCTGTGAAATTCCCCGACGGAATGGAGGTAATAGAATGAGCATAACAGGAACAGGAACTATAGACGATCCGTATGTAGTTACCACATGGGACGAGCTCGGACTGAAAGGCAGTGAGGGCACTCAGCAAACTGCCGTATACGTGAAACTGGGAAATGACATTGATATTCTGGACGAATACCCCGACGGCGATGTGCCGTACATCACGATCTCATCCCACGTTGACGGAGACGGCAAGTCCATCAAAAATCTTTACTCGACCGAAGTCGGTCAGAATGCGATAATAAGGGTTTCCTACGGCAGTCTCAGTAACGTAAAAATTAAGAATATCTACTCATATCAGACAGTGCTGTCCACTTCAAATATAGGTTCAGAAAGACGTTCAGCCTTTACTGACTGCGAATTTTCGGGCGTTTGCAAGGAGCTTTTCTACAAAGCCTCGGGATATGCCACCGCCTTTACACGGTGCTCCTTCAATATCAACGGCACTTCGTCGCTCACGTCCTCGACCTATCCGCCGCTGTTTGTGAGCTGTTTCATCAGATTCAAATCAACTGCCACGCAAATTTTCATGTTCAGTAATACCTCATCCTCTACAATGCAGATGATGAATGCATCATATCTTGAAGCGGAAATGCCCAATATGCTGGCGATCACACTGAACAGCTCCGGTACGACAACGAACGACACTAGAGTCTACATCGACAACTCAGTTCTGGATATCACAACGGATTCGGAGTTCACGGTAGGCTGTGCATCAGGCACGAGAGCGACATCCATCCTCAGAAGTGCTCACGGTCCGGATATTATCGCAGCGGACAATGTGGCAGCTGTGGACGAAACTCACTGGCTTGACGCTGATTATCTCAGCAGTATCGGATTCAGCATCGAGGTGGCATCATGAGCGTAAAATGGACGATCACAGGCGGACGGCTCACCCATGAGGAGCTTCCCGAGCCGATAGCGGAAACTATGACGAAGCCCTATCCTCCCGGATGGTGGTACGTGGAAAACGGCAGGCTGATTCACTCGGCTCTGCCGCCGCTCCCGAAAGCAGGAGCGTTCTGCGGCTGTACGTCGCTAAGGCAGGTCAGCATCCCCGAAAGCGTCAAGTCAATAGGCGAGTTCGCCTTTGCGGATACGGCGCTGACACGGGTTAAGATAGCAGGGGATTGCACGTATTATCCGACGAGTTTTCCGGACGGGTGCGTAATCGATTTTTACGGAGGTAACTAAGATGAACTGGACAGATATTATAATAGCACTAATAGCGGCTACAGGAGGCTTTTTCGGCTCGGCCATGAGCAATAACAAGCAGCTGGCAATAGTGCAGACAAAGCTTGACACACTCAAAGAAGAACTCACACGGCAGGGACAGCGCATCGACCAGCACAACCACCTGAACGAGCGCCTGACGGCTGTCGAGATCACACTTAAGGAGCGTGAACGCCATGAAACTGCGGGAGCGCATAGCTAAACTCATTGACGTAAAAAGTCTGGTAACGCTGATACTCACAGGAGTTTTCGGTTATCTCGCAGTAACGGGACGAGTTTCCGAACAGCAGGTACAGACTATCTACACAGTGATAATCGGCTTCTACTTCGGTACGCAAGCCAGAAAAAATGAAAAGGAGTGATATAATGGGAAACCTTTCAACGCATTTTGACAGCTCAGAATTCGCTTGCAGCTGCTGCGGCAAGACAGTAAAAATGTCAGACTTACTCATCGATCGCCTTGAAAAGATGCATAAACTGATGGCGGCGAAAGCGATCTACATAAACAGCGGATACCGCTGCAACAACAATCCGTGGGGCAGTCCGACGGATGCCCACCGCAGAGGCATGGCTGCGGATATCAGGGTACAGCGCAAGGACGGCAGCTACTACACTTCCGAAGATATCGCCGAAGCTGCTGAGCGTGTCGGCTTCAAGGGCATCGGTATGATGGAAGACCTGAGTGGAATAAATCCGCCTGCGTGTCATGTTGATACAAGAGGCGATGAACCTTATATTTATGACTGGTGGCACGGCGACGAATCCAGGCATATTGACTGGACTAAAGATTCAGGCCACACTTTCATCCGTGGTACAGTCTTCGACGGCGAGAAGCCAGCGACTCAGAAGAATTCTGTCAAAGTGACTCTGGAATTCGATGATCATCAGTACAGCGGTTTGCTGGAAGAGATGTGAAATATGTGAATGCGTAAATGTAAAAACTCCCCTCAGCCGCTATGAACTGAGGGGAGTTTTTTGACACCCATATTGACACCTATTTTTCAAAAATCATGCAGTATTATTTCATTCTCTGTCAAACACACAAAAAACTAACGAGCTTCATAATTGCCTGATTATAGGCATTTACAAAGCTCGCTTAATAGCAGTTTTTTATTCGATCCCTGCCTGCTGTTTAGCAGCTGTGAGGGTATTCTTCATGAGCATTGCGATGGTCATAGGTCCTACGCCGCCGGGAACCGGTGTGATGAATGAAGCCTTCTTCTCGGCTGACTCAAACTCAACGTCGCCGCAAAGCTTGCCGTTTTCGAGGCGGTTCATGCCGACATCGATAACAACTGCGCCTTCCTTTATCATATCGCCTGTAACAAAATTAGCACGTCCGATGGCAACTACGAGGATATCTGCGCCGAGGCATATTTCCTTGAGGTTCTTTGTCTTGGAGTGGCAGATGGTAACTGTGCCGTTCTTCTGGAGAAGAAGCATTGCCTGGGGCTTGCCTACGATGTTGCTTCTGCCGATAACCACGCACTGCTTGCCTGTGATATCAGTGCCTGTGCTTTCGATAAGGCGCATAACGCCTGCGGGAGTGCATGGAAGGAATGAGTACTCGCCTATCATTATCTTGCCCACGTTGATAGGATGGAATGCGTCAACATCCTTATCCGGTGAGATAGCGTTGATAACAGCCTTCTCGTCGATATGCTTAGGAAGCGGAAGCTGTACAAGGATGCCGTTTACTCTGTCGTCACGGTTAAGTACGTTCACCAGGTCGAGAAGCTGTTCCTGAGTTGTATTTTCGTCCAGTGCGTACTCATATGACTGGAAGCCTACAGCCTCGCAAGCCTTCTTCTTGTTGTTTACGTATACTCTTGAAGCAGGGTCATTTCCCACGATAACTACTGCGAGACCTACCTTGAGGCCCTTTTCGTCCCTGAGTTTAGCTGTCTCGTCAGCTACCTCCTGCTTTACTGCTGCGGAAACTGCTTTTCCGTCGATTATCTGTGCCATGATTATTTCCTCCTTGGATCATTGTTTATCGAAAATTTATTCATTGTCAGCATTTTCGCTGTCATCTTCTGCTGCTTCATCTGATGGTTCATCATCGCCGATGATATCTTCATTTACCTTTTCGTCCTCTTTGGACATTCCCATGCGCTTTCTGAGTCCATCTTCAATAAGCTGACGTGATTCCTCAGTGCTTGAATAAAGCACGAATCTTTCGGGGTCACGCTTTCTTCTGAAGAAGAACACAAGCTGGAGTATTACAGATACCACTACAAGCAGTGCCGAAAGCATCTGTGAGAATTTAAGGCTGCCTGCCATAAGGCTGTCTGTGCGGAGTCCTTCGATAACGAAGCGGCCTGCGCCGTACCATGCCATATACATCAGGAATATCTGTCCGTCGTACTTTCTTCTCTTTGACCATGTGGAAAGCACAAGGAATCCCAGCAGGCACCATACGGATTCATACAGAAAGCACGGATGCACTGCCTTATCCCATACCATTGCGGCATTTCCGTTGATGTTCATTTCACCGCCTATGGCCGTCTGGTCAATGATGGTCTGCTGTATGCGTCCGCCTGTGATGCCCAGGAATGAGGAAGTATTCGAGCCGAAGCATTCCTGATTCACGAAGTTTCCCCAGCGGCCGATTCCCTGACCGATGAGGAAACCGATGGACACAGCGTCCAGCATAGGCAGTATCTTTACTTTGCGTATTCTGCATATGATAAGTCCCACCAGTATAGCACCGATGAGACCGCCGTAAATGGCAAGTCCGCCGTTTCTGGTATTGAATATGGCCTTGATATCGCCTTTGTATTCATCCCAGCGAAGAAGCACATAATAAGCCCTCGCACCGATGATACCTCCGATAACACCGCCGATTATTGCGTCTATCGCTCTGTCTGCGTCAAGTCCGAAGCGCTTCATTCTCGGAAGCACGTATACAAGGGCGAGAATAAGTCCTAATACTATTATAATGCCGTACCACTGAATGTTAAAGCTGCCTATGGTAAAAGCAGTAGGGTCAATGTGGAAGGTCCAGCCCAGTTTCGGGAATTGTATCTCTGTCAGGTCGTTTATACGTTCTATATTCATGACTGCACGTCCATCCTTTCTATAACAGATAATACCAGCTTGTCCTCGCTGAGTTCACTGCTGATGAAATCGTGCACATCCTGAGGTGTGAGCTTTGTAAGCAGGTCTATGGTATCATATGGTGAAACGCCGTCCATGTATGCGCTCATCATAAGGTTTGCGACATTCTCCACATCGTTCATTTCCCTTACAAGGCCTGCGTACATTCCCTTCTGGAAGCGGCGGAAGTCCTTTTCGGATATCCCCTCACTGATAAGACGTTTCACTTCGTTTACGACGCTTTCCCTGACATAGTCCGGCTGCTCGGTCTCGCCGTTGAGCATCACCGAGAAGAATCCGTCTCCGCTGAACACCTCATACACGAATGTAGAGTTGATAACGCCTTCTCTGAGAAGTCTCTGGTACATATCAGAGGATACATCTGTCAGTAATTCGCCTGCCATAGCGGCGGCAATGTTCTTTTTCAGCCTGTCGATACCGGAAGCGGGCCTGCATTTCCAGCCCAGAGTGAAGATGGAAGCTCCCACCTCCTCCTTTTCACGTATATCGCTTTTCACGATAGTATCGGGCTCATCGGGGAATACAAGCTCAAGTCCCTTGTCCTCGCAGGGGCGGAGGTACTCATCGCATATGGCAAGCACCTCGTCGGCTTTTACGTTTCCTGCAACGGAAAGCACCATATTGTTAAGGTTATAGAACGAATCGTAGCATTTGTACAGAAGCTCGGGAGTTATCTTAGCTATGCTCTCCTGAGTGCCTGCAATATCGATCTTTACGGGATGGGTGTGGAACATACATTTCAGCATATTGAACATCACACGCCAATCAGGATTATCGTTGGTCATCTGTATCTCCTGACCGATTATGCCGAGCTCCTTATCCACGGATTCCTGAGTGAAAAAGGGCTTCTGCACGAAATCAAGGAGAATTTTCAGATTTTCCTGATAATTCTTAGAGCAGCTGAAAAAATAAGCGGTCCTGTCAAAGGAAGTGGCAGCATTTCCGTTTGCTCCTGTCTTAGAGTAAAGCTCAAAGACTTCGCAGTCCTCATTTTCAAATAGCTTGTGTTCGAGGAAATGGGCTATACCCTCGGGGACAACGGTGTAATCCTTGTCGCCCCTGTTTCTGAACATAGTATTTACCGAACCGTATTTTGCGGCGAAAACAGCCTCCACACCGCTGAATCCGTTCATTTCGGCAATGAATATATCAAGGCCGCTTTTATGCTTTACATGGATACAGCTGTCGCCTGTTCGTGAACTTGAAAGGATCTCTTTCATCATTTCTCCTCCTTATCCAGCATGAGATAAACCGAATCCAGCTTGATCGACTTTGCCGCTTCAACAAGGCTTTCACGGGTAACGCTGCTGTAGCGGCTGAACAATTCCTGAGGAGTGATGACCTCTCCCTCGCAGAGGCGTTCAAAGTACCAGCCTGAGTAGGAAGCCATAGTATCGCCGATCTGGCAGAGTGCATTTTCGATATACCGCAGAGAGCTGTTGATCTCTTCGTCGGTTATGTTTCCCTTGCACATCTCATCCAGCTGAGCAAGTATCTCATCTTTCGCCTTTTCAATGTTGCGGCGCTCCACACCGCTGTCAATGATAAGAGCACCCTTCGTAAAGGAGGCGCTGCATGAACAGTAATAGCAGAGACTCAGCTTCTCACGGACGTTCCTGAAAAGCTTGGATGTAGCTGTCTCGCCCAATATAACGCTGAACAGCTTGAGAGCATAAGGATCGGCAAAGGGAGTTTTCATGACCATGAACATCTGGCACTGCCTTACGTCGAACTCCTCGCTGACAGTTTCGGGCTGTGGTTTCAGCGGACTCTTACTGATATATTCAACAGGACGGGGCTGTCTCTCCACATCAGCAAAGCCATTTCTCAGCATCTCCTCGACTTTCGGGTCGGGATCAGCCGAAACATAAGTTGCTTCGATAACGGCAGTTTCAAGGATATGCCTGTAAGCGGCATATGTGCTTGCGGCAGTGGCAGCCTCGGCAGTCTGTCTTGTACCATAGCTGTAATTGCCGGCAGGCTCGTCACGGAATGCAATAGAAGCGGCTCTGGAATAGGCGTAGGCACGTTTGCTGTTGAGTTCTGCCTCTATGCGGTCAAAGAGCTCCTTCTGCTCGATACCGAACAGCTCCTCATCGAAAGCTCCGTCAGACGCATTGGGACTGAACAGACAGTCGCTGAATATCTGAAGCATACCGCCCTGTATGTCCTCGCCGTAGATGGCATATCTGTTGGAGAGCCATGAGGCTGTGATGCCCAACACCTGGAGATCACCTCTTTTGCGTGAGAACGAGGAAATGGAAGAGCCGTAAAGCTCCGAAAGCACCTCGCTGAGCTCAGCGATGGTCTTATACTGTGAATTGGCGTCAGAAAGAATACTGAAACCGATAGTGTTGTCCGATGCCTTCTCTTTGTCGAGAGGGATGATGAACCTCACCGTCAGCATCGAGGATTTGAATTTTTCGTCGATAATAGTGGTCAGACCGATATTATCGCCTATTTCTATACGATCATATTTCATACGACAGCTCCTGTTAAAGCTCCTGCAGCGGAGCAGAATGATACATTTTAGGCAGCACCGCACAAAATCCGCCTGACGGCTTGGTGCGACGCCGCCTTAATTATACCACATTCTATAATAAAATGCAACCGGAAACAGCATAAAAAACTCTCCCGTCGGTTAGCACAACGGGAGAGTGGTATTTACTGCTCTGACACTAATGAGTCACTATTAGTTTTCAGTTAATTTTGATCAAACGCAGCCCTGAGCCTTCATAGCTTCAGCAACCTTAAGGAAGCCAGCGATGTTAGCGCCTGCCATGTAGTTGCCAGCCATGCCGTACTCCTTAGCAGCATCGTCGCAAGCCTTGAAGATAGACTTCATGATGCCGTGGAGCTTCTCGTCAACTTCTTCAAATGTCCAGCTGAGTCTCTCGCTGTTCTGTGACATTTCAAGACCTGATGTAGCAACGCCGCCTGCGTTAGCAGCCTTAGCAGGACCATAGAGGAGACCGTTTGAGAGATATGTCTCGATAGCCTCAGGAGTTGAAGGCATATTTGCGCCCTCAGCGATAGCGAAACCGCCGTTAGCAACGATAGCCTTAGCACCGTCACCGTTGATCTCGTTCTGTGTAGCGCAAGGAAGAGCGATATCGAGCTTGATGCCGCCTGCATTGCACTTCAGTGTCCAAACGCTGCCCTCGTGGTACTCAGCGTTCTTGTGAGATGTTCTTGAAGCGTACTCCTTGATACGGCCACGCTCAACCTCCTTGATCTGCTTAACGAGATCAAGCTCGATTCCGTCGGGATCGTAGATGTAGCCGTTTGAATCTGAAACAGTAACGACCTTAGCACCGTACTGTGTAGCCTTTTCTGTAGCGTAGATAGCAACGTTGCCTGAACCTGAGATAACAACTGTCTTGCCCTCGAAGCTCTTGCCGTTAGCCTGGAGCATTTCGTTTGTGAAGTAGCAGAGACCGTAACCTGTAGCCTCTGTTCTTGCGAGAGAACCGCCGTATGTAAGGCCCTTACCTGTGAGAACGCCAACGAACTCGTTGCGGAGTCTCTTGTACTGACCGAACATGAAACCGATCTCTCTTGCGCCTGTTCCGATATCACCGGCAGGAACGTCGCAGTCAGCGCCGATGTGCTTTGAGAGCTCTGTCATGAAGCTCTGGCAGAAACGCATGATCTCTCCGTCGCTCTTACCCTTAGGATCGAAGTCGGAACCGCCCTTGCCGCCGCCCATAGGCAGAGTTGTAAGGCTGTTCTTGAATACCTGCTCGAAGCCGAGGAACTTGATGATACCGAGATATACTGATGGGTGAAGTCTGATACCGCCCTTGTAAGGTCCGATAGCAGAATTGAACTGTACTCTGAAACCTCTGTTTACCTGAACCTTGCCGTTGTCGTCAACCCAAGGCACACGGAAAATGATCTGACGCTCAGGCTCTACGATACGCTCGAAAACGCCTGCGTCGATGAGATCCTGTCTCTTTTCAGCTACGGGCTGAAGTGTTTCGAGGACTTCTGTAACAGCCTGGATGAACTCAGGCTCGCCCGGATTTCTCTTTTCTACTCTTTCTAATAATTCCTTGAGATACTGATTTTTTAACGCCATTGTTAAAAAACCTCCTTTACAAAATTCTGCAATATTTTGCAGTTCACGATAAATTATAGCACTGCGGAGAAGATTTTGCAAGACTTTGTTGCACTGAATTTGCGATTTTCTTTCGATTTGGTTATTCTGCTCAAACATCAGGGTGACTTCCGCTGTAAAATCGGTGAATATTTATGCAAAGGAAGGATGCCTATGGTTGTGTACATTCCCATGGAACGGCGAGGGTGCCGTTAGCTTTCAGGTCTTTGGTATTGGTCAAATCCAGCATTCCCATGGAACAGCGAGGGTGCCGTTAGCTTTCAGGTCTTTGGTATTGGTCAAAGCCAACATTCCCATGGAACGGCGAGGGCGCCGTTCCCTACATATTGTTTCATTTACTTTTTACGGGTGGATGATATCTGCCCCTACATTCACATTAATGGTCACCCGACAACCTACGCAAGCCGTCGAGCGACCTGAAACTCATCGCTTTGCAAGAAGTTAGGCGCTTGCGCCGAATCGTGATCGGGGTCAAGCTGACGCCAGCTTGTGACGTCAGCTTGGAGTGGGAAATTTAGTATTGACTTTTCTGCTGATATTGTGTAAAATAGTAATGTACGATTTTTTGTATTACTAAGCGTAATTTTCTATAAAAATATACATTATGAGAACAAAAGAATCTTCGACCAAATAATAAAGGGTGATCTAATTGGTATTCAGCAGTCTGGAATTCATATTCATCTTCCTGCCTGTTTTTCTGATAACTTATGCCGCTGTCCCATCAAAATATAAAAATCTTATCATTCTTCTGGGCAGTGTGATTTTCTACAGTCTGGGCGTCAAAAAGCCCGTTTATATTGTCCTCTTCCTGCTGACGAATATGCTGAATTTCATAGTCGGTCAGTTCATCGAGGACTCCCCGAAATTCAAAAAACCGTGGCTCGTCTTCGGCGTGGCATTCAATTTCTGGTGGCTCATCTTCTTCAAGTACTGGACATTCGGCACCGAAAACATCAACATCCTCTTCGGTGCGGACCTGCCGCTGAAGGACATTATCCTGCCGATAGGAATAAGCTTCTACACCTTCCAGAACGTTTCCTACATCATCGATGTTTACAGACGGAAAACGCCGGCGGAACGAAGTCTTATCAACTACGGCGCATACATCAGTATGTTCCCCCAGCTTATCGCAGGCCCTATCGTAACTTACAGCACAGTGGCAAAGCAGCTTGAGGAAAGGGCCCATAACATCCGCAAAGTCGAGGAAGGTCTCAAAACCTTTACTATCGGTCTCGGCTACAAGGTCCTCATCGCCAATCAGATAGGTGGCCTCTGGAGCGATATTTCCATGATCGGCTACGAGAGTATTTCCTCTCCGCTGGCATGGATGGGTATTTTCGCCTACTCCTTCCAGCTTTATTTCGATTTCTGCGGCTACTCGCTGATGGCTATAGGTCTTGGCAAGCTCATGGGCTTCGACCTGCCGAGAAACTTCGACCATCCGTACACTTCCCTCACAATGACCGAATTCTGGAGAAGATGGCACATCACTCTGGGTTCGTGGTTCAGGGAATACGTCTACATCCCCCTCGGCGGAAACCGCAAGGGCTCGGGCAGACTGGTATTCAACAGCTTTGTTGTATGGCTGTTCACAGGCATATGGCACGGCGCAAGCTGGAACTTCATCATATGGGGACTTGTCCTCTTCGCCATAATCATGAGCGAAAAATTCTGGACAGGCAAGTTCTTCAATGAGCACAAGGCCGCAGGTCACATCTACATGATACTGCTCATTCCGCTGACATGGCTCATTTTCTCCATTACGGATTTCCACGACCTGAGCGTTTACTTCAAGCGCCTGCTCCCGTTCATCCCGCAGAAGACCTACTCCATCCTTGACAAGGACTACCTGAAGTATCTTCTCGAATACAAGACCTACTTCATCGCAGGCATCCTCTTCTCCACAAAGCTCCCTCAGAAGCTGTATGAGAAGTACAAGGATACCGTGGTCTGCTCACTTCTGCTTCTGGCAGTTTTCTGGGCTTCGGTATACTGTATGTACAAGGGACTGAACGACCCGTTCATGTACTTCAGATTCTAAACATTCTGCTAATCGGAATGTGTGATGTGTCCGCAGGCCGGGCACCGCAGTCACAAATGAGCTTAATAAATAAGGGGTAATACTTTAATGAATAAATACAGACAGTGTATGTATACGGTGATACTCATTCTCACCTGTCTTGTGGCTTCTCCCTTCATCTTCAAACAGATATGGGATACAAGCTCTGCAAAGAAGAGCAAGGCTGACAAAAAAGAGCCCAAGTTCATAGCCGCAGAAACTACAGCTCCCGGATCCGAAGAGCCCACTACCGAGGCTCAGGAAAGCACTGAGGCTCAGGAAAAGCCCTCGGAGGAAGCCACTACCAAGGCTGACGACAGCAAAAACACCTTCCACTTCGGACAAAGCGATGCTTCCTACTTCGATGACGCTCTCTTCATCGGTGATTCCCGTACAGTGGGCATCAAGGAGTACGGCTACCTCAAAAATGCCGATTACTTCTGCAGCGTAGGACTTTCCGCTTACAAAATAGCAAACGAATACGTTGACGGCGGCACCATCAGCGATAAGCTCAGCAGCAAGGAATACGGCAAGATCTACGTTATGCTGGGCATCAACGAAGTTGCCAACGATACCGAATATACCATCACTCAGTTCCGTTCGCTCCTCGAAACCATCCGTGAATATCAGCCTGATGCCATTATTTACCTTGAGGGCAACCTCCACGTAACGATCGCCGCTCAGACCGAGAATATTACAAACGAAGGCATTGACGCTCTCAATTACAAGCTTTCGGAACTGGCTGACGAAAACGAAAACGTCTACTTCATCAATATCAATGAGGTATTCGACGACGAAACAGGTTCGCTTACTCCCGAATTCACCAGCGACGGAATCCACGTTCTGGGTAAGTATTACGAGACATGGTGCGACTGGTTCTGCGCTAATACAGTGATTTACGGCGACGCTCCCGAGGCTGAGACCACCACCGCTGCCGAAACAACTGCTGCCGAAGAGCCTGAGTACACCGAAGAAGAACAGTACTACGACAACAGCGGCGATACATACGAAAGCTATGACAGCTACAGCAATGACAGCGGCTACAGTGATGACGGCAACTATTACGATGAAAGCGGAGCATACAACAACGATTCATACAATAACGAATACTGATATCCGAGAGCTGGGAGGATCACCTTTCAGCTCTCAATTCACAAATGAGGTAATGATATGGCTGAACTAAAAGCAGGCTTCAAAGGAAAAACTGTTTACGGCAACGTGTTCACAGTTCTGGAATTTCTCGGCGGAGGCGGTCAGGGAAATGTCTACAGAGTGGAATGCGGCGGACGGGAAATGGCACTGAAATGGTACCACAAGTCCACGATCGACAAGATGAAGGACCCCGACCAGTTTTACGATAACCTTATGGCAAACATCAAAAAAGGAGCTCCCACATCCGCTTTTCTCTGGCCCGAGGAACTTACCGAAAAGGCTGACGGAAGCTTCGGATATATCATGGGACTGCGCCCCTCAAACTTCGAGGAGCTGACAAAATTCCTCATCTGGGATAACAAAAAGCGCCGCATGAAGGCAAGCTTCGCAAGCATTACCGCAAGGTGCAATGCGGCTATAAATATAATCGAGGGATTCCGTGCACTCCATAACGACGGCTACAGCTATCAGGACCTGAACAACGGCAACTTCTTCATCGACCCGCAGACAGGAGATGTGCTTATCTGCGACAACGACAATGTCTCAGAGCGTGGCGTGAATTTCGGCATCGCAGGCAAGCAGAGATATATGGCTCCCGAAGTCGTTCTCGGAAGCGTCCCCGACAAACGCTCTGACCGCTTCTCGCTGGCTGTCATTCTCTTCCGTATGCTTTTCATCGAGCATCCGCTGGAGGGAAAGTACTCCACTCCGCCCTGCATGACTCCCGAACTTGAAAAGAAATTCTACGGCAGCGACCCTGTTTTCGTCCTCGACCCTGACGACGACAGGAATGCCGCTAACAATCAGCTCAACACCAACACTCTCCGCTTCTGGAAGATATATCCGGAATATATCAGAGAGCTGTTCATAAAGTCATTCGGCAAAAGCTCCGTACAGCCTCCCTATGACCGCATCATCGAGAAAACATGGCTGGACGCTTTTGTAAGGCTCAGGAGCGAGACTGTGCCATGCCCTCACTGCGGCAAGGAAACTTTCATCACAGCAGGCTATACCGTAAGCTGTATGTACTGCGGCTCTCCCCTCACCTGCAATTCTCAGCTGAAGTTCAAGCGCTTCGATGTGCCGGTATACGGCGGAGTTAAAGTGTACGAGGGACAGCTGGGCGACACCGACGGCGATTTCCACAAGGCCGCAGGCGAGATAGTCCGCAATAAAAAGGACCCGACCAAACACGCCCTCCGCAATCTCACTGAGCAGATATGGAGCGTGAAACTGCCCGATAATACTGTAAGAACTGTGGAGCCGAACGGCATAGTGCCGCTGAACAAGGATTTCGAGATAACTATCGGAAAGAACACGGGTATTGTTGAATGATGCACGATAATAACTGTTGATCCGTCAATTAACACCGCTAATTATTTCGTCGGTCTTCGCCGAGGGAAGTGCTTGTTAAACAGCCGTGTGACATAGCTTCGCTCGTCACACTACCTCTTAGGAGAGGCTCTGCCTCTCCCCGTACCCCTCTCCGCAAGGGAGATAACATCCCCCTTGACCCCGGAATGCCGCCTTCGGCGGTTTTATAGATATTTTATTAATATAAAAAGGATGTAAAACATGAAAAAAGACTATTTCTGCCCTGCCTGCAAATCGCTTCTCAATCTTCAGGCAGGCTTCTCACCTAAGAATCCAAAGCATATGTGCACCGAATGCGGTCGTGTCATCGATGTACAGAGCGGCAAGTTCCCCCGTGACGACGAGGCCGAGGAACTTGACCTTGGCGATTTTTCCATAAAGGAAGGCAAATACGACATCAGTGACAACGAGAAAACCGCTCCCATCCCTCCTCTGCCTGTTGAGGAAGCCTACGGCGATGAGGAAGCTCCGCCTCCGCCGCCTCCACAGAATGAGCCTGCTCCGTCTGACGAGCCTGATGCTCCCTATGAAGAAGATGAGGAAGATACTGCCGAGGCGATAATGGGAGGTATCAGCGGATGGAAAGCCGCTCACAAAAAAGTGCTGATGATAGCCAAGCTTGCCCTTGCCATCATCGTGATGATACTCATTGCGGGATTTCTTCTCGCTCACCTCATTACTATCGGCTACGACTCCGAACAGCTCATCGGTCAGGACAGACGCTCCGTTGCGGAAATGCTGGAAAGACAGGGCTTTGCAAGAGTAAAGACCATGCCCGTGGAGGAGCTTGATGTCAATAACAAGGCTGAGGAAAATCTCGTAACCAGGATAGAGATAGGCGATAAGGATTCATTCACCGCCAAGAAGCACTTCCTGAAATGGCAGAAGATAAAGGTATACTACAAGACACTGAAGCGCATACCTCTGCCCATCTCAAGCAAGGATTACAAGGATATGAACTATCAGGAGCTTGTTTCTCTGCTGGAGGAGTCAGGCTTTGTGAATATCACTGCTGAACCTGTGGCTGACCTGACCACAGGCTGGATAAACTCCCCCGATGAGGTCAAGGATATGTTTGTGGAGAAGACCGAGGATAAATTCTCAAAGGGCGATAAGTACCGTCCCGACACGGAGATCATCGTCTACTACCACACATTCAAGGAAAAATAATAACACAAAAAACGGCATGAGCAACATTGTACTCATGCCGTTATTTTATATACGCCCCGTGGTCTTTCTTTTGAAAATACACAAGAATCCGCCTATAACAATAATTCCTACCGTTAACAATGCTTCTGTTTTCTTGTGATCCATATATCTATCCGAATAGCTTTCGGACGGATTGTTCTTGTTGTAATGGACCGTCTCGGTTTGGCCGTTGCTGAATCTGCATTTACTCTTCGGCACATCGAGAACAAAGGGTTCGCCGTCCACTTCATAGGCTATCTTCGCTCTGTAATAGTATTTATATCTCGTACTTGAATGCTTGTGGTTCTTTTTTCGCACTCTCTGCTTGGTCTGAATAACGTCTACCACCACACCTTTTGTGGTTTCCTTGCAGTTTTTTATCTTGCCGAATTCCGTTCCGATCGTGACTAACAGGAACAGCGCCGCCGCAACTGCAAATATCAGGAACAGGAAGCTGCTGCCTCCTCCGGTGCTGCTTCTTGTGGCAGCAGTGCCTGTGCTGAGACCGGCAGGTTCGTAGCTGTTATTGCTGTTGTAGCCGTTGTTATTGTAACCGTTGCTGTTGTAGCCATTGTTATTATAGCCGTTATTGTTGTAGCCATTGTTATTATAGCCGCTGTTGTTGTAGCCGCTGTTGTTGTAGCCGCTGTTGTTATTGCTGTTGTTGATCTCGTTTACATCATCATTGATATCCCACATAATAATAATCTCCTTAATATCATTTTTTCGTCGGTCTTCGCCGAGGGGAGTGCTTGTCCGTCAGCCGTGTGACATTGCTTCGCTTGTCACACTACTTTTCAGGAAGGGCGCCGCCCTTCCTCGCACACAATCCTGCCAGAGAGGTCTACACCCCTCTGGACTCCGTATTGTCGGCTTCGCCGATTTTATAGTTTGTACTTGTTCAGGTACTCGCTTGCCAGATACAGCGAACCGCACACTACGACTACCCCATCGTTTTCCAGTGCCAGCGCTCTCGCTTTCTCTGTGCATTCTTCAAGCGTCCCCGTTTCCGTTTCCGTCAGGAAGTCCGCTGTCTCAGCTATATCCTCCTTCGGGACTGAGTTAGGCGCAAATCCGTCAACTGCAAAAAGCTTCGTGCAGTGCTCCGATACCGTCCGCACACACTCAACGTAATCCTTTGAGCTGACCATGCCCATAACTGCGTATATCTTCTTGTTCCGTGAAGTCAGGTACATCAGCATAAGCGCCAGCATACCGACTCCCGCAGGATTGTGGCCTCCGTCAACTATTACAGGCGGTTCGCCGTCAATATACTGCACCCTCGCTTTGACCTGAGCGGTCTCTATGGCCTTTCCTATGGCTTCGTCTGGAATATCGAATCCCTTTCCTCTCAGGTACACGCAGGCCGTTACCGCCGTAACTGCGTTGTAATACTGGTGCACTCCGGCCATTGCAGGCTTGTACTTCACACCGTTGAAGATAAGCGGTGAGAAAAGTCCGCCGTCAGCCGCAGGTATGCAGTCCGCCTTTTCCACGAACTCCGCTCCCCTCTCCTCAGCCGTACTCTTTACGATACTGCGGACGCTTTCGGGGTTGTCCCCGGAAAGCACAACTGCCGAGCCGCCTTTGATAATGCCTGCCTTCTGAACGGCTATTTTCTCCACCGTATCGCCAAGTATAGCGGTATGGTCAAGGGATATAGACGTTATCACTGAAATCAGCGGCGGAGGTATGACGTTTGTGGAGTCGAGAAGTCCGCCTATGCCTGTTTCAAGCACTACCACATCGCATTTCTCACGCTCATACCAGAGCATTGCGATGGCCATGGTTATCTCGAACTGCGAGTACTCCCTGTCACCTGCTTTCTCCCTGACTATCTCCGCAAGCTGACAAAGCGACTCATCGTCTATCTCGTCATTGTTGATGCGGATCCTGTCGTTGTAATGGAGGATGAAAGGCGAGGTGAATTTTCCCGTCTTATATCCTGCAAACTGTAAAGCATCGGCAATATATTCAAGGGTTGAGCCCTTGCCGTTAGTACCTGCAATGTGTACGAACTTCAGGCGCTTTTCGGGATTACCCACGCTGTCCATAAGGCTCTGCGCACGGGAAAGATCGGTAATCCTGCCGCCTGACTTTGTATAGGAGTTGATGTACTCCATACACTCGTTTATATTCATACTTTCACTATCCTTTTATATTCTGTATTTACCAGTATATCACAAATATATTGAAATTACAATAGTTTTTTGTTTTACATCAATAATAAGTATATTTGTAACAGTAATACGAAAAAGGGCGCACAATGTACGCCCCTCAGGCTGTCGAAAAACTAATTTTGGGACGTCGAGGACGCCGTCCCCTACAAAAGCATTCACGAAGAATAGCCAAATTGTAGGGGCTGGCGTCCTCGACAGCCCATTTTTTACGATAATATATGACTTTTTTGACAAGCTGAAGGGCGCACAATGTACGCCCCTGCAATTATATATAAATGCATTATTAATTACGCATTAATAAACGCCTGCCTGCTTTTCAGCCTTTGCAACGGCTTCTTCAAGTGTCATGCCGCTGAATTCCTGAGCAGAGAAGATACGTCCGCACTTTTTATCATCAACGAAAGCTCCGACCAGTACGCCCGGAAGTGCACTTTCGGGTGTATTCGGAGCATTCGGGCCGCCAAGATCGGTCCTGCACCAGCCGGGATCGGTCAGGTTCATTGTTACGTCTGTGCCCTCGTAATACTTGCCAAGGTCACGGGTAACCTTGTTCAGAGCCGCCTTTGCTGCGGAATAGCCTGCCTGCTCGGGTTCGAGGTCGATTCCGCTTGTTGTATTGACGATACGTCCGAAGCCTCTCTCCTTCATTGCAGGGAGGAAGTGATAGCATATCATCATCGGTGCGGTAGTATTTACCTTGAAGCTGATATCATAGTCGGATGCAGGAGTTGTGAGATATTCTGACCTGTAAGCAATCTGAAGTCCTGCATTGTTGAGAATGATGTCAATGGGAGTTCCCTTTTTGTCGATCTCATTGCACATTCTCTCGACCTGAGCCATATCTGAAAGCTCAGCCTCAACTGTGTAAGCTTCCACACCAAGAGCCTTTACCTCGTCCACAACGTGCTGACAGTGCTCAGCGTTTCTGCTGTGAAGAACAAGGTTACAGCCCTGCTTTGCCATGAATATTGCGCATAAATAGCCGATACCACGGCTTGCACCTGTAATAAGTGCCCATTTTCCTTTTACATTTACCATAGATAATTCCCTCCATTTGCCGCTGAGCGAGCGGCGGCGCAATCACGCTTCGCTCGTAAACTCGCTTACTCTCTGCAAGAACGCAAGTCTGCTTTCGCTCACTCATGCTTTATTGTGTAATAAATTTGAAATCAAAAAGCAGCATTTCGGATATGCGAACGTCAGCGTAACTGACACCACTAATTCCGAATTCCGCATTCCGAATTTCGAATTATATTTCGTAGTCTATGCACGCTCTGTCTGTCTTTACTGTGCCGAGGAATTTTGCGAAATTAACGTGTGCAGGATGCACCTGATATGCGTTGAGGCCGTCGATATCGTCGAAGTCACAAATCAGCGAAACAGTGTAATTCGACTGGTCTGCGTCCTTTGAATTGATGACCAGCTCGCCTTTTTTCAGTTCCTTCACGTTTGCGATAACGTCGTCGAAACGCTTCTTAGCTTCGGCAGCATTGTCATATTCGCTCATTCCCTCTGTTGCTTTGAGCTTGAACATTACAATATGTCTTATCATTCTTTTTCACCCCACCTTCTGTAATTAGGAATTCGTAATTCGGAATTGCGGTGTCCCCTATCGGGGACGGATTTAAATAATAATTATGAATTATATATCTCCAAATCCGTCAGCGGAGCTGACACCACTAATTCCGAATTCCGCTTTCCGAATTCCGAATTATTAAATATACTGAACTCCCAGTCCTCTGAGAGTTGCACGCATTTTATTTACCTTCTCCTCGGGGAAACGTCTGCCGATGCTGTCGGTTATCATATATGTCTTTATCCCTCTCTTGACAGCACCCTTGGCAGTTGCACCCACACATCCGCACTCGTCCAGTCCGCACAGCGCCATTTCCTTGTATCTTTTTTTATTGACGAATTCACAGAACTCCTTGGATGAGAATGAGTCGGGAAGTTTTTTCTCGAAATAGTTATCGCTTGCCAGATCAAGGCCGCTGTAAAGTTCCGCACCAAGAGTGCCCCTGATGGAAAAGCCGATGAACCATTTATTGGTTATGATGTTGGGGAATATCTGAGAAATATAGATAATATCCCAGCCTTTTGCCTTATACTCGGCTATTGATGCATTTACTTTTTTTGTCAGTTCTTTGCTGTCGTATGAAAACATGGGCTTTCGTTTATCCCACAGATAGTCGTTCTGCATATCTATAACGACCAGTGCTTTATCACTCATAAATTCCCTCTTTTCTTTTTCGGGCGGACATGATATCCGCCCATACAATATTATTGTTTATCCTCTTTTGTAGGGAACGCCGCCCTCGCCGTTCCCTTGAAGTTTTTTCATTGCGCCGTGGAACGCCGGGGGTGACTACCTGTTGAACAGGGAGATGTCACGAAGTGACAGAGGGTACGGGCGACCGTTGGGAGGCGTTCCCTACATTGGTTATCCGTATTTTTCAAAGGGACGTCGAGGACGCCGTCCCCTACGTTTTTTCGTTTTTCGGGCGGATGATATCCGCCCCTATAATTGTATCATTTATAAAGCAAGGGGCGATGTGGGCATCGCCCCCTACTTTCTGATAATTGATAACTTATTATTTGAATGCTAAAATTGACTGCTCTATCTTTGCCATCTTCTCCTCTGCCTTTGCAAGCTTTGCCTTTTCAGCTTCGATAAGCTGTGCAGGTGCCTTTGCAATAAAGCCCTGATTGTTCAGCTTGCCGCTGAGGAAGTCGATGTCCTTCTGTACCTTTGCCTTTTCCTTTTCAAGACGGGCAATTTCCTTCTCCTTGTCAACAAGCTCGTCCATAGGGATGAAGATTCTTGCTGACTCGGTTACAGCGTTTGCACAGTTCTCATGCTCGAAGCTGTCGCCTGTTTCAACCGATGAAGCAGATGCAAGCTTTTCAAAGAATACCGCACAGCTGTTGAATACTTCCTTATCCGCTGTCTCGATGAACAGCTTTGCCTTTACCGACGGAGGTACGTTCATTTCTGTACGAACGTTTCTTACAGCCTTGATAGCTGAGATTATCTTCTCGAATGACTTCTCCTCTGCTGTGAAGTCGATGGATGCGTCATATGTAGGATATGTCTCCAGGATTATCATTGACTTCTCGTTATTGAGTACCTGCCATATCTCCTCTGTGATGAACGGCATAAATGGGTGGAGAAGCTTCAGCATTCCCTGCATTGCCCATACAAGAACAGCCTGTGCCTTTGCCATTGTCTCGCCGCCTGCCTGTATTCTCGGCTTTGTAAGCTCGATGTACCAGTCACAGTAAACATCCCAGATAAAGTCGTATATCTTCTGTGAAGCTACACCAAGTTCGTACTTGTCCAGGTTCTCGTTAACTTCCTTTGCAAGCTGATTGAACTTGTTTACCAGCCACTTGTCCTCCAGTTCGAGGTCGCTTGGAAGTCCCTTGAACTCGAAATCCTCGGGGAGATTCATCATGATGAAACGTGAAGCGTTCCAGAGCTTGTTTGCGAAGTTACGTGCAGCCTTTACCTTGTCGTCGATGTAACGCATATCGTTTCCGGGTGAGTTGCCTGTAGCCAGCATGAATCTGAGAGCGTCAGCGCCGTACTCGTTGATAACTTCAAGAGGATCGATACCGTTGCCCAGTGACTTGGACATCTTGCGTCCCTGTGCGTCACGTACCAGACCGTGGATGAGAACTGTATCGAACGGTACCTTGCCCATATTCTCCAGACCGCTGAACATCATTCTGATTACCCAGAAGAAGATGATATCATAGCCTGTTACCAGAGTATTTGTGGGGTAGAAGTACTTCAGGTCTTCTGTATTCTCAGGCCAGCCCAGTGTGGAGAAAGGCCACAGTGCGGAACTGAACCATGTATCAAGTGTATCGGGATCCTGTCTCATTGGCTTGCCGCACTTAGGACAATTGCATGAGCTTTCCTTTGTAACTGTCATTTCGCCGCACTCGTCGCAGTAGAATGCAGGTATCTGATGTCCCCACCAGATCTGACGGGAGATACACCAGTCACGGATATTGTCAAGCCAGTGGAAATAAATCTTGTCAAAACGCTCGGGAACGAACTTTGTATCGCCGTTCTTTACAGCGTCGATAGCAGGCTGTGCAAGGGGCTTCATCTTAACGAACCACTGAGTTGAGACCTTAGGCTCAACTGTTGTGCCGCAGCGGTAGCAGGTACCAACGTTGTGGCTGTAGTCCTCTATCTCAACGAGTGCGCCTTCCTTTTCCAGGTCTTCAACGATCTTCTTTCTTGCCTCGTATCTGTCCATTCCTGCGTACTCAGGGTAATCGTCAACGATAGTAGCATCGTCGTTCATTACGTTGATAACAGGGAGGTTGTGACGGAGACCAACTTCAAAGTCGTTAGGGTCATGTGCAGGAGTTATCTTAACAACGCCTGTACCGAAGTCCATCTCAACATAGTCATCGGCAACGATAGGGATCTCACGGTGTACGATAGGAAGGATGACTGTCTTGCCTACTAAGTCCTTGTAGCGCTCGTCAGCAGGATTTACAGCAACAGCGGTATCGCCCAGGAGTGTCTCCGGACGTGTGGTAGCCAGTTCCAGATAGCCGTCTGTATCCTTTATCTTGTAGCGGAGGTGCCAGAAATGACCTGCCTGATCCTCATATGTAACTTCTGCATCGGAAAGTGAAGTCTTACACTTGGGGCACCAGTTGATGATACGCTCGCCACGGTAGATAAGGCCTTTTTCGTAATACTTTACGAATACTTCCTTTACAGCCTTTGAGCAGCCCTCGTCCATAGTGAAACGCTCACGTGACCAGTCGCAGGATGAACCCAGCTTCTTGAGCTGCTCAACGATACGGCCGCCGTACTGCTTCTTCCATTCCCATGCACGCTTCATAAAGCCTTCACGTCCCAGGTCTTCCTTGGTAACGCCTTCCTTGCGCATAGCTTCAACGATCTTAGCTTCTGTAGCGATAGCAGCGTGATCGGTACCGGGGAGCCAGAGAGCGCTGTAGCCGCTCATACGCTTCCATCTGATGAGGATATCCTGTAATGTCTCATCGAGAGCGTGTCCCATGTGGAGCTGTCCTGTTATGTTCGGAGGGGGGATAACGATAGTGTAAGGGGTCTTCTTAGGGTCAACCTCTGCACGGAAACAGCCCTTGTCGTTCCATGCCTGATAGATACGATCCTCAAAATCCTTCGGATCATAAGCCTTTGCCAGTTCTTTTGCCATTTGATTTCGTCCTTTCGATCAATTCATAATTAAGAATGCATAATTCATAATTGGTAGTGTCCAATTGGTGGGCTGATAAAATATCAGCGCCAACGAGCGAAAGCAGATTAACATTAACGTACAAGGTAAGGCGCTTGCGCCGACTCGTGATTGCGCCGTCGCTCGCTCAGCGACAAAAAAGCCCCGACCAATGAAGGTCAGGGCGAACTAAGTCCGTGTTACCACCTGAATTCGGATATGAATATCCGCACTCTGCGAGATCATGCAATCTCTCCCCCTGTAACGTGAGGAACACGCCCTCGGTTACTGTTATTTCACCTCGGGAACTCGGAAGCTACTTCACCGCCGCCCTCACGCTGTCTTACACCATCCGACAGCTCTCTGTGCATCAGAAAAGCGGTTACTCCTCTTCGTCATCGTTTTTGGAATATGGTACTATTATATCACAGTGTTTTCCGTTTGTCAATCGGTATTTTCAGTTTTTCAGCTAAATCAGTTTTGCTGATCATAAATTTATACTTGTAGGGAACGCCGTCCCCGACGTTCCACGAATTCACTGATAAACCGCAAAATGGAACGGCGAGGGCGCCGTTTCCTACGATCGGTTCATTGCAATTATATGTTCGGGCGGATGATATCCGCCACTACTGCTTTCTGCTTTCTGATATCTGATTTCTTGCTTCGGCCGCCCTGCAAATCCGATTTTGTGCATCCCTTACAAATCCTCTCGTATATATATATATATATATTACGAACTTTTCACAGCCGGCGGAAAAGCGTTGACTTTGCCGCTCAGATGTGATATACTCAAAGTAGAAAAAGCAGACTTTTCGGCTATATTTCGTTAAATATGATACAAAGGAGGTTATTTTTATGAAAAAAAGATTATTGACTGCCTTGTTATCTTTGACAATCAGTATGACTTCATTTGCATTCCTTCCGCCAGCAGCTGCGGCTGCTCCCCAAACAGACCTCTCGGATGTTCAGGTCGCTCCCGAATTTGACTTCACAGGTCAGAAGATTGCTGAGCTACCTGCTGTGGATAAACTCACAGTTGCCGCTAATCTGAAATTCGAGAATAATCAGGACCTTGAAAAAGTCGTTATACCTGAGAATTACGTTCTTTCCGGTTCTCTCAAATTCAGCAAATGTCCGAATCTGAAAGAGATAGTCATGCCCGAACTGGCAACTGAACTGTGGGTGACCGTTACTGAGTGCGACAAGCTTGCTTCGTTTACAATGCCCGTATCACCTCAGACCGACCTGACGCAGTTCTCTTATGTTACCGTGAGCAATTGCAAGTCTATGACCGAACTTGAAGTCAGCAACGCAAGACGTATGTCCGTAAAGGATATGCCTGCTCTTGAAACGCTGAAACTCACCGCTTCTCCTCATGCTACATCAGATGAAGAGTATTACAACATAGACTATGCGTCCTGTCCGAAGCTGAAAGACATATACCTTTATAATGCCGATGTTCAGCCAACTCCAAAGGAAGCGGCTCTTATGGCTGAGAACGGTATAACTATTCACTGTCCCGCTGCCGACGGTTGGGGAACTTATCTCGGACATTACAATGTAAACTACACTTTCATTGATGCAGAAGCTTTACAGGGCGACGCTAACTGTGACGGAAATGTTGATATGGCTGATGCTGTACTTATCATGCAGTCTATAGCAAATCCATCAAAGTACAAGCTTACCGATCAGGGCAGAAAAAATGCCGACACAGACGGCGACGGTATCACCAATTCCGACGCTCTGGCGATTCAGAAGAAGCTGCTCAGGCTGGATGGAGCTGATGTTCCTGATATTGATCCTTCTTTGCTGGCGAATACACTGTTCATAAGTGAGACAGAAGGTAAGTCAGGCTTTAATTCTATTTCCTTCGGCGATGACGGAAGATTTAACTACTTTTACGGAAAATACTTCAGCGCTGCTCAGGATTTCGGAACATGGACGATATCGGGCGATACTGTTATTCTGAAAGGTCAGTACGGCACGAACAGTTTCAGATACAAGGACGATACGCTGATATGCATTGCAGAAGACTCTGAGGGTTTCGGTTATAATAGTCAAACGGACAGCGAGAACTTCATCAAAGTAAAAGAAAACAGCTGATAGCAGGGGCGCTTTTTTGGCGCCCTTGATTTTTTCTCAAATTTCCAAAACGAGGACGGCCAATGGCGTTTCTCATAATAACACGTGAATAAGACAAAGGGCCGCCAAAGGCAGTCCCTACATTTCGGCTGTTCTCTTTTATATGCGTAGGGAACGCCGCCCCCGGCGTTCCACGAATTCACTGATAAACCACAAAAATGGAACGGCGAGGGCGCCGTTCCCTACAAATCGGTTATTCTTCGTTTGGGGATGCAGTGGCGAGTTTCACTCGCCCTCATTTATGTAACCATTCAACATTACGATGTGTAGGGGCCGCCTGTGGCGGTCCTCAAATAACACGGAGAAAAGCAAAGGGCTGCCAAAGGCAGCACCTACATTTCGGCCGTTCTCTTTTATATGCGTAGGGAACGCCGCCCCCGGCGTTCCACGAATTCACTGATAAACCACAAAAATGGAACGGCGAGGGCGGTATTACCCGTACAAAGCTTGCCGTCGAGCGACCTGAGACTCATCGCTTTGCAAGGAGTTAGGCGCCTGCGCCGAATCGTGATTGGGGTCAAGCTGCCGTCAGCTTGCCGTCGAGCGACCTGAAACTCATCGTTTTTACAGAAGTAAGCGAGTTTACGAGCGTCAACGTGATTGCGCCGCCGTTCGCTCAGCGGCTCACTTGCCTATCTTCTCAACTTTCATCAGATTTGTTGTACCCGATACGCCGAGAGGTACGCCTGCTGTGATGGCTACAAGGTCGCCGTCCTGCACAAGTCTGTGAGACTCGGCCGCTTCAACTGCGGCAGCAAACAGGTCGTCGGTATTGGTCTTTTCGTCTATGATGAACGGGATAACTCCCCAGCTCATGTTCATCTGTCTGCATACAACTTCGCTCATGGTACAGCCGATGATAGGACAGCTGGGACGGTACTTCGAGATAAGTCGTGCAGTCTGTCCGCCAAGGGATACAGTGATGATAGCCCTTGCGTTAAGGTCATGGGCAGTCGTTACCGTAGCGTGTGCGATAGCCTCGGCTACGCTTCCGTTCTGGTCGTTGCTTCTCTGTGCGAAACGAGCCTTGTAGTTGATGTTGTTCTCGGTGGTCTCGGCAATGAGAGCCATTGTCTTTACAGCCTCAACAGGGAATGCACCTGCGGCAGTCTCTCCTGAGAGCATGATAGCGCTTGTGCCGTCGTAGAGAGCGTTTGCAACGTCGGTTATCTCCGCACGGGTAGGACGTGGATTTGTTATCATTGATTCCAGCATCTGTGTAGCTGTGATTACCTGCTTGCCTGCGTTGTAGCCCTTCTTGATGAGGGATTTCTGGATGGCAGGTATCTGCTCGAACGGTATCTCAACGCCCATATCTCCACGGGCAACCATGATACCGTCTGCGGCTTCAAGTATCTCGTCGATATTCTCCACACCGTCGGTATTCTCTATCTTGGCAATGATACGCACATCGAACCAGCCAAGACTCTGTGTGAACTTTCTCAGGTAGTTGATATCAGCGGCTGTGCGCACAAAGCTGGCAGCAATGAAGTCAAAGCCCATCTTTGAGCCGAATTCAAGGTCGTCCATATCTCTTTCGCTGAGGTAAGGCATGGACAGCTTTACTCCCGGCACGTTGATACCCTTGTTATTGGAAAGAGTGCCGCCGTGAACTACACGGCACACTATCTCGCTGGTGGTGACTTTTTCAGCCATAAGCTCGATAACTCCGTCATTGATGAGTATTCTCGTGCCCATGCTGACGTCACGGGGAAGCTTCTTGAAGCTGACGCTTCCTATCTTGTCGGTACAGAGCACATCCTCAGTGGTGAGGGTGTATGTATCGCCGTCGTGTATCTCCACAGGCTTGTCGTCCACGAACTTGCCCAGACGTATCTCAGGGCCCTTTGTATCGAGGAGAGTAGCCACAGGGAGGTCAAGCTCCCTTCTGAGCTTTTCTATCTGGCGGAAGCGCTTTTCATGAGTTTCATAGTCTCCGTGTGAGAAGTTGAAACGTGCAACGTTCATGCCTGCCAGCATGAGTTCACGCATAATATTCTCATCATCAGTAGCGGGTCCGATAGTACAAACGATCTTGGTTTTTCTCATTTCAAAGCAACTCCTTTATTATTTGTCGGTGGTATTATTGCATCGTTTCATCAAAGCTTCTTCAGCTTGGCGTAGTTAGCCATTATCTTCTTGGTGCCGACCTTTTCAAATGCAACTTCCAGCATCGAGTCGTTGGCCATCGGTGTAACGGATACTACAGTGCCCTCGCCGAATATGTTATGTGCAACTCTCTCACCTGCGGTATATGTCACAGCTTCCTTAGGTGCGGCAGGCTTTGTCTTGTTTCTGGCAAGCTGCTGCTGAAGTGTAGCTGAATGCACCTCGGTCATGGACTTGTCTTCCTCCGCAAGCTTGCTTCTCATTGCTGCGGCGTTGTCGTGCTTCTCGATAAGCTCACTGCCTATCTCACGCATGAAACGTGAAGTTACATTTCTCTGGGTCTGGCCGAAAAGCATTCTCTGGCTGGCATTTGTCAGGTAAAGGTGCTTCTTTGCACGGGTGATGGCAACGTATGCAAGACGTCTTTCCTCCTCCATGTCGTCCTCACTGTCGAATGAGCGTGATGACGGGAAGATTCCGTCGTCAAGTCCTACCACGAAGATATTGTCGTACTCAAGTCCCTTTGCAGAGTGAACTGTCATAAGAGTTACCTTGTCATCGGTCTCGGGGTCACGGTCAGCTTCTGTGTAGAGTGCCACTTCCTCAAGGAATCCGCCCAGTGTAGGCTCCTCGGATTCGTTCATGTACTGTACCACAGAGCTGCGGAGCTCCTGTACGTTTTCTATCTTTGTATCGGCATTTTCAAGAGTTTTCAGGTAGTCAAGGTAGCCTGTCTTCTCCATTACCTCGTCAAGGAATTCATCCAGCGGCAGTTCTTCGGATTTCTGTGTAAGGTCCTCGAACATCTCATAAGCATTTCTCAGGGATGTTACCTTCTTTGCAAGAGGAGCATACTCCTCACAGGTCTTCAGCACATCGAAAGGTGAAAGCTTCAGGTCACGGCTGATGTCCTCGATGAGGGCAAGTGTGGAATCGCCTATGCCACGCTTCGGCTCGTTGATTATACGCTTGAAGCGGAGCATATCGTTATGGTTGTTGATGAAGGCAAGGTATGAGGTAACGTCCTTTATCTCCTTGCGGTCGAAGAATCGCATACCGCCGTAAACACGGTAAGGGATACCGCACTTCATGAGCATACGCTCAATGGCGTTGGACTGTGCATTCATACGGTAAAGGACTGCGTTATCGGCATATCTGCCTGTTTCCTTGTGGTACTTCTTTATGGTCTCGGCAACGAAATTAGCCTCGTCTGTCTCGTCCACAGCCTTGTACCAGTAGACCTTGTCGCCCTGCTCGCCTGCTGTCCAGAGAGTTTTCGCCTTACGTCCCACGTTGTTGCCGATAACAGAGTTTGCGGCATTGAGGATGGTCTGGGTGGAGCGGTAATTCTGCTCAAGGCGTATCACCTTGGCGCCTGCGAACTGGTCCTCGAAGCCGAGGATGTTCTCGATATTTGCGCCACGGAATTTATAGATGCTCTGGTCGTCATCGCCGACTACGCAGAGGTTCTTGTGTGAATCCGAGAGAAGCGACACCAGTCTGAACTGAACGTGGTTGGTATCCTGATACTCGTCCACCATGATGTACTTGTAGCGTGTGCGGTACTTCTCCAGCACCTCGGGGAACTGCTCGAACAGCTCAACGGTAAGCGTGAGGATATCGTCGAAGTCAAGGGCATTTGCAGTTCTCATGCCCTCCTGATAGCGGGCATATATCTTTGCTACCATCTTCTTGCGGTAATCCTGGCCTGCGTCTGCACGAAGCTGCTCGGGAGTTATCATCTGATCCTTTGCACGGCTTATCTCGCCCAGTACAGCCTTTGGAGCAAGCTGCTTCTCGGAGATATCCAGTTCAGCCATTACTGATTTTATCATTCTCTGGCTGTCGTCGGAGTCATAGATAGTGAAGTCGCTGCCGTAGCCGAGAGCGGTTATCTCACTTCTGAGGATACGCACACAGGCTGAATGGAAAGTGGAAGCATTTATCTTCACAGCTTCCTCCTCGCCCAGCATAGCTGCAAGGCGCTCTTTCAGCTCCCCTGCTGCCTTGTTGGTGAAAGTGATAGCAAGGATGTTCCAGGGCTTTATCGGGTCAGCAGCAACGATATCACGGAGGGTATCAGCGTCATCGGTCTTTCCTGCGGCGTAATCCTTGAGAAAAGCGATATCCTCTTCGCTGCCGCTGCGTGTTTCATCATAGAAAGCGTTGCCGAACTTTATCATATTTGCGATACGGTTGACGATAACGGTAGTCTTACCGCTTCCCGCACCGGCCAGCACGAGAACAGGGCCGTTCACAGTGAACACGGCTTCCTGCTGCATATCATTCATGCGGCTGAAATATTTTTTTAGAGCTTCCTGTTTTGCGGAAACGAATGAATTAGATGCCATAGTAAAATCTCCATATAATTATAATAGTTTATCTTATATCACGTCCGTAAACGGGCGGATGAAATGTCTGTCAGAAATATTATACCACATTTTTTGAGCCTTGAAAAGTCCTGCGGCAATATTTTTTCAATTTATATATTTCAGGCGGCACTTCACAAAGAATCCCCTGCGTTTTGTGAGGCTCTGCATAAACGGAAAAGCGCTCCCGATGATATCATCAGAAGCGCCGTTATTCTTATAATCCTGCCTTTGAATCCACTTCGCTCTCGGTTGAAGTTTCGGACGGATAAAGCTTTTCAAGCTCTGCCCTTCTCGTCTTTTTCAGCTCGTACATCTTGTCATCCGCACGCTGAATGATATCGAAAAGAGTTGTGCTGCTGTCAGCATTTTCCACAGCATTGCCTATACTTGCTGACAGGCGGTAAGGCTTCTTGATAATGCGGTTCATATTGTCAAGCTTGGTGTTGAAGCGTCTGATGAGAGCTTCGCCGTCCTCCTCGACAGCGTCCATGCTGAAAATAACGAATTCATCTCCGCCGAATCTTGCGCAGATGCTTTTCTGGTCGCAGCACTCGCTTATGACTGCTGCAAGGCGCTGAAGTGCAAAGTCGCCCTCGTTATGGCCGTAGTTGTCGTTGATGTACTTGAGGCGGTCCATGTCGATGAAGCTGAGCATGATGGATTTCTTCTTCTCTGCGCACTTTCTGAACATCTCGTCCGCTCTCTTGATGAAGCCGTTTCTGTTGAATATGTTGCAAAGCGGGTCGATGCTGTAGAGGCGGTCAAGTTCGTCCATGGCCTTGTTGAGATGGAAAAGCTTGCGGATATTCTCGATGGAGTTGCTGATATTCATTGTAAGAGTATGGCACAGCAGGCTGTTTATCGGGAAATCTCCGTTGGTCATGATGTAGTAGCCCAGAGTCCTGTCACGAAAATGCAGGGGCAGGAAATAGTTGATATTGCCGCCTGTTTCCATAAGTTCGGGGAACATCTTGCTGCTTGGGAAATATCCCACATTTCTGCGCTCGCCCTTGTCCCAGATGAGCGGAGCCGTCATGTAGCTCGAATATTCGGCATCGGGAGCAGTCGGAAGATCCATATTGTCACGCCAGTCCTCGGTGAGACAGAGGCAGAATTTCTCACAGTCCAATTCCTCGATGAAGCTTTCGATAACATTGAAATGCTCGTGGGATGACTCGGTCTCGGCAAGACCTGCCGTAAGCCTGTTGAGTAAGGAGATGTTCATGTTTGTGACCTCGGTCTTGCGGTAGATACGCTTTCTGAAGCCCTTTATATCCTCCCCTGCGCAGTCGGGGCATCCGCAGCTCTCTGCGAAAACAGGAGCCGCTTCAAGTCTGCATCCCTTGGATGGATTGCCGCCGATGGCATCCACCAGCTTGCTGAGTGCGGTGTAGCCTGCGGTAAAAAGCGGACGCTTTACCGTGGTCAGCGACGGCGAATAATTTCTCGCATTGTATGTACAGTCAAAACCTGTCACTATAATATCATAAGGAATCTTGTAGCCCATCTTTTCGAGAGCCGAGATCGCCGCCAGCGCCATAGCATCATTTGCGCAGATGATAGCATCCGGCGGTTCGCTGTCAGACCTTGCGAATGCCTCAACAGCCATTTTTCCGTCCATGCTTCTGAATTCTCCGAAGTAGACACGCTCCTCGTCTATGCTCAGGCCGTTTTCAGCCATGACCTCGATAAACGCTCTGTAGCGGTCAACAGCTTCGGGATTCGAGAGAGGTCCCGAAATGTAGTTGATGACGGTTGCGCCATGCTCACGTATGACATGGCGGACAAGTTCCTTCATAGCTTCATTATTATTAATAGAAACGTTACAGAATTCAGGGATATCGCCGCAGTCAAAAACCACGGTAGGAACCCCCGAGCGTCTCACTCTTTCAGTGACCATTTCCTTAACAGCAGAATCACTGATAGTATTATTCATAAGGATAACGCCGTCAAATTTTGAAAAATCAGTCAGCTTATAGATCGCATACTCGCCAATATCGAACTTTCTGCTGCCGAGTATGCCTCCGAAAGCAGCGAAGTATGACACGTTGATATCATTTTCCCTTGCATATTTATTGATGCCGCAAATAATGTTATACTGGTATTCCTCGTCGATTCCTGCAACGATTACTGCAATGCTCAAATAATTTCCGTTTTCACTATTCATATTTTCACCTTCAATGATCATACTAAGCTGTCAGCAGACAACAGACCTGTTACATATAATACATTATATCAATTATCAGCCCAAAAAGGAAGTAATACAGAGGATTTTTGTATATATGCACATCCCCTGACGCCCATCATTGTGCACATTAACATCGATAATCAAAAATCGCTGTCGTTTTGTTTACCAAAAGTATATTTTAGAGCAATATATACCAGATACACAATTTGACACGCCCCGTATTAAGCACATTGTACAAATACTCCCCGATATTACGTTAAAATAAAGCAAAATTTGATTGGTTCAAAAGCTTCTTAGCAAGAAACGACTTGTAAAATTCACAAAAATGTAATAAAATATAGACAAGAGCTGAGGAAGAGATGGGACGCAGACCAGTCATAGTGGTATGTGCTCTTCCAGGCGATAAAAACATATGAAATTAACTAATGGAAAAATGTACGAAAGTGAGGAATGATTCACATGAGAAAAGGTAATTCTCAAGAAATCAGTTGCAGGTGCACTTGCAGGCCTTATGTGCGCACTGAGCGTACCCGCAATACCAACAGCAGTTTACAACACAGCTTATGCTGCTCAGACATTCACAGTCGGCGGCGGACAGACACAGCACAAGGACGATAACGTTGACGGATACAGCTACGAGATCTGGCTCGACCGTACAGGCGGAAGCGGCTCAATGACACTCGGAAGCGGCGGCGCTTTCGATGCACAGTGGAGCGCTGAAGTTTCACAGGGTAACTTCCTGGCTCGCCGTGGTAAGAACTACGACCGTACAAAGAAGGCTACAGACTGCGGTACTATCGTAATGGATTACGCAGCTCAGTACTCAGCAAGTGCAAAGGGTAACTCACGTCTCTGCGTTTACGGCTGGTTCGTTGATCCACTCGTAGAGTACTACATCATCGAAGACTGGGTAAACTGGTGCCCATCAGGCAGCGGCAAGACCGTTACAATCGACGGCGCTCAGTATGATATCTTCCAGACACCTCATACAGGTCCTACTATCCTCGGTGATACACGTACATTCCAGCAGTACTTCAGTGTTCGTAAGCAGAAGAGAACATCCGGTACTATCACAGTATCAGATCACTTCAAGGCATGGGCAAACGCCGGTATGCAGATAGGTAACCTGACAGAGGTTGCACTCAACGTTGAAGGTTGGGAGAGCAGCGGACGTGCTAACGTTACAAAGCTTACTATCAGCGATAAGAACCCTAACCCTACAACAACAGGCGGAAGCACTCCTGTAACAACAACTCCTGTTCAGACTGTAAAGGCTGATTCAAACGGTTACTACTTCAATGAGTCATTCGAGTCAGGCGCCGGCGACTGGGAAGGCAGAGGCGCTGCCAAGGTTTCAAAGGATACTGCAAACTACGCAGAAGGCAAGAGCTCACTCTACGTAAGCGGCAGAACAGATAACTGGAACGGTGCAGCAATTCAGCTCGATTCTTCAGCATTCGTTGCCGGCAACACATACAGCTTCGGCGCAGCAGTAATGCAGAACACAGAGTCTTCAACAGCAATGAAGATGACTCTCCAGTATACAGATGCTGACGGCAAAGAACAGTACGACGAAGTTGCTACTGCTACTGCTTCAAACGGCAAGTGGACAGCACTCAGCAACCCAAGCTACACAATTCCTACAGGTGCTACAGGACTTCTCCTCTACATCGAAGCTCCTGACAGCCTCACTGATTTCTATGTAGACAGTGCTATGGCCGGCGTTAAGGGTAAGGAAGTTACAGTTTCAGGCGGTACTTCACAGACTCCTACAGTTACAACAAACGGCGGCGGTTCTACAACCACAACACCTACAACAGCATCACAGGGTACAGGTCTCAAGGGCAAGTTCGCTCCTTGGTTCAAGATCGGTACTTCAGTAAGCCCGGGAGAGCTTAACTCCGGTGCTTCATTCCTCAAGGAGAACTACAACTCTATCACTCCTGAGAACGAACTGAAGCCAGAATCGATCCTCGATCAGAATGCAAGCAGACAGTCAGGAAGTGTTCAGGTCAACCTCAGCAGAGCAGCTTCAACACTTAAGTTCTGTGAGGATAACGGTATCTCACTCCGTGGTCATACATTCGTTTGGTACAGCCAGACTCCTGACTGGTTCTTCAAGGAGAACTTCAGCGACAACGGCAACTTCGTATCAAAGAGCGAAATGAATAAGCGTCTCGAGGACTTCATCAAGAATACTTTTGCAGCAATCGCTAAGCAGTATCCAAAGCTCGACCTCTATTCATACGATGTTTGTAACGAACTCTTCCTTAACGATGGCGGCGGACTTCGTAAGACATACTACACAGAAAACTCAGGCGCATCAAATTGGGCTAAGGTTTATGGAGAAGATAATGATGAATTCATTATCAATGCATTCAAATATGCAAGACAGTACGCTCCTAAGGGATGCAAGCTGTACCTCAACGACTATAACGAGTATGTACCTGCTAAGACAAATGACATCTACAACATGGCTATGAAGCTCAAGGAGCTCGGTTACATCGATGGTATCGGTATGCAGTCTCACCTTGACACAGGCTATCCGGATGCTAAGACATATGAAACAGCTCTCAAGAAGTTCCTCAGCACAGGCCTTGAAGTTCAGATCACTGAGCTCGACATCACCTGCAAGGACTTCTCAGCACAGGCTGACCTCTACGAGAAGATCTTTGATATGGCTATGGATCACGCTGATCAGATCCCGGCACTCACAATCTGGGGCACAACTGATAACGTAAGCTGGAGATCTTCACAGAATCCTCTCCTGTTCTCACAGGGCTACAAGCCAAAGCCTGCTTACGATAAGGTAGTAGCTCTCGCAAGCACAAAGCCTGCACCTACACCTACCGGCGGAAACACAACTACAAATGCTCCTACATCTCAGACTCCTACAACAACTACTTCAGCTACACCTGCTTCATCAAGTGCAAATGTAACACTCTGGGGCGATGCTAACGTAGACGGAACAGTTGATATGTCTGACGCTGTAATCATCATGCAGTCACTTTCAAATCCAAGCAAGTACTCTCTCAAGGCTCAGGGCAGTGCAAACGGTGACGTTAACCTCAGCGGCAACGGCATCTCAAATGCAGACGCTCTCGCAATCCAGAAGTACCTGGTTGGTATCATCGACAAGCTCCCTGAGAGCTATTCTGAGCAGAGCACACCCGCTCCTGCTTCTTCACAGCAGACAAATACACCTGCAGCAACAACACAGACTCCTGCTGCATCAAATAAGACATATATCGCAGCTGACTTCGGTTCAAGCTCAAACAGCTTCGAGAGCAGAGGCGGCGCTTCAGTAGAGCTCAACAAGAGCACATACTACTCAGCTCCTTCTTCACTCTACGTTACAGGCCGTACAGATAACTGGCACGGTGCTTCAATCGCACTCGGTTCTGACTTCGTTCCCGGCAACACTTACAGCTTCAGCGCAGCAGTTCTTCAGACAAGCGGAAGCGCTGACACAGTTAAGATGACTCTCCAGTACAAGGATGCAGACGGTACAGAGCAGTACGATGAAGTTGCTTCAGTTAAGGCTGATTCCAAGACATGGACAGATCTCACAAACGAAAAGTACACAATCCCCGCAGGCGCAACAGACCTTCTCCTCTATGTAGAGATGCCTGATTCACTGGCTGACTTCTTCGTAGACGATGTAACAGTTGCAGCAAGCGGCACAGCTTCAAAGATAAAGACAGGCGGCGGTACAGTTGGCCAGATCACAACAACTACAACTCCCGCTCCTACAGCAGTAACACCTACAACTCCTACTGAAAGCAATCTTGACCCATCCAAGCCAATGATCGCTATCAGCTTCGATGACGGTGCAGTTGGTTCTTCACCTACAGCATCTTCAATGAGAATCATAAACGCTATCGCTGACCAGGGATTCCACGCTACATTCTTCTATGTAGGAAGCTGGACACAGCAGAAGGGCAACTCAGGCGCAGAAGAGATCAAGTACGCTTACCAGAAGGGTATGGAGATCGCTAACCACACCTGGACACACCCACAGAATCTCCCATCAATGTCATCATCTGAGATTAGAAGCGAAGTTGACAAGACAGCTAACCTGCTTGAGCAGATCACAGGCGCTAAGTCATCCAAGCTCCTCAGACTCCCATACCTCAACAACGGTCCTGCATTACAGTCCACACTTTCAGACTACGGTCTTGTATCATGCGCAATCGATACAGGTGACTGGAACAACGCTTCAAAGGATCAGATCGTAAACAAGGTCAAGAGTGCTATGGCTGATGGTTCAGCAAACGGTGCAGTTGTTCTCTGCCACGAAACATACGACACTACAGCAGCTGCTATTGAAGAGCTCGCACCTTACATCAAGGCTCAGGGCTGGCAGATCGCTACAATGTCTGAGATGTACGCAGCTAAGGGCAAGTCAATCCCCGGCGGACAGCTCATCACAAGAGTTTATTGATAACTTCTTGAATTCGGAGGCGGGCAGGCCTCGTCTCCGAACCCTAATTAAAGGTTTCTCCAAATTTTAATATCCCCTGAAAGGCAGTCGTTTTATAGCGGCTGCTTTTCATTTTATTCTGAAAGTATAATGCTAACCAAATATTGCTATTTGTAATAGATGTTCCGCATCTTCTGATTAGGCAGTCAGCGCAAAAAATGACCAGTCGTTTTGTTTACTTCTAACAAAGATTTAAGTTTCCTATTTACAAAATCTTATCTATGTATTATAATGAAGTTATGACAGAGACAAAAAAACAGCAAATTTTGGTCAAAGCTGCTGCGGATCATCATTCAGGAGAGGAGGAATTATATGATCAAGCATCTTACAGGCGACTATGAGACAGTTGAGTATGACGCAAAAAAATATGTCATGCTTTATGACAACATCGAAAATGAACCCTATCCCATACACTGGCATGATGCTGTAGAGATCATCATGGCCTCTCAAAAATGAATACCAGATCACTATTGCCGGCAAAGAGTACGCTCTCCCCGAAAACGACGTTATTATCGTTCCCCCGGGCGAGCTCCACAGTATGCCTCCGATCCCCGGACGCCGACTGATCTTCCAGTGCGATAACAGTGTTCTCAGCGATGTAACGGTCCTCGAACCCGTTACCCGTGTAATGGCCGCACCCGTTCTTATCAATAATTCCTTCAATAAGGATCTCCACAAGCTGGCACAGAGAACCATGCTGGAGATACAGGAGCTGTATACATCTAACTCAGAGCTTTCAGACGTCAAGATCTACCTTAAAGTTATCGAGCTGTTCATGGCGCTGAGCGAATTCCAGCTGGAACAGCAGAAGGTCGTCATGGACTGTGATGACATCAAGATAGGCGAATACAACGAGAAATTCGGCACAGTGCTGAAGTATATCGACAACAACTATATGTACGATATCACGCTGGATCAGCTCGCAGACGTTGCCGGCTACAGCAAGTACCATTTTTCGAGAATTTTCAAGCAGTACAATTCCATGTCCTACTTGCAGTACATCAATGCAAGGAGAACAAAGGCAGCGGAAACTCTGCTGCTCGACCCCGATATTCCGATAACTGAAGTTGCAATGCGCTCGGGATTCAAGAGCCTAACCACGTTCAACCGCATATTCAAGGATATCAAGCACTGTACACCTACAGATTTCAAGAAGCTGTATTCTCTGCACTGATACAGCATCCTTCTTCACTATAGGGATAGAAAAAACCGCACACGGCATTGGCTGTTGTGCGGTTTATTTGTATCCCCTTTTTCATATTATTTTCCCTCGCTGCATATACTTTTGCAGGAGGCGATATGCTATGGACAGATCAGATATCGAAAAATATAAATCAACTATGATGCAGCTTTACGGCCGCAGACCGCCCGATGCGGACACTCCCCCGCTGCCGTCACAGATAACCGCCGATACTCCCGACGACACCGCCTATGAGAACTTTCCCGAGGACGACCGTCAGGCAAGCGGCGACACGGAGGATGAGTTCAATCAGCGCTACCCCGAGCCCGATCTTTCTTCACTTGACACCGATGACGGATCTCTCGATCACCAAAACTCCACTCCACCCGATTACGTTTCCGAGGAATCCCTCGGTGACTGTATCGGCTATATTCTGGCAAACGTCAGGACAGCCGATGAGTCCTCTCCCGTATCAGGCGCAACCGTCGCCGTTACCGCTGTTGTTGACGGTCAGCGGCTGATCGTGGCTTCGGGGATCACCGATGAAAACGGCACTACACGCAAACTGGAAGTTCCCGTTCCCGATGCGGTGCACTCACAGTCTCCGTCGCCGTCGATACGTCCCTACAGCCTTTATGATGTCACCGTGACAGCTGAGGGATTCTTCAACGCAAGAAGTGTGGATGTCCCAGTATTTTCGGGCATTACCTCGGTGCAGAACTTCAGCATGATCCCCGTTCCCCTGATGACTCCGTCCTCATCGGAAACTCTCACCTACTACAACAAAGAGCCGAATTTCAGCGGCGGAGAGGGGTGAACCATGCTGACAGGAACTCCCTTTATCCCCGAAACTATCACCGTTCACCTCGGCTATCCCGACGTGGCAGCGCCCAATGTGACCGTGGATTTTTCGTCCTACATAAAAAATGTGGCGTCCAGCGAGATATATCCCACATGGCCCGAAAGCGCTCTCCGTGCCAATATTTACGCTATCACGTCATTCGCCCTCAACCGCATCTACACCGAGTGGTACAGGTCACGGGGCTACGATTTCGACATTACCGCTACCACTCAGTTCGACCAGATGTTCATCAACGGCAGGGAGTATTTCGAGAATATCAGCTACCTTGCCGATGAACTTTTCAATGACTACGTCCGCCGTCAGGGCACCGTGGAACCGCTGTTCACCGCCTTCTGCAACGGCACGACATCAACCTGCAAGGGGCTTTCACAATGGGGCACGGTCACTCTCGCAAACCGTGGCTACACGCCCTATGAGATACTCCAGTACTACTACGGCGAGAACATCGACATAGTCAGGAATGCCCCTGTACGCACCAATATGCCCTCTTTCGGCGGCATAGACCTTGCTGTGGGTTCGGCAGGAAACGATGTGAAGTCGCTGCAGGTCTTCCTCAACCGCATTTCGGGCAACTATCCTGCAATCCCGAAGATTCCGCAGGCTGACGGCATTTTCGATGAAGCTACGGCGGCGGCGGTGAGAACGTTCCAGCAGGTCTTCGGACTTGAAACCACGGGCATCGTCAATGCATCCACATGGTACAGGATAACCTACATCTACACCAGCGTAAAGCACATCGCCGAACTCAACTCCGAGGGTGTGCGCCTTGAGGAGATCTCGCCTGTGTTCACCGAGGACCTGAAGATCGGTATGCAAAGCATCGAGGTCAGCGTTTTGCAGTACTACCTTGCGGTAATCGGCGCTTACTACGAAGCTGTCACTCCCGTGGAAATAACGGGCTATTTCGGCGAAAAGACCGAGCTTTCCGTCAAATCCTTCCAGAGAGTTTTCGGACTTCCCCAGACGGGGGAGGTAGACCGTGCCACACGCAACGACCTGTACAGGGCTTATCAGGGAATCGCCGAAGCCGTTCCTCCCCAGTATACCGCAGTTGCGCTGTACCCTGGAACTGTCCTGCGTGAGGGAGTTTCGGGCAGTTCGGTGCGGATAATACAGGAGTACCTCACCTACATCAACCGCTCATACCCGAACATCCCGTCCGTCAGCAACACAGGCTATTTCGGGCCGCTGACAAAGCAGTCGGTAATGGCATTCCAGCGGCAGTTCGGCATCGACCAGACGGGCATTGTAGGCGCTGTAACGTGGGATAAGATAGCCGAGGTCTACTCCGACCTGCGCTACGGCTTCGACAAGCGTCCCTACCAGAACCCCGGCTACACTATCAGATAGGAGGCAATATGGCTTACACAGACCAGCAGAAACGACAGCACATCCTCGAATTACAGCGTTATCTCTACGGGATATCGCTGTTTGACAGCCGAATACCGCAGATCATCCCCTGCGGTCAATACAACAGCGAGACAGCCGAAGCGGTGCGGAAATTCCAGCAGATCTACGGGCTTCCCCAGACAGGCGAGACCGACTCCGATACATGGGATATGATAGTTTCGGTGTACAGGGACAGCATCGACGAACTCCCCTGCCCCTATGCCGCATTTCCGTCAAAGGACTATGTCTCACACGAAGGCGACCACGGACAGCTTGTCTACATCATACAGGCAATGCTGAGCGGACTTTGTTCCGCCTACGACAATATGCCAGATGTGGCTGTATGCGGTGATTTCGACAGCGAAACTGCCGAGGCGGTGAGAGCAGTGCAGAAAAAAACAGGCCTCCCCGAAAGCGGAGAGGTCAACTGTCATACATGGAATATGCTTGTGAAGCTGTGCGAATCGCCGTACAGATAAAACAGCAAACAGAACCGTTATGTTACATCAAGGGCGCACGGAATGCGCCCCTACAAATCGGCTATTCTGCGTGATAATCTTGTAGGGAACGCCGCCCTCGGCGTTCCACAATGTTTATTTGACAAACCAAAGGACGCCCAATGGGCGTCCCTGCGGTTATATGTGTGTATTTATGTTATCTTTCTTTTGCAATTTTTATTCTAATATCTCTGCAATTATAGATTCTATATCACCCATGCCCGACTTGTAGACCCTTGTTGCAAGCACTTCAACAGGTGCATCGGCAAGGGCATTGACGATAATATAGCCCTGATCGGTGATAAGCACATCAGCCATTATATCCTCATCGCTTCTTCTGAACTGATCGAAGCTGATCCTGATATTGCCGTAATTGAACATATCAGCACGGTCAATATCCTCAGTTTCCCATTTGTCACGTCTTAAAACTTCCCAGATGCGTTCAGACTGTTCTGCTGTGAGAGTGCCGCCCTTGCCTGTGGATTCGACGTAATATTCGGCAGTTGCTCCCTTTATCCAGTCAACATCTGTTTTCTCCTCAAAGACATCTCCGCCGTATATCTCACTTACCGCATTGAGAATGTCATTGTTGTTGAATTTGTAGACTTTTTCATCCTCGGGATGTACCTTGTTATGGTCGCTGTCATAGTCACACATATGGATATAGCCGTCCTTGCAGACCTCGACAACACGGATGTTATTTCCGTTTTCTCCGCCTATTGCTGCGGCAAAGTTATAAACTACCTCAAGTGTATCTGTGTCAACGTCGTTTACTGCGTGTGCCTGCCAGTCGTAGCCGTAAAATGCGTCCTGTAACTTCTGACATATTTCCTCGCTCTCGCCTATACCCATCTTCACAAAATTGAATCCCGGCAGATAATATGCGGAATTGTCCTCGGTATGCTTTTTCTCGGTGTCCATAGCTGATCTGAGGATTTCCAGCGCTTCATTGCAGTCGCCATTGAAGATATAACCATTCTCTGTGCCGTCCTCATTTGTAACAGCATAGGTGTAGAAGCCTTCCTCAAAGAATGTGAACGATGCAACGCCATTGTCGCCCTGCTCTACTGACACTTCAAAGAGGACTTTTCCGCTCATTGAATCTGTGTATATATCGGAATTATGAAGCATCCAGTCAGCCAGGCCGTACATCATGGCATCTGTCATATCCTGACGCTGTATATCCAGATCGTGCTGTGTGCCCTCATCGGAAACGGAAACGATATCGCCGTAGGTTGAAAGGACGGCATTATAACTCTCATCATAAGCGGCAAGTGTCATTTTCTGCGTCATATCGTCGGTTATTGCCTGTATTGCTTCTTCTGTCTGCTCGATCGGTTCATCCACAGTCTCAGCACTGAGTATCTCACGGACTCTGCTGTCGAACTCGTTGAAGTCGATGCTGTAATATCTGGTAAATACGGGCTCGATTGGTTCATCCTCATGGCCTGCCTCTCTGGAAAAAGAGTTCGGGTAAGCCTTCCATTCCGCAATGCCGTCACTGCTGATAATCAGATGGTAATGATTCTCCTCATCCTGCCATGTCACCATGTAAACTTCCGGATCTTCTTCCGCCGCAAAGGGTTCAGTTTCCTCGACCCAGTTGAATTTATTGAGTAGATCTGCCAGTTCAGCGTTGTTCTCATACTCATGAACTTCATCATTTTCATCAGCCACACAAAAAACATAATCACGCTGTGTGAAGTCCCCGAAAGGACAAAGTACATAGCAAGCCTCCTGCGCAACTTCCGAAGCGATATTGCCGCTTCCCTGCCTGTGGAGGAAAACTCCCGTAGCGCCCAGACCTCCTGCAAGAACTGCACAGGCGGCGAGACCGCTGACAACTCTGCGGATGCGGTGAGGCTGTGCCCTTTCGACTGTGAAAACGTGGTCGGTGTATGTGCCGTTTCCGCTTCGTTCAGACTTTTCCATCTCGGCGCATTTGTCGATGATACGCTCTCTCAGCTCATCGGGCATGGTTATTTTCTCAGCGGATGATCTTATTTTCTTTTCCATCATATAAATTGCTCCTTTCGTCGGTTATTTTCGGTACTTGTAGGGAACGCCGCCCTCGGCGTTCCATTTGGGGAGGGTGTTATTTTGTTGAACGTGGAACGGTTTGTAGGGGAGGATATTATCCGTCCGTGTGTGGGCGTTCGCATTGGCTTGATCGTTATTTGCATTGAACCGTCCGTAAAGCATCGCTTCGCTTGCTTTACTGCTTTGTCAGGGGGACTCTGTCCCCCTCTTTCCCCCCCTGCCAGAGAGGTCTACACCTCTCTGGACTCTGGTATTGCCGCCTTCGGCGGTTTTTTATTTCAATTTTTCCTCTAACAGCTTCCGCCCCTTTGCAAGGCGCATTTTCACCGCCGATGAGGTCCTGCCCAGCATTTTCGCTATCTCGTCCACTTTGTACCCCTCAACATAATGGAGTGTCAGGACTATGCGGAATTTCTCAGGCACTTCCGTCAGCGCTTCAAAAACTCCCCTGTCATCGCTGTCAGCAGGATAATTCCGCAGTATATCTTCACTTTCGGCGCAATGCCGCTTCCGTGAACGAAGCATATCCCTGCAATTGTTTGAAGCCACTGTGATAAGCCACGCTTTTTCGTGTTCATCGTCGTTGAAAGGCGGAGAGGACAGCATATATTTTATGAATGTCTCCTGAACGGCGTCCTCGGCATCGGCGGTATTCCTCAGCATCACAAGGCACAGGCGGTACAGCATATCGCCGTATTCGTCCACCGCTTCACGGACATTGTCTGATGTCAGCATCGTTTCACTCCTTACATCCGGGTCTCTGAAGATGGTCAGTACTGTTTGTCTTCATATAGTACACGTTCAAAAGATGGAAAAGGTCAATTTTATTTTAGAACCTGTCAAAAACAACATGGGCTCACCATAACCTCGGTACTTATAAAGAAGTTTTGTATGTATTATTGAGGTAGACGTTTTGAAGAAGGATTTTTCTCGAACTCTCCCCAAGACTATTAATTTTGCCCCATAATAGGGCGCACAACAGTAAAGCAAGTTTTTTACAAGTC
>ACOK01000072.1 GCA_000174895.1 Ruminococcus flavefaciens FD-1
AAGCTATCAGGGGCGGATCTTTATCTGCCCCTGAACTTTAGGCTGAGTTAATAACTTTAGCTAATTGATACCATGTTTTAATCTGAAAGTAGAAAAATACATAATTACATGGTATAATTAAATTATAATGGATATCCGTGCATAAACGGAAAGTATGAGGAGTGATAAACATGAAGAAAAAAATTTTATCTGCCGTTGCAGTCGTTACCGCTGTCTCAGCTGTCAGCACATCAGCTTTTGCGGCTATGAAGTACTCAGCCAATGACCTTATCGGTCTGGCACATTCACTTCACGGTGAAGCTGCTATAACGGCGGAACAGGATGTGAACGGAGACAAAGTAGTGGACGTTTTTGACCTTATCGAAATGCGTAAGGCTGTGGCACAGCCCTCAGGCGAGTACACAAGTTCCACCTTCCCGATAAATGAGGGCACTGCCCGTTATGTGGGAAGAAATCTCGAAAGCGGCGGAGTTACATGGCTGGTGCACAGCGGAAGTGCTGTTGAATTTACCGTAACAGGACGTTCCGCAGAGATAGAACTGGCAGGTGACAGCAGTACATCCAACGGCGCTGATTACCGCTCAAGATATGCGGTTCTTGTGGACGGCAAGGTCATCGTTGACGATACAATGGGCGAAAAGTCGAAGAAGATCGAACTGTTCAGCGGCAGCACAACAAGAACTGCGACTGTAAAGGTAATACACCTTTCCGAAGCCAACAACGGTGCGATAGGCGTAAAGAACGTGACCGTTGATACTGATTCGCAGATGCCCATAGCACCGACTGCTGATAAGAAGTACAGGATCGAGTTCATAGGCGATTCAATTACCTGCGCTTACGGTGTTGAGGGCAAGGATCAGTACGAGAACTTCAAGACTACCACCGAGAACTTCATGAAGTCATACGCTTATCTTGTGGCTGAAAAGCTTGATGCCGACTACAGTGCAGTCAGCTACAGCGGCCACGGCATAATCTCGGGTTATACCTCCGACGGAAAGAAAAACGTCGATTCACTTGTTCCTCCTTACTATGAGTATGTGGCAAAGAGTGACGAGTACAAAAAAGAATGGGATTTCACTAAAAAGCCTAACGATATAGTTGTTATCAATCTCGGTACGAACGACAGCAGCTACTGCGGTCAGGACGAAGAAAAGATGAACGAATACCGCACAGAGTACGCTAAATTCCTTGAAACGGTCCGCAAGTGCAATCCTGACGCTTACATCATCTGTACTCTCGGAACTATGGGCTGTACGGAGCTTTATCCCTACATCGAGGGCGCTGTCAGCGATTATCAGAAGGCAAGCGGCGACAAGAATATCATGAGCTATCAGTCAGCCGTTCAGGATATGCAGAATGACGGCCTCGGTTCTGACTGGCATCCGTCAGAAGTAACTCACAAGAAGAGTGCGGCTGTTCTCTCCGACAAGATATGTCAGGTGCTGGGTATCGAGTCCGATCAGATAGGTATTGACGTGGCGGCTGATGCAAAGTACGATATAACAAAGAATGAGGAGTCGGGAGCAAACGCTTCCACTTTCTTCTCTGACTATGACAAGTCGTTCTGGGTGAATGTAGTGACAGGCGGCACAAAGGCTGACGACATCTGCATGGACATCTCGGGCATCGATATGAAGAAGGACGGAAAGTACCGTATATCCTTTAAAATGACAGGCGACAAGGGCAGGGAGATACCTGTTTCCATTGTCAGCGCTGACGGAAAGACGGAACTTTACAGTACAAAGGTAGCCATCGAAGGCGAAAAGACACCGTTCTCGGATGAGTTCACTTCAACAGGTACCGATAAGGCCGCAAGGCTTATAGTTCAGATGGGCGGCAAGGACTACAGCAACATCACGCTGTATGAACTCCACATCGAGAAGATAGGCTGATTATAAGTCATAGATAAATAATTACACGTAGGGGCGCACATTGTGCGCCCTTTTCCTGTGCGAACGGTTGATTTGCAGAACGCCGGTGACATCCATGCAAGTCGATTTTCAAAATATAATGTCATGTTACGAATGATTTTTGTAGGGGCTGCCTGTGGCGGCCCTCCTGACATTCTGTGTTATTGCAAGGACTGCCAAAGGCGGCCCCTACAGAAACAGATCTTTGTAGGGGAGCCCGCCCTCGGGCTCCCACAGATCCCATCGCACCTAAATGGAACGCCGAGGGCGGCGTTCCCTACATATTGCGGTCACCACAAGCATTTATGGTGGAGTGACGAGGGCGCTCTGAAAGCGCCCATACAAATTTGAACATTGCCAATAAAGAAAGGACGGCGATTGTGACAGTGTTCCGAGGGCGCACACTGTGCACCCCTACAAAAAGCTGCATCAGCCTAAATAAATAAGAAGTGCCAACGAGCGAAAGCAGAGTATGCGAAACGTACAGAGTAAGCGAGCGCAGCAAGCGAATCGTGAAAAGCGCCGCCGCTCGCTCAGCGGCCGAATCGTGAAATGGGGTCAAGCTGCTGTCAGCTTGCAGGCTTGACTTTGATCGGTAATGCGTGTATAATAAATATGTATACGCTTCTGACTGGCGGACATAATATTCTTGTCAAGTCAGGAGGCGATATTATGAACGATACCGAAGAAAAAGAGCTCCGGCAGGCACTTCTTGCCGAGAAAAACGGCGAGACTGTCTCGCAGAACTCCAAGCACCTCATCCACTGTCTGTCCGTTATCGGGCAGATAGAGGGACACTATGTGCTTTCGGAACAGAACAAAACTACTAAATACGAACATATCATCCCCGCTCTCGTCGCTGTTGAACAGGACAGGAGCGTTGAGGGACTGCTTATCATCCTCAACACCGTCGGCGGAGACGTGGAGGCAGGTCTTGCCATTGCCGAGCTTATCTCAGGCATGAAGACTCCCACGGTATCCCTTGTGGTGGGCGGCGGCCATTCCATCGGCGTGCCTCTTGCGGTGAGCGCTAAGAAGTCCTTTATTGTCCCAAGTGCTTCTATGACCATCCATCCCGTGCGGATGAACGGAACAGTCCTCGGAGTGCCGCAGACACTTTCTTATTTTCAGCGGATGCAGGACAGGATAGTCAGGTTCGTTGTAGGCAACAGCGGTATATCCGAGGAGGATTTCCGCTCGCTGATGATGAACACCGAGGAACTTGTGCTTGATGTGGGGAGCGTTGTGGAAGGCGAAAAGGCCGTGGAACTGGGACTTATCGACAGCTGCGGAAGTCTCGGCGACGCTATGGACTGCCTTTATGATATGATCGAAAATTCGGATAAAAGATATGTGTAGCAAAATACGGAGGGAAACAATGGCTGAAACCAGAAAGAAAAAAGCGGCTCCTGCGAAGAAAAAGTCAGAGCCTGCAAAGAAGGCGGCTGAACCTGCTAAAAAGGCGGCAGAGCCGGCAAAGAAAGTGACAGAGGAGAAGAAGAGACCCCAGAGTACGGGACAGTTCGCTTCGGTTGTGCTGTTTGCGCTGGGAGTTATCCTCGCCGCCATGATATTGGTCAAAGGCACAAAGGGCTGGCTGAGGATGCATGACATACTTCTTGGCCTGTTCGGATGGGCAGCGCTGGTGCTTCCTGCTTCACTGCTTTATTCAGCCGTGAAAATAGGCATGGAGCGCAATACCGAGAAAACATCAGGCAGAATATGGTGCGGCATCGGCATAACTATACTTGTAAGCTCTGCGATACAGATATTCGCCGTGGGAAAGCTTCCTGACGGCGGATTCATCCATGTAATAAAACTGCTCTATTCCGAGGGACAGCACCTCAAGGGCGGCGGAGTGGCATCGGGCATTCTGGCATGGCCGCTTCTGAAATTCATGGGAAAACTGGGCGCAAGGATACTTACAGCTGTTGCGCTTTTCGTGCTGGTGATGTTTCTTTCGGGCAACGGAATGAACGATCTGTTCAATGCTGTACAAAGGCATTTCCGTCATATGGGCGAGGGCATAAGCAATCTTATGACAGGGATGGAATACAGCGACGAATATATCGACGATGACGGCATCGACGACGAACGGGAGAAGAGAAGCTTTGACAAGGATATCGAAGCTGTGGATATGATAAGCGAGGCAAAGTCAAAGCCTGTTCCCGAGAGAAATATCAGATTCTCTCAGCCAGTGCTGAAGCCGGCACCCGAAGATGACGGATTTCTCATGGATATCCAGCTTCCCACCGACGACCAGATACATAATGTGGATGATGATTTCGAGATATTCCCCGATAAAGCTCCCGCTCCTCAGCAAAGGGACAGCGCAAGCCTTGAAGATCTTATCAGCAAGGCCGCTGACAAGAAAGAGGACGACCTTCCGCCTTTCGATATGGACGAGGAAGACGCAGTACAGGAAGAAATGCCTATCAAGCCGCTTTATCTCCGTCCGCCCCTTGATCTGCTGACAAATGCGGATGTGAGAGTCAACAGGGACGAGGCGATGCGTGAAATGCGTGAAAAGGCTGACGTTATCGTCAATACCCTCAGAAGCTTCGGTGTTGAGGTAAAGATAAAGGATATCTACCGTGGCCCTGCCATTACCCGTTACGAGGTACAGCCCGGTGTGGGAGTAAAGGTCAAGAAGATAACGGGACTTGCCGATGATATCGCTCTCAGCCTTGCCGCTCAGGGCGTTCGTATCGCCCCTGTTCCGGGAAAAGCCGCTGTGGGTATCGAGATACCTAACGGCACAAAGGACATGGTAACTCTCAGGGAGATACTCTCAGTTCCGGAATTCAGAAATGCTTCGAGCAAGCTGACTTTCGCTGTTGGCAAGGACATCACAGGCAATGTTATCCTTGGCGATATCGCTAAGATGCCCCACGTTATAATCGCAGGTACTACAGGTTCAGGTAAGTCTGTATGTACACGTTCAATCATCATGAGCATCCTTTTCAATGCGGACCCCGATGAGGTAAAGCTCATCCTCATCGACCCGAAGATAGTTGAGTTCAAGGTGTTCGACGGCATACCGCACCTTCTTATCCCCATAGTCGTTGACGTAAAGAAGGCGGCAGGCGCTCTTGGCTGGGCAGTTAACGAGATGATGAGAAGATACACCATTTTCGCTGACAACGGCGCAAACGATCTGAAGTCGTTCAATGAGCTTGCCGAGATGGACGGCGACATGGACAAGATGCCGCAGATAGTCATTTTCATCGATGAGCTGGCTGATATGATGCTGGTCGCAAAGAACGAGGTCGAGGACTCCATCCAGCGTCTTGCACAGATGGGACGTGCCGCAGGTATGCACCTTGTTGTAGCTACACAGCGTCCTACCACCGATGTTATCACAGGTATCATCAAGGCTAATATCCCCAGCCGTATCGCTCTTTCGGTAAAGTCTCAGGTGGACAGCCGTACTATCATTGACTGTGCAGGTGCAGAAAAGCTTCTCGGAAACGGCGATATGCTGTATATGCCTATCGGTGCCACCGACCCTGTACGTGTTCAGGGATGTTTCGCATCAAATAAGGATATAAACGCTACCCTTGACTATATAAAGGGACAGTTCGAGGGTGTTGTATACGATAAGAACATTGAAGAAGCCGTTAACAATTTCGTTCCTGCGACTAAGGGCGACCACGGTGACAGCGGAGATGCAGGCTATGCTGAGGGAAGTGATGAGGACTTCGTTGAACGTGCCATAAAGGTAGCGGTCGATGCAGGACAGCTTTCCACATCCATGCTCCAGAGAAAGCTGAAACTGGGCTATGCAAGAGCCGCACGTATCATGGACGAACTGGAGGAGCGTGGAGTTATAGGGCCCAGCGAAGGCGCAAAGCCACGCCGTGTCCTCATGTCGAAGATGCAGTACGACGAGCGCCGTGTCCGCATGGAAATGGACGGCTAAGTGCTATACAGGGGCGGATATCATCCGCCGTTGAAAGAAAGGAGAAAAATGATAAAGCAGATAAAAGATAACGAGACGAAAAAGGCCGTAGCAAGGGAAGTTCTTGAGGCGCTCCACGACTGGTTCGAGGTGGATGAGAGCAGAGAGCAGTACATCGCTGAAAGCGTTGACCGGATCTTCCTTGCGGCTGAGGAGAACGGCAGATACGTGGGATTCCTCTGCCTGAAAGAGACAGGCCGTGAAACTGTGGAGATCGCAGTCATGGGTGTGCTGAAAGAGTACCACCGCCACGGTCTGGGACGTCAGCTTTTCGAGGAAGCCCGTAAGACTGCACAGGAAATGGGCTATCAGTTCATGCAGGTAAAGACGGTGAAGATGGGAATGTATGAGGACTACGACGAGACCAACCGCTTCTATCTTGCCTGCGGATTCAAGGAACTGGAAGTTATTACGGAAATATGGGGCGAGGACAACCCTTGCCAGATATATATTATGGCACTCTGAAACAAGCAGAGGGCATATAAGGAGTGAGCGGAATGGAAGCAGATGAACGTTTTCAAGCTATTTGTTTCGTTGTCATGATTATACTTGAGGTCGTACTCATTGCAATGATAGTGAAGAAAGTAAAAATGGAACGGAAATACATAAGCAAAGCAAGGAAAATGCAGGCGGTCATCAGGACAGTCAACGTAGACCGTTCATTTCACAGATTCAGACTTCATCGTTTTGTTGTGAAGGCTGAAAACGACTATGTTTACAATGTAAGTTCGTCAAGTCAGTTTGCAGAGCGCCTTAAAGAAGGCGATACAGTTTACATATATGTTCCCGAATTTGCCGTCGGTCACTATGAAGACCCGCATTTTGAAGATGTCATGGCTCGTGGAGAGGATGGGATAAGAGCCCTTTCACATGAGGAAAAACTGCGCCTTAATGATTACCTCGACCGCCGCTTCAATGAAAGTTTCAGCAAATTTGAAAAGGCAGGCAGCGAGCTTGAAACTGCGAATTTTGTATTTGACGGCGGTGGACAGAAAAGCGCAATTATCGCTATGATCGGAGTTGCCGCAGTTATCGGAATTGTTGCCGTTGTGTTTCTTCTGACTCATATTCCGTAATTCGTAATATGCAGAAGAAAGCGGTGTTCAGTTATGAATGAAAAAGGGGGAGTATTAAATGTACGAGGGATTCCTTCCCACCACGAAAAAAGAAATGGACGAACTGGGAATAGAACAGTTCGATTTCATATACATAACAGGGGATGCCTATGTTGACCATCCCAGCTTCGGTGCGGCTATCGTTACCCGTCTTATCGAAGCTATGGGCTACACCGTGGGAGTTATCTCTCAGCCCGACTGGCATACCGACCGTGACTTCAAGCGTTTCGGTGCGCCTAAGTATGCATTCCTCGTCACCGCAGGCAATATCGACTCAATGGTAGCGCATTACACCGCCGCCAAGAGAAAGCGTTCCGACGACGCATACACAGCAGGCGGACAGGCAGGCAAACGTCCCGATCGTGCGGTGATAGTCTATTGTCAGAAGATACGTGAATATTTCGGTGACATCGCCATAGCCATAGGCGGACTTGAAGCCTCTCTGCGCCGTTTCGCACATTACGACTACTGGGACGACGCTGTAAGACCGTCAGTTCTCGTTGACAGCGGTGCGGACCTTCTCATGTACGGAATGGGCGAGCATCAGATACAGGAACTTTGCCCCCGACTTGCCGGCGGCGAGAATATACGTGATATCCATGATATACGTGGTACCTGCTACCTTACCGAGCCTGTGAACACTCCCCTCGGTGCGGCGCAGTGTCCCTCATTCGAGCAGGTGCGTGACAGCAAGCCTGAATATGCCAAGGCTGTAAAGATACAGTATGACTGGCAGGATGAGGTCTACGGCAAGATAATAATCCAGCGTCACGGCAAGCATATGCTGGTTCAGAATCCTCCTGCATACAGCCTGACTACGGAGGAGCTTGACTACGTGTACTCTCTGCCCTATACAAGGCAGTATCACCCGTCATATGAGGCGCTGGGAGGAGTTCCCGGCATCGAGGAAGTGCGCTTCTCCATCACTCACAACCGTGGCTGTTTCGGCTACTGCAACTTCTGCTCCATCGCCCTCCATCAGGGAAGACGTGTTACCTGCCGAAGTGAGGAGTCCGTCCTTGCCGAAGCTGAGCGGATTACAAAAATGCCCGATTTCAAGGGTTATATCCACGATGTGGGAGGCCCTACCGCTGATTTCCGCCATCCCTCATGCGACAAACAGCTGAGCAAGGGACTGTGCATGGGCAAGAAATGTCTCGCTCCGAAGCCATGTCCTGCGCTGAAAGTTGACCACACCGAGTATCTCGCCATGCTGAGGAAACTCCGCAAGATAAAGGGCGTGAAGCGTGTATTCATCCGTTCGGGTATACGCTACGACTACCTCATCGAGGACAAGGACGACGAGTTCATGAAGGAACTCATTATGCACCATGTAAGCGGTCAGCTGAAAGTCGCTCCCGAGCATTGCTCTGCGGTAGTTCTGGACAAAATGGGAAAACCACACATCGAGGCATACAAGCGCTTTCAGAAGCGATTCTACGAGATAACTAAGGGCATGGGAAAGGAGCAGTATCTGGTTCCGTATCTGATGTCCTCACATCCCGGAAGTACGCTGAATGAAGCCATTGAACTTGCACTGTTCCTCCGTGACAACAAGATACGTCCCGAGCAGGTGCAGGACTTCTATCCCACACCGGGAACTATTTCCACAGCTATGTTCTACACCGAGCTTGACCCTTACACGATGGAAAAGGTCTACGTCCCGAAAACTCCGAAAGAAAAGGCGATGCAGAGGGCACTGCTCCAGTATTTCCGTCCGCAGAACAGGGAGATAGTCCTTGAAGCGCTGAAGAAAGCAGGCCGCCGTGACCTTATCGGTTCATCGCCCAACTGCCTTGTGCAGGACGACAGAAAGCCTGCACCTGCGCAGAAAAACGGCCGTGGAAAGAATGACAAGAGACCGGGACACAATAACGTGACAGGACGCTCAAACGGACGAAATGACAATAAATTCCGTGGAAAGAGAAAGGGCAGTAAATGATGACTGATGTTATTATAATAGGAGGCGGAGCGGCAGGCTGTTTTGCGGCAGTCTGGGCGGCTCGCTACGGAAAGAGCGTTATCGTCTTCGAGAAAAACGAAAAGCTGGGACGCAAGCTTCGCATCACGGGAAAAGGACGCTGTAACGTCACCAATAACAGCTCCACCGATGAGCATATGAAGAATATCCCAGTGAATCCACGTTTTCTCTACAGCTCTTTCTCCAACTTCGATGCAGACAGCACTATGGAATTTTTCGAGGGGCTGGGAGTTCCTCTCAAGACCGAAAGGGGAAACCGTGTTTTTCCTGTCAGCGACAATGCCAACGACATTGCTGACGCTCTTGCCCGGGAGATGAAAAATCTGGGAGTGCAGGTCGTCCACAGCCGTGTCACGAAGCTTATCACCGAAAACGGCGCTGTTACGGGTGTCAGAGCAGGCGGCCAGGAATATCCCTGTTCATCTGTGATTATAGCCTGCGGAGGAAAATCCTATCCCAATACAGGTTCAACCGGCGACGGCTATACTCTTGCCGAGTCCGTCGGACATACCGTGACCGAGCTGAAACCAAGCCTTGTGCCGCTGATTTCTCCCGACAGGTACTGCGCCGAGATGATGGGACTTTCCCTACGTAATGTCACCTTGAAGCTGATGGACGGCGAAAAGGCGATATACAGCGAAATGGGAGAGATGCTGTTCACTCACTTCGGAGTAAGCGGCCCCCTTGTGCTCAGTGCAAGCTCACACATCCGTGATATGCAGCCCGGCAGGTACAAGCTTCTCATCGACCTGAAACCTGCACTGACCGCCGAGCAGCTTGATGCAAGGATACAGCGTGACTTTGCGGAGAATCTCAACCGTGACTTCTCCAACGGCATAAGGGCGCTGCTGCCTGCGAAGCTGATACCCGTTGCCGTGAAACTGTCGGGCATTTCTCCGCAGCAGAAAGTCAACGGCATAACCAAGGAGCAGAGACATAAATTCGGGGAGCTTCTCAAGGCTTTCCCTGTAAGGATATCGGGATTCCGCCCCATTGACGAGGCAATAATCACCAGCGGCGGAGTGTCCGCAAAGGAGATAGACCCGAAAACTATGGAATCAAAGCTTTGCAGCGGACTTTTCTTCGCAGGCGAGGTCATTGACGTTGACGCATACACAGGCGGATTCAATTTGCAGATAGCTTTTTCCACCGCCTACACAGCTGCATTGTACTGCTGAGGAGGGATAACATGAGATCGATCGGAAATATACTCTGGTTCATTTTCGGCGGATTTATCGGCGGATTGAGCTGGACACTATCGGGATTATTCTGGTGTATTACCATTATCGGCATCCCCATAGGAAAGCAGTGCTTCAAACTGGCAAAGCTGGCATTTTCGCCATTTGGCAAGGAAGTGGAGTACGGCGGCGGACCCGTGTCCTGTCTGGCTAATGTGCTGTGGCTGATTTTCAGCGGAATCCCCATGGCGGCTGAATTTGCGTTCATAGGCGTGTTAATGTGCATCACGATCATCGGTATACCATTCGGTCAGCAGATGTTCAAGCTGGCGAAACTGGCGCTTATGCCTTTCGGGGCGAAAGTGAAACGCATCCATTAAAGGAGGTCGTCCATGCTTGTAGCAGTATTGGCTTTGCCTGTGATATTGTTTGCTGTCAGAGCCATAATCATTATCGGCAGAGAACGCTCTAAACTTCTGAAAACGGCTACGGCGGAAATGCTTATAGCATTACCGTGGATGTTTGCAATGCTCATGGGATTCTGCGGCATAATGTTCAGCTTTTTTGAAAGTTTGTCGGCGGACAGTGACGGCAGATACGAACTGACAAATTTCATCGTTCAGGCGATAATCGGAATATTCGGACAATACTATCTTCCTGTGATGGCACTGACTGCACTTATATGCGGCATTGTAAACATCGTTAAAAAGAAAAAACGGCAGGGAATGTGGGATATCATCTTTGCAGCTGTATTCATGGGGATGTGTGTGCTTTGCCTGACAGGCGATGTATACAGCCTGATGACTCTCTTTGACGGGGAGGATTGAATATGAGCAAACGGATAACAACACGAAACGTCTTCCGCTATGTATTTGAATTTGTGGCGGCAGGCTTTGCCGGCTGGATATATGAGGTGGTGACGGTGTGGGTGATGTGGCACTACTTCGACAACAGGGGAATGCTCCATCTGCCCATAATACCTATCTACGCCGTGGGAGCTTTTCTGCTTCTTATAATAATAAGAAGGAAGATAAATCCCGTACTGCTGTTCGTGCTGGCATTTGTCATAACTACGGTATTCGAGCTGGGAGCGTCCTATCTGCTGGAGTTCATCTTCCACAAGCAGTTCTGGACCTACAAAACCTGGCCGCTGTCCATCCTTGACCGCTCATCGGGCGTATCAAGCGCTATATTCGGTGCAATGGCGGTGGTCTATTTCTACGGACTTCATCCGCTGTCCGGGAAGATAAGCGAAAAACTGCCGAAGAAATTCTGTACGGCGATCAGCACTGCGGCTATAGCAGTTATCGGCACCGACTTTGTCATATCGGTGTGGCAGAATCTGAAAGGATGAAATATGGGCAAATTCACAGTAACGAAGGAACACATCTATATCGGTTATATCCGTACCCTTGAAAGCTTCACGAGGGCGCTTGTCCATGAGGACGATATCGCAGTCGGTACACAGATTTTCGAGGATCTTGACATCTACGTCAGGACTTATCTCTGCGACGAGAATCTGAAAATATACCTTGACGAGGGCTGGATAGACCATGAAATAGCCGAAAAGAGCAGATCACTTCTCAGCGGATTCTGTGCCCTTGGAAAGGAATGCCCCGGACTATGGAACGCCACATCCGTGAAAAATGCCGAAGAATGGCGGAAACTCATGAAACTATCCGAGGAGATAATGGCTGACCTTTACTACATTCCCGATATGGAGTGATATCATGTCGCACAGCAAGCATACAAAACGAGGATTTTCGCTGTATATCGAGAAATGGCGAGGGAACTGCGGAAAACGCTTCCGAGAATGGCACTTGACCATCTCGGACGATGCACTGAATGTGCAGAGATACATGACAAGATAAGGCAACACCGCACAAAGCCCGCCTGACGGCTTTGCACCGAATCTGCGGACATATTTTCCGTCATCTTGCACAGAAATCCCTTGACATACGGTAGTATGCCTGCGGAATTTCTATACAATCTGACGAAAAAATCTGTCGGCGCATCTTCAGCACAAGCTTTGTGCGGTGTTGCCATAAATAAACTTAAAGGAGTTTTTACTATGAAGAATATCAACATCGCTATTGACGGCCCTGCAGGTGCAGGAAAAAGCACAATTGCCAAAATGGTATCGAAGAAACTGGGCTATATCTATGTGGATACAGGTGCTCTGTACCGAACTATCGCCCTTTTCATCACCGAGAACAACATCCCCGATGAGGAGATAGAGACAGCCCTTGAAAAGGCAGATGTTTCACTTCGCTTCATCGACGGCGCACAGAGAGTTTTCCTCGGTGACAGGGACGTTTCCGACCTTATCAGAACTCCTGAGATATCGATGGCTGCTTCACGCACTTCCGCTATCCCTGCTGTCCGCAAGTACCTTTTCGGCACTCAGCAGAAGATAGCCGCAGAGAACAATGTCATCATGGACGGCCGTGATATCGGTACTGTCGTTCTGCCGAATGCGGATGTGAAGATATTCCTCACAGCCTCCGCCGAGGAGAGAGCAAACCGCCGTTTCAAGGAGCTTTCCGAGAAGCCGAACTGCCCTTGCTATGAGGAGATACTCAGCGATATCATTGAGCGTGACCGTCAGGACATGACCCGTGAGGTATCGCCTCTGAAACAGGCTGAAGATGCTGTTCTTGTGGATACAACAGAGCTTGATCTTGAGCAGTCCGCTGAGGCTATTGTAAAGATAATCACCGAGAAAACAGGCGGAGGAAAGTGATATGTACGGCTTTATAAAGGCATTGCTGAGATGTTACTTCCGTATCGCCTACAATCTTAAATTCGAGGGCAGAGAGAACATCCCCACAGACACAACTGTCATATATACGCCGAATCACCGCTCAAATGCCGATCCTCCGCTGGTGGGTTCATTTCTGAAAGGACACATCTCCTTCATGGCAAAAGAGGAACTTTTCAAAAACAAGATCTTCGCATGGCTGATACGTTCGCTGGGAGCATTTCCCGTTTCCCGTGGAAAGGGCGATATGAAGGTAATTGACACTTCTATCGAGCGCCTTGAAAATGACAGCCTTATGATTTTCCCGGAGGGCGGACGCTCCAAGGACGGCAAGGTGCAGAAGGGACACACCGGTGCGGCTCTCATTGCGGCACGTTCCGGCAAGTGCATCGTTCCCGTTGGTGTGGTATACGGCGATAAGCTGAGATTCCGCACTAAGGTCACGATAAAATACGGTCAGCCCATTGACCCTGCGGAGTATGTGGAATCACGAGAAGAACCCAATCCACGCCAGCTGGTCAAGCTGAAGAACAGATACATGGCTGATATCAAGGAGCTTGTAGAGGGCGGACAGCCTGCACTTGAAGCTGCCGAACAGCCTAAGATAGAGCAGAAGGAGGAAAATGCTGATGAGTAAGGTTACTGTTGCAAAGTCGGCCGGCTTCTGCTTCGGAGTTGACAGAGCCGTGAAGATGGTCTACAGCGAACTGGAGAACAATACCCGTGTGGCTACTCTCGGCCCCATAATCCACAATCAGGACGTAGTCAACGATATGCAGGCAAAAGGCGCACGCATCATCGACAATGTGGATGAGCTTGCTCCCGATGAGACTGTAGTCATCCGCTCTCACGGCGTGGGACGTGACGTATACGAAGCCATCGAAGCCAAGGGCAACCGTATGCTTGACGCCACCTGTCCGTTTGTGTCGAGAATACACAAGATCGTTGCAGAGAAAACAGCCGAGGGATACTTCATTCTCATTGCCGGCGATAAGAACCATCCCGAGGTTCAGGGCATCGTTGGTCATTGTGACGAAAATTGCCTTGTTTTTAAGGATAACTTTGAGCTAAAAGACTTTTTTGAAAAAAACTATAAAAATTTTGGAAAAAAGCTTGCAATTGTGGCGCAAACGACGTATAATATAGTAGTATGGGATGATTGTTTAAACGTGATCCCGAAGGACGACCCGGATATCGTTATATTCGATACTATCTGCAACGCTACCGATGCAAGACAGTCAGATGCGGCAGAGCTTGCTAAAAACTCCGACATTATGCTGGTGGTAGGCGGCAGACACAGCTCGAATACGGTCAAGCTGTATGAGGTATGCAGCAGGTACTGTAAGACGTATCATATCGAGAATTCGGACGAGCTTCGGACTTTAAAGCTTCCCAATGCCGACAGGATCGGCATTACGGCAGGGGCTTCCACCCCCGCTTATATAATCAAGGAGGTACAAACCAAAATGGCAGAAAATGAAATTCTTGCAGCTCAGGATGAGGATATCGATTTCGCTCAGGCACTCGATGAGTCATTCAAAAAAATACATACAGGAGAGAAAGTTAAGGGCACAGTTGTTGCTGTAAACAATACAGAAGCTATCGTTGATCTTGGCACAAAGCATACAGGTTATGTTAATATCGATGACCTCACAGACGATCCTTCACAGAAGCCTGCTGACATCGTTTCTGTAGGCGATGAGATCGACCTCATCGTTATCAAGGTGAATGACGCTGAGGGTACTGTTGCTCTTTCCAAGAAGAAGGTTGACGAGCAGGCAGGTTACGAGAAGATCGTTAAGGCTCAGGAAGAGGGCACTGTCCTCGAGGGCGTTGTTCAGCACGTTGTTAACAAGGGCGTTACTCTCACAGCTTTCGGCGTAAGAGTATTTATCCCTGCTTCACTCACAGGTCTCCCAAGAGGCGCAGAGCTTGAGCAGCTCCTCAAGAAGAAGGTTGAATTCATCGTTATCGAAGTTTCTGAAGGCGGCAGAAAGAGAGCTGTAGGCTCTATCAAGGCTGTTCAGAATGCTAAGAAGGCTGAGGCTCAGGCTAAGTTCTGGGAAACAGCTGAGGTTGGCGCAACTTACACAGGTAAGGTCAAGTCACTCACAAGCTTCGGTGCTTTCGTTGATCTCGGCGGCATCGACGGTATGGTTCACATCTCAGAGCTTTCATGGAAGCGCATCAAGCACCCAAGTGAAGTTGTAAACGTTGGCGATACTCTCGAAGTTTACATCAAGGAGCTCGATAAGGAAGCTAACAGAATCTCTCTCGGATACAAGAAGACTGAGGATAACCCATGGGAGATCTTCAAGGCTCAGTACAAAGTTGGCGACATCGTTAAGGCTACTATCGTTTCTATCACAAGCTTTGGTGCATTCGCTCAGATCATCGACGGCGTTGACGGTCTTATCCACATCTCACAGATCGCTGACAGAAAGGTTGAGAATGTCAAGGATGTTCTCTCTGTAGGCGACGAGGTTGATGTTAAGATCATCGATATCGATTACGATTCAAAGAGAATCAGCATCTCAATGCGTGCTCTCCTCGACGAGGCTGAGGACGAAGCAGAGGATGCTGCTGAGGATGACGCTGAATAATTTCAGCTCATAAATAAGGATATCACTCCGCAGGCTTAATGGTCTGCGGAGATTTCTTTTTATCCTTACGAAGCTTCGACATCAGATTTCCCCTATTATAATAGTATAAACTTCTTAGCTGTCTTTCCATACAATATTTAGATGGATATTTTAGGCAATGTGCTATATTTTGTGAAATGTTTTTGAAGCTACTTGACAATAAGCGGAAAATGCGGTAAATTTAATATGTATAGGCATGGTCTAATCATGCTAATTTAATACGAGAGGGGTATTAAAAATGATATTCAAAAAAATGACAGCAGCCGTTTCTGCTTTGGCTATGTCAGCAGGAATTCTCGCTTATTTCCCTGCAAGCAGTGTTACTGCGGCTTCAGATTACAACTACGCTGAGGCTCTCCAGAAGTCAATGTTCTTCTATGAGGTGCAGCAGGCAGGTAAGCTCCCTGAGTGGAATCAGGTTCCGTGGAGAGCTGACTCAATGGTAGACGAAGACGGCAAGGAAACAGATTACGTTCCCGGCGGCTGGTTCGACGCAGGTGACCACTTCAAGTTCACCCTTACAAATGCTTACTCCGCTTCTATCATGGCATGGGGCTATATCCAGTACAAGGATGCTGTTGACAAGATTGGTCTCGGTGAGACTTACCGCAACAATATCCAGTGGGGTATGGACTATGTTATGGCCTGCGATAAGGGCGGCGGCTCAATGGTTGGTACTATCGGTGACTTCACAGGCGGCTCAACAGACCACAACATCTGGTGCAGCGCTGAGGTTTATCTCCGCAAGCATCACCTCAACGGCGGCGACTGGGAAAGACCTTACGACGTTATCAAGAATGCTTCCGTAGCTGCTCTTTCAGCTGCTTGTCTGGCTGAAGGCTACATTATATTCAAGGATACTCAGCCTGATAAGGCTGCTCAGTATCTCGAACACGCCAAGGATCTCTTTGAGGGTGCTGACAAGATCAGAGCAAGCAAGGATATCGGCGGTATGTCAGGTATGTACGATACATCCTCATGGCTGGATGACTGTATGTACGCTGCAAACTGGCTCTACATTGCTACAGGCGATAAAAGCTATCTCGACAAGATCGAGAAGGACTACATCCCTGATTTCCCGCTTGAGAGCCAGTCAACTACACGTAAGTACACATGGGGCCTCTGCTGGGATGATACATCTCAGGCAGCTGCCATGCTCTACGCTATGAACACAGGCAACAAGGAGTGGATCGAACACGTTTCCCACCACCTCGATTACTGGATCGACGGTTACGGCGGAAAGAAGGTAGACTATACTCCCGACGGTCTGGCATGGCTCTTCAACTGGGGAAGCGCTCGTCACGCTACAACAACTGCATGGCTTGCTAAGCTGGCAAGTGATACACTGTTCAAGGACGATTCTTCACTCCAGACTAAGTACAACGACTGGGCTAAGTCTCAGATGGACTACGTATTCGGCGACAACGGACTCAAGATGAGTTACGTTCTCGGCATGGGCGACAAGCAGCCTTCTGCTTTCCACCACAGAACCGCTTCAGGTATCCACGATGACCACTGGAATGACCTCGGTCAGGAATCAGGCGGAGATGAGGGATGGCAGACAGAGTATGCTCATACTCTCTACGGCGCACTGGTCGGCGGTCCTGACAAGTCAGGCAGCTACAAGAACAGTGTTGCTCAGTATGAGTACTCAGAAGTTGCTATCGACTACAACGCAGGCTACACAGCTTGCCTCTGCGCAATGGTAGACGACTACGGCGGAACTATCGATGCTTCATTCCCGCCTGCTGAAACTCCGAAGTGGCCAGAATGGGAAGTAGCAGCTGTTATAAACGGTACTGAGGGTACCAACTACACTGAGGTCAAGGCTTGGGCTATGAACCATACAGCATGGCCTGCAAGAGTTGCAAAGGATGTTGAGTACAAATACTTCTTCGATGTATCGGATGTTCTGGCAGCAGGACTTTCAATAGACGATATCAAGGTTGAAGGCAAGTCTCAGCAGTATAAGGAAGGCGAACAGGGTTATGCTACTGTATCAGGTCCTTATAAGTATGAGGGCGATGCTACAGGCAATACCTACTATGCACTCATCAAGTTCGAGGACGGCAGAGCTATTCAGCCTACAGGCCAGAGCGAGCACAGAGATGAGGTACAGTTCAGAATCTCTATCCCTGATGCTGTGGACGGTCAGGCAGTACCTGCCGGTGCTTGGGATACTTCAAATGACTGGTCATACCTGGGCGGCCTCGCTAAGGCTACAGACCTGAAGAAGGCTGACTCTATCAACGAGCACATCCCGATGTATGTAAACGGCGAGCTGGCATGGGGCGAAGAGCCTGACGGAACAAAGTTCGTTGCTAAGCCTAATACAAAGGACGGTAAAGGGAGTACTGACCCGCAGCCGACGCCATCAGTCACAACAACAACTTCAACAGCAACAACAAGCTCTGCAACAACAACTGCAACAACATCAGCCACTGTACAGTCTACAGAAGGAACAACAACTACTTCTGGACAGGGCGGCAGCAACTCAGAGCGTGTTACTCTGTGGGGAGACGCTAACTGCGACAAGGCTGTCGATGTTTCAGACGCTGTTATCATAATGCAGTCTATCGCTAACCCAAGCAAGTACAAGCTCACAGATGAGGGCAAGGCAAACGGCGACGTTAACAAGAACGGCGACGGCATCACAGGTGCTGATGCGCTCTCTATTCAGAAGTATAAGCTGAACCTTATTACCGAGCTTCCCGAGAGCTATAACTGATAAAGTTAAAAATAGCAAGTCGAAAATTGCTGAATACCGGGCTTGATTAGCAGAAAAGTTTACTTATTCATAATTCATACATTATTTAATCGTGGTCAAACAGTGATTAAAGTGAAAATCTGATGAAATGCACAAAAATTTCGTGCTGCCATTAGGAAAATGCACGAATTTCAAGAAAACTATTTACTTTTTAAGCCCGATATAATATAATATTAGTGATGAGTGAGGGGCGGTGCAGGTTCATATTTGAACTTCGTATCTCATCGCTTACGTTAATTATCAACGGTATAACCGCAATGTTTGCACTGGCATTGCGTTATCAAATCATTTATATTTTAAAATTTTCAGGGAGGGTATTTAAAATGCACAAGAAAATTACTAAAGCAGCATTAAGCGGCCTTATGTCAGCAGCTATGGTTGCTACTTCTGTAGCAGCAGTTGCTCCTATGACTGTTAATGCTGGTCAGGTTCTTGGTAACGGCGACTTTGATGACGGTACTGCACTTCCATGGCATACCTGTGAATCACAGCCTGCTGGTCAGCACTTCAAGATCGAGGGTGGTAAGTACAAGATCACTATCGATGAGAACAACGGTCCTGCCGGACGTTGGGATCTCCAGTTCCGTCACAGAGGTATTACAATGATCCAGGGCCACGAGTACACCATCAGCGGTGATATCACTGCAACAGAAGATGGTTACATCTACGCTAAGATCGGTAACTACGAAGGTAATAAGGAATACTGGCACAATCTTTCCGGTCAGGAGTGGAAGCCATACCAGATCAAGGCTGGCGAAGAGTTCCATTTCGAGGATACTTTCACACTGAAGGATTCTCCAGTAGGTCCTACAGAGTGGGCATTCCATTACTCAGATAACCACGGTCAGTACGGCAATAACGATACCGGTATGCCTAAGGGTGCTGTACTTACATTCGATAATCTCTCACTCGTTGATAACACAAGTGATGAAGGTGACTTCGATACAACTAACGAATTCGGCGTTGTTCGTCCAAGATCAAACGTTAGAATCAACCAGGTTGGTTACTATCCAAACCTTGAGAAGAGAGCTTCTTACTGCACAGATAACTCATCTCCATGTGAGTTCGAGGTAAGAGATTCTTCAGGTAAGGCTGTTTACACAGGTACTGCTTCTAAGGTTGTAGAAGATCCTGATTCAGGTAACGGCGAAACAACAGAAACTAAGTACGGCAAGAAGATCAAGGACAGCGGTAAGTACGTTCAGATCCTCGACTTCTCCAAGCTTACAACTCCCGGCGAATACACAATCTTCGTAAAGGATTCTGTAGGCGTTTCAGATACTGCTTGCTTCAACCTCAAGGGCGCTTGGGATACTAAGGCTTCAGGCGACAAGCTTGAGTGGACAAACTGGAAGACAGGCAAGGTTTACACAATGAACGAGTCAATGAAGTTCAGAATAGATGAGAACATCTATGACAGCTCAATGCTCGCTAATGCTGTAAACTACTACTATCAGAACCGTTCAGGTATTCCGATAGAGTCTAAGTATATCACATCAGGTGATAAGAGCTCACTCGCACATCCTGCTGGTCATACAAAGGATGACGCTTACGTTCAGTCTGAGTGGGTTAAGTTCTATTCAAATAAGTTCGACGGAGATACTTCATACCAGATCGACGGTGTCGGCGGTTGGTACGACGCTGGTGACCACGGTAAGTACGTTGTTAACGGCGGTGTATCTGTATGGACACTCCAGAACACATACGAGCTCGCAAAGAAGAAGTACGGTACAGAAGGCAAGTTCGACGACGGAAAGACAATGTCTATTCCTGAGGACTCAAACGGCTATCCTGATATCCTCGACGAAGCAAGATATGAGCTCGAGTGGATGTTCAAGATGATCGTTTCAAGCAAGGATCCTTACTGGGGCAAGTCTTGCGAAAACTTCGTATACCACAAGCTCCACGACCACAAGTGGACAGGTCTTGCTACTAAGGCTTGGGAATACGAAGAAGAGTGGGGCACAACTCGTATAGTTAAGCCACCTACGTATGCAGCTACTCTCAACCTTGCAGCTTGTGCAGCTCAGGCAGCACGTCTCTGGAAGGACATCGACCCTGCATTTGCTAAGGAGTGTCTTGCTAACGCTGAAAAGTGCTACGCAGCAGTTAAGGCTACAGATGGCTATAAGGTAGAAGACGGCAAAGACGATATCTATAAGAAGGATCCTCAGTTCGCACCTCTCGATCAGGCTATCGGCGGTGGTCCTTACGGTGACTCTTACGTTCTCGATGACTTCTACTGGGCTGGCTGTGAGCTTGCTATTACTGAAGGCGTATTCGGCAACGATGCTTCTGAGTACTACACTGATATCAGCGCTTACAAGAATAAGAACGACAGCACAGGTAATGATAAGGCATTCAGCCTTACAACAAACCTCGGCGGTGGTGAAAATAAGGGCTCATTCAGCTCATTCAACTGGGGCTGTACTTCAGGTCTTGGTACTCTGTCACTCTACCTCAACCCAGAGCAGGTTAAGGAAGCTGACTATGAGACAGTTAAAAAATCAATCGTTAGCGGTGCTGATGACTACATCAAGTATATGCACGGCGCAACAAACGGTATGGGTATTCCTTACAGAGGATCTGTATTTACCGATCCTAACAACGTTGGTTACGATCCTGATACAGGTGAGCTTATCGAGATCGAGGGTTATGAGTGGGGTTCAAACTCATTCGTAATCAACAACGCATTGGTTATGGCTTATGCTTATACAGTAACAGGCGATGCGCAGTACCTCAACGGTGCTTCAGAAGCTATGGATTACCTCTTCGGACGTAATGGTATGTGCTTCTCATACGTTTCCGGTTACGGTACACATCACCTTGAGAATCCTCACCACAGATGGTGGTCACACGGCGTTGATCCTGACTTCCCAATGGCTCCTGCAGGCGTTCTGTCAGGTGGTCCTGGTGCAGGTATGCAGGATCCATACGTTGGTGGTCTCGGCTATGTAAGAGGTACAGTTGCTTCACAGAAGTGCTATGTTGATAGTGCTGAAGCTTGGTCTGTTAACGAGGTTACAATCAACTGGAATGCTCCTCTCGTTGCTATGGTTTCATTCATGAACGATGCAGCTGGTGAGGGTGTAAAACCAAAGGATGCATCTGACGTTGTTACAACTCCTGGCGATGATCCAGTTTCAACAACATCTTCAACTCCAAGCGGCGACGTTCTTTACGGCGATGCTAACTGCGATGGTGCTGTAGACGTATCAGACGCTGTAATCATCATGCAGTCAATCTCTAACCCAAGCAAGTATTCACTTACTGCACAGGGTAAGATCAACGGCGACGTTGCTAATAACGGCGACGGCATCACAAATGCTGACGCTCTCTCAATCCAGAAGTATAAGCTCGAGCTCATCAATAAGCTCCCTGAGTCATAATCTTCTGATTGAATAATTGCTCAAACGATATAAGAGGACGCTTCGGCGTCCTCTTTCTTTCATAGACGGAGTAGAAAATGGCTAATATTATCGATTATCTGAAATGGAGAGGGGATATTCCTTTCTCAGTTGACCCATTCAATGAAATAGACGCACTCATCCTTTGCCAGTTCGGGTATATCAAGCTCGACAACTGCGTTTCGGCTGATCTGAGTGAGAAGATCACCATAGCTGAGGCGTTCAGCAATTTCGACTGCAAGCTTGTGCCCGAGGGCGAACGTATTATCAGTTTCGACCAGGACAGCGAACTCTTTGCGGAAATGGCACATTCTCGGCGTTTCGGGGGAATGCTCATATCAGGCTACAGAAATATCGTCAGCACCGAGGAGGATATGCAGTTCTCTGCAATAACCTGTTTCCCCGATGACGGTTCAGTCTTTGTGGCGTTCCGTGGAACTGACGGCTCGCTTGTGGGCTGGAAGGAAGATTTGATGCTCAGCTATGTTCAGCAAACCGGAAGTCAGCTTCATGCACTTGATTATATCAATTCAAACTTCATGGGGCTGAACTGTCCGATACGGCTTGGCGGTCACTCCAAAGGCGGAAATCTTGCGGTTTATACCCTTATGATGTGCGACGAATCTATCCGCAGCCGTATCGTTAACGTATTTTCTTTCGATGGTCCAGGATTCAGGGACGAGGTGGTGCAGAGTCCGGAATATCGGGCAATTCTTCCTCTTATAAAAAGCTACATTCCCGATGGTTCAGTCGTGGGACGACTCCTCGGCAGCGGCTCTGAACATAAAATCGTGAAAAATTCCGTCAACGGCATAATGCAGCATCTTTCCTATAACTGGGAGTTGGAACGCAATGCCTTTATCACGGTTGACAAGACATCCAAATCCGGCAATGTTATCAACAAAACTATCAACGGATGGCTTGATGATTTTGATGATACAGAGCGTGAGAACTTCGTGAACACTGTTTTCGATGTGCTTGAGACATCTGCTGACAATAATAATATCAGCGATCTCAAAGGGATCAAGGGCTATGCATCCATTCTGAAATCTGTCAGGAAGCTTTCACCTGATCAGCAGGGCGTACTGTTCGATGCATTAAAAAAAATCGCCAGAAGCGGCAAAGGAGCCATTTTTTCTGACCACGATAAATAAAACAAAAAGGCTGCACAAAAAGTGCAGCCTTAATTTGTGTATTATTGATCAAACACCGTACTTAGCTGTAGCAACTGGTACACCAGGGCCCATAGTTGAAGTAACTGTGCAGCTCTTGAGGTAAGTACCCTTAGCAGCAGCAGGCTTAGCCTTTACGATTGCTTCCATAAGAGTGTTGAAGTTCTCTTCGAGCTTAGCAGCACCGAAAGAAGCCTTACCGATAGGGCAGTGGATGATATTTGTCTTATCGAGACGATACTCGATCTTACCAGCCTTAGCCTCTGTAACAGCCTTAGCAACGTCAGGAGTTACTGTACCAGCCTTTGGGTTTGGCATAAGTCCACGAGGTCCGAGAACCTTACCGAGACGACCAACGAGACCCATCATATCAGGTGAAGCAACAACAACGTCGAAGTCCATCCAGTTTTCCTTCATGATCTTATCTACGAGATCCTGACCGCCAACGAATTCAGCGCCAGCTGCCTGTGCAGCCTCATATTTGTCTTCCTTGCAGAATACGCATACACGAACAGTCTTACCTGTACCGTTAGGGAGAACAACAGCGCCTCTAACCTGCTGGTCAGTGTGACGTGAGTCAACACCGAGACGGATATGAGCTTCAACTGTTTCATCGAACTTAGCCTTTGCGTTCTTGCAAACTAAGTCAAGAGCCTCTGCGGACTCGTACTGCTTTGCATAATCAACAGCCTTAGCGCTGTCAACATATTTCTTGCCGTGTTTCATTATATTTCCTCCTATTTAAGTGGTAATATCGGGATTATTTATACCCGATTAGCGGAATTTTCCTCCCACCAATAGAACTCCGAAAGGTGACGATACACCTTCATCATTCAGTTAATTAAAAATTAGTCAACGACTACAACGCCCATTGAACGAGCTGTACCTGCGATCATGCTCATAGCAGCCTCGAGTGAACCTGCGTTAAGATCGGGCATCTTCTGCTCAGCGATCTTCTGAACCTGTTCCTTAGTGATGTTAGCAACCTTAGTCTTGTTAGGAACACCTGAACCGCTGTTGATGTTGCAAGCCTTCTTGATAAGAACTGCAGCGGGTGGTGTCTTAGTGATGAATGAGAATGAACGGTCTGCGTAAACAGTGATAACAACAGGGATGATCATACCTGCGTCGTTCTTTGTTCTCTCATTGAATTCCTTTGTAAATGCCATGATATTTACGCCGTGCTGACCGAGTGCAGGACCAACAGGCGGTGCAGGAGTAGCCTTTCCTGCTGCGATCTGAAGCTTAATGTAGCCAACTACTTTCTGTGCCATTTAATTCGCACCTCCATAAATGTGGTAAACGGCGGGATAATATGTATTTTATCCCTCCCACTGAGAACACTTGCGTTCTCTTTTTGACCTGATAAAAGCTTTGGGAATAACCCTCAGCATCAATCCTCCACTAAGATGACCTGACTGATAGGCAGGGTAGTGGGGGTCTCTCGACCGAACATAGAAACGAGAAGGTCTACGCTGCGATCTTCGAGATTGATATTCTGAACGACTCCGATGAAGCCGTCCATAGCTGTACCTGAGATCTGAACTCTGTCGCCGACCTTGAAGTTGACCTCGACAGAAGAAACGTCCACACCGAAGAGCTGTTTTACCTCAGCTTCGGAGAGGGGAGTAGGTTCTGAAGCAGGGCCTACAAATCCTGTACAGCCTCTGGTATTTCTTACGAGATACCATGTGTCGTCATTAACGACCATTTTGATAAGAACGTAACCCGGGTAGGTCTTACGCTCTACTTCTTTGGTTTTACCGTCAGTGATCTCAGTCACTGTTTCGGTAGGAACTCTGACCTCCTGGATAAGCTCATGAAGCTTACGGTTTTCGACCGTTTTTTCAATATCCTTGGCAACTTTATTTTCGTAGCCTGAATATGTGTGGACAACATACCACTTTGCTGCTTCTGACATTAACTGATCCTCCTCAGAATTTCCCTTGGTTTAGCGGTAGATAAGACGTATCAGGGCAAGGAAGCCCTCATCGAGCAGACCTACGAGAATAGCAGACAGGGCAATAACGCCTACAACAACGGATGTGTTGGTGACAACTGTCTCCTTAGAAGGCCAAACCACTTTTTTGAATTCGATCCTTAGGTCCTTGAACCATTTAGCGAGCTTATTGGGCTCCTTCTTGTCTGTATCCTTATCCTTCTTGGACTTTTTGCTTTCCTTGGATTCGGAAACAGCTGATTCTTCCTTCTTGGACTTTTTAGCTTCCTTTATGTCGTCAACGACATCTTCGGCCTTGTCCAGAGCGACCTTTTTGGTTTCTTTTTCGGACTTTTCGGAAGTCGATTTTTTCTTCTTGTTTTTAGCCATAGAAAATACTCCTTCCGATTACTTTGTTTCCTTGTGAAGAGTATGCTTGCGGCAGAATTTACAATGCTTCATCATTTCGATTCTGTCAGGGTCATTCTTCTTGTTCTTCTTAGAAACATAGTTGCGCTGCTTGCACTCTGTACAAGCTAAAGTAACCTTTACTCTCATATCGGCACCTCCTGAATTAATACTTCCTCCGTTACCGAAGGTAGGTTGTTTGCCTCCCTCAGACGGGGCAAAAAAATAAACCCCTAATGAGGTACATACATTATAACATATTGTACCGTAAAAGTCAAGGGGTTTTTGAAATTATTTCTTGATTTTTTGAAATTATTTCTTGATTTTTCGTGAATCCGTTTTATGAGCCGTCAGCGCCGTAGTGTGAAAGGTCTTCCGTACCCAGCATTATGAGTTTCCAGCCGCCGTATTCCGGCTCACCTTCCTTGAATCTGACAGCACATACGGTCATATCACTTGAATCGGAGCCTGAGCTTCCCTCGATGGAGTAGTTGAAAGTGATCTCGCAGCCTTCGGTAAGAGTGATATCGAATTCGTATTCGCTGTAGGCTTCCCTTATGTATCTGGCTGCTTTCCCGAGAAGGTCGGTGCTGAGCGGCTGTACGTCCTTTATCTCGTTGAGGAGCATGATTGCGTCTTCGCCGTAAAGACTTTTCCAGTACATATTTGTCTGGAATACCTCGGAATCGATTTTCATATGAAATTCGGTGAATTTGCCGTCCTTGTCAAGAAGCTCCATATATTGCGTAGGAGTATAGGTCTTGAGGACTGAGAATGACTCCGTTTTGTTGTAGGCGTCAAAGTATGACTTCAGAAGATCAACGATATCCTGATCAATATCGACCGAGACCTTTACGGGAGTTTCCTGTAAACGGTATGTAGTATCCTCAGACTGCGTAGGCTCCACATAGGATTCGTTGACTGAGATGCTGAAGTCGGGCTCGTTCTTTCTGCTGCATGAAGCCGCAGAGGGGAGGATGAGTGAACATAAAAGTAATAATGAAAAGATCTTTTTCATGATAATTCCTATTTCAGTGCCGCAAACGCCTGTTTCAGCGTGCTTGCGGGGATTATATCAATGTCGTATTCGTCAGGATCGATGGATGAAGCTGACTGCCTGGGGATTATGCAGGTCTTGAAACCCATTCTTTCGGCTTCACGGATTCGCTGTGTGATATGTGAAACTGAGCGTATCTCGCCGCCCAGACCGATCTCACCGAAAGCTATGAGCTCCTCGTCGATCTGTTTGTCCATGATACCCGAGTAAAGCGCAAGTGCTACCGGGAGGTCGCCGGCAGGTTCGTCAAGCTTGAAGCCTCCTACTATATTAAGGTACACATCAAGAGTGCCCATGAATATACCAAGTCGTTTTTCCAGCACAGCGATAATGATGTTGAGCCTGTTGAAATCAAAGCCGGTGACCATTCGTCTCGGAGCGGAATAGCTTGTCTTGGCGGCAAGAGCCTGAACCTCTGCAAGAATGGGGCGGCTTCCCTCCATTACGCAGGCAACACAGCAGCCGGAGACATTGTGAGGACGGCCGGAGAGAAGCATCTGTGACGGATTGGCGACTTCACGGAGTCCCTTGTCTATCATCTCAAAAACGCCTATTTCGTTGGTGGAGCCGAAACGATTTTTCACCGCACGGAGAAGTCGGTAGCTCTGATGGCGTTCGCCCTCGAAGTAGAGAACAGCGTCAACGATGTGTTCCATTACCTTCGGGCCTGCGATAGCGCCGTCTTTGTTTACATGACCCACAATTATAATAGGGATCTCCCTGTCCTTTGCGGTGTGCATGAAAAGGTTGGTGCATTCACGCACCTGCGTCAGACTTGCAGGACTTGAAGATATCCTGCTGATACTCATAGTCTGAATGGAGTCGATGATCGCAATATCGGGAGCGGACGAAGCTATGGTATCGGCGATCGCCTCAGCATCGGTGGATGTGAGAAGATACAGATTCTCGGTATCAACTCCAAGACGGGCGGCACGAAGCTTTATCTGACGTGCGGATTCTTCTCCCGAAACATAGAGTATAGAGTGGTCTTCACCCAGATACTGGCATATCTGTAGGAGAATGGTGCTTTTGCCGATTCCGGGCTCGCCGCCGAGAAGAACAAGTGAACCCTTGACCAGACCTCCGCCCAGCACACGGTTGAGCTCGCCTATGCCTGTATCATAGCGCACATCATCATCTGTGCCGATGTCAGCCAGTTCGAGTATGCTTTCGGACAGGTCGGCGGTCTGACGTGAGGAGGATGAACGTGAAGCGGACGGGCTTATATCGGCGACGTCTTCCTCGAAGCTGTTCCACGCTCCGCATGAGGGGCATTTGCCGTTCCATTTGGAACTTTCATAGCCGCACTGATTGCAGGTGTAGATATATTTTGATTTAGCCATATCAGAGGAAAGCAGCGTTTATGCTGTCAGCTGTGAGCAGATATTTTCTGCCGCATTCCATATAGCTTTCGGACTTCTTGTAGCCGCTGAGATCGGATTCGGTCAGACTCCAGCACTGTAATTCTGCACCGCCTTCACTGAAAAATACCTTGTTCTTCATGTCGAAGAAGAAGAATCCCTGTTTGCCGCAGCCGTTGCCAAGGTCAGCGATAGCGGCTTCGTTAAGGTAGTAAACTCTGCAATCGGAATCATCGGCGATACCTGTTGAAAGCACAAGCTCAGGGACTTTGTTTCCGTCCAGGTCGCAAAGCTCGAATGCGGCATCGTTCTCAGGGGAATTATTCAGTATGTCGGTGAGGAGATTCTTGTAGATGGACTTCTGCGCATCCGAAAGAACTGCGCCCCAGCTTTCCGAGCAGTGGATAGCGTAGTCTATGGCGTCTTTGCCGAATGTGTACTTTCTGCCGATTCCGAGAGATGCGGCGGAGGTGTAATCCTTGAGAGCGTGTTCGTACTCCACAAGTGAGACTTCCTCACTGTTGATCTCGTATTTTATAACAGCGCCTGCCGAAGCGGAAGCTGCATTGTTGTAGTAGGTGACAGACGGCTTGAGCTTGCCTTCTTCGATGGTGCAGTATTCACCGAATGTGAATCCGTCGCCTGTGTATTCGTAGCCGAAGCTGTTCATTGACGGGATTATCCTGAATGTGCCCGAAGCGCCGAGGTCTTCAAGCTGTTCCATTCCGTCGGTGTAGGTGAATATCTGACATACAGTCTTAGGCTCGTCGTCGGGAGAGATTATAAGCTCCGGAATGCCGTCGGAGTTGAGGTCACGGATGTCGAAACGTGACTTATCGGAATAGGCATCGGATGACTTGAACTGATTCAGCTTGTCTTCGTAAAGTGACTGCCAGTCAAAGACGATGCTGTGAGGGTCAATGTCAGTGTTGATGCTGACAGGCTCAGAGGGTTCCTCCACAGGCTGTTCCTGTGCACAGCCGAATGCTGTAAGGAGAGAGGAAAGTGCCATAGCAGCGGCGATATATTTTTTTGCGTTCACGTTGTTTGCCTCCTGATAGGGTATTTATGCGGCAGAGAACAGAGACGAGTTCCCGCCGCAGTACAGATAAATATATTTTACCACGATTAGCGGAATATGTCAATCGAGAGAACAATGATAAGCTTTGTTGGACTGATAGAATTTTCATGTTCGGATTTGGTGAATTTTACAGGATAAATCCTTGTTTGTGGTATATATTATAACATAAAAGTGAAAATAATATTCTTGTTATGTTAAATCAAAAAGATGAACATTGTCAGATTTTACAGTATTTACGTTAGAATAGTCTAACATTATAAGCGTTCCAACAAAAATGACCTGCGGTACACAATTCTGTTTGACTTCTTAAATTTGTTAGTGTATAATAATATCAAAAGGTTAGAAAATGCTAACCCTGTAAAATTTTCCCGTGAAAGGGGGATATTTATGCCGCTTGCATTTGCAGATGTCGGAACTACATATACGATCCGTAGACTCGGAGGTACTCCCGAGGTCAAGAAGCACCTCGAAAACCTCGGCTTTGCAGCAGGGGGAGAAGTTACCGTTGTCAACACCGTTGACGGCAATCTCATCGTCAATGTCAAGGACGCAAGAGTTGCCATCAGCCGTGAACTGGCTCAGAAGATCATGGTGTAAAGGAGGAAAATGTATGACTCTCAGAGAAGTAAAAATAGGTGATACAGTTACAGTAAAGAAGCTCACAGGTGAAGGCGCAGTTAAACGCCGTATCATGGATATGGGCCTTACTAAGGGCGTTAAGGTCACTGTCCGCAAAGTCGCACCTCTCGGCGATCCTATCGAGGTAACTGTAAGAGGATATGAGCTTTCTATCCGTAAGGCTGATGCCGAAATGGTAGAAGTACAGT
>ACOK01000071.1 GCA_000174895.1 Ruminococcus flavefaciens FD-1
CCGATAAATACGTATAAAGCTGCTGTATGAGTACCACGGTTAACCGTGTCCTTTTAATTATAGGGCAGGCAGGCATATCGGAAGGGGCACATTTTTTCTCCTCAGCCTATTGCACTTTCAGCGGACATATGGTAAAATAGTATAGATAGAGTATCGACAATGTTACCAAGTACAAGAGGTGATATGATGTTTTGTACACGATGCGGAAATACGGTCAGCGAAGACGACCGCTTCTGCCGTAAATGCGGAGCTCAGCTTACTCCTCCGCAGATGCCCGGCGAATCGCCTCAGCGTGAGCGCCGTACAGTTAAATCAAACAGCAGCAAAGAACGCAGAACAGCTCCCCCAGAAAATGAAAAGATGAAGATAATCCTTCCTCTTGCCATACTCACAGTGGTACTGTTCTCCTTTATAATAGTCCTGATAGTTCTCCTCAACCGTCCCGAGCCCGAACCTGCACCAAGGACAAGCAGCAGGATATCCTCAGTTGAATCCGCTGCCGTAGAGCCGGAGACCGAAACTACCACCGAGGAACCCACTACAGAGACAACGACCGAACCGCCTACTGAAGCGGACAAAGTGCTGATACAGGATCTCGCTTCGTTCTCAGAGGGCGAAATAACCGCTCAGCCTGCCGCTGTTTCCGAAGACAGCACATCCGTTGTTTATTCTCCTTCCGAAACCGACGGTGATATGTACTACTACGTTTATGAGTGGATGGAATACCTCAGGAAGGATTCAAAGCTCAACTACGTAGGTTCAAGCGGAAGCGACGTTCTCTATACCGCTTACTACAATTGCAGCGACAACAGCATCGAGAAGAAAAAGGCTAAGGTAGACGGCAAGACCAAGAAGCAGGAATACGTCCTCTCTCTCGTTGTTGTCAACGACCCCAATACCAATGCGGTCCTCAGCGTTACTGCTAATATGGCAAAGGGACTGAATATCTCAGACCTTGATTACAGATTCACAGGCGAATCGGTATCTACAACATCAACTGCGGCCACAACTACTACATCAAAGAAAACCACTGCCGCCGCTTCATCGAAAAAGGCCAATACCAGAACCACTTCCGCAAAGGTCACAACTACCACCGAGGCAGTACAGCAGTCCCTTACGCCTACTTATCTTCAGGATCTCGCTGATTATTCCGACAGGCGCATAACTGCCGATAAATCCGAAGGAAACAACGGTATGACCGTTGTCACTTACAGCGGCTCCGAAAGTGATATGACCGATATCGTCAACGTATGGCTTGATGAGCTTTTCCATGAATATGATTTTGAATATATTGGCATGAATGAGTCCGACGGACATATCGTCTATTACTTCGACTATGACAGCGGACAGAAAGACAAGCCAAAAGCAAAACTGGAAAATGATGAGTCAAAGGAGTACAGCCTCGAAGTAGACTGCGGATATAAGAACTCAGAAAGCATAAACAAAGTTATAGTCAAGGCCTGCAAGGGGATCAAGATAGTCGATATGGGCGAAAGATTCTGACAGACCTACACATGATTAACAGGTGGATATGAATATAAAACAGACACTTCTCAACACTCTTGCCGAAGCAGACGGCGGCTACATCTCAGGGGCGGCTATAGCTGAAAAGCTTGGAGTAAGCCGCAATGCCGTATGGAAAACCGTAAAAGCTCTCGAAGCAGACGGATTTGTTATAGAATCGGTCACTTCAAAGGGCTACCGCCTTTCTGCGGACAGCAACCGTATCTCCGCCGACCTGATAGCACCTCTCCTGACAACTAAGGAGATAGGCAGAAATATGCAGGTATTCAGCGAGATAGACTCAACCAATACTGCCGCAAAAAAACTGGCTTCCGAGAGAGTCCCTGACGGTACGGTAATAATTGCCGACAAGCAGACCGAGGGACGTGGAAGAATGGGCAGAAGCTTTGAATCTCCGTCAGGAACGGGAATTTATATGAGCCTTGTCCTCTATCCGAAATTCGGACTGGAATGTGCTCCGCTCATCACATCGGCAGCAGCCTGCGCAGTTGCCGAAGCTATCGACGAAGTATGCGGCTGTGATGTCAGCATAAAATGGGTCAACGACCTCTACCTCAACGGCAGGAAGATATGCGGAATACTCACCGAGGCTTCCCTGGGACTTGAAATGAAAAACCTCGACCATGCTGTTATCGGCATAGGCGTAAACGTCAGGAGCGTCAGAAACGTTTTCGGCGAAGAACTGGGGAATATCGCAACATCCATCGAGGACGAAACAGGCGTGAAAGCCGACAGGAACGTGCTTTGCGGCGCTATGCTGAATAAGCTCGAACACTACCTCGGAATGGTGGAAAGCAGGGAATTCCTCAACGAATACCGCAGACGTGAACTGCTGACAGGCAATACCATTACAGCAAACGTGGGCGGCAATACCCTTACGGGAATGGCTATGGGTATCGACGATAACGCTAACCTTATCATAAAGCTTCCCGACGGCAAACTAAAAAAACTCAGCTCAGGCGAAGCCAGCCTGTGCCGTGTAAAGCAATAAATAACGTATCCCTCTGCGGTGATACTTCTATGGCAGTTTTACACGTAGCTATTGAGGGAAAACCTTTGAAAAAGGCTTTACTCAAACTCTTCCCAAGACTATTAATTTTGCCCCCTGACAGGGAACACACCAGAAACTAAGAATGTTTCACTTCTTGGAGGTGTTCCCTGTCAGGGGGCAAAATTCTATTAAAAGTCTTTGGAAAAGGGGTTCGGGGCGACTCCCCACAGTGTGGGGAGATGTCCGAAGGACAGAGGGGACAGGCACCTGTTTGGTGGAACCTTTCCTCAGAAAGGTTTTTCCCCGATAAATACGTATAAAGCTGCCATAAGAGTATCACCGCAGAGGGATACGTCATTTGTTACTTCATTCGTTTATGCACCATGGAGAAGATGCCGCCGAGGATGAGTTCGGCTGCTCCTGTGCAGAGGGCGATAAGTGCGAAAGTTCTCAGTCCGTAGGCGAGGATGTAGAACACTGCCTGCTGATTGAAAACATATGCAAGGGCAGGTGCCAGCACTGAAGCTGCACCTACGAAAATCATAACGAAGCCCGAAGTTTTAAGTATGCCGCCGAAATAGGACGTGATATACTTTCCGTGTCCGCCCACGGCAACGGCAGTCCAGATAAACAGAAGTGCCGTGATGATGAGGAATACCGCAATAGTCATGAACGAGAACAGGAATTTCAGATTTCTCAGGCTGAATCCTGCTGCGCTTCCCCATTCTGAAATGCTCATATCGTCGCTGAAGCCGTCGCTTTCCAGATTCTGAGCCATAAGCATATACTCGTTATCGGTCATGCTGTAGCCCCATTCCTCGATGGATGCCCTGTTGTTGCCCTTGATGAAATCATAGACGAAATCCTCAGATGTAATGGACGGGTCGCCGCCTCTGCCGTCAATGATATAGCTGAGGTAGCTGCCTGCGCTGCGTCCGATATAGTCAACGAAATCCGTCCTGAGCATATAATTCCTGAAACTGCTCTCCGATGCCATACCGCCTGTTGCGTTCTTGAATCCGAGAGAGCCGTAGATGGTATTTGAAAGCTCGTTGCCTTCGTATTCGGAAGAAAGCAGGGTATTGTCGTTCATTCTTGTGAGATTGTTTCTGACGATGCCGCCCGACATTCCCAGCTTTATGCAAAGGGTAAGGCTGAACACCAGCAGAAAGACAATAGCAAAAACCGAAAGGAGAAAAGCTCCCACAAGACGGCCTGCTCCTATTTTCACAGTCTGCGGTTCCTGACGCTGTGCAGGTCTTTTCTGTACGGGATGGGGAGGTGGAACATTGTCGGCCTGATAGTTATTGTAAGGCTCGCTGTACGGCGGAGCATAAGGCTGAGGCTCATTATACGGCTCAGGCTCGGGATAAGGCTCAGGAAGCGGAGGAGCGTACATCTCGTCTTCAACGGCATCAAAGCTTATTGTATCGCTGTTGTCGTTGAAGCTGCCGTTTCTCCTGTCTTCGTGAGGAGCACTGTCAATGCTGCCGCTGTATTCATTGAAAGGCATGAGGTCATCGGTATTTTCGGCCATATCCGAGTTATAGAAAAAGTCACGGGAATTATCGGTCGGATGGCCTATCTCGGGAGATTCCGCACCGTATTCATTGATGAAAGCCTCCTGTAACTCCTCATCGGAAAGGAGCATTGTAGGCTCCTCGTCTTCCTTGAGGAAGTCGGGGCCTGACTGATCATTTACCACAGTTTCGGGTTCGCCGATACGGGCGCCGCAGCCTGTGCAGAAAACGGAATCATCGTCTATTTCCATGCCGCATTTTACGCAAAACATAAATTCATCCTCCTGTAAAAAAGGTCAATAACCATTATATAACAAAGCCCGTAACTTGTCAAGCTGCGGCCGCTGAGCGAGCGGCGGCGCAATCACGATTCGCTTGCTGCGCTCGCTTCCTCTGTACGTTAAGCATGATCTGCTTTCGCTCGATGGCACTTCTTGTTATGTATGGGACGAACGAAACGTCTGTAGGGGCCGCCTTTGGCGGTCCTCTGATAACGCAATAACCACAAATGCCATGTAGGGGCGCACAGTGTGCGCCCTCAGATAAAACCATAAACACGGTTAGAATCTGTAGGGGCTGGCGTCCCCGACAGCCCACACCACAAGCAACATGAATCGCAACAACGGGACGTCGAGGACGCCGTCCCCTACATTTTTCATTCTCAATTCTCGCTGTCACTTCTTGTTATGTATGTGCGAACGAAACGTCTGTAGGGGCCGCCTTTGGCGGTTCTCTGACAAAGCAATAACCATAAATGCCATGTAGGGGCGCACAGTGTGCGCCCTCAGATAAAACCATAAACACAGTTAGAATCTGTAGGGGCTGGCGTCCCCGACAGCCCACACCTCAGGCAACATGAATCGCAACAACGGGACGTCGAGGACGCCGTCCCCTACATTTTTCATTCTCGATTCTCGCTGTCACTTCTTGTTCTGTAGGAGGAACGAACAATTTGTAGCGGCCGCCTTTGGCGGTTCTCTGCAACGCAATAACCGCAAATGCCATGTAGGGGCGCACAGTGTGCGCCCTCAGATAAAACCGGATACCGCCCCCGATAAAACCGCAAATACGAATTGACTTTGTATGTAAGACAAAGGTTACAATTGGTTATCAGGGAAATTACACTTTGGAAGAATTGTTGATTTCACGGAAAAGTAATGCTATAATCAAGAAAAACGGCTCCCCATCGGTGAAAGGATGATAAAAATGAACAGGAAAGTCAGTATTATAGCTTCAGTGATAACAGCTGTTGTCTGCCTCGGTGCAGGCGTTACGGCAGGCCATCACTATACAAAAATGCAGTACGATCAGGATATAGCTGACAGGAACACTGTCCACGCCGCAAAAGTGCAGCCATCAAGCGGTACTTACACCGTGGAAAATGCTGTTGAAGCCGATATTCCCGAGACCGACGGCACTCCCGATATGCAGACTGTGGGCGATGCTGTCAAGGGGATAGTCCACGGAGACATGACGCTCCGCAATATGTACACAGTTGTGAATGCTGTTGCTTTTGTGGCTGACAAAGCGACTGAGCTTGCAGAAGCAGAGGCTAAGATCGTAATAACCGAGGATCAGGTGAGAACTTTCATTGAGCCTGCCGCCGAGCTTGTAACTCAGAATTACCGCTATACTTCGGCAGATACATATAAGAAATACATGGATATCGACGGCTGGGCAGTGCCTTTCACTACCGATCAGACCGTATTCACCTATGACGGAGTTATAAAGTCAGGCATCAACTTCAAGGATATCGGCATTAAAGTAGACAACGATGCACAGGTAATCACCGTTGAGCTGCCCGAGCCTTACATAATCTCCCATGAAATAGACGAGAACAGCTTTCAGGTCTACGATGTGAAGAATTCGGTATTCACTGAGACAGCTATTGACGAATACACCGCTCTCATTTCTGAGCTGAAACAGAAGCGTGAGGACGCTTACAACGCCGAGCCTGAGAATCGTGAGAACGTCATCAGCAGTGCACAGACTGTGATCGAGGGTCTTCTGAACGCAGAGGGACTGCTCAGGGAGTACAACGTAGTATTCAGATAATTGCATTATTCCCCCGAAAGCAGGCATAAATCAAGCAATATGACAAAAAAGCGGAAAAACTATAATTTTCCGCTTTATTTTTTTCTTGAAATGTAGTATAATATATGATGTGTAAGAATGTCTGCATTAATAAATGATAAATTATTGAGGTGAACTATGACGGAAAAATATTCTCTGGGAATCGACGTCGGATCTACGACTGTCAAGACAGTTATCACAGACAGCTCAGGTGAAATTATATATTCAAAATATCAGCGCCACCTTTCAAAGGTAAAGGAAACTGTAACGGATCAGCTGAAGATAATACAGGCTGACTACCCTGAGGCTGAATTTACTGTATGCATCACAGGCTCGGCAGGTCTCGGTCTGGCTAATTCTGCCGATATTCCCTTTGTACAGGAGGTCCACGCTGCTTTCCTCGCTGTAAAGCAGAAGCAGCCTGATGCTGATGCTGTTATCGAGCTGGGAGGTGAGGATGCCAAGATAATCTTCCTTACAGGCGGCGTAGAACAGCGTATGAACGGTTCATGTGCAGGCGGTACGGGAGCTTTCATCGATCAGATGGCAACTCTCCTCGGTATCTCCGCTGACGAACTTGATGAGCTTTCCATGCACTCACAGAAGATATATCCCATAGCTTCACGCTGCGGAGTATTCGCTAAATCGGACATACAGCCTCTCCTCAATCAGGGCGCCCGCCGTGAGGACGTAGCCGCAAGTATCTTCCAGGCAGTTGTTGACCAGACTGTATCAGGTCTCGCTCAGGGACGTACTATCGAGGGAAAAGTCCTCTTTCTCGGCGGTCCGCTGTTCTTCCTGAAGGGACTGAGAAAGGCTTTCGTGAACACTCTCGGTCTCGACAACGAACACGCTGTTTTCCCTGAGGAAGCTCCTGTTTTCGTAGCATACGGCTGTGCTGTCTATGCGGCAAACGCCGAGAAAGCATATCATATAGAGGATATCATAGATAAGGTGGAAAATGCAAGAACATCCGATAATATCGTAACAGGCGAGCCCCTTTTCAATTCTCAGACCGAGTATGATGAATTCATCGACCGCCACAAGCAGTGCGACCTGGGTTATGCCGATATACGTACATATGAGGGAAACGCTTACCTGGGTATCGACGCAGGTTCAACTACTACAAAGCTGGTGCTGATAACCGATGACGGAAGGATACTCTACCATTACTATGCTTCAAATCAGGGTCAGCCCCTGGACAAGATATCCGAACAGCTCAAGGTCATATACGAGGCTATGAACCCTGCTATAACCATAAAGGGCTCAGCTGTCACAGGCTACGGTGAGGACCTTATAAAGGCAGGACTTTCCATCGACCACGGCATAGTTGAAACAGTTGCCCACTTCAAAGCCGCTTCCTATTTCTGCCCCGATGTTGACTTCATCATTGATATCGGCGGACAGGATATCAAGTGCTTCAAGATAAAGAATCAGACCATCGACAGCATTATGCTGAATGAAGCCTGTTCTTCGGGCTGCGGTTCGTTCATACAGACCTTTGCTATGGCTCTGGGATACGATATCGCCGAATTCTCACAGCTGGGACTTTTCGCTCAGCACCCCGTTGACCTGGGCTCACGCTGTACGGTATTCATGAACAGCTCCGTAAAACAGGCTCAGAAGGACGGCGCTACCGTTGAGGATATCTCGGCAGGTCTGTCATCATCCATCATCAAGAACGCTATATATAAAGTAATACGTGCAAATTCTCCTGATGAACTGGGTAAGAATATTGTCGTACAGGGCGGTACATTCCTCAACGATGCTGTTCTCCGTTCATTTGAAAAGGAACTTGGCAGAAACGTTATCCGTCCTGCTATATCGGGACTTATGGGCGCTTTCGGATGTGCCCTCTACGCCAAGGAGAAAGCAAATGACGAGCCTTCAAAGATAATCTCTAAGGAAGAACTCGCTTCATTCGCCTATACTTCACGCTCTGCACAGTGCGGCGGCTGTACCGCTCACTGTCAGCTCAACATCATCAGCTTCGGACAGGGCAGAAAGTTCATCTCAGGCAACCGCTGTGAAAAAGGCGGCGGCATAAAGGTGAAGAACAAGATACCCAACCTTTACGAATACAAATACGACAGCCTTCTCAACCTCGTAAAGACACATCAGCCCAGAAAATACCGTGGAGTTGTGGGACTTCCACTTGCTCTGGGATTCTATGAACAGCTCCCGTTCTGGCATATGCTTTTCACATCGCTGGGATTCAGAGTCATCATATCTGGCGAAAGCTCACGTGAAGTCTACTACAAGGGACAGCACACCATTCCGTCGGATACGGTCTGCTACCCTGCAAAGCTGACTCACGGCCATATAGAGAATCTTCTCGACAAGAAGGTGGATTTCATATTCTACCCCTGCATGAGTTACAATATAGACGAGGGCGGAAGCGATAACCACTTCAACTGTCCTGTAGTAGCATACTATCCCGAGCTTCTTCTTGCCAATAACCCGAGGCTCAACAACGAGAACTTCATCCACCCCTACATTGACCTCAACATCCGCAAGAATGTCATAAGGGTGCTGGGACAGGCTCTGAAAAAGTACAACATCAAGGGACGCATCCCTGCCGCTGTTGATGCCGCATATGAGGCTCTCTCACGCTATCAGAACGATATATCGGCAAAGGCAAGGGAGATAATCGAACAGGCACGTGCAGAGGGACGCAATATCATAGTCCTCGCAGGAAGGCCCTACCACGTTGACAAGGAGATAAACCACGGCATACATAAGCTTATCACCAGTCTGGGAATGGCTGTTGTCACCGAGGACAGCGTGGCACATCTGGCACGTACTCCCGAACTGGGCGTACTGAACCAGTGGACTTACCATTCGAGACTTTACCGTGCGGCGCAGTATGTTACAACTCAGCCCGATATGCAGCTGATACAGCTTGTATCATTCGGCTGCGGAATCGATGCCGTAACAGGTGACGAGGTGAGAAACATCCTCGAAAGCAACGGCAAGCTTTATACTCAGCTGAAAATAGACGAGATAAACAACTTAGGTGCGGCACGTATCAGACTGAGAAGCCTTGTAGCCGCCATAAATAATAATTAGTAATTCGTAATGCTTAATGCGTAATTATTGGGACGGATCAGAAATAGTTTGATTTGTAAGCAAATGTGACCATCTTAATTACGAATTACGAATTACGCATTACGCATTAAATAAAGGGAGGTTTTTATGCCTGACTATCCAAAATTTACCGAGGATATGATAAAGACTCATACTATCCTCGTTCCCGATATGCTGCCTGTACACTTCAAGATGCTCATTGCCATTTTTGAAGCCGAGGGCTACAAGCTTGAACTTTTACAGAATGATTCCCGTGCAGTTGTGGATGAGGGACTGAAAAACGTCCACAATGATGCCTGCTATCCTGCGCTCCTTGTAATAGGACAGTTCATGGATGCGCTGAACAGCGGAAAGTACGATCCCGACAAGACCGCTCTGCTTATCACTCAGACAGGCGGAGGATGCCGTGCTTCCAACTACATCCACCTGCTGAGAAAGGCTCTTGCCAAGAATTATCCGCAGGTGCCTGTATGCTCACTGAACTTCAGCGGTCTCGAAAAGGACAGCGCTTTCAGGATAACAGCTCCCATGTTCCTGAAAATGCTCTATGCGGTGCTTTACGGCGATCTGCTCATGACCTGCTACAACAAGTGCAGAGCCTACGAGATAAACAAGGGCGAAGCACAGAAAATGCTGGATAAGTGGCAGAGAAGAATAGGCAATATCTTCCGCAAAGGCAGCAGGATGTTCCTGCATACAAAGAAGATATACACCGATATCCTCAACGATTTCGCTTCGATACAGCTCAGCAGCGAGAAGAAGATACGTGTCGGGATCGTGGGAGAGATCTACGTAAAATATTCTCCTCTCGCCAACAATCACCTTGAAGACTTCCTCATTTCCGAGGGCTGTGAGCCTGTAGTGCCTTCTCTGCTTGAATTCGTCATGTACTGCGCTGTGGGAACATTCAACGATGCGAAGATATACGACCACGTAACAAAGCGGTCCATCTTCAACAAGATAGGCTATGACCTTATCTACGCAAAGCAGAAGGAGCTCATATTCATAATGAAGAAGCAGGGAAGCTTTGAGCCTCCCCATGATTTCGAGCATCTCCGCAAGCTTGCGGACAAGTACATAAATCAGGGCGTAGTAATGGGCGAGGGATGGCTCATCCCTGCTGAAATGGCGGCACTGGCAAAGTCGGGGGTCGAAAATATAATCTGCGCTCAGCCATTCGGCTGTCTGCCTAACCATATCGTGGCAAAGGGAATGTCAAGAGCGATAAAGCAGGATAATCCCAATGCGAACATAGTAGCTATCGACTATGACCCGGGCGCTACAAGAGTAAATCAGGAGAACCGCATAAAGCTCATGCTGGCCAACGCAAGGATGTAAGAACTTGTTCTAAGAATATACAGCGGAAAAACGTGCATACTAAAAATAAGGCAAAAAGCGGCGAAGCCGCTAATACCGGGATTCCAAAGGGAATGTACTTCCCTTTGGCAGGGGGTGAACGAGGGTGACTCCCCACAGTGTGGGGAGATGTCACGAAGTGACAGAGGGGACGGGCGACCGTTGGGAGACGGCGTCCCCCTGACAAAGCAGTAAAGCCAGCGAAGCGAAGCTTTACGGACGGCTGGCAAACACTCCCCTCGGCTTGACCGACGAAGGAATTGTCGATTTTTATTTGCCTGAGCAAAACACTGAGGTGATAGTATGCACGGATTGGAAACTTCTCTTGAAAAAAGCATAGATATAATAAAGCGCATCTCCGGCGGCTCGTCGGATGTGCTGATAAACAGATTCGTTACAGGCGGCATAAGCTGTGCCCTCATCTGCTGTGAGGGTATGGTGTCCGCCTCTGTTATTACTGAGCTGATATTTGAGCCTGTAACGGATATACCACAGAAGAAGGATGCTCCTGAGCTGTTTCACTATATCAGCGAGGAGCTTCTGCTTTCCACGGACCGCCCCCTGGTAAGGGATTATACTGCACTTTTCCGCCTGATACATTCGGGATTTGCGGTGCTTATCGCTGAGGGCATGGACTGCGGGCTGGGCTTCGGAGTACAGGGCTACGCTTCACGGGGAGTGCAGGAACCTTCGGGCGAGGGCAATATCATGGGCGCTCATGAGGGCTTTACCGAGACTGTCCGCACCAATATGTCACAGCTCCGCAGACGGCTGAAAAGTCCCGAACTGGTCATGGAGATGATGATAAAGGGCAGCAAAAGCAATACCGATATATGCCTTTGCTACATGAAGGACCGTGTTCCATCGGAGCTTATGGAAAGGATAAGGCGCTCCCTTGACAGGGCAGACCTTGAAGCTGTCCTCACTACAGGATATCTGCGTCCCTTTACCGAGGAGAGGCGGTACAGGATATTCAACACCACAGGCACTACCGAGCGCCCCGATGTGCTTTGCTCTAAGCTTATCGAGGGGAGAGCGGCAATACTTGTGGACGGTATCCCCTATGCCATAGTCATCCCGAGGCTGTTCTGCGAGAATTTCCAGACCCTTGACGACTATGCATACAAGCCTTACTATGCGGTATTCATACGCTGGCTGAAGTATTCCGCATTTCTTCTTGCTGTGCTTCTTCCTGCGGTGTATACGGCGATAGTGATGTATCACCCTGAACTTCTCAACAGCACTCTGCTGATGATACTGGTGGACGCCGAAAAGGAAGCGCCTCTCTCAATACTGACCGAAGCGCTGTTCGTACTGCTGATGTACGAGATAATACGTGAGGCAGGAGTGCGCCTGCCCAAGCCAACAGGGGGAGCAGTCAGCATTATCAGCGGACTTATCATAGGCGACGCCGCCGTAAAATCGGGGCTTGTCAGCACTCCGCTGCTTACGGTCACAGCCCTTGCGGTGCTGGGCGGACTTGTAGTTCCCGATATAGCGCCGCAGATAACGGTGCTTCGCTTTTTGTTCCTGCTGTCAGGAGGAATATTCGGTCTATTCGGCATAAGCCTGCTTTCCTGTGCGGTGCTTGCAAACGTATGCGCATCCGAGAATTACGGATTCCCCTATACAGCGCCCTTTTCGCCGTTCAAAGCGTCGGGCATGGCGGATACGGCTGTGCGTAAAGGCATAGAGAAACTGCAAAGCCGTGGCTTTACTGTGGAGGATTACCATGAATAGTATAACTTCTCCTCAGCTTGCGGCAATGCTGGTGATATCGGATATATTCGCTCTTGTGTGCTATAATGGCGGACTTTCCGCATATACGGCGGTGGGACTTGTTTCAGGTATCGCCTTGCAGTATGTCATGGTCATGCCATTGGTAAAAGCCGCCGACAAGGGGAAGACTCTCCCGAAAGCGGTGAAGCTTCTGCTGGTTTCGGGACTTGTACTGTGGGGCGGCGCTTTACTGGGAGGACTGTGGAAAGCCGCCGACATCACCTTCGTCCCCTATGAGAATGCAGGCGGCTTCCCCGGCAAACTGGAGATAACCGCAATGGTGGCGGCAGTCAGCCTTTATGTCGCATATGAGGGCACAAAGGCAGCGGCACGTTCATCACTGATAGCCGCTTTCACGGGTGTCATCTTCCTGCTGACCGATCTCATAAGCGGCATGAGACCGTCAAATTTCGGGAATATACCGGCAGCTGCGCAGTACGGCACCTTCATGGACGGGCTTCGTTTAAGCTTTCTCGGCGGCGGAAGTCTCATCACATTCATCGCACTTCTTCCCTGTGTGAAAGGCCGGAAGATCAAGGCGGCGTCGCTGTACTTCCTGTGCAGAGGCATACTCTCTGCGGCTATGGTCATGACTGCGGTACTTGTCACGGGAGGTATTATGGACACCGCAGACTTCCCCGTTATAATGTCGGCACAGCTTTCACAGCCCTTTTCGTCACAGCGTATCGATGCACTTTTCCTCATACTGTTTGCGGTTTTCGGAGTTTTCGCCCTTACGGTGCAGGTGATGACTGCCGCCTTTCTTGCAGGGGAGATATTCAGAAGATTCAGGCGGTGGCGGTGTACGGCGGCGATAGCCCTTACCCTGCTTGCTATGGGGATATTCACGGGCTGTACCTCGACGGGGCAGGTAAGCGACAAAAGCTATGTCAGGTGCGTGGGAACGGACGGAAAAAGCGTGACACTGTCGTTCTTCTCCGATGAACCTATCATCACCGCCGATGGTGAGGATATCAGCAGCGCCCTTGCAGCTGCGGAGATAAAAGCAGGCAGACCTGTGGTCACAGGCTTCACGGAACTCATAATCCTCGGCAACTGCAACAGAAAGGCAGTTCTGGAGGATATGCTGAAAAAATGGAAGGTTTCGCCCTCATGCATGGTGATGTACAGCGGCGATCCCGTATCTGTCATAAATAATACCGATCCTTCGCTGCTTGAAGGCAGGCTGAAGGAAGCGGTCAGACAAGGAAAAGCCCCGGTGTGTGATATCATCACAGTTCTCGGGAATATGCAGGAATAACGGCACAGCCGCCGCAATGGCGGTCTGTACTGTCTTTTGGAGGTCAAACATGATAAAAACCAGAAACGGCAAAACCATAGTAACAAATCAGACACAGAACAAACTGCTGAAAATCCTGTACGGTTCGGCAGGCGGAAGAGTACTCCTCAAGGGACTTACCGCACCTCCGCTGTCCCGTGCGGCAGGAAAATTCATGGATTCACCGCTGTCAAAGCCGCTGATAAAGAAGTTCATCGCATCAAGCGGCATAGACACTTCACAGTACATAATGTACGATTTCCGCTCATATAACGACTTTTTCACACGTATAGTCAAGCCTGAGATGCGTCCCGTAGACCTTTCCCCCGAACATCTCATAAGTCCCTGCGACTCAAAGCTGACAGTGCATAAGATAGGGAAAAACAGCATTTTCCGCATCAAGGGTTCACGCTACAGAGTATCAGACCTTGTGAAAGACAGCGCACTCGCCGAAAAGTACAGCGGCGGCTACTGCCTTATCTTCCGCCTCGAAGTGGACGACTATCACCGCTACTGCTACATAGACAACGGCACGAAATCACGCAATATCCACATAAACGGCGAGCTTCACACCGTTAATCCCATAGCGCTGGGAAGATATAATATCTACAAGCGCAACAGCCGTGAGTACACTGTTCTGCACACCGACAACTTCGGCGACGTCGTACAGGTGGAGGTAGGCGCTATGATGGTGGGACGAATCGTCAATCATGACGGCGAATGCAAAATAAGACGAGGCGCAGAAAAGGGAATGTTCGAGTTCGGCGGTTCGACTATTGTCATGCTTTTTGAAAAGGACAGCATTGCCGTTGACAGGGATATCCTCCGCAATTCCGCAAACGGCGATGAGACCGTCGTGAAGTACGGAGAAAAAATAGGCTGTAAAGCAGTCTGAATTCAAAACTGTTTTGGCTGAAGGATGCACTTAACCGTTATACTCATATAGCAGCTTTATACGTATTTATCGGGGAAAACCTTTCTGAGGAAAGGTTCTTCCCCGAACCTGAAGCATATTCTTAGGGAAGTATATTATTCGTTTTGTCTCCGAGGGAGTGATCCCTCGGAGATTTGCTTTATACGGCTATATCTTAAATGTCTCGATCATAATACCGTCAAGCTTGATTTCCTTGTCAGCCAAGAATGAGAAGTGTACCGTTATATCATTTGGGCAGTTCCTCGAACGCTTTTCCGCCTTTTCGTGGACTTCAATACGTTTTATGAAAGCTCGAAGAAGCTGTGGAGTAACTTCCGTCACATCAACGTATTTCTTAGCGTTGTTGATGAACTCCCTGACACATTTCTCTTTTATCGCCAGATAGCTTGTATGCGAATCAAGCTCCTGAAGCTTTGTCTTCAGTTCAGACTGCTCTTTCTCATATCCAGCTGCAAGGCTGTCGTACCGCTCGGGAGTCACTCTGCCTGTAACTCTGTCCATGTACAACATACTGATAGCACTTTCAAGCTGATTGATCTTAGTTTCGTACTCGTTACGCAGGGCTTCGCTGTTTTTAGTTCGGGACACGGCTTCGTTCTCACCGTTGCTCATAGCTATCTCATAGAACTCATCTGAACGCTCCCTTGCGTATTTTGTGACTCGCTGTATCGCCTCCAGCACAACCGCATCTACCACTTCTTCTCTGATATAATGGGCGGTGCAGTTGCTCTTACGCTTTTCATACCGTCCGCACATAAAGTTGTTGTAAGTCTTTTGGTTGCGGTGAAGATAGAGCCTTGAACCACATTCCGCACAATATAAGTATCCTGCATACTTGTCCATTTCGCCGTTACCGTTGGCTCGCTTTCTGCCCACAAAGTGCTTTTGAACGAGGTCAAACAGCCCTCTGTCCACAATAGCTTCGTGCGTATTCTCAAATATCAGCACCTTATCAGGCTCATTCTTGATACGCTTTTTCAGCTTGTTGGACTTTGTATACGTCTTGAAATTCACCGTATCTCCGCAGTAGATTTGATTCAGGAGCATACTGCGGACGGTTGCGATAGACCAAGCGTAAGGCTTGTCCAGCTTTGGATTACCCGAACGGCTGCCCGTCTTGTTGAAGGCGTACACGCTCGGCGACAGCACTTCTTCCTCCTCAAGAGTATTGCATATCTTCTTCATTCCGACGCCATTGGCGTACATCTCAAAGATATGTTTTACAACAGGAGCTGTCTCTGGATCGGGGATTATCCGCTTGGAGTCGCTTGGGTCTTTCATATATCCGTAGGGCAATGAAGCTCCTACGCGCTCTCCACGTTCTCCCTTTGCTTTCTGTATCGTTCTGATCTTTCGACTCGTATCCTGTGCAAAGAAGTCATTGAAATAGTTCTTGATGCCCGACATATCGTTCATCCCGTTTATGCTGTCAACACCGTCGGAGATAGCTATGAACCTAACGTCATACGACGGAAACAGTATCTCCATTAATCTGCCTGTTTCAAGGTGGTCTCTGCCGAGACGGCTCTGGTCTTTGACGATTACTGTGCTAATAAGACCATTTTCAATATCAGATAGCATTTTCACATAAGCTGGTCTGTTCTTATTGACTCCGCTGTAACCGTCGTCAATGTAATACTGGCAGTTCTTGAAACCGTTTTTATCTGCGTATTCTTTCAGCAAGAGCCTTTGGTTCTCTATCGACAGCGACTCTCCTGCGCGCAAGTCCTCCTGACTTAGGCGGCAATAGAGCGCTGTTATCTGATTTGCGTTTGATTCTTTCATTTTTATCCTCCTGTTCCGAAGCTATACTTCTGGAATCAAACCGAATAGGAGCTACCAACAGTATACTCCTATCCGGCTCGAAAGTCCAGAACTTTTTTCAACTTACTTTTTCGCCGTTTATCAGGTGTTTCAGCTTATCGTAAGCTGTTTCCGCTTCGTTTTCGGGAAGAGAAATGTGTCAGGGAGTTCATCAACAACGCTAAGAAATACGTTGATGTGACGGAAGTTACTCCACAGCTTCTTCGAGCTTTCATAAAACGTATTGAAGTCCACGAAAAGGCGGAAAAGCGTTCGAGGAACTGCCCAAATGATATAACGGTACACTTCTCATTCTTGGCTGACAAGGAAATCAAGCTTGACGGTATTATGATCGAGACATTTAAGATATAGCCGTATAAAGCAAATCTCCGAGGGATCACTCCCTCGGAGACAAAACGAATAATATACTTCCCTAAGAATATGCTTCAGGTACGGGGGAGAACCTTTCCTCAGAAAGGTTTTCCCCGATAAATACATATAAAGTTGCTATACGAGTACCACAGCTAAGCGGTGGTATTTTTATTCATCGGATCTGATGAGATTTTCGGAATGGCCGTTTTCCCAATGGAATGTCATGTGGTCGTAGTCGATGCGGTCAACAATGACGTTATCGGGATCGGTATCGATGCCTCCGAATCTGAAAGTGAGGGTATCACCGTTGATCTCATAGCTGAACGGGAGGCCGGTGCCGTCGGAAACGTTATTATACTTTCCGCCTGCGATCTCCTTATAGAACTCGAAAACTCTGTCCTCGGTGTAGCCTGATGCTGACCATTTTCCTGCAAGATAGTCCGTGGAAAGTTCAGCTTCTGTTTCGGTCGTGGCTTCGGTGGAGTTCTCGTCGTCGGTGGTAGTTTCCTCAGTGGTCGTGGTTTCTTCGGTGGTTTCTGTTTCTGATGTGGTGAGCGGCATCATAGATGTAGCTGTAACAACGCTGAAGTTCACTGAATTGGTGGTTACGGCTTCGGTGACCTCGGAAACAGCTTCTGTGGTCACAGATTCGGTATATTCTTCCTCGTAAATGTCGTCTGTATTTTCTTCTGTATATTCTTCTGCTTCGGTAGAATTCATGCTTGAAAGCGGATTTTTAACAGGCGGATCGATGGATCTTTTGATGTAGACCGAACCGACGATAACTGCAACAGCGGCTGCGGCAGCTGCGGCGGTACCTGCGATCCTGCGCCATATCGGGCGGTGATACACTTCGGTGCCTGAAACGTTCACGCCGTTGGTCTCGAAGCCTGCTTCTTCTGTTTTTTCAAGGCATTTCTCAAGTATTCTTTTCTTTGCGCTTCTTCCGAGCATAGGATAATCATGGGAAAGCTTCTCGACTGAATCGTCGTCTATATCTTTAAGATCAGAGAGACTATTTTTTTCATGTTCTATCATATTCTCTTTTCACCCTTTCCCCAGCATCTGACCGATCTTTTTTCTTGCTCTCAGACTTCTTTTCTGAACTGCGTCTGCGGTCATTGACAGCCGCTCTGCTATTTCTCTTACAGAGCAGTCGTAGTAATACTGGTAAATTATAATGGAACTGTCGGGTTCACCCAGAGACCTTACGGTGTTCCAGAGTTTGCTCCGATAAAGGCGTTTGTCAGTCTCGTCCTCAATATTTATATCTGAAGGAGGTAAGACAGTAGTATCGTCATCGATAGAAGGCCCTTCTCTTCGGGCGGTGAGCTGTCTGAACATATCTATAGCTCGTCGTTTGGCGATGGTGCCTATGAAGCTTTTGAGGCTTCCGCCCTCAGCAGAATATTTTTCTTTGTTCTTATATATATCAACGAAAACGTCGCTGACGCAGTCTTCGACGTCTTCACGTGTGCCGCATTTCCCAAGCTTGCTGATAGCGATGGCATAGACATAGTTGCCGTAGCTGTCGATAAGCTGACGATAGGCGGCCTCGGGATCTTTTTCCAGAAGTTCTGCCCATTCGGGATCTGTCATATTATCACTCCTTACAGACACTTCGGCACAAGGAGTGTGGAAGTACTGAAGCATCTGATATTTTGCCGTCTCTCTTTTGTTTTTCTATAGTATGTACATCTATAATATACATTCGGTGAAAGCTGTCATTTCAGGACACTTTCACATTATTTTTTTATTTTAATTTAATGATAGTTCTTAGCCAGCCTGTAGTCCACCGCACCTGAGAACGGGTCGAAGCTTATCTCCTCGTTGTCGGGGGCAACTATCAGATAGGATTTCTTGTAAGCTATTGGTATGAATCCGAATTGTCCCAGTATTCCACGCTCGGCTGAGGAGTAAGCTTCCACAAGCTCAGCAGGTGTGGGACAGCGGAGGATATCCGTTGAATAGCGGTAGCCGCCCAGCGAGAAGTTAAGGCACGGCGTATCTTCAAACTGACTGATAACGGAAAGTCCCGTGCAGGAGTTTCCCTTTACGGGATAGAGGGCGATGCTGTAGTCGCCGTTTGCGATCCGCTCATTGAATTCCTCGTCGGTCACGTCCTCGATGCCGATATAGATGCCCAGTTTATCCTGCCAGCCCTGAGAAATAAGATGAAGGGGAGCAGAATTGACTACAGCCGAATTTACCATTATCTTGACGCTTTCCAGTGAGCGTGTGCCCAGTTCGAGCTTTGCCTTTTCAAGGTAGCCTTTGGCCTCCTTGACGTTGTAAACATCGAACAGCTTCTCCGATGAAAGCTCACGATAGCTTCTTCCCAGCAGATCAACTGCGGGTGGGATTATGCCGTAAGCTGCCTGGAGATCAGAGCTGAGCTGAGAGGCGAGAGCTTCTCTGTCGATGGAAAGGGAGAGTGCCTTTCGCAGATTCAGGTCAGAGTAGACCGCATCGTCGGGATTGAAGATAAGCCCCAGAGTTACGGCGTTTCCCGAGGATATGACGTACTTTTCGGGATTGTAGCCTGACGGGTTCATGGTGGTGAAGCAGGCGGTGCCTTCCTCCTTGAAAGCCTGTCTTATCTCCGCTTCGCTGTCCTTGATGTCGAAGCTGAGGAAAGAAGGCGATATTTCGTAATGATCGTTCTCGTTGGCGCTGTTTGCCTTCATATATAGAATATTATTATGTCCGTAAGGGTCGTAAAACCACTGGCGGACGAAAAATGCGCCGTTGGACATTATGGATTCGTCGTCAAGGCCGTAGCGCCCCTTTGTGGAGTAGAAGAATTCCTCATTGCAGGGGTATGCCGCAGGAGAAGCGAGAAGCTCAGGAAACTCCGCACAGGGATAGTCGAGACTGATCTTCAGGGTGTAGTCGTCGGGGGCGGAGATGCCTGCCATTTCGGGAGCAAGTTCGCTCTGCAAGATGGAGCCGCCGTGCTTGATGCAGCTGAATTTGTCGGCAAACGGCGATTTCATGGCAGGATCGAGTATGCGTTTCAGAGCAAAAACATAGTCCTTTGCGGTCACGGGGAAGTATTCCTCGGGCTCGATGATATCGTCCTTGTTTTTGTCATAGAACCAGTAATTGTCCTTGCGGAGCCTGAAAGTGTATTCAAGTCCGTTTGCTGAGACTTCATAGCTTTCGGCGTTGCAACAGTTGATATTGCCGCTGCTGTCGGTGGAAAGCAGACCGCTGAACATATTCTTTATAACGGTATTGGCTGACGGATCATTGGCGTACTGAGGATCGAGGGTCTCAGGGTTCCCGAGGAGAGTGAGATTGTACATATATCCCGAACCGTCGCCTCTGTCGGTATTTCCGCAGGAGGCAAATGAGACGGCACACATTGCTGTGCACAGGATCGAAGCAGTTATTCTTTTTATCATATGTCTCCTTTCATGAAAATTGTCCCCCTGATACATATACCGCTGTATTACGGTTCTGAGACAGGGGAACATTTCAGAACTTGTTTTCACAGGATGAAGACAAGTTCTCAGTTGATTCAGTTCATAAGTGCCGATACGATGAATCCGCCCGAGTTATCGCCCGAAACTGTGTAGGTCTGGTCCTTTGGAACGGGAACTTCGGTATTTCCGTTCTTTTCAGCAGGAACATAGTATACATTATATAAGTCGTTGCCGGCAGTGATCTCAAGGGGATTGCTGCTTCTGTGATCCTTCAGTTCTTCCAGATATTCCTCGAGGCAGAGACCGTTCTGCTTGATATAAACGGCGTGCGGAAGTCCTACGTATCTGTAGGTGTATGTCCTTGCACGTTCGCCTGTGTAGGATTCCTTACCCTCCGGATATCTTACGATGAAGCCGAAATCGGAAGCGTGTTCGTCGATCCATGAATAGTTGCCGAAGGATGAGTAGTATCCCGAGCTTGAACCGTCCTTGGGGAAGATTCCAAGATCGAATGTACGAGCAGAGTGGTAATCGGTGTAGCCGCCGGAGAAGCCTGAAAGTCCGCTGTTGTACTTATCGTTCTGCTCTTCAAGTGTACGGTATCCGCCGATAACTGTGATGTCGTTCTCGTTGCCCTCGGCGATGAAGCCCTGCATGAGAGCGTCAAGGTGTGAGAGTGCGGTAGAATCCAGCTTTGTTACCAGATCGCAGACGCTGTAGCATGACTTATCCATATGATCGAAGAAAGTAACGATATCAGTATCACCTTCGGGGAACTGATACATATGGTCTGAGTTTATGAGTACGAGGTCGCCCTTGTAGGTATCCTCAAAGGGGTGAACTTCGCTTGTGTACTTTGTAACGTCCTCTTCTTCCATTGTGGGCTTGGTCTGGATGATACCGGGAGTTGAGCCGTCAGTAGGCTTCAGGTTGTCCACTATTGTAGACTGCGGAGCGGTTGTGGTGGTAGCAGCTTCGGTGCTTACGGCATTATCGTCAGCAGGGTTTGATGAACAGCTGTTGACGCAGGATGAAATGACCATAGCAACAGCAGCCAGAAGCAGTACAGCTCCGAGGATACGGTCGTATCTTACTTTATATCTCTTTGAAGTCTTTGTTCTTTTGCGGTTTCTTCTTGTATTTCCATCGCTCATGGCTTAGAATTATCTCCTTATATATTTAGTTCAGAAAACCATTATTCCCATTATATCACAGATTTTCCTGATTGTAAAGTTTTTTTTGCTTTTTACACATCATTATCACAAACGGACATCATTCAGCGGCAAGGTCGCCGTTTGATACGGCACGTCTTCGGTATTCCGATGGAGTGCATCCCTTGTGCTGTTTGAACTGCCTCATGAAGTAGGCATCGCTGTCATATCCGCAGGTCTCGGCAACGGCGCTTATGGACATATCCGTGGTCCTGAGCAGTTCCGAGGCGTATATCAGGCGGCTTTCGATAATATCCTGACGGCAGGTCACACCGAATGCGGAGAGGTAGAGCCTGTGAAAATAGGGACGGCTTATGCCCATATCCTCGCTTATTTCCTCTGCCGACCAGTGAGTCATGGGCTCGTCGTAAATGGCATCTCGTATGGCTTTCAGCTCATTGTAGCGTGGGATGGTCTCCACCTTGCCCGGTGGAAGCTTATGGCAGTTCTCGCTGATCGCTATAAGGATGAGACGCATGGAGAGCTCCATGAATTCGCTCTGATACAGGCTTTTATGCATGATGTGGGAGCTCATCGCCCTCAGCATTGCTGATATGACATAGTCATCCGAAAGCTCTATGGGGGTATCGAAGGGGATGCTCATTGATTCCACATACTGCTTGTCTGAGGAGTTCATATTCAGTACGACCATATCGTACCGGATGCCCTTTGATGAAGCAGGCCGGAATGAACGGAGGCTGCCGCTGCTGCACAGCATGACGGAGTGACCGTTCAGCGTTGTTTCTTTGCCCTTGACAGTGAATATGGCAGGTGTGCGGAAGAAAAGAAGCTGATGATCAAGGCTTATATCATCAGTAACAGCTGTATCCCTCTGATTATTTGTAGTGATCCTTGTAACTTTCATGTCGTCCTCCTCCGTTGATTTATAAGATTTATAATAAGTATATCACAAAAATGCAGTTTCTGCAACTTTTTTATGTTGACAGATATATTTTATTTGTTCCACACTATTGCAATGGATGCGGTTTTATGTTACAATAATACTGCGGCACGGCGTCGGCTGTGTACGCAAATCGCTCAAAGGAGGCATTTACTATGACAGATTTTGAAAATGAAGAGCTGGATGAGCTTGAGGAAGCTGATAATATGGAGAATTATATCACCCTTACCGACGATAACGGCGAGGACGTATCCTTCGAGATCATCGACACTATTGAATATGAGGAGAGAACTTTTGCAGTCCTTCTTCCTTTCGATGATGAGGACGGCGAGGTAGTTATTCTTGAGATCCTTCCGGGTGAAGGACCTGACTATGACGAATTCGTTTCGGTTGACGATGACGAACTCATCGAGAAGGTATTTGAAGTATTCAAGGAAAACTACGACGGAGAATACGAATTTGAATGATCGCTGTCAGAGACGGCTCTATATGTGGATCTTCGGGGACAAACCTTTCTGACAAGGTGACATCCCCGAACCTTTTTCACGGAGAGTACCGCTGTCTGACAGCCGATTGGGAGATGGTAATATGATGGATAGGAAGAACGGATTCCTTCGTACTGCCGCATTGTTCATGTCGGCGGTGATCATTACGGGATCCGGGGCTTTTGCTGTGCCCTCGCTTGAAGCGGAAGCAGCAGTCATGAAAAATCAGGATGGGGTATACCTGAATGAAGCACTTAGCAGTGCAGGGGACGGAAGCTTCACCGAAAGCCGTGATCAGTGGCTCATGACCCTTGACAAGTATTCCGTGACAGATTTCTATATCGGAACGCCTTTCTCTGACTGGGCTTATGCCGCTTCGCCCTACGGCGATAAATGGCAGTTCAATGAGGGATACGGCTGGATCATGGATAAGTACGGCGGAGACGAAGTAAACGGTTCGATGAACTGCACAGGCTTCCTCTGGCACATACTGTCAAAGAGTATTTCCGACTATACGGGAGTTTCAATGTCAGTGGCATCGGAAGCTGTCCCCATACTCAACCACTTCAATGAACAGGGATTTTCGTGCAGTTCATGGAATGGCGGCGGAAACAGATGGTATGACTTCATATCAGAAAACAATGTGCATTACTACGAATTCAATACGAAAGCGGAAATGCTGAGCAGCGGAGTTCTTCAGAAAGGCGATATTATCTGGTGCGTTGACAGTAACTGCGGCACACTTATGAAAGGCCTGAAAACTCCCAGCGACGACCATCATGTAGGTATCTACATGGGCGACGGAGGCGATGACCTCTGGTGGCAGTCGGGACCGATCTACGGAAACGGCGACAAGAGAGATCAGCAGAACAGTATAAATCCGATCTACGGCTGTTCTGTCAGCAATACATACATAGTCCTTCCGTGGTCGGGAAGCGACGGCGCATCAACTCCTGCAAAGCCGCCTCATGAGCCGTATATGTACAATTCCGACGGCTGGTACATGGGCGAGGCTATAAACATGGCGAGCCTTAACACCTGCGCTGCGGATTTGGGCAAGTGGCAGAATTTCATTGATGATTACACTTCCAACGACTACTACAAGGGAACTCCTTACATCGACTGGGTGTTCGCTTCTTCTCCTAAGGGAGACCGGTGGCAGATGAATGAATGGTCGGTAAGCGAAATGCTGAAAGTTGGCGGCACTTACGAAGAAGGCGGCCTCAACTGCATGGGATTCGTATGGCACGCCATTGCAAAGGGACTTTCTGTGGAAAGCGGCCTTGATATCTCGCAGACCGGACAGTACGTACCTTTCAGCAGCTACTTCAACGGACTGGGACTTTCACGTAAATGCTGGGCAACTCCCGGCGGCAGCGGAGGCTGGACTGTGTTCGTTGACTACTATAATCTCCACTACTACGAATTCCCGACTAAAGAGGAAATGCTCAGCAGCGGAGTTCTTCAGAAAGGCGATATCATATGGTGTGTTGACGGAAGTGTAGGTCTTGGCATGGCCGGACTCAGAACGATCGCTGACAACCATCATATCGGCATTTATACTGGTAACGGCACAAGTGACAGCTGGTGGCAGTCGGGACCTGTTAAAGCTGACGGCGACCTTGTGAATGTGGGAACGGATGTGTGCCCGATCTACGGTGCTGCGGCAAAGAATACATATGTAGTCCTGCCATGGGCAAAGAAAGCAGAACCTGTGGTAACGACAACAACGTCAACGACAACGTCCACAACAACAACAACTACTACTACTTCAACGACAACCACAACTGCCGCAACAACGACATCCACAGCAGCTTCGGAGACGACAACTGTTTCCGAGACTGTCACAAGCAATACTACAGTTACCGAGACTGAAACTACGCAGCCTGTGGAAACTACAACGGAAGTGCCTGTACAGACTGACCCGAATGTGGTGCTGAGAAGCGATGCAGGTGAGAAGATATTCAGCAGCGGAGTGAAAGCGGAAGATATTGCGGAATCCGCAAAAATAGTCGATGACAACGGCTTTGTTTCGGAATTCAAGCCCGAGGAGCTGTCATTCGGCAGAGACAGGGAAACTCCCGAAGTGCATTTCGTAAGGGACGGGAATGTTTTCAAGTGCCTCGTTGACATATATTTCGGAGATATTCTTGTGGGCTCGCCTGAGGTGACGAGAGTGCTGAAAGGCGACGTTAATCTGGACGGCATCATCAACGCCGTTGACGCTTCTGCTGCACTGACCTATTACGCCAAGCATTCCACTGAACAGGAGTACTACTTCACCACAAGGGAAGAGCCGCTTGAATCGGAGCTGAAAGAGCGTATGGCTTTCCTCGCAGCCGATATTGATACGGAATCCGGAAACTGCGGTCAGGACGACAGCGGCGGCATATCAGCCAAGGACGCTACGGCTATCCTCACTTTCTATGCAAAACAATCCGCAGGCAGCGATATCACATGGAACGACCTGTTTGAGTAATAAAAAGGCGGTTCTATAACCGTTGTACTCATATAGAAGATTTATACGCATTTATCGGGGAAAACCTTTCTGAGGAAAGGTTTCCCTAACTGGGACCTGTCCCCTCTGTCCTTCGGACATCTCCCCGTCCCACGGGGAGTCATCCCCGAACCCCTTTCCAAAGACTTTTAATAGAATTTTGCCCCATAGAGGGCACTCCACGTAAGATGTGAAAACCAGTAGTTTCACTGGGAGCGCCCTCTATGGGGCAAAATTAATAGTCTTGGGAAACAGATTTGAGAAAATCCTTCTTCAAAATGTCTACCTCAATAATACATACAAAACTTCTTTATAAGTACCGAGGTTACATCAGGGGGCTTTATTTATTTCATATCATTCTTCTTCGCCGAAATAGAGATCGGTCATTTGCGAAAGGCCGAATTTATTGACGAATTTACGGAAGTCTTTCCTCAGTCTTGCGGAGTTGTATTCGTTTTCGGTGAAAATATATTCGGGAATGTCGTTGAGACAGCTATAGAATGACAGACCGATCATCAGGTTTTCTTTAGTGTTGTTATCGGTAAGCCGGTCTACTTCTTCAACAGCGTCTTTCAGTTTACCGTTCTTTGTCATTTGCACAAGGGTGAATACCTGCTGCTTTTCGGCTTCCTGAAGCATAACAAAGGAATCTTCCACTTTCGCATTAAACAGCACCTTAGCCATAACAGCGGTGATCTCCTTGATCTGCCTCATAATATAATCCTGTTCAAACATAATGATCGTCTGCCTCCTTTAATGAATTAACAAAATACTGATCAGAGCGGAATGCCCTGACCAGTATTATTATCAAAGATCCAGCTTAGCCTTGAGTTTCTCAAAGAAGCTCTGTCTCTTTGCGTAGTTCTTATCGGTAAGTGAATCCTCGAACTCCTTCAGCAGATCCTTCTGCTTCTTTGTAAGATTCTTCGGAACTTCGATGTATATCTTAACGTACTGGTTGCCTCTCTCGGTCCTGTGGAGACGCTGAACGCCCTTGCCCTTGAGACGGAATACAGTACCTGTTTCAGTGCCTTCGCTTATGTTGTACTTGACCTCGCCGTCGATAGTAGGAACTGTGATCTCAGCGCCGAGAACAGCGTCCATATAAGTAACAGGGATATCGCAGTAGATATCGTAGCCTTCACGTCTGAAGATAGGGTGAGACTTTACGTGTACGCCGAGGAGAAGATCACCGCTTGGTCCGCCGTTTACACCGCTGTCGCCCTGACCGCTGAGACGGATAGTCTGTCTGTCGTCGATACCTGCCGGGATATCAACAGAAACAGTCTTCTGCACTCTTGTTCTGCCTGCGCCGTGACATTTTGAACATGGGTTGGTAATTATCTTGCCCTTGCCGTTACAGTGGGGACAGGTCTTGGATGAAGATATAGCGCCGAAAGGAGTTCTCTGGGTAGTCTTTACAGTACCTCTTCCCTGACAGTCGGGGCATATCTCGGTGGATGAACCCTTTTCAGCGCCTGTGCCGTTACAAGCATCACAGGTAGACATACGGTTCACTTTTATCTCAAAGTTCTTCTTACCACGGCAGGCCTCCATGAATGTGAGAGTAACATCTGCCTGGATATCGCTTCCGCGTCTTGGAGCGTTGACGTTTGCACGCTTTGAGCCGCCGCCGAAGCCGAAGCCTCCGAAAATGCTTCCGAGGATATCGTCCATATCAGCAAAGCCGCCCATACCGCCGAAGCCGTCCATACCGCCCATACCGCTGTTAGGATCAACGCCTGCATGGCCGAACTGATCGTATCTTGCACGCTTTTCGGGGTCTGAGAGCACCTCATTAGCCTCGTTTATCTCCTGGAACTTCTCAACGTAGGAAGGATCATCAGGGTGGAGGTCAGGATGGTTTTCTCTTGCCTTCTTACGGAAAGCTTTTTTTATCTCATCCTCAGTAGCGCCTTTCTGGATACCGAGGATCTCATAGTAATCTCTTTTTTCTGCCATATTCTATTCTCCGTTCATGTTAATTCGTAATTCGTAATGCGTAATGCGTAATGAATGTGTTCCGTCACGCAAGCAACACCTCAATTACGAATTACGAATTAAGCATTACGCATTATAATACACCTATAGGGCGAAACGGATTTCGCCCTTTCAGTGTTATATTAAGGTGGTTCTTATCAAACTTCTGTGAAGTCAGCGTCAACAACACCGTCATCGTTTGAAGAAGATGAACCTGTGTCTGCTGCGCCTGCGCCGCCCATGTTAGCGAACTGTGAAGGATCGATACCCTCAGCGCCGCCGTTTGGATTAGCCTGCTGGTAAACCTTAGCAGAGAGATCGTAGAATGCCTTCTGGAGGTCTTCCTTCAGCTTCTTGATCTCGTCAGCGTTGTTAGCTTCGATAGCTGACTTGAGTGAAGCACACTTGCTTTCGATGTTAGCCTTTTCGTCAGCTGATACCTTATCGCCGAAATCAGCAAGAGCCTTCTCGCACTGGAATACGAGGTTCTCAGCTTCGTTCTTGTTATCAACTTCCTCACGGCGCTTCTTATCCTCAGCAGCGTACTGCTCAGCTTCCTTTACAGCCTTGTCGATGTCCTCCTTGGACATATTTGTAGAAGAAGTGATAGTGATGTTCTGCTCCTTGCCTGTGCCGAGGTCCTTAGCGGAAACGTGAACGATACCGTTCTGGTCGATATCGAAAGTAACTTCGATCTGAGGGATTCCTCTTGGTGCAGGAGCGATACCGTCGAGACGGAAAGTACCGAGCTGCTTGTTGTCTCTTGCGAACTCACGCTCACCCTGGAGAACGTTGATATCAACGGCTGGCTGGTTGTCAGCGTAAGTTGAGAATACCTGTGACTTCTTTGTAGGGATGGTTGTGTTTCTCTCGATCATACGTGTGCAAACGCCGCCTGCTGTCTCGATACCAAGTGAAAGAGGAGTTACATCGAGGAGGAGGAGACCGTTCTTAACGTCGCCGCCGAGAACACCGCCCTGGTATGCAGCACCGAGAGCTACGCACTCATCAGGGTTGATGCCCTTGAATGGATCCTTGCCGATGAGCTTCTTAACAGCTTCCTGAACAGCAGGGATTCTTGAAGAACCGCCGACCATGAGGACCTTGTTGATCTCTGAGATCTGGAGTCCGCTGTCGCTGAGAGCCTGTCTTACAGGTCCCATTGTAGCTTCAACGAGGTCTGCTGTAAGCTCATTGAACTTAGCCTGTGTAAGAGTAAGGTCAAGGTGCTTAGGAGTACCTGTAGCGTCAACAGTGATGAATGGGATGTTTATATTTGAAGTAGTTGTTGATGAAAGCTCGATCTTTGACTTTTCAGCAGCGTCCTTGAGTCTCTGAGCAGCCATCTTATCCTGTGAAAGGTCGATGCCCTCAGACTTCTTGAACTCATCAACGATCCAGTCGATGATACGCTGGTCGAAGTCATCACCGCCGAGACGGTTGTTACCTGCTGTAGCAAGAACCTGCTGAACATCCTCGCCCATCTCAATGATGGAAACATCGAATGTACCGCCGCCGAGGTCGTATACCATAACTGTCTGCTCTTCTTCCTTGTCGATACCGTAGGAAAGTGCAGCAGCTGTAGGCTCGTTGATGATACGCTTAACAGTAAGACCTGCGATCTGACCTGCGTCCTTTGTAGCCTGTCTCTGTGAGTCTGTGAAGTAAGCAGGAACTGTGATAACAGCCTCTGTAACTGTCTCACCGAGGTAAGCCTCTGCGTCAGCCTTCAGCTTCTGAAGGATCATAGCTGAGATCTCCTGAGGAGTGTAGTTCTTGCCGTCAATAGCAACTTTATAATCTGAGCCCATGTGTCTCTTGATAGAAGAAACTGTTCTGTCATGGTTTGTGATAGCCTGTCTCTTAGCAACCTGACCTACAAGACGCTCACCGTTGTTAGTGAAAGCGACTACTGAAGGAGTTGTTCTTGCGCCCTCGCTGTTAGGGATAACGACAGCGTTGCCGCCTTCCATAACTGCTACACAAGAGTTAGTTGTACCAAGGTCGATACCAATAATTTTGCTCATAATTTATTCCTCCCAATTTTAATTCGTAATTCGTAATGCGTAATTCGTAATTATTGAAATACGCATCATTGAATTAAAGATATAAGTTTCATATTTTTGAAGAAATCCGCAATGCCATTTTAATTACGCATTACGAATTATGCATTACGCATTATACCGCAACTGCCACCATAGCGGGTCTGATAAGCTTATCGCCAAGCATATAGCCCTTCTGGAAAACGGCACACACATGATTGCTTGCGTAATCAGTACCGTCCTGCTGCTGGATGGCGTTGTGTACATTAGGATCAAATTCAGCGCCGAGGGCTTCTATCTCAGTTACATTCATCTGAGTCATGAAGTTCTGGAGCTGACCCCATATCAGCTGCATACCGTTCTTGTAGTTCTCATCGGAACACTCAGCTTCCAGTGAACGTTCAAAGCTGTCGATAACTGTAAGCAGCTTTTCGATGCACTGTACGGAAGCATTCTGATATGTTTCTGTCTTTTCCTTTGCAGTTCTCTTTCTGTAGTTATCATACTCAGCAAAGAGCCTTACATATTTATCATTTGCCTCTGCGAGCTTTTCCTCAATGTCGGCGTACTGGGCAGCTGTATCGTTGTATTCGCTTGCAGCGTCGTCCTCGTCGTCATTTTCGGTCTCGGGAGCTGTATCCTCAGCCGCTTCAGAGGCAGCTTCGGTTTCTTCAGCTTCTTCAGCTTCTTCGAGCTCTTCGGGTATATTCTTGTTTTCTTCCACCGTTCCTACTCCTTTCGTCAGCTACATTCCGTCATTCGGAGGTGTATCTGTAATAGTATCTTCTTCGTCGTCTGACATGAGAGAGGATATCTTCTGTGTCAGGTATTCGACGTAAGGTATTATCTTTTTATAATCGACTCTCATAGGGCCGATAACACCGAGAGAGCCGGCTTCCTTGCCGCCCTTGCGGTACTTTGAAACTATCAGGCTTGAGTTGCCTATAGCGAAAGTATCATTTTCAGAACCGAACTTTACCTGAATGCCGCTGAAAGTATCTTCAAGGAATTCGGCAAGTTCGTTTTTGTGTTCGATGAATCTCACGACCTCCATCTTGTCAAGCTCGTCACAGGAGAGGAGCTTTTCGCTTCCGCTTACTGTAAGTTCCTGCTGTCTGAGGTCTTCTGAGAGTTCGCACAGTCCCTTTACCAGCGGTGAAAGAGAAACCATATAGGCGCTGACTGCGGCCACCATTTTATCGAACATTTCCTCGGAAAGTTCATCAACGGATACACCGTTGAGGTTTTCCTCTATATAATGTGTAAAGAAATCCAGCTGTTCGTGATTCAGGTCAAATTCAAGGCGGCAGGCCTTATTCTTGATGCTGCCGTTTGAGGTAATGAGGAGAATGACGTAAAGCCGCTTTCCTGTAGGTATCACTTCAACTTTGGATATCACCGAGAAGCGTGGAACAGAATTTGTAACCACAGCAGCGCACTGAGTAAGCTCAGTAAGAGCGGCGGCGGCATTCTGAACGAGGAGCTCTTCAGGCGTATCCTTATCGCCCAGCATACTGTCGAGCCTTGACTTTTCCTCATCCGAAAGAGTCGGGGCCGTCATCAGCTCATCGATATACAGCCTGTAGCCCTTGAACGTAGGAACTCTGCCTGCTGAGGTATGAGGCTGTTCGAGATAGCCGAGCTGTTCCAGAGCGGCCATATCATTTCTGATAGTAGCGGCTGAAACATTTATATCATCCAGCTTCGAGATCGCTTTCGAGCCGACAGGTTCGCCTGTCCGGACGTATTCGTCAACTACAGCGGCGAGAATTTTCAGCTTTCTTTCGTCCACGATCACTCACTCCTTTGTTGGTTTAGCACTCTCACTCTCTGAGTGCTAACTATAATTTATCACTATTATTGCCTTTTGTCAAGGGGTTTATGTATTTTTGTCCCTTTTACATAAATCTGACGCTCATGATCGGAGAAAAACCAGCATTATTGCAATAGTCACCGTCCATGTTATATGCAGTTAAGTCCGCAGCCAAAAAAGAAAAAGGGCACAGTTAACTGTACCCTTTCGCATTGATATTCTGTTATTCAGCAGTTTCTTCGGAAGTTTCCTCTGTGGTTTCTTCTGTATCCGATGCTTCTTCTGTTTCTGCCTCAGTGTCTGCGCCTGTAGCGTAGCCTACGGAAGCGGTGGGAGTTTCAGGCTCTTCGCCTTCACGGACGTACTCCTCGCCCTTCTTGTAGAGTGTAACGATGAATCCGTCGATGTTATTGCCGGAGATATCGTACTTCTTGCCTGCGGGAACAGGGATATTTGTATTATCTGCGCCCATGTCAGCAGGAACGTAATATACCTCGTAGTCGTTGCCGTTCTCATCCGAGAATTCGAGATGATGCTCGCCGTAGATGTACTGGCTGAGCATACTGATGTATTCCTCCAAACAGAGGTTATTCTTGGTAATATAGTAAGCGTGAGGGATTCCCACATAGCGGAAATGCCACGGCTCAGGCTGTATCTGAGTGAGCTCAGTCTTCTCTTCCTTGTAGCGCTCAATAAAGCCGTATTTATAGCAGTTCTCGTTGATCCATGCGTAATCGCCTGTGCCCTGATAATCGCCTGTAGCAGTCTCTGTAAGGTCAAAAGCGTAGCCTGACTCATGCTCACTGAAGCCCGGCTTCGCAACTCTTGTTGATCCTTCTTCACCGGTCATGGCAAGATCCTGATCGTAGAGCTCCTGCTGGAAATCTGTGGTCCTGTATGAACCGTAGATCTGAACTGTGTCGTTATCGTATTTTTTATAGAAATCATCCAGCATCTGTGCCATAGGCTCGTACACTTTGCGGAGAATGGTGAAATCGTAGCTGAACGCTGTGAAGCTTACTCTTTCGGCACGTTCATTCATCTCTGTGATACCTACAAGGTCTTCGCCGCCGCTGTAATACTGATGGTCATTGTTGACGAGGATAAGGTCGCCCTTGAACACTTCCTGATTGCTTACGGGAACATCCTCAAAAACAGTCTTTGTAGGGTCTGCCTTATCAGCCTCCAGCTTTGCTTCTTCAAGCTCTGTATTATCCACAAAGGTAGAAGGTTCAACGATCTTTGAGCGGTCGATGGAGCCCTTTACGATATATCCGCAGGCGCCAACGAGAGCGATACTGAGTACAAGCTCTATCAATATTTTATTTTTTCTGTAGCTTTTAGCTTTGCTGACATCCTTAGCCATATTAACACTCCGATCTGCCGCAAACAGCGACATAATATTAATAAATCTATTATACCACATTACTTCGTAAAAATACAGTAGTTTCCACACATCTTTGTATGTGTGCAGTAAAAAAAGTGTGGTTTGCCGCAAATATTTGTGTGTTTTTCATTGATATATCTGAAATCCGCCACTGATAGACGACCGCCGTTACTTGTGAATATATACATATATATGATATGCATATTGTAACCCACGTTAAATATCAACAAATCGCATCAGACAAAAAGTACCGTATTGCACAATTTTTTTTAAAGCTATTGAAAAGTTCAATTTTTAATGATATAATAAGATAAGTGAAAAAATAGCGGCCTTACGGCTTCCTGTCCGTATTTTTTCTCTCATGAAAATGCGGTTTATACAGAGTCTTTCATCAGGGAACACCGCCCTGTACCGTGGCTTTCTTTGCTAAGCCTCACTATGTACTGCGGCCTTTCCGCTTCCGGATGGCACAAGTTCCGTCACCGCCTGCCCTATCAGCCGGCACATGGAAAATGTGCCCCGTTTTTGCTTGATGAGATAAAGCTCGTATAGCGGCCTGTATTTTCACAATAGCGTCCCTTACGCCCTGAACGAAGGAGTGATTTTCTATGAAATGTCCACAGTGCGGAACCGAAAATCAGTCTGGATTCAAGTTTTGCGTAAAATGCGGTCTCAACCTCGAAAACCCTAATGAAGTCAATATCGAACAGGTCGATATGGGCGGCTATCATTCCGAGGACGATGCTTCAAGCAGCAGCGTCTATACCATCGGAAGCGGTACCTTCACCATCAGCGACCGCCCTTCAACGACAGCTTCATCTGCACTTTATACAGCCGATGAGCTCAATGACACCGATGAAGAATTTGATTTCTCAGGCTTCGATGAGCCGTTTATCCCTAAGTTAGATGCTGACAGAGTCTCATTACCGGAACAGATATCACACCCACACCCCCAGCCGCAGATGCAGGCAAATAATTATCAGGCCAATCAGTACAGCACCCCTGCTGCACCGCCTCAGCCTAATAATAATCCTTATCAGATGGCAGGGATACCACCACAGAATACGCAGCAAATAGGAGGAATTCCTCAGCAAATGTACCAACAGCCTCAGATAATAGGCTACGACCAGAACGGTATGCCCGTTTACAGTCAGCCTGTAATGTATCAACAGCCTCAGATCATCGGTTACGACCAGAATGGTATGCCCCTCTACGGACAGCCCGTTATGTATCAGCAGCCGCAGTTTATGGGTTACGACCAGAACGGTATGCCCGTGTACGGCCAGCCTGTTATGTATCAGCAGCCGCAGTTCATGGGTTACGACCAGAATGGTATGCCTGTATACGGCCAGCCTGTACCATATCAGAATGCGCCTGTAATGGGCGGTATGCCTGCTATGCAGAGCGTCCCACAGCCGCAGATGCAGCAGCCGGCTCCCCCTGCCNCCCGCAGCAGCACAGCCGCAGGAGGCTAAGAGAGTCGATGTTCCCGACGATTTCTGGGAATTCTTTGACGGAGGCAAGGCTACAAAACACAAGGATACTTCCAATGATGATTTCTTCGGCAAGCACAGCGGAGAAATGGATGATCTCTCCACCGCAGGCGCAGACCTCAGCCGCCTTAAAAGGTTCGAGCATAAGCGCAACGACTATATGGGAGATACACCTATCGCCGATGCTTCAGCTCTTGTCAAGAATGATGACCACAAGTTCAACAGACTCTATATGCGTCAGACGGATATCGTTAACGCTGATCAACTTGAATACAACGAGGAAAAGAAAACACAGGACAGAATGAGAGTTACAAGAGAAGTAAGTGCCGATTCTCTTGCAAAAAACAACGAAGCTATGAGATGGGATGTTATGGGTAAAACAGCCGAAGCAGATGCCGGAAAACTCCAGACCTACGTTCCCGAGCACAAGCAGGCTATTATGGCACACGCAGATCATGCTGTCGAAGCTCTTCCTTCAAAGAAGAAGACCTACAATGACGTGATAGACGAGATCGAGCTACCCGAGCATATGAAGGCTAAAAAGACAGCAAGGACCGAGGCTGTGGAGATACCCAGTCTGCCCGAATTACAGGATCTGTTTTCACAAGGGTGAGTCATATGAAGGATAACAGTTATATCCTGCTCTGTGACCCGAAATCTATCAATTAAGGAGAAGATCGAAATGAAGAAGTTTTTACAGGAATTCAAGGAATTTGCACTCAAGGGCAACGTAATGGATATGGCTATCGGTGTTATCATCGGTGCAGCATTCGGCAGCATCGTAAGCGCACTTACAGATAACTTTATCAACCCACTTATCGCTCTTATCACAGGCGGCGCTGAGAAGGACGAAAACGGCGTTATGCAGCTCGTAGGCGGTAAGTTCACAGTAAACGGCGTTGATTTCAATTACGGCGCATTCCTTTCCGCAGTCCTTAACTTCCTTATCATCGCACTCATCCTCTTCTGCCTCATCAAGGCTGTAAACAAGGCTATGGCAGTAGGCAAGAAGAAGGAAGAAGAGAAGCCTGCTGAGCCTCCGAAGGAAGAAGTTCTTCTTACAGAGATCAGAGACCTTCTCAAGGAGAGAAAGTAATATACATATCAGCAATGATATTTCCGCCGTGGTATTTCCGAAAGGGCAATACCACGGCGTTTTGTGTATATTCATACAATGCCGCCCCATACAATAATTACGGATATAACAAAAGGGCGCACATATTGTACGCCCTCAGCTTGTCAAAAAACCTGTTTTGGGACGCCGGGTGATTCCCCACAGTGTGGGGAAATGTCACGCAGTGACAAAGGGGCTGGGCACGTGTCAAGTGCGGCGTCCCCTACAAAATCATTTACGAAGAATAGCCATTTTGTAGGGGCGGACGCCCTCGTCCGCCCGATAATGCCGTATAAAATCTGACTTTATTGACAAACCGGGGCGTACATATTGTACGCCCCACTGTTTTTATAATAACCGAATCAATAAGCCTTGCCCCAGTATACCATATGCTTTGCAGGCTTGCCGCAGCACACGCAAACGTCGCTGAGGTGCTCCTGTTCAAACGGGATACATCTTGAGCCGACTCCTGTCTTCTCCTTTACCTCGTCCTCGCAGGCTTCATCGCCGCACCACATTGCCTTTATAAAGCCGTCGCCCTTTTCTTCGAGAGCCTTGTTGATCTCATCGATAGTTGTGCAAGCATACGCTCTGTTTCTGCGGTTTTTCAGTGCCTTGGTGTACATACCGTCATGAAGCTTCTGAAGCTTCTGAGCAACTG